>JABILA010000154.1 GCA_018654745.1 Alphaproteobacteria bacterium
ATGATCTTTTCGCTATTCTGTAACATGAGGGTTACCTTTCGATTGTGTTTCGATAATTTTATTTGCACCGTTATCAAAACCGGTAACCCTCTCCTTTTGCAAGGAGCGGTGTCAGATCAGGTCGAAACTACTTCACATAAGAGCCCTGTCTGTCGCCGAGACTGCCAAAATATCCGGCCCGCAACATGTCGGAAAAGCCAATTATCGCGTTCAAAGGCGTTCGGAGTTCATGGCTCATATTTGCAAGAAATTCAGATTTTGCACGGCTGGCGAATTCAGCCTCCTCAACGGCTTGCAACATGGCTTCCCTGGCATTGATACGTTCAATTTCCGCCGCAGCTCGCGAGGCGTATATTGGCAGCAAGGCTTCAGCGGCCTGGTTCTCTTCTTCTGGTTGGGTATACATGATGGCGATCAAGCCAAGGGGTCGCCCGCTGGCTGTCATTATGGGCATTCCGATATACGACTGCAGTCCCAGCCCAACTAACGCCTCGTTCGCGGAAAACCTTGTTGCCAGCCCAGTATCAAACACGCGTTTGTCCTCTGCAATAATGACCTCACAAGGTGACCCGGAAAGTCCCTGGCTGATATTGTCCTGAACAACGCCGTCCTGAAACCGGATCAAGGTCCGGATTGTGCGACCGTCCTCTGTTATTTCTCCGATGAAGGCCTGATCGGCTGACGTGGCTTCGGCAATCGAAGCCATCATGGATCTGAAAAAATCCTGTTCCCTGGTGCCGGTCGTGCCTTCTGCTATCTGGCGCAATGCTGTCTCGGCCAGCTGTCGCTTTGTGACATCAATAGAGACGCCGATCACTTCACTCACCGTCTCATTATCGTCGAACTGCGGCATATACCAGGTATCGAAAGTAATGCCTTTGCTTACCATTGACGTTGCCGAAGGTTGCCCCTTCAAAGCTTCACGAATACCGAAAATCGCACTGGGTGATTCGCTGAAAACATCGTAGGCCGATTGTCCAACCAACGACGCAGACCCTGTCTCCAACGAAGACAGGATACGTCCTTCTGCGAGAGTGAAAATACCGTTCTGATCGACGGACCAAATCATCATTGGCGCACTGTCGAGTATGGTTGCAAGGCGTGTTTGCAAAGACAGCGTGACCGCTTCACTATTTCTTTGATTTGTAATATCCCGGCTAATGATCACGATGCCCTTGACCGCAGGATTTTGCGTCAAGTTCCGCATTCGACACTCAAGAATCTTGACCTCCCCCATTTTGTCGGTGATGCGTGTTTCAACGCTCTCGGTTCTGCCGGCATCGCTCACGACCGTGGCGAAAGCCTTGCGGACCTTATCCCTGTCTTCTTCGATTGAGCGATAAATTGTGTGTTTCCCGGGTGTATTGTCACCGAGAAACCGTTTTACGGACGGACTTTCATAAATAGAAACACCGTTGTTATCAGTGACGGTTATCATATCCATGCCGTCTTCTATCAAGGATCGGAAGTGCTCAAAATTCTCCTTGAGGAACTCGTGTTCATGTTTTCGACTGGTAATGTCCTCACGGGTTCCGACGATATGACCAGACCGGGTCAGCCTATCCTCGTAGAATATCCAGCGTCCGTCTGACATTTGTAATTCGGACGACCGGCTGATCCCTACCTGAAGCTCAGTTTTTATATCCTTCCATATGTCGGTACTCCGGGCCTTGTAAGCCGCATTCCCCTGGGAGACCTCAGCCGCATTCAAGTCCCTGTAGTGCGCGCCCGGCACATGCAATTTTGCAGAGTTTGGGAATATCTCTTTTAATTGTTCATTACAGATCAACAATTCGCCTGTCGGGCTGTAAACAACAAACCCAACCTTCATCGCATTAATGGCAAGAACAAGTTGCTCGTGCAGCTCTCCGGCTCTGCGCTCAGATAGATGTTGCTGGGTCTTGTCCGTCGCCGTCCCCCGATACCCATTGAAATCACCATTATTATCGAAAACGGGTGTGCCGCTGGTATCAACCCGAAGGAGATTTCCGTCAGAGGTCTTCATATCAAAATCAAAATTACGAAAGGGTTTGTGATCCCGAAGGTCTTGCAAATGAGCCAGGTTTTTTTCTCTTTCAGGGCCATCAAGATCAAGCAGGTCATCACGACGTTGTCCAATCACTGATGCCGCCATAACCACGCCATTGTACAGCATGTCCTCCGAAAAAAAGCTGAACCTCAGATCGGCATCCATCTCCCACATCCAGTCGGAGGAATTTTCCGCAAATTCACGAAACCGTTGCTCGCTTTTCGCCAACGCGCTGACCGCTTCTTCTCGCTGCCTTCCGGTCAAGACTATTGATCTGGCAATCAAATAGACAATACCAGTAACGATCAAACTGGCGATCAGAGCCGCAACCAGAAAAAGCAGGTTTCTATCGCGCCAATCCAGATAGACGCTCTGGTGTGATTGAGAGAGCACAACAGCGGCCCCAAACTTGTGCAGGTTCCGCCACGATACAATTCGCCCATTTACGATGGCATCTGTCACACCGCTTACCAACGACATTTCGCGTCGAACACTCAGGAATTTGTTCTCAATATCCAGCCCTGTGTCCTCACCGGATTTAGCAATCCTCAATCCGTTTCCCGGGACAAACAATTGGATACTGATGCCTGGTTCCAGTTCATAGGTGCGCCAACGGTTTTTCAAAACCGCCAGCGGAGCCAGGCCGACAAGGTATCTTGCCTCATACGGAACAGTTTTCCCGAACTGTGGTAAATCAACACGCCTGAAAATTGCGATATATTCATTGCCGACAAAACTGAACGGTCGACTGATGCCCGATTCAGACTTTTTCATTTGTGCTGGCAGACCTGCCAGGGTCAGATCCGGTAAATCCGGTGATGGGGAGAAATCGCTCAGAACGGCAGCCTGACTATCCGCAATATAAATGTAGTGCAAGGCTGGTGTTTTTTGTGCCTGGAGGCCCATCCTGATGCGAACGGCGGCGGTTTCGAGATTTTTGCCATCGATTTGCCAGGATAAATCAAAAATTGCGTTTTCAATTTCCTTCAGCCAGTCATTGGTCGGCGCGGAAAGGTGCTGGGCATCACGATGAAGTTGACTGGATTTGTCTTCGAACTGTTCATTCAGTTCTATAATGACAAATGAGACGGCCCAAACGAGCGAAAACAGGAACACGATTCCGGGCAATATCATCGCGCTTCGGCGAAATACGCCAGAAAGGGCACGGGTTGTATCACGCCACACAGACTCAGACCGGTCGCTCAAATCCATCACCGTAAATAACTTGTCCCCCCACCCGGATTATTCGCGTTGCGGGTAAGAAAATCAAGTTATGTGAGCATCAATCGTATAGACCAGTTGTCATTCAACCGGACGGCCATCGTCTCGTAACCAGACATAAATAGCAGGTATAACAAGCAGGGTTAAGGCCGTTGAAGATGCCAAACCAAACAACATTGATATGGCCAAACCCTGAAAAATCGGATCAGCGAGAATAACCGAAGCGCCGAGCATGGCTGCCAGTGCTGTTAAAAAGATCGGTTTAAATCGAATAGCACCTGCCTCAAGCAAAACCTGTCGCATAGGGGTTTTCCCATCTTGCCGGGCCCGGATAAAATCAATTAACAAGATCGAATTCCGCACAACGATGCCAGCAAGCGCAATGAAGCCAATCATGGACGTGGCAGTAAAAGCTGCCGAAAACAACCAATGCCCCAGCATGATTCCGATCAAGGTCAGGGGAACAGGTACCAGAACGACCAGAGGCACCTTGAAACTGCCGAACTGTCCCACAACAAGAAGGTAAATACCCAAAATCGCCACAATGAAAGCGCCGCCCATATCCCGAAAAGTCACCCAGGTAATTTCCCATTCTCCGTCCCAGAGAATTGATACGGTACTCTCGTCAACTGGTTGGCCATGGAGGTGGACAACCGGCTTTCCGTTTGGCCATTCCAGCTTGTCGATTTCATCCTGGACGGCCAACATGCCGTAGACAGGTGCCTCGAAGCTGCCAGCCATCTCTGCCATAACCATCTCGGCAAACCGCCCATCCCGCCTGAACAGAGGGTATGAGGCGGCTTCTTCTGTGATCGAAACCACATCGCCCAGTTCAACCCGACCACCGTTAAGTGTCGGCACAGGCGTCGCAAGCAGATACGCCGAAGGGGTCAGATCGCGGCGGGGCAAGGAAACGACAATTTGTGTCGGATTGGAACCGCCACCCTGATGCGAATATCCAACCGGCACACCGCCCAGCAAGGCTGCCAACGTGTCATAAACGGCTTCTTCCTCGACCCGGTGAAATTCAAGGCTTTCCTGATCAATGGAAAATCTCAGTCTCGGGCTTATCTCGCCCCAGCTGTCGTCCACATCAACAACAAAGTCCACAGCCTCGAATGCTTCTTTCAACTTGATCGCTGTCGCCCGACGCGCTTCCGGGTTGGGTCCATAAACTTCGGCAAGAAGTGTCGCCAATACCGGCGGTCCTGGCGGCACTTCAACAACCTTGAGGGAACCACCTTGTGGAATATCAATATCCGCAAGTCGCGCACGGACATCAAGCGCAATATCGTGACTGGCACGATCACGATCATGTTTTGCCAACAAATTGAGTTGCAACTCAGCCTGGTCGGGTCGGCTGCGGAAATAGTAGTGCCGGACCAGACCATTGAAATTGAACGGTGCGGCTGTGCCAATATAGGCTTGCACGTCAACCAGTTCCGGCAATCCCTCCAGCTTTTTGACAGCTGCCATCAACACACGTTCAGTACCTTCAAGGGTTGATCCACGTGGCATGTCCAGAACAAGAGATAGTTCGGATTTGTTGTCGAACGGCAAAAGCTTGACGACGACATCCTGTGTGTAAAACAGCACCAGACTTGCCAGTGTCATCACAGTCACAACAGCCAGGAAAAGTTTGGAGCGTCCCCTGCCCTTCAACAATGGCGTCGCAATCGCGAGATAAATCCGGCCCAGTAAACCAACTTCGTCATGGCCTCCCGCCGACGTTTTGTTGTCGTCTCCCGGTTTGGGTTTGTGGCGCAGTTTGAACATCAGCCAGGGTGTGATGACCATGGCAACAAAAAGCGAAAACAACATTGCCGCAGAAGCATTGACGGGGATCGGGCTCATGTAGGGACCCATCAACCCGGAGACAAACAGCATCGGCAGTAGTGCTGCAATAATTGTAAATGTGGCGATGATCGTCGGGTTACCCACTTCGGCGACAGCATTAATCGCTGTTTGCAGAGCGTCCCTGGCCCCCTTTTGCTTCCAGTGACGATCTATGTTTTCAACAACGACAATGGCGTCATCAACCAGGATGCCGATGGAAAATATCAACGCAAACATGCTGACGCGGTTGATCGTATAATCCATTAACCAGGCTGCGAAAAAAGTCAGCAATATTGTGGTCGGAATCACAACCAGAACCACAACGCCTTCTCGCCATCCCAGAAACAGGGTAAGCAGCGCGACAATCGAGACCGAGGCCAGGACCAGATGAAATAGTAATTCATCTGCCTTTTCCGCGGCGGTCTCTCCGTAATTGCGGGTCACAGTGACTTCTACGCCTTCGGGGATCAGACGTCCCTTGATACGCTCCATCTGCGCCAGCAAGTCATTGGCGATCGCAACCGCATTGCTGCCTTGACGTTTGGCCAGGGCAAGGCTGACTGCAGGTCGTTTTTCCAGTTTGCCATCATCGTTTGGTGTTATATGCCAGGTACGGTGCTCACTTTCCGCTGAGCCATAAATGACGTTCGCAACATCCTTGAGATACACCGGACGTCCGTCATAGGACGTAATCAGCAGCAAAGAGATATCAGAACCACCTTTAAGCGTTTGTCCCGCAACAACGGGCAGTTGTTTGTCCAACCGGCGCAGGCCACCAACAGCAAAGGCGCGGTTGGCATTTTTCACCTTGTCGACAAGCTGGTTCAGGGCAATGCCATAGAGCGACAAACGCTCCGGGTCCGGCTCGATGCGGATTTGTGTTGCCCGGCCGCCAGCGATGAAGGTTCTGCCAACGTCTGTAACCTTGCGCAGTTCATGCTGGAGTTCTTCTGCGACCTCAAACAGCTTGTTGTCGTCCCAGCGCCCGCGATCAACTGATTTAGGGGATAAAGTCAGCACCATGATCGGCACATCGTTAATCCCCTTGCCGACGATCAATGGTTCCGGAATACCCAGGGGTATGCGATGCATATTGGCACGGATTTGTTCATGTACACGTAGGATTGCCCGGTCCGGGTCATGTCCCACGTCAAAGCGGACTGTCACAATGACCATATCGTCTTCGGTGACCGAATAAACATGTTCGACATTGTCTATGCCACGAACGATGTCTTCCAGCGGTTTGGTAACCAGCTCTGCCCCGTCTGCGGCGCGCAGACCGTTGGTTTGCACAACTACATCGACCATGGGCACACTGATTTGTGGCTCTTCCTCACGCGGCAAGACGGCCAGCGCCAATGCGCCGACAGCAATAGACGCAAGCAAGAACAACGGCGTCAGCGGCGACTGAATAAAGGTTTTGGTCAGCCAGCCAGATATGCCCAGCTTCATGGGGACACCAACAGGTCGTTTGCGAGCAGACCGGACAGGATTTCCACGCCGTCCTGTGTCTCAGCCCCCTCCTGAACCGCAACTTCTGCTCCATCCTTCAGGCGGACAAAACTGACACCAAATCGTTTGTACAAATATCCGCGAGGTATGACCATGGCTGATCTTTTGCCTGCCGGTACCCAGACACGCACGCGTTCACCGACAAAAAAATCGCCGAGACCTTCAACCGTCACATCGGCTACCACGAAGCCCTGCTCCAGCATCGGATAAACCTGACGGACACGGCCCTTGCGCACGGCACTGTCAGTTACAGCCAAACCACGACCGCCGACCAATGCCACATCGCCCTGCTTCAGAAATCGCGCGTGTCGTTCCGGCAATCGCATACGCAGGATATAGTTCTCGGCAGCAATCCGGATAATCGCCTCGCCTGGCATCACAACGGTGCCAGCAGTGACATTGACCTTCAAGACACGACCGGCTGAGGGTGCCAATACAGCGCCCTCCGCCCTGTTTTGCACCAGTACGGCCCGTTCCGCCTTCGCTGCGGCGATATCAGAAACAACCATCTCATGATTTGCAGTTGCCTGATCCAGTCGCGCCTGACTGAGAGACCCCGATTTACGGAGCTTTTGCGACCTGCTCAAATCCGTGCGAGCCAATGACAGCCTGGCCTCGAGAGATTTAATACGAGCTGCCATCGCAGAAATACCCAGCTTGAGCTTGGCATCCGCAACAATGGCGAGTTGCTGGCCCTTTTTGACCAACGCGCCTTCATCCACCGCAAGCGCAGCGATTGTGCCACCGATCCGGGTTCGAGCCTGGACCGTGTCAACAGGCTCTACTTTCGCAAAAACTGCCTTTAAATCAGTTAGTTGACTCAGTTTGACGATGTATTCCGTTGCCCCTGCGGACGTCGAAAAACTCACCAGCAGGAGACCTAGTATCAAGGTGACGACCGGTCGGTGAATGTTCCTGGAACTGATGGATTTCATACAAAATAGCCCTGATTTGGCGTTAAACCATTAATATTAGTATTATCTAATATTTAGAGATCGTCTTTTCAACCCTGCCCGCAGCGTTTTCTGCTGAGAGGGTAACCGGAAAATGATGCATAGCCGGAAATCCTGATTACGGGATTGAATGTTTGACCGCAAACAGACACAAATAACCATGCAAAATCTTTTGGATATCGTCGCAGCCTTACTAGGCCTTTCGGCACTATTTGGCTACCTCAATCACCGCCTCTTCAAGCTTCCACCAACTATTGGACTGCTTGTAATGACGCTGGTTGCGTCTCTTGCC
>JABILA010000150.1 GCA_018654745.1 Alphaproteobacteria bacterium
ATAGCTCACACGCTGTTCTTCAAAGATCAGCGCCGTCGCATCGGGCCTCTCGGCAACCTGGCGCTCAAACAACTCCGGTAACGTCGCCGGCGCTACCGCAACCAGGCTCTGGTTAAACGTCTTGAGCACGCGATCACGCTCAAAGTTGTCAACCAATGGCAGCGATGCCACCAAATCCTCAGGTGATGTTTCTGATGACGCAGAGAGAAAATGAACAATCCGATTTAAATGCGCGTCTAGCTCTGTTTTTGTATAAAGCAAACTATTGCCGTCTAAGCTGATCGCAATTTTTTCAGAGCCTTTATCTACATAAAAACTCAAGATCGTTTCTTGTACAGGTCCGTTGTAAAGCCTATGGCAAACGATTGTCAGACCGTCTATCACCCTTAGGTCTGTCGATGGTTGGAGATTGACAGAAAAACGACTAATAGCGTCTTGAGTGTTTAAATCTCTCTGTATGTCTTCGTAACGATATTGGCTATGCCTGATCCCGTCTCTAAGATTCTTTTTCAGTTGCTCAAAAAGATTCTTGTAGGTTTGTTGTGGATCAATGTTCAACCGCAGGTGAACAATATTCGAGCGCATATCGACGGCCAACTGATCTTCGTTTCGGGGACGAAGCGCCACTGGCATGTCGACCACGATATCGCTTTGATTGGTCATACGCGCGTAATACAAAGCGCTTAGCGCAATCAAAGCGCGCTGCAACGCCACTTTATTTCGAGCACAAAAATCTTTGATGTCCTGAACGAGTGAATCAGACAGTTCAATCGTTTCTCTGACCACAACACCCCTGTCAGTTTGGCGGTCCTTGCCAGACAAACTGACCTGCGCCTCGAGACCCCGCAAGGTCTCGAGCCAATATTTCTTATCATCCGCAAACGATGGAGAGTTGCGATAGCGCTCTTCTACGTCTAGCGCATCGGACTGATTACATGGGACATCAACCGCTCTCCCTGACTTGAAATCATCATAAATTTCAAATACCCAGCGTTCTAGCTGATAGACCCCTGCGCCATCCACGATAATGTGGTGAAAGCAATGAAACAGAA
Organism: Alphaproteobacteria bacterium; assembly: GCA_018654745.1. Lineage (GTDB taxonomy): Bacteria > Pseudomonadota > Alphaproteobacteria > UBA2966 > UBA2966 > JABILA01. The sequence goes on from JABILA010000150.1 coordinate 1,053, forward strand.
AATGATGTGCGGGCCCCAACTTAATGAGAGCAATTCTAAAAAGAGGGCCGCTTTCTAAATCGAAAGGAAGATTCCGTTCGCTCTCCATCCACCGAAGGGCCGCATCCAGAGGGTTGGCCTCTTGCGAGACATCTAGATGGCTGAGAGCTCCTTCAACGCCCCCACAATCTCGGATGTAAGGTGTTTCTTCGTTAAGTTCCACCCTTACACAGTAAGTGGACACACTATTTAACGCAGCATCAACGGCCTTTGAAAGAAGTTCAGGATCGATCGCGCCATGAATGTCGCGATAGTGGGCCGGGTTAAATGCAACGCCCGACTTGTCTAAAAGATGTGCAAAATACACGCCTCTTTGGGCGGTTGTGAGCGGTCTTAAATTAGCGCTACCCCCACCAGCTTGACGCCTTTGCAGCAAGATTCCTAGTTACCCGCCATCTGCTTTTGTAAACTTATCGGACGCATATCTTTCCAATTTTTCTCGACAAATTCCAAGCATTCAGATTTGCCGCCGCTGCATCCAGCTTCTTTCCAGCCTTTTGGCGGCTGTTGCGCAGAAGGCCAAAGCGAATGTTGACCTTCATCATTGACTAGGACTTTGAACAAATCTCCATCAATGGTGAAATCATCAAGCGTTTTTTCTTGCGAAGCCATGATTTTAGCCCTGTATATGATATTGGGACATTTTTCTTCGAGTATTAGACGAGTGATAACGTAGCATTCACCATATTGGCCCACAAGTACTGAATGGCCTGGAATGCGCCGACCGGTTGACCAAAGGCTTCGCGCGGCAGCGTCAGAGGAATGTGGTCGTCGTAGAAAATCTGGGCCACCTGTAAGTTTCAAGCTGCAATTTGACGCCATTCGGCAAGGGCGAGCGATTGATTTTGAAGATTTTGCGGCTGCGAAGATGGCGTTCCTAGTTAAAATGGTTGTGGACCGAAGCCGGTCCGTCACGACCAATTTCAGGCGACCGAAGCCTTTCATTGCTTTGCGCATGAACCGCAGCGTCGCCTCGCGATCTCGCCGTTTGGTGACAAATGACTCCAGCACTTCGCCTTCGACCACCCGCCCGACCGGCCGCCCGCCAGAGGTAGCGCAGTTCGCCATTGATGCGCACGAAAACCTCGTCGAGGTGCCATCACCAGGATGAAAATGATTGATTATGAATGCGCTGCTTGCGGACCTCCGCCGCGAACCTCGTGCCGAACCGGTTCCACCAGGCGCGAACCGCTTCATAGCTGATATCGACGCCGCGTTCTTGGAGCAACCCTTCAACTTGGCGCAGTGAAAGCGGAATCCAGACATACATCATCACTGCCAAGCGTATGATCTCAGCGGGACGTCTTGAAAAATCCGAATGGATTTCTCATTGACGGACGTTACGAAACGCGCCTCACCGGCCCAAGCTGGCTTTCCCTGACACTGCCGACCAGCAGGCTGACGAGATACAGCGCAATCAGCCCCAGCGGATCAGGCCGTGGCTTCGGCCGCCTGCTTGCCCTTGGCCTTGGAAAATTCGGCCTTCAGGTCTTCCTGGACCGCCTCGGCGCTGAAGTTCGCGAGCGTGCCACCAGATTCGAAATGCCGCACGAATATCTTGCCAATCGCATAGGTCGCCGCCGCTCCGAGCGTGGCCAGAGAGGCCATGCCAACGACCCAGCCCCAGCC
>JABILA010000155.1 GCA_018654745.1 Alphaproteobacteria bacterium
ATGATCTTTTCGCTATTCTGTAACATGAGGGTTACCTTTCGATTGTGTTTCGATAATTTTATTTGCACCGTTATCAAAACCGGTAACCCTCTCCTTTTGCAAGGAGCGGTGTCAGATCAGGTCGAAACTACTTCAATTAAAGAGACCGCGGCAGAAACGCCGCCAGCACAAGACGCGCCGATTGAAGAAAAACCCTCTATTGCTGTTTTGCCTTTTGACAATATGTCAGGCGACGAGGAACAGGAATATTTCGCCGACGGCATTACAGAAGATCTGATTACTGACTTGTCCAAGATTTCCGGCTTGCTGGTGATCGCCCGCAATTCGGTCTTTACCTACAAAGGGACAGCCGTAAATGTACCGGATGTTTGCCGGGAACTGGGCGTGCGCTGGGCCCTGGAAGGCAGTGTGCGCAAATCGGGAAACCGGGTGCGCATTACAGCTCAGCTAATAGATGGCGACACCGGCGGTCATTTGTGGGCGGATCGCTTTGACCGCAATCTGGATGATATATTTGCCGTGCAGGACGAAGTGACAGCCGAAATTGTTGGCGCCTTGAAAGTCAAGATAAGTGTTGATGAGCAAGCCCGCCTGAGTCATCACAGCACGCAAAATGTGCAGGCTTACGACAATTCCCTGCAGGCGCGGGAATTGATTATGGGGGGCACTGAAAGTGGTGTGGTCAAGGCCCGTATCCTGCTTCAACGTGGGCTGGATGATGATCCGGAATTCGTCGATGCAATGGGTGGTATGGCCTTTACCTACATCATGCAGTTTGCCAGTCAATGGGGTGAAAACCATCGAGGTGCGCTGATTGAAGCAGAAAAATGGGCTTTGAAAGCGGTGGAAACTGATGGAAACAATATTACAGGTTTGATGTCGCTTGGTGTGCTCAGAATGTGGCAGAGTCGACTGGATGAGTCGAAAGAAGTTGTTTCGCGCGTGTTGGAAGTTTCGCCCAATTCCATGGACGCCAGACGGATGCTGGGCAATATCGAGCTCTTTGCCTGCAATTACCAGGTTTCTATTGACTGGTTGGAGGAATGGCTGCGTCTTGATCCCCATGGTCCGGCCTTGGCGTTGCACACGCTGGGGCAGGCGCATTTTGCCCTCGAAAACTGGGGGCGGGCTGCGGAGCTGTTTCAGTCTCGTATTGACCAAGAACCGGATACCGATTCCAGTTATGTGTTTCTGGCCAGTACCCTGGGACATATGGGTCAGCCTGAGGCCGCCGTTCGGCAATGGAAACAGGCTCTCAATGTGAAACCCGATTATTCCCTGGCCGAACGCACGAGGCTCTGGCCCTTTAAGGATTCGACAGTGGTCGACAATGTGTATGCCGGGCTGGAAAAAGCCGGTATTGATCCAGGTCCCCGTTAGACAATTCTCCGGCCATGCCTGTCAGTTCTGAATTTCGTGATTTCCTGCTGGAACAACTGGAACCCCTGGGACCGGTATCGGCAAGACGCATGTTTGGCGGAGCCGGGCTTTTTTATGGCACGGTGATGTTTGCCTTGCTGATCAATGATGTGATGTATCTGAAAACCGACGAGGCATCACAACAAGCATATGAGGATGCGGGGTCCGAGCCTTTTTCCTATCAGCGCGGCGACAAACAACAGGCCCTGAAAACGCTCTGGCGGGTGCCGGATGAAATCATGGATGACTGTGAAGTTTTGCTGGTCTGGGCCAGGGTCGCGGTTGATGCCGCCCTGGCAGCAAGCCGTGCCAAATCAAAATCGTCCAAAAAGAAAACCTGATTTTTTCTGTTTGCGCTTATCTGTTAGCGCCTGGTCGCCAAAGAACATCATCCTTGCCGCCGTTGTTTAACACTCTGCCCAGAACAAAAAAGTGATCGCTGAGGCGGTTCATGAATTTGACCGCCAATGGATTTACGCCATCAGGCTCAGCTTCTGACAAGGCCGTGATCAGGCGTTCGGAACGGCGGGCAACCGTGCGGGCAAGATGCAGGTTGGCTGCCGCCGCCGTGCCCCCTGGCAGGATAAAGGACGTCAGATCTGCCAGGTCTGCATTCATCTCGTCAATTTCGGCTTCCAGACGATCAATCTGGGGCTGGGTGATGCGCAGGGCTAACGACGTATCACTGAAGTCTTCACCGGGTGTGCACAGGTCGGCACCCAGATCAAACAGGTCGTCCTGGATGCGGTTTAGAATCTGGTCTTCGGTACCGCTGGTATGCAATCTGACAAGTCCGACACAGGCATTTGTTTCATCGACCGTGCCGTAGGCTTCAACCCGCAGGTCATGCTTTTTGACGCGGGCACCGCCGCCCAGGGATGTTTCGCCCGCGTCGCCGCCTCGCGTATAGATTTTTGTCAGTTTAACCATTGTCGTCGAACGCTCCGTCGTGTCGGGATTATATTAAAGTTTTGCGACCAGAAACCAGGCCAGAAACATCAGAACAGTAAAGGCCTGGGTGCCAATGCGAGCCCGCATGATGATATTGTTGTATTTAGTATTGAACTCGCCACCGCGGGCCATACCGATCAGGCCAACAACCAGCACCAGCAAGGTTGCAATCAACGACAGCGCCAATAAATATCCGATCACCGTTTGCATGTTCGTCTCCTGTTCAGGCAGGTCTTTATAAACTCAAATTTCTGCTGTGACCATGTGCCACGTTTTTCCAACTGTGCTGTCCGGGTATTGCTGTTAGGATGACGCCTGATTGAACCGCATGCGCCCTGGATTGTGAGCCAGGGCCAATTGCAAAGGCAAGAACCGGCAATGGTGGACGACGTCAAAGATGAAGTGCCGTCCGGGGCAATCGCCCTTGAGCATCTTACGGGCCCGTCAAGGGGCCGGATGACATGGCTGAGTGGGGCGGACCTGGATATCTCCCTCGGTGAAAACCGCATCCTGCGGTTCGAAAAGGCACAGCCCGGTGCCGAGCCCAACGGATTTCTGGCACGCCTTTTTCAGGTCGATGGCGGTTTCCATATCGAAGCAAAAAGTGACCAGCCTGTGTGGGTAAACGGCCACCGTATTTCCAGCGTAGAACTGGCCCATTGTGACATGATCGAATTCGGTGAAGCGGGGCCCTTGTCTCGGTTCCGGCTTTATCGCGGAGATGCCCGGGTCCGGCAAATGGTTGGTGATATTCTCGGTGATGCCCTGGTCTATCTGAAGGTCAGTCGGCGTCCTGTCATTCGCCGCCTCGCCACAGCGTTCTCAGGCATCGTCAGGCGTTTGATGCAGGAAACCACACTGCTGTTTCGCGGCAGTGTCATTCTTGCCATCGTGGGCTTAAGTGCGCTGGCCTGGTATCAGGCCCGGTTGAACGATCAGCTGGAGCGACGCATTGAAATCGGGGCCAGCCAGCTGGAGTTGTTTGCCGGTGTCCTGACCCGGGCGCGTGAAGAAGCGCTGACGCCCCGTGATCTGAGAGAGATTAAACAGGAACTTGCGCAACGATTATCGTCCAATGCCGAACGCCTGGCGGAACTTGAACGTCGTTCCAAGGCCAACAGCCGGGTCATCGCGGCCTCCATGAACTCGGTGCTGTTTCTGCAAGGTGCCTATGGTTTTCGGGACAGCGAAAGCGGGCGACTGCTTCGGCATATTGTTGACGACCAGGGCCGCCCCCTGATTTCACCAATCGGGCAACCGTTGTTGTCACTGGAAGGGGATGGCCCTGTCGCCGAACGACAGTTCACCGGGACCGGGTTCGGGGCTGGCCCGGCAGGGGCTATTATCACCAACCGGCACGTGGCCCGGCCGTGGGAACAGGATGCAAATGTCATGATCCTGCGGAGCCAGGGACTTGAGCCCGAGATGATAAAGTTTATTGCCTACGTGCCGGGCCGCGAACAGGCTGGCGACATTGAAGTTGTCCGGGTGGACAAAAACTCTGATCTTGCTGTCCTGCGGCAAATGGATGTCAGCGACCCTGTACCCGGACTATCGCTGGCCACATCTGCACCAACCCCAGGTGCCGAAATTATTGTTATGGGCTACCCGACGGGATTGCGCTCAATGCTGGCGCAGTCCGGTGAAGACTTTGTTGACGAACTGCAAAAGGAAAAAGACATCGGTTTCTGGAGTGTCGCAGCGCGCCTCGCCGGGAAAAAACTGATTGCACCACTTTCCAGTCGCGGCATCGTCAGCCAGGTGACAAATGCGACGGTTGTCTATGATGCCGAAACAACCCATGGCGGCAGTGGCGGACCAGTGCTGGATGTGGATGGCGCGGTTGTCGCAGTGAACGCTGCAATTTTACCGGAATATGGCGGGTCCAATCTGGGCGTCCCGGTTGCAAAAGTCAGAGCTTTGCTGGAAGCCGCCAATTTGTTTTGACCTGCATGGTCATCTCATTCAATAAAATATATCTTTGCGGCCAGGGCGTTTTCAATAACAATCGGCTTATTGTATTATTTTAAGCGCCTGGATGAGCGAGATTGTGCGATTTTTTGAAATCGCTTCAGGCGTAGTTATTTTGTGGGAATGTCAAAAATGAGTCTGCGAGCAGAACTGGAACACCGTAGTGAGAACGCCTGCGAACTTTGCACGTCTCCGACAAATCTTGAGACATATGAAGTGCCGCCGTCATCAGGAAGTGGCGTCGAAAAAAGCGTCTTGATCTGCAATGTGTGCAGCGATCAAATCAATCATCCTGCGACGATGGACGTGCACCACTGGCGCTGCCTGAACGAAAGTATGTGGAGCCAGATACCCGCCGTTCAGGTTATGGCCTGGCGCATGCTGAAACGTCTTGGCTCTGAAACCTGGGCTTCTGATTTGCTCGATATGCTTTACCTCGACGACGACGTGCTCGCCTGGGCGCAGCTGTCGGGCGAGGACGAGGCAGAGGAGGATGTTGTTCGTCATCTCGATGCCAATGGTCATCAACTGGCCGTTGGCGACACGGTCACCCTGATCAAGGATCTGAATGTCAAAGGGGCCGGTTTTACAGCCAAGCGCGGGACGGCCGTGCGTAATATCTCGCTCGTGCCGGATAATGCCTTACATATTGAAGGGCGCGTAAACGGCCAGCAAATTGTTATTCTGACTGAGTTTGTGAAGAAGTAGCCGGGTTTTTGATGCCATAGATATTGATGGGAACGCATAAAATTATGCTGTTTTTGGAAATAGTCACAGTGTTGTTGTTCCTGGCCAGTTTTACTGGCCTGTGTTTTCTTGCCTTGCGTCACCGCACCTGGCACTTCGCGGCACTGTCAATATTCCCGCTTTTCCTCGGTGGCTGGAGCGTTCTCAAGCCCGCTGACGATGTCTTGTTGCTGGTGGTCGGTGTTGGGTCTCTTCTGGTTTTTTTGATTGTCGCCCAAATGTTGCGTGCCCGGGCGTCTCTTGAACGCTCTCTCAGGGAGAGCGAGAACAAGTTCAGAAGTATCTTTGAAAGTGCAGAGGTGGGCCTGACCCAGGTTCGCATCAGTGACGACAAGGTGCTGGATGCCAACAACCGGGTTGCGGAGATTCTGGGGTATGAGAACCGCCTGAAAATGATTGCTGATTATGATCCGAAGCGACACTGGATTGATATGGGCGTCAGGGGAAAAATCCTCGACAGAGGTCTTGAAAGCGGCGTTGGTGAAGATCACGAAATCGAGGTTACCCGACTGGATGGCTCTGCTGCCCGGCTGCGTATCGCGACGACGTTTTTTCGCGAAGAAGATTTTTTCATTGCCGTTTCAATTGATATGACCGAGCGCCGGATTGCTGAAATGGAGTTGCGTGAAAGTGAGAAAAAGTATCGCGCGACTTTTGATAACGCCCAGGTCGGCTTGATCCGGACCGACATGGAGGAAGGCAGGGCGATAGATGCCAATGCGCGGATGGTCGAAATGCTGGGATATGACGGTGAAGCGGAATTACTGGAAAAATTCAACCCGCGGGAAGCCAATGTAGATCCGGTGTTTATGCAGAGGATCATCACGGATATCAGGGAAAAAGGCGTTGTGCAAAATGTCGAAACTGATTTTTACCGTCAGGATGGCTCCGTTTTACAAGCCCGGCTCTACAGCATTCTGGTTCCCGAAAAAAAGCAGATTGAATCAGTTGTCATCGATATTGGCGAACAAAAACTGATGCAGCGGAGATTGATCGCGGCGCTGGATATGGCCGAGGAAGCCAACCGTTCAAAATCTGCCTTTCTGGCAAATATGAGCCATGAATTACGCACCCCCCTGAACGCAATTCTCGGATTTGCCCAGATGATCAAGGATCGACCGCCGGGTGACGATGCCATTGACCAATACCGTGAATATGCCGGTTTCATTTACACCAGCGGTGATCATTTGCTGGCCTTGATCGGGGATATCCTGGATTTGTCCAAGATCGAGGCAGGCAAGGCAGAGCTTGCTGAAACGGAGTTCAATGTCATTGACGTGATCGAATCCTGTATTTCACTGCTGCAAATTTCTGCTGATAAAGACGGGTTGACGATTGATGTGACCAGCGACGCCCGGGATGTCCTGTTGTGGGCGGATGAGCGCAAGATCAAACAGATGTTGCTGAACCTTATGTCCAATGCGATTAAATTTAACAATCCGGAAGGCAAGGTTGATGTGATCGTCACGATTGTTGGTGACGATGGTTTATCCTTGGCCGTTGCCGATACCGGCGTTGGCATCGCGGCAGATGATATTCCCAAAAGCATGTCCGTTTTTGGCCGCGTCGGGAATGTTTTGACCAGCGAGAAACAAGGAACCGGACTGGGGCTGCCGTTGGTGAATTTGATGGCGGAATTGCATGGCGGCTACCTGGAAGTTGAAAGCGAGCCCGGCAAGGGAACACGCGCCACGATCCGCTTGCCCGGCCGGTTGCGCAAACATAACCCGACCGGGGCATCGTCCCGTGAAGAATTCGTCGATGAATAATCGATCCATTAACCTGATCGGCTGGATTTTGTTTCTGCTGTCGGCCGTTGGCTTTTTTATCTCCGCTGTCCGCAGTGGTGATATTGCAGCTTTGATCGGTGCGGTTCTGTTTTTTGTTGCCTGCCTGGTTTTTCTGGTGCCTTTCATTCGCAAGTCAGATAACTGAACAAATATATGGAATGTTGATTTCAACCGGATCAACGATAGCATTGCAGTAAATAATTGCGTACAAACAATGAACTGTTCGAAATCAACGCCCTGTCTAATGCCCTGTCTAATGCCCTGGAAGAACTTCACATGAAACGATCAAAATCCCTGAAACTGCTGATGATGGGGGCAACTGCGATTACGCTGGTGGCCTGTGACGAGCCACAGGATGTCGCCGTGTTCGAAAATGTCGAACAGTGCGAGAAGCAGGAAGGTTTCAGCTCTGATTTTTGTGAAACCAATTTCAAGACAGCCCAGTCCGAACACATTCGGGTCGCACCGAAATATACATCGGTCGCAGACTGCGAAGTCGACTTCGGGGCCGAGCAATGTGAAATCGCACCCCAGCGGACTTCCAGTGGGGGCTCGGTCTTTATGCCTCTTATGATGGGCTACATGATGGGCAACATGCTCAGCGGTGGCTCGCGCGCGGCGTCACAGCCCTTGTATCGCTCCAGCGGCGATGCAAAAAACTTCCGCACCGGCGACAATCACAAGGTTGGCAGCAAAACAGGCATAACGAAAGTTTCTTCCCAGGTGGCCCGGGCCCCGTCGACCAAAACCAGTACCATCCGTCGTGGGGGCTTTGGCAAGACGGCAGCCCGCACAGCCGGAAGATTCCGCAGCTTTGGTGGCTGACTGCCAGAATTATGCAACGTATTAAAATTTCGGAACGGGACGACTGGAAATCCCAGGCGGAAGCGCTCGGGTTTAATTTCCACACCATGTATGGCGAGCCTTATTGGGACGAAACGGCCTGTTACCAGTTCACTCTGGCACAAATCGAAAATGACATCGAAGACCCCAGTGCCGAAATCGAAGCCATGTGTTTTGATGTCGTTACCCGGGCCATCGACGATGAAGAAGTTTTATCGAAACTGGCTATTCCGGAGGATTTCTGGACCTGCATTCGTGACAGCTGGCTGAACCGCGAAAAGAACTTGTACGGTCGTCTCGATTTGTCCTATGACGGCAAGGGCCCGGCCAAGTTGCTGGAATATAACGCCGACACACCGACAGCCCTGTACGAAAGTTCTGCCTTTCAATGGCTTTGGCTGGAACAGGCGTTGGAGCGTGAATTAATTCCCTCCGGCTGTGACCAGTTTAATTCCATCCACGAGCAAATGATCGACGCTTTCAAGCGTTTTGAAATCGATGGTCGTTTGCATCTGGCGTCCTGTGAAGGCAGCGAAGAAGACGAAGGCACCGTGCGTTACATCGAGGAATGCGCGCAACAGGCCGGACTGGAAACCAGCTTTCTGCACATGGAAGAAATTGGCATTGATGCCAACGGTCATTTCACCGACCGCGACGACATGACGATCCAGACCCTGTTCAAGCTCTATCCCTGGGAATGGATGATGCTGGACGAATTTGGCAAGGCGGTGCCGAAAAGCGGGGTCACTTTTATTGAACCGGCTTGGCGCGCAATTTTGTCCAACAAGGGCTTGCTGCCGCTGCTGTGGGAAATGTTCGAAGGCCATCCGAACCTGTTGCCTGCGTGGTTCGCGGGGGATCCACGCGCCGCTGATCTCGAAGGCGGCTATGTGCGCAAACCGCTGTTGTCCCGCGAAGGGGCCAATGTTGAAATGGTCCGTCCGGGCGAAGAGCCGCTGGCGATCGAAGGTCCCTATGGTGCCGAAGGATTTGTTATCCAGGCCTTGCATCCCTTGCCTGTGTTCGACGGCAACCACACGGTTATCGGCTCGTGGCTGGTGGCCAGCCAGCCTTGTGGTATCGGCATCCGCGAAGACAACTCCCCTGTCACCAAGGACAGCTCCCGCTTTGTGCCGCATGTAATTTACGGCTGATCACCGGCTTTCCCGAACGCAATCAGAATACGCACTTAGGCTAAGTGTGTTCAGTTCCGGTAAATGTGTGAATGTTCCGGCAAGCGAAACACACCCGACAGATTTTTCCGGTTTGAGGGAACCATGAAAACCAGGGGGGGTCGGGTGTTGTGTTCGCAAATTTTAGCCTTGGGAGCTTGTTATGAAGATTTCGAAAAAAGCAGCGGTTGTACTTACATTGGGTAGTTTGCTGACATTGGGGGCCTGCCAGTCAACAGGCGGTGGGTCTGCATCAAGCGGCCCTGAAGATATGGTGGTCGCCAGAATGGCTGAAGGTGATGTCGCTGCGATTTGCAGCGGTGGACGTGACGCGATCAGCGCCGCATCCAAAGCCGCGACAACGGCATTGGCAAAGGCCGGCAAGATTTCCGGTGACTTTAGCGCCATTGGTCAAGCCGCAGGCACAGCCTTTTACAAGGCGAAGTGCGGCTGAATTTGACTTGATATCTGTTACAGGAAAAGCCGTTCCGGTTTCACCGGGGCGGCTTTTTGTTGTCAGGTTGTTTTAGGGTGATCCAGGATGAACTGGCGCAGGACAATATGTTCAGGATCGCTATCCCTGGTGTGATGCCAGTGCAGTCCGATCATGAAGCCGGGCATCTCGAAGGGTAAATCGTGAAGCGTTAAATCAAGAGCAGACGCCATTTGTTCGCCAAGCTGGCGGGGAATTGTCAGCAAGTGATCCGACCGCGATGCCAGCAAACAGGCGGGTAAAAAATGCGGCAGGCTGCAGACGACGGTCCGGCTTTTGCCAAGGGCCTTCAATTTGTCATCAACAACACCGCGACGACTGCCCTTGTCCGGCGTCACCAGGATGTGTCCCTGTGATACAAAATCCGCCAGTTTCAGTTTCTTGCCAATAACAGGATGTCCCTTGCGGGCCACACAGGCAAAGCTTTGTTGCGCCAGGGGGCGGGAGACGACATTCTTGGTTGCTGCCGTCAGATGCGCCAACAGAAAATCAACGCTGCCGCGCTCCAGCTGGTCCTGCAAAATCTGGCGCTGAAACGGCTGGATTTCGATACTGATACCTGGGGCCTTGTGGGCCAATGCTTCCACCAGGTTTGGCAGGAACAGGGTTTCTTCCAGGTCTGACATGATGAGGCGGAAATGACGGTTGATCTCTCCCAGTTCCGGCAGATCCTGGTCTTCCTCTTTTGACAGGGCTTGCAACATCGCCATGGATCGCTCAATCCGGGGCTGGATGGAGAGGGCAAAATGGGTGGGCAGCATTCCCTTGCTGCTGCGCACAAACAGCGGATCACCCATTTGTACGCGCAATCGTGACAAGGCGTTGCTGGTCGCTGCCTGGGTCAGGCCCAGTTGCTCGGCGGCCCGGGTGACAGAGCCATGCTTGATGATTTCCAGAAACACCGGATACAGATTCAGGTCCATAGTGATATTGATATCATCAATGAATCGAAATCCATATAATAAATTTCCTGATTGACAGCGCGCACCCTATATTCTCCTCAGTAATGATGAAAATGGGAGATAATGATGCTCGGGATTGTGATTGAATATGAATATTCGGGCGACGAAGCCGCCTGGCAGTCGGCTGTGGATACCTTTATGGGCCACATTGACGCCGACGAGCGCCTGAAGAACAAGCTGAGTTACCAGGTCAATGTCAGCGGCGACGGCAGCCGGCGTATTCACATCGGCAACTGGGACACGGAAGAGACCCTGAAATATATGCAGAGCCAGCCATATTTTGGCGAGTTTGCTGGCAAGGTGAAGGAATTTTCAGGCGGTGGACCAACAGCCACGGGCTTCAAGCGCCTCGGCAAAACAGTGTCAGTGGTGGGATAAACAAATGAATTACTGGCTTCTGGCCTCTGGCATCTTTGCCGCCTTCATGTTTGTCGGCCATTCAACCATGGGCCGCCGCGAATTTTTCCTGCCCATGCTGGACGCATCATTCGATCCCATCGCCAAACGCGCCATGACATTTGTCTGGCACATGGCGACGGTGGCCTTGCTGTTGCCAGCCGCGGTGCTGATCTATGCCGGGTATGTGGGCAGTGATGCCACCCTGCAGCCCGTTGTTCTTTTCATCGGCGTTACCTTTGTGCTCTGGGGGGCTGTCCACCTCTATCTCGGCCTCACCTCCGGCATTCCGGACGCCATGAAAAAGATGTTCCAATGGGCTTTCTTCATGGCCGTCGGCGGCTTCGCCCTGGCGGGTGTTTATGCGGGCTGACACCGCAAACAAAAACCCCCGCAGCGGGCCATCCACTGCGGGGGTTTTGTGTCGAAAAATTGTTTGTCTAGTTCCCACCCTCAAGTAAGCGTCTTGCGATCACCTGGGCCTGGATTTCACCGGCGCCTTCGAAGATGTTCAGGATGCGGGCATCGCACAGCACGCGGCTGATCTGGTATTCGAGGGCGAAGCCGTTGCCGCCGTGGATTTGCAGGGCGTTGTCGGCGGTGGTCCAGGCAACACGTGCGGCCAGCAGTTTGGCCATGCCGGCTTCCAGGTCGCAACGACGGTCGGCATCTTTTTCACGGGCGGCAAAATAACTAAGCTGCCGCGCTGCCATGATCTCGGCGGCGGCGAAGGCGAGTTTGCCGTGTACGCGCGGGAACTTGATAATCGGTTTGCCGAATTGCACACGATCGGTGGCATATTGCAGGCCGATTTCAAAGGCATTCTGGGCCACACCCAAAGCACGGGCGGCGGTCTGGATGCGGGCAGACTCGAACGTTGCCATCAGCTGTTTGAAGCCATTGCCTTCTTGCTCACCCAGCAAGTTTTCTGCCTTGATTTCAAATTCGTCAAAACCCAGCTCATATTCCCGCATGCCGCGGTAACCCAGAACCTCGATCTCGCCGCCGGTCATGCCGGGGGTGGGGAAGGGATCTTCTTCAGTACCGCGCTGCTTTTCGGCGAGGAACATACTGAGGCCACGATAGCCTTTGTCATCGTCACTGGTCCGCACCAGCATGGTCATAATGTCCGACCGCGAGGCATGCGTAATCCAGGTCTTGTTACCAGTGACTTTATAGACATCGCCATCTTTGACGGCACGGGTGCGCAAGGATCCAAGGTCGGAGCCGGTATTGGGTTCAGTGAAAACAGCCGTCGGCAGGATTTCGCCGGAAGCGATTTTCGGCAACCAGTAATCCTTTTGCGCGTCGGTACCGCCGAGGCGGATGAGTTCAGCTGCAATTTCAGACCGGGTCCCGAGAGAGCCGACACCGATATAGCCGCGTGACAGTTCTTCCGAGACCACACACATGGCGGTCTTGCCCATTTCCAGACCGCCGAATTCTTCCGGAATGGTCAGGCCAAAGACACCCATTTCCGACATCTGATCGACCACGCTCATGGGGATCAGTTCGTTGTTCAGGTGCCATTCGTGGGCATGAGGTGTGACTTCTTCATCGGCAAAGCGACGGAACTGGTCACGGACCATGTTCAGGGTTTCATCCAGACCCAGGGATCCGAAGTGCCCGGAATCCGCGCCTTCCGCCAATAACTCGGCCAGACGTGCACGGGCCTCGGGCGTGTTGCCGCGGCTGGTGATTGTGTGAACGCTTTTGCGGAAAATGTCATAGGCATCATGGCTGGCACCCATGGATGACGGGCGTACAATCTCGCCTTGCCACATGGGGATACCGTGGACCAGCTGGGCCAGATATTCGCCAAAAATGATCTGCTGGATCAGTTGTTCCAGTTCACCAAAGTTGCCTTCGCTGCCAAGCGCGTCGCTCCAGTTCAAAAGCTGGCGCAGGGTTTCAACATAGGTTGCGCACCAGGCAAAACCATGGGCGGCGAATTGTTCTGTTTCCAGGGCCGCGGCATTGATGCGACCGTCTTTGGATACCTTGGTACTTACCGAAGATTTCAGTGAAAGCAGCCAGATGTCTGCGGCAGCCAGTCCCTGGCGACACTGGTCACCAAGATTTTCCATAATTGCGTTTTGGGTCATGAGAGTCTCGTTTTTGGCTGGGCCGCCCACATCCCCCTCCCGGCCACCCACAGGATAATCGCCCTGGGTGGTCGGGAGGGGGATGTGGGCGGCCTTGCTAATCAAATCTTCAAAGGCGCTATGCGCCGTTCAAGTCCTGTTATGCGATGCTGTCTTCCCAGGCTTCACGAACGTCTTCGATGGTCCGCAAACCAGGAATCTTGGCACTGACAAGAACAGCCATGTTGCCGGGCTTGTGTTCGTTCTTCCACATCTTTGTGTGGGCACGCGGGATGTCATCCCACGAAAAGACTTCCGACATGCACGGATCAACGCGACGTTCAATAACCAGCTTGTTGGCCTGACTGGATTGTTTCAGGTTGGCAAAGTGACTGCCCTGAATACGCTTCTGGCGCATCCAGACAAAGCGCGCATCCATGGTCAGGTTATAGCCGGTGGTACCGGCGCAGAACACGACCATGCCGCCGCGTTTAACGACAAAACAGGAAACCGGGAAAGTGGCTTCGCCGGGATGTTCAAAAACAAAATCCACATCGACGCCCTTGCCGGTGATGTCCCAGATGGCTTTGCCAAAGGGCCGACAGCGCTTCATGTAATCGCCATAGCCTTCGACATCGTCCACTGGCGGCAACTGGCCCCAGCAGTCGAAATCGTTTCGGTTGATGACGCCCTTGGCACCTAAGGACATGACAAAATCACGTTTGCTTTCGTCCGAGATAACACCGATGGCGTTGGCACCAGCTGTTGCGATTAACTGAACGGCCATGGAACCCAGACCACCACTTGCACCCCAGACCAGAACATTGTGGCCTGGCCGCAGGATGTGGGGGCGATGACCGAACAGCATACGATAGGCTGTGGCCATGGTCAGAATGTAACAAGCACTTTCTTCCCAGGTCAGATGGCGCGGACGCTCCATGACCTGCTGGGCCTGCACCAGGGTGAACTGGCTGAAACTGCCATCCGGTGTCTCGTATCCCCAGATTCGCTGGCTGGATGAGAACATCGGATCGCCACCGTTACATTCTTCATCGTCACCGTCGTCCTGGTTGCAGTGCACCACAACTTCGTCGCCGACTTTCCAGCGCGTTACCTTGGAGCCGACTTTCCAGACGATGCCGGAGGCATCGGACCCGGCCACGTGATAGGGCTCTTTGTGAACATCAAAAACAGACAGCGGAATGCCGAGGGCAGCCCAGACGCCGTTATAGTTTACACCTGCGGCCATCACCAGGATCAGGACTTCGTGGCTGTCGACATCGGGTGTTTCAACGACTTCGACCTGCATGGCATCTTCAGGTGGGCCGTGGCGTTCGCGGCGGATCGCCCACGCATACATGTTTTTTGGGACATGGCCCAGGGGCGGAATTTCGCCTATTTCATACAAATCCTTGAAATCGCCTTCAACCTGGGCGTCTGGATCTGTCGTGGCGGCGGCAGTGGCTTCAGACATCGTTGTCATCTCCGGTCAGGGGACAGAACGCGGAAAAGGCAGGGGGATGCGTTCTGAATAAATAAAATACTAATGTTGCAGCGCAACAAGGACGCTATTATGTTGTTTCCCATCATCGCCGCAAGGTGATTCGCCGACAAATTTTGAAATATTGTTTCTTTCTGTAACCAGGACCCCCCTGATGAGCGATAATTCCGAGAAAACCAAGCAACAAATGGAAAATACCGGCAAGAAAACCGCCGAAGCCCGGAAAATTCCGTGGGTTGTCCGGACTTACTCCGGCCATTCTTCGGCGAAAGCATCCAACGAGCTTTATCGCACAAACCTTGCCCGGGGTCAGACCGGCCTCTCTGTGGCCTTCGATTTGCCAACCCAAACCGGCTATGACAGCGACCACGAACTGGCGCGCGGCGAAGTTGGCAAAGTTGGTGTGCCGATCTCTCATATCGGTGATATGCGCACCCTGTTCCAGGATATCCCGCTGGACAAGATGAATACCTCGATGACCATCAATGCGACCGCTCCCTGGTTGCTGGCCATGTATGTAGCCCTGGCAGACGAGCAAGGGGCCAAACGCAGCGATCTTACCGGCACCGTGCAGAACGACATTATTAAAGAGTACCTGTCACGCGGCACATATGTGTTTCCGCCAGCACCTTCCATGAAGCTGATCAGTGATGTCATCACCTGGACATATAAAGAGGTGCCACGCTGGAATCCGACCAATGTCTGCTCCTATCATTTGCAGGAAGCCGGGGCGACGCCAACCCAGGAACTGGCCTATGCCCTGTCGACAGCGCAGGCTGTGCTTGATCTGGTCAGGGACTCAGGCCAGGTGCCCGATGCGGACATGGCAAAAGTCGTGGGACGGATCAGCTTTTTTGTGAACGCCGGTATCAAGTTCATTACCGAACTTTGCAAGATGCGCGCCTTCACCGAAATGTGGGACGAGATTTGCCGTGATCGTTACGGCGTCGAGGAAGAAAAATATCGCCGCTTCAGATATGGCGTTCAGGTCAATTCACTCGGCCTGACCGAGCCGCAGCCTGAGAACAACGTCTATCGTATTCTGCTGGAAATGTTGGCTGTGGTGCTCAGCAAAAACGCCCGTGCCCGTGCCGTGCAACTACCGGCCTGGAACGAAGCCCTTGGTTTACCGCGTCCCTGGGACCAGCAGTGGAGCCTGCGTCTGCAACAGATCGTGGCCCTTGAAACAGATTTGCTGGACTACGGCGATATCTTTACCGGTTCCGCCGAAATCGAAAACAAGGTCGCCTCGCTCAAGGAAGAAGCACTGGCAGAAATGGCCACCATCGAAAATCTGGGCGGGGCGATCCCGGCGGTAGAGATGGGCTATATGAAAGAGCAACTTGTGGCCTCAAACGCCCGAAGGATTGCCGCGATTGAAACCGGTGAACAAGTTGTCGTCGGTGTGAACGCCTATACCGAAACCGCACCGTCACCACTGACGGGGTCCGATGATGGTGGTTTCCTGAAAACCGATCCTGATGCCGAAAAGAACCAGATCGCTGCCTTGCAAGCCTGGCGTGAAGGCCGGGATGCGGGTGCGGTTGAAACGGCGTTGGCTGATCTGAAAACCGCTGTCAGTGACGGGGCCAATATCATGGAACCTTCCATTGCCTGCGCCAAAGCCGGTGTGACGACAGGAGAATGGTCCAATGTCTTGCGCCAGACTTTTGGTGAATACCGGGCACCAACCGGGGTTTCTGCCACGGCGACCGCCAATGCGCCGGATGCGGCTTCTGACAAGGTCCGGGCCGAGGTTTCGGCCGCAACGGACAAACTTGGTCGCCGCCCGAAAGTTCTGGTCGGCAAACCGGGTCTTGATGGCCATTCCAACGGGGCCGAACAAATCGCCGTCAAGGCACGTGATTCAGGTATGGAAGTTGTCTATGCCGGTATTCGCCTGACCCCTGGTGAAATTGTCGCCAGTGCACGTGATGAAAATGTGCACCTGATCGGCCTATCGATCTTGTCTGGCAGCCACGTTGCACTGGTCACCGAAGTCCTGTCCGGCCTTAAAAAAGAAGGACTTGGCCATATTCCGGTCGTCCTTGGCGGTATTATTCCGGAAGATGATGCAGCGGAATTGCTCAAGCAGGGTGTTGCCCGCGTCTACACCCCGAAAGACTTCGAACTGAACACCATCATGAGCGACTTTGTCACCCTGGTTTCGCCCGACAAAAATGAGGCTGCATAATGCGTTTTAAGTCGTTTTAAGTCGTTGACGACGGCGGCAATTGATCGTATACCGACGTTCCCGCACGCAGGTTGATCTTCGTGACGGGTGTCCTGTGCTTTGTTGTTTACGATTTGTTATCGTTGTAGATGGCATAAACACTTGATAAACCATAAAATTTGGCTGAATTAAGATAAGGAATCATCCGTGGTTCAAGTATTCGTTCGTGAGAACAATGTCGATCAGGCGCTTCGGGCCCTGAAGAAAAAAATGCAGCGTGAAGGTATCTTCCGGGAAATGAAGATGCGCCGCTCATACGAAAAGCCGTCTGAAAAGCGCGTTCGCAAGCAAGCTGAAGCTGTTCGCCGCGCTCGTAAACTGGCTCGCAAACGCGCGAAGTTCCAGTAGACCGGCCCAGTAGACCGACATTTTGCCTGCCGCATCATTTGCGGAATCCCTGGCGAAATCATCGACTTTGAATTGACGTTAGCACTCACCTGATTTATTCAAGGTCAGGTTGTATGCGATTCCGGAATCCCGAACAGTTTGTTTACACGCTGTTCTGACGCCGCCGACAGCAGTCTGGCGGCGAATTTCGTTGTCCAGCCTGCCTTTGAGTTTGGTACCTGATTTGAGTTACTTGAACCGTCGCGTTTTCGTAATAGCCGGAGACGCCCTTGTCGCTGATTGCCAGATATTCATCTGACAATCATTTCTGTTTTTGAACGGGGAGCTCAGCCGATGAAGATCGAAGCCGTCGGCCTGACCCGCTTGCAACTTGTATTGCTGCTGACGTCGCTGGCGACTGTTGCCGGAATGTCGACTAATATCTATATCCCGTCGTTACCGGCTCTGACGGAAGATCTGAATACGGATCGTGGTACGGCGCAATATACCCTGTCTGCCTACTTCGCCGGTATTGCCTTTGCCCAGCTGATCTATGGACCATTGTCAGACCGATATGGTCGCCGGCCCATCCTGCAATTCGGTTTCGCACTTTTTGTCGGCGCTACAATATTGTGTGCTCTGGCGCCAACCATTGAAACACTGATCTGGGCGCGACTGGCGCAGGCGTCGGGGGCTTGTGTCGGCCAGGTGATTATGCGGGCGGTGGTTCGTGATCTTTTTGACCGCAGTGAAACGGCCAGCATGATGGCCAGCATCATATTGGCTATCGCCCTGGCCCCGGCAGCGGCACCGGTTTTGGGTGCCATTATTCACACCGCAATGGGCTGGCGCTGGAGCTTCGTCTTCATCGCTTTCTTCGGGATTGTCGTCATGTTTCTGGCTTGGCGTTTTTTGCCGGAAACCCTGAAACCTGAAAACCGGATTTCGAGCGGCATAGGCACGATGTTGGCCGGTTACAAAATATTGCTGACGTCGCCAGCATTCCTTGGTTACTCGTTTTGTTCCATGTTCATTTTTGCCATGATGTTTGCCTTTCAGTCCAATGTTCCCTTTATCATCATTGAACAACTTGGCTATTCGGTGATGGAGTTCTCGCTTCTTGGCATGATTCCGGTCATTGGTTTTATTGCAGGCTCCTTCAGCGCCGGTCGCTTCACACCCAGGTTCGGGGTTGATCGGATGATAACGATCGGCATGTCAATTACGGTCGCCGGTATGATGTTTATGTTGATCGTGGCGCTGGTGTTACCCCTGTCAGCCTTGTCCATATTTGGATCGATGACATTTGTTGTTCTGGGCATGGGCATGGTGTTTCCTAATTCCAGCGCTGCCGCCGTCAGTGTTCACCCGGAGATCGCCGGGACATCATCCGCCCTGACCGGGTTTTTACAGATGGCCGGTGCCGGTCTCGCAGTATCGTTTGTTGCCTTGCTGTCGACGGATACCCATATGCCGTTGATCTATTCCATGATGGGCTTTGCGGTCCTCTCGGCAATTTCTCCCTTTGTTGGCCGCATGCTGGAGCGGCGCACGGGCAAGGGTCAGTCCAACCCAAGCTGACTAAAAAGCTCCTGCGCTGTCGTTCCGCTTTCGCGGATGCTTTCCAGGGAGCGGGCCTTGTGGCGTGTGGCCAGTCTGCGTCCGTCTTCCCCGACTACCAGTTCATGGTGAAAATAGTCCGGTGTCGGCAAACCCAGCAAGGATTGCAACAAACGGTGGACATCCGTTGCTTCAAAAAGGTCCTTGCCGCGGGTGATCAGATTGATCCCTTGCAAGGCGTCGTCGACCACCACTGAAAGATGATAACTGGTGGGCGTATCTTTACGGGCGAGCACGACATCACCATGGGCCGTCGGGTTCGCCACAATGACTCCGGCCAATCTGTCGTGCCAGACAAGTGGTTCCTTGATCAGGGCCAGCGATTTTTCCACATCCAGCCGCAGGGCATGGGCATCTCCGGCAGCGATACGTGTGTTTTTTTGATCGCGGGATAAATGACGACAGGTGCCTGGATACAAGGCACCGTCCGGCCCATGCGGCGCGGAGTCGCTGCGGGCGATTTCGGCCCGGATATCGGCGCGGGAACAAAAGCACGGATAAATCACACCCTGATCCTGAAGCATTGAGATCGCGTCGGCATAGTCGTCCATATGATCAGACTGACGCCGCACCGGTTCCTCCCAGGTCAGGCCCAGCCAGGCGAGGTCTTCAAATATGCCAACCTCAAATTCCGCATGGCAGCGTTCCCTGTCGATGTCTTCAATGCGCAGCAGAAACCGGCCACCATTGTCCATGGCCTCACGCCAGGGGATGATCGCGGCCAGGGCGTGGCCTGAATGCAAACGCCCGGATGGGCTGGGCGCAAACCGGGTGATCATTTCGGAACTGTCGTTTGATGTATTCATGGAGGTGACAAAAGCTTTATTCCCGGCGACTATCTGAATTATATCTTATGGAGCATCCGTCCCCTTGGCAAAGCATCCCGCGATATCAGTGACCCTTGATGATGCAGCACTGGCAAAAGCCTTGCGCGCCCTGTCGCGTCGGGACAAGCGCCTGGCACAGGCCATCAGGTTTGCCGGACCCTTGCCTGAGCGCAGTTTGTCCCGCGGATTTGCCACCCTTGTCAAAATTATTGTCGAGCAACAATTATCGCTGGCCGCAGCGGCAGCCATTCAGGCCCGGCTGGAGGCCGAAATCGGCGTGGTCACGCCCGACACTGTATTGTCGCGCGACGTTGCACATTTGCGGGCCCTGGGGTTGGGGGCGCGCAAGGCCGAATATATTCAGGGGATCGCCGGGGCCCTGCAAACCGGTGATCTTGATCTTGTGCGTATCAGGCAATTGTCGGACGCGGAAGCAATCACCCATTTGACGGCCATACGCGGTATCGGGCCATGGACGGCAGAGGTTTATCTGTTATTTGCCGAAGGGCGCAGTGACATCTTTCCGGCAGGTGATATCGCTTTGCAAGCTGCCGCACAGTTTTCTTTCGACCTGCCCGGGCGACCCGGAACGGATGCCTTGCGCGAGATGGCCGAGGACTGGCGACCCTGGCGTGGTGCAGCGGCACGGCTGTTATGGCACGTTTACCGACGCCTCAAAGAACAAAATAGATCCTGATCTTCAGATCACATTTTTGACCTGCAAGGCGGCAATGGCGTCGTCATCCAGTTCCAGAATATCGCGCAGGACATCGTCGGTGTGCTCCCCCAGCACAGGTGGCCCATCGGTATATTCAACGGGTGTTGCCGACAGATTGATCGGACTGCCGAGGATATCCATATGGCCTGCTTTTGAATGGGGCAGGTTGATCTTCATGCCGCGATGCTGGATTTGTGGGTCGTTAAAGACATCTTCGACGTTGTTGATGGGTCCACAGGGCACCGCAACTTCAGCCAGGATTGTCAGCCATTCGGCTGTGGTTTTTTCAGCCATCAAGGGCGTCAGCATATCGGATATTTCCGGCTGGTGCTGAATGCGTCCACTGCCTTTGGCAAAGCGTTCATCTTCGGCAACTTCCGGCATGCCCAGAACCTTGCACAGACGTTCAAACTGACCATCGTTGCCGACGGCCAGCACGACATGACCGTCGCTGGTCTTGAAGGGTTGGTACGGCACCACGCTGGGATGGCGATTGCCGACCCGGACGGGCGATTCGCCGGTGGCCAGATACATCATGCCCTGGTTGGCCAATATCGCTGTGGCGCAATCCAGCAAGGCCATGTCGATATGCTGGCCATCGCCGGTGCGCTCGCGGTGGGTCAGGGCAGCCAGAATTGAAATGGTGGAATAAAGTCCGGTGGTCAGGTCGGCGATAGAAACACCGGCGCGCATGGGCCCACCACCTGGCTTGCCGTCGGCTTCGCCGGTAATGCTCATCAACCCGCTCATGGCCTGGATCATATAGTCGTATCCGGCGCGCGGGGCGTAGGGACCATCCTGTCCAAAGCCGGTAATGGAGCAGTAGACCAACGAGGGATTATCGTCTTTCAGGTCATCGTAAGTAAGCTTGTATTTCTTGAGACCGCCGACCTTGTAGTTCTCAACCAGGACATCGCATTTATTTGCGAGGTCGCGGATCATCTGCTGACCTTCGGGCTTCGAGATATCGACGGTAACCGATTTCTTGCCACGATTGATGGCCAGATAATAAATCGAATCCGGGGTGTCATTGCCGTCACTGTCTTTTGCCCAGGGCGGTCCCCAATGGCGGGTGTCGTCACCGGCACCTGGTTTTTCCACCTTGATAACCTCGGCCCCAAGGTCCGCCAGAATTTGCGTACAGGAAGGGCCTGCCAGAATGCGGGAGAGGTCAAGAACACGGATATGGGAGAGAGGACCGGGCATTGAAATTGATCTTTCTGAAGGGGGATTGTCTTGGGCCGGACAGCATAGACGCCAGATAAATTCGCCGCCAGACCCAATTAGAGAGGCTATAGATACGATATGAGGTGATTTTACGCCGCCCACCCACATGATATTGAGACTAGAGGGTGGTGTTATAATTGATTACGCGTCAAAATAGGCCAAGCCAAGGAACATAACGGAGATTTAATTGTCACCTGAAAGTTGTCCTGCCCTGGTGCTGAATGCGGATTATCGACCGCTCAGCTATTTTCCGCTGTCGCTGCTGTCGTGGCAGAGTGCGGTGAAGTCTGTCTTTCTGGAACGGGTAAATATCGTTTCGGAATATGATACGGTCATTGGCTCGCCCAGTTTTCAGATGAAATTACCCAGCGTTGTGTCGCTCAAGCGCTATGTCAAACCGGCGCGCAAACCTGCTTTCACTCGATTTAACCTGTTTCTGCGCGACAGTTTCAGTTGCCAATATTGTGGCTCGCCCGACGATTTGACCTTTGATCACCTGATCCCCAGATCCCGTGGCGGACAGACGACCTGGCAAAATGTTGTCGCCGCATGCTCGCCCTGTAATCTCAGGAAGGGCGGCAAGATGCCCAAGCAGGCAGGCATGTTACCAAGGGTCTGGCCGTTCGAGCCCAGCGTCACCGATTTGCAAAAAAGTGGTCGCAGCTTCCCGCCCAATCACCTGCACGAAAGCTGGAACGATTACCTTTACTGGGATACTGAGCTGGAGCCATAAGGCGTTGCAACTGGTGGATATCTGATGGACCAGGAAACCCGGATCGCCCTGACAAAAAGGGTGTTCGAACATCTCGAAAACAAATCGACCGACAAGGCCGATGCCATCATGCGCAATCCGGCTTCAGCCTATACATCACCAGACCGACTTGCCCGGGAACAGGAAATACTTTTCCGGCGGGAACCTTTGCTGATCACGCTCAGTTGCCAGATGCCAACACCGGGAGATTATGTCACCGATGATAATACCGGCGTGCCGATCCTGGTGGTGCGGGGGGATGATGGTGCTGTTCGTGCTTTTCTTAATGTCTGTCAGCACCGGGCCTCACGCCTGGTGGAGGGCAGCGGGCATTTGCGCAAGAACCTGATCTGTCCCTATCACGCCTGGTCCTTTGACAGATCAGGAAAATTTGCACATGCGCCCGCAAAAGAAGATTTCAGCGGCTTTGATTTCGATAACTGCGCCCTGACCGAATTACCCTCGGCGGAATGCGATGGTCTGATCTGGGTGCAGCCCGAAGGCACTGGCAGCCTGGATATCGACCACCATCTCGCTGGTCTGGCACCCGAGATCGCCAGTTACGGCTTTGCTGATTATCATCACTATGAAACCCGGGAAATAAATTGCGCGATGAACTGGAAGACCATCATCGACACATTTCTCGAACCCTATCATTTTGCCACCTTGCACAAGACAACGGTGGGTCCCTTGCTGTTTGGCAATCTATGTTTGATGGACGCCTTTGGCCGCAATTTACGCGAAACCCTGCCGCGCCGGACAATCGTGGAATTGAAAGACCAGCCCGAACAAGACTGGGACCTGATCTGGCATACGGCCATGGTCTATGTGTTGTTTCCCAACACCGTTTTTGTCATGCAGCGCGATCACGCCGAGGTCTGGCGCTGTTTCCCGGTTGACGATGACCCGGCCAAAAGTCGCGTGCTGATGGAATTCTATATCCCCGAAGCCATCCCCAACAAAAAGGCCTTGCTGCACTGGCAAAAGAATATGGACATGACGGTGCGCACGGTCCTGGACGAAGATTTTCCTGTGGGTGAGGGCGCGCAGATTAACCTCGCAACCGGTGCCCTTGAAAGCGTGGTCTATGGCCGGAACGAACCAGCCCTGGTGCATTTCCAGCGCATGGTCAACGAAGCCGTGGGATCGTAGCGAGGGGAGATTTGAACTATCTGTTCCGTCGTCTGGTCGGCCGACGTTTTCGCCCGCCCGCAGCTTCACGGCGATCATTCAGTTTTCCCAGTATCTCCAGACGCCAACTGTCCGGCGCGGCTCTCCAGTTTTTGATTTCATCCCTGGTCCGCCAGCAACCCGTGCAAAAATCATCATCGGGGTTCATCTGACAAACGGATATGCAGGGGGACTGAATAGTATTCAAGAAACTCTCCGGGGAAACTGGTTCTATCTCATGACATGAGATGGAGCCTTGGCTGGCAAAATCAAGGAATTGAATTTGAGCGCCGCTAGTTTTCCTGGTTTCCTGTAAGGACAACCTCAGGGTCGCCTTGTGACCATACTTGTTGCTCGCGGCCATATTGACGCCGGGCCTGGTATGTCATCTCGTCATCGAGATAGGTTTGAACTTCGCCGAGCGTAACCTTGCCGTCACCGTTGCCGTAATCTTCAGCATCCGCAGCACCCTTCAAGGCGCGCAACAAGTGCTTTGTAAAAAGACCCTGGCGGGCCGCTTCATCCCAGCTGGCCAGCTGATCCCCCCGGGCGGCTGTAACAACAACCATCTTGCCGGTAGACCTGGGCATTTTGGGCGTGATGGAAATGCCGGAGGCCGAGCGCAGCAGCATCCCTTTGGGTGTGTTGCCGGAAAAACAGGCATCGATAAAAACCGTCATCGACCGGCTTTCGATCTTTGCCAGATTGCGGAACAACAGGTCGATGGGATAGCCGTTGAATTCCGCCAGATCCGGGTCTCCATCAACGGGCAATAAATAACCCCGTTTGTCGTTTGATCCCGGCACACCATGGCCGGAATAAAACACCGTTACGTCGGATTTGTTCGGCCGGACGTAACCAAACAATTTGCCCTTGTGGGATTTTTCTGAACCGAAGATGGCTGTGAACTTCGCCTGTGAGGCATCACGCAGGTCGATGATATTGCCGTCCCGATAGCCCAACTGGTTCACCAGAAGGTCCCGCATGGCATCCGCATCGTTGTGGGCAAAGGACACCGCCGGCACTCTGTCGGCATAGACCTTGTTGCCGATGATAACTGCCACCGCGTGTTTGTTCTCCGGTTGTCTGGCCAGAGCCTTGTATTCGGGCTCCGGCTCCGGTTTTGCGACCATTGATTTTTGTGGGGCGGGCCGGGCCTTCGCAACCTGTTGTGGCTGATGAAGTTCGGCCCCATATCGTCGCGCCATGGAAATAAAATCACTTGTCGGCTCGCGCAACAACATCAACGCCATTTCAAGTTCTTCGTCCGTATCGGGATCGGCGCGTTCGAACCTGATGTCAGGTTGAATGCCAGCCTTCGACATCGGCACGCCGGAGGGTCTGTAAAACCTGCTGGTCGTCAATCGCAAGGCACCACCGCCGTTTAATGGTGAGATCGTTTGAACGGTTCCCTTGCCAAAAGTCCTGGTCCCTAACAACACGGCCCGGCCATGATCCTTCAAGGCACCTGCCAAAATCTCCGTTGCCGAGGCAGCACCGCCATTGATCAGGACAACAATCGGCAATCCATGCGCCAGTTTTCCCGGATTGGCGCTGAAACTTCTGCGGCTGGAGACCTTGCGGCCTTGATAGGATGTGACGGTGCCATGCTCCAGAAACATATCGGCGATTTTAATTGTCTGGTCGAACAACCCACCAGGATTGTTACGCAAATCCAGCACCAGTCCTTTTGTTGTGTTGCTGATCTGGCTCAAGGCTGACTTCACGCCAGGGATGGCTTGTTGGGAAAAGGAGGAGATGCGGATATAGGCGATATCGCCCATGCGCTGTGTACGAACAGATTTAACCTTGATGATGGCGCGAACAATGGAGATGTCAAAAAGCTGATCTCGCCCCTGCCGCAGGATCGATAACGTAATCGCGGCACCAGGCGGGCCGCGCATGATCTGCACGGCCTCGGCAAGTGATTTCCCGGCAACAGCTTCGCCGTCTATGTGCGAAATTACATCCCCGGCCATGATCCCGGCGAGGGCCGCAGGCGTGTCGTCAATCGGGGCGATGACCGTCAAATGCCCGTCCTTGAGCGTGAGCTGAATACCAAGACCCCCGAACTGACCCTTGCTCGCAATCTTCATCTCATTGTATTTTTCCGGGCTCATATAACTGGAATGCTGATCAAGAGACGCCAGCATGGCATTGATCGCTGCTTCCACGATGTCTTCGCCACCGCCCGTTCCCGTCGAAATGTTGTTGTCACCCACTGCCACGAGAGAATCAAAATCAACGTCTCTCAGGTATTTTTGCTCGACCAGCTTTAACACTTCCGAAAGAACCGAAACCTTGTTGTCCAGCTGCTGCCCGGCATATCCCTGATGCCGGAACAGCGCCTGGCGCAGAACTTCAAGGTGCTGGCTGTCGAAGCGTGCCGACCCGTCAGCCCTGGCGTTTTGAGGCAAGCAAGTTGCCACAATCAATAACGCAAACCCGGAAATCACCGGTACGATCAACGAGGCAAACAGCTTTGGACGTTGCATCTCGAAAAAACTCCACAGAATTTTTTTCAGCTCTGATCATAAACCCCTGTCGCCAGATTTGCATCCTTGAGAAAGACAATTTAAAAGGGTAATTATTTAATTTTGTACTGGTTTAAGTCGTGAGGCGTAATATGGTGTCGGGGCAAAACAAGCACTGGCGGTCAAGTGTTTCGTGGTTACTTTTGGTTCTGGTGAATGTCACAATTTTCGCCTACATGTTTGGTTTTGGAGAATGCGATGCGCGTTGTTCGGATTGGGAATATGTGAAAGACCTGACGCTGGATGGCAGCTCCAGCCAGTCAATAAACCGCTGGGACCACAGCCCAACAGTCACTGTCAAAGGCGGCACGAACGCAGAACGTGAAATGGTCGGTGGTGCCATATTTGAATTGAACCAGATGTTGTCGGGAACCGGTATTGCCGTGCGCATGACCCGCGATGATGTTGCCGACATAACAGTGAACTTTGTGACGAGCGAAGTGCTTCGTGAACTGGCTCGGGATAACGACCTTGATGCCCGCATCCTTGGATTTTGCGGGACCGACGTATCTGACAACGGCGTAATTCAAAAAGCCCAAATTGTTGTCTCAACAAATCTCACCCAGGGAAATAAATGGGGCACCGTTTTACATGAACTCGGCCATTCATTGGGCATAACCGGCCACACGGAACGGTATCTGTCGAGTCTGTTCTTCAAGGACTTCAAGGGTGGCGCACTGTCTGACGGCTATTCAGCCGAAGACCGCAAACTCATGAAGTTTTTGTATGGGCAGGTGCAGGCCGGTGAGGATGATGCTTCGGCAGAGACGAAGTTCGACAGGTTTTGGATTGCAGAGGCACGTTAGAAATCAGATGCATGGTTTAATGAGGGAACCACCTCTTTCAGGATGTTGCCAAATGCTCTGACAGTAGGTGAATTCTGGTTGGACGCGCCAAACAGATATGTCTTAAATACTGGCAGAACTGGAAGCTTGTCGAAGGATACTATCCGAAGGCTTTCGTCGATGTAGTCTTTCGGAATTACAGTAACTGCCAGACCGGAGTTGACAGCGCAGTCCAGGCCCGAACGGCTGGGACTTTCGTAGGCCAGGCGGTAAGCCTTGTGAGATTTTTCCAAAGCATCAAGGGCAGCTTTGCGATAGATGCAGCCCGGCGCGAATATGGCGAGAGGGACAGGGTCCATTTCATCCGCATTGCTTTGTGCCAAAACAGCCCAGACCAGTGGTGATTGGCCTACCGGCTTGCCGCCTTTTCGACCACATTTCTGCGTGACAAAGGCCAAGTCAACCTGACCGGCTTCCAGTGCATCCAAAGCAATCCAGCTTCGTTCGCACCGCAATTCAACATTGATCATTGGGTGTTTTTTGGCAAAGACCTTTAGTATTTGAGGCATGTAAATCATGGACGTGTCGCTGACACCCACCCGGATCCGCCCGGAAAGACCTTGATGCGTTATCTCCGCCAGAGCTTCTTCTTTCAAACGCAGTATTCGCTGGGCATAGTGTAACAGCGTTCGGCCTTCATCAGTCAAATGAACCTGCCGCTTTGTGCGCTCCAACAGACGGGATTGGAGCGATTCTTCAAGCTTGCGTATCTGCGTACTGACAGCTGACTGCACGCAATTGAGCTGTTCTGCTGCACGGGTGAAATTTTGAGTTTCCGCCACTACGACAAAACTTCGTAAAAGATCAAGACTGAATTGGGAGGCTTGCATTGTCATCTCCATTCAAGATTATACCATCATATATATTCGTTATGGTGATAAAAGCAAATGGCCTAACTTCCGTCCATTAAATGTGAGATCAGGGAGTAGACCGTGCATAGGCAAGTTTGGATATTGATTATGTGCGCCGGTTCGATCATGGCGCTGTCCGTCGGTTTTCGACAAGCCATGGGCTTGTTCTTAA
Organism: Alphaproteobacteria bacterium; assembly: GCA_018654745.1. GTDB lineage: Bacteria > Pseudomonadota > Alphaproteobacteria > UBA2966 > UBA2966 > JABILA01. The sequence continues at coordinate 27,605 of JABILA010000155.1, forward strand.
CGCCGATAACCCTTGATTTGGGTCTTGGGCGGGGGAGTTTTGCTCTTGGTATGGGATTGATGAATTTGGCTTGGGGGTTTGGCGCACCCATTGCTGGCGCCATCGCGGATCGCTACGGCGCGGGTCGCGTCGCAGCTGTTGGCAGCCTGCTCTATGCCGGAGGGCTGATTGTCATGACGCTGTCCGGCGACGGTATGCAGTTGCTTGTCGGTGGCACATTAATTGGTCTGGGGCTGAGTGGTAGCGGCTTCACGGTTATCCTGGGGACAGTGAGTCGATTGGTCACGCCAAATAAACGTGCACAGGCGTTGGCATTGGCGTCAGTTGGCGGTTCTATCGGTCAGTTTTTGGCTATACCCTATTCTCACGCGTTGATTGATAGCTTCGGCTGGACGTTGGCTCTCGTCATTCTGGCGATGAGTGCGCTCTTGATTGTGCCGCTCGCGGCAGGTTTGCGTGGACAATCGCCAGTTGCTCAAGAATTGCAATCTAAAGGCGCCAGGACGGCACTCAAAGAAGCCTGTCAGGTGCAGGGTTTTTGGCTATTAAATGCCGGCTTCTTCGTTTGTGGTTTCCATTTGGCTTTTGTTGCCGTGCACATACCCGCCTATTTAGCGGACAAAAGTTTTTCGCCCTGGCTGGCGACGGCTGCTCTTACCACCATCGGTTTGAGCAATATTATTGGCAGTTATGGCTTTGGCGCTCTTGGTGGCTACTTCCCAAAGAAAAATGTTTTATGTGGGATTTATCTGTGTAGGTCTCTTATTTTCCTTCTATTTCTGGTGACACCGATTTCCGAAACTACGGTGTTGATCTTCAGTGCTGCAATCGGTCTCCTCTGGCTCGGAACGGTACCTCTTACAAGTGGTTTGGTCGGCCATATATTCGGCACTCAACACATGTCCATGCTGTTCGGTTTCGTGTTCCTCGGCCATCAGTTCGGTGGATTTCTGGGGGCTTGGCTGGCAGGCAAAATATTCGACACATTCGGCTCCTACGATGCCATGTGGTGGTTGAGTATCGCCCTTGGACTCCTTTCTGCCGCTTTGCATTTGCCCATCAAAGAGCAGCCGGTTCGGCTGGTTGATATCCGATAAGCAATCGCGTTCAAAAAACTTGCTATTATTTGATTGCCAGTCGGAATATATGAAACACCCGCAAAGAGAGATCAAATTTCGGGGTCAATTATTTGCAGATAAGAGGACACGATCCCGATTTAAAGAAATTTGGGTGATGTCCCCGTTAGAGTTTCCTGTTCCCTCAATCATAAATCTTCTTGATGGCACAAACATCCAACTGGCCATGCCCCTGGCGGCTGGCTAGCTGGAATACGTCGCCAGCGGCACCGGCCACCGGCATCGGTGTGCCCTGGGCCTGGGAGGTGCGGGAGACGGTGTTGAGGTCCTTGACCATGATGTCGACGGTGGAGGTTGGCGCGTAATCTTCCACGGCCATGCGGGCACCCCATTCCTGGAGGACTGGGCTGTCGGCGCGGCCCCCGGCGAGGGCGGCGGGAATGCGGGTGGCGTCGACACCGGCGTCCTGGGCGAATTTTATGGCCTCGGCGACCAACGCCAGAGAACCACCGACCAGGGTCTGGTTGACCAGTTTGGTGGTTTGCCCGGCCCCGCTGGGTCCCATGTGGGTCAGGCGGCCCGCCAGGCAGTCGATGACCGGTTCGGCAAAATCGAAATCTTCCTGGGTGGCCCCGGCCATGACGGTCAGCGTGCCTTCAAGGCAGGCAGTGGGGGAGCCTGAAATGGGGGCGTCGACCCAGCCCATGCCGGTGTCGGCTTTCAGCTTGGCCGCCATCTCGACCGTGGCACCGGGTTCGATGCTCGACATATCCACCAGGACCTTGCCTTTTGCAGCACCTTCTGCGATGCCGCCCTGGCCAAAGACGATGGCGCGCATGGCGTCGGTATTGGTGACGCATGTAAATGTGACGTCGCTGGCGCGGACCACATCGGCGGCGCTGTTCAATGCACGGGCACCGCGTGCGACCAGGTCCGCGACCTTGTCCGGATTGCGGGCCCAGATCGCGACCTGGAAGCCCTTGTTCAACAGGCACATGGCCATGGGCTTGCCCATATTGCCAAGCCCGATATAGCCGACGCTGAGGTTCGTTGCCTTGTTCATTGCGGAGAAGCTTTCAGTTAAAAGCGAATTCGGATAAATCTGAATCGCGTGATCGTGTTTGATTCCTGGTCTTGCAAAGTATCAGGGGCTTCAGGTGTTTCAACAAGTTGAGACACCCTATGGAATTACTTTCATATCTCTGAATTCCTGGAACAGTCGCAGGAACATTTCTTCTGAGCGCACGCTGTCATGAAAACCGGCTTGTCTGATTTTCAGGGTGTCGGTCATCACATCCCAGTCCGTGCCAAAAACATAATCGGCAAAGGGCCAGGCCACCAGGTCTTCCCAGGCAATATCCTGCAGGCCATATTTTTTGACCATGCTGGCCCACAGGGGGCCCTTGTCGGCCATGAAGTCGGTCAGGGAAATGGTTTGCACGTCACCGACTTCGAGGTCAAAAAACTTTGCGAACCTGGGCCAGACATTTGACCAGCGGAAAAAGTCGCTGTTGGTAATGTTGAAAACTTCATTGGCGGCGGCATCGCTGTCGGCGCACCATAGCATGGCCTTGTTGAGGATTTCAGCATCGGCCACCTGATAGACCGCCGTATAGGCACCGGGCTTGCCGGGAAAACGCAGCGGCAGGCCAAGCTCCTTCGAGATCGCGGCATAGGCACAAATGGCGGTGGTAATATTCATCGGGTTGCCGACGGCAAAGCCGCAAACGGTTTGCGGACGCAGGGCCGACCAGGCCCATGATTTTCCGTTCTGTTGTGCGGCCAGCCAGGTCTGCTGGTCCCAATAGAAATTGGGCAGCATGTGCGGCGGGTCGTCTTCCCGCGCAGGCGTTTTGAAAGGGCCGAGGTGGCTGCCGTAAATCTTGTTGCCCTGCACCAGGTTCACGTGACGCAAGCCGGGACTGGCGGCCTCGATGGGCTCAACCGCATTGACCAGCATGGCGAGATTGGGCGCGTTATGTTCGGCCCAGACCGGGCGACCCTGGAAGGCGGCATAGAAGATGTGCGTAACGTCGGTCAGGCCCGCGAGCTTTTGTTCGGCGTCCTGTCGGTTCAGCAGATCAACCGAAATGAATTCCGCGTCTGATTTGAAATCGGGGACGCGGCGCGACAGCCCAACAACATCCCAGGCCGGGTCCTTGTTCAGGGTGTTAATCAGATTGCGGCCAATGACACCCAGGCCACCGACAACAACGGCTTTTTTATCGGCCATAAATATTTCCTTGTGGCTTCACCCCCACCCAACCCTCCCCCATCAAGGGGGAGGGCTATCGAGGGAAGATCAAAAAACTCTCCCTCCCCCCTCGTGGGGGAGGGCTGGGGTGGGGGGGACAGCCTAGAATATCTTTGTGGTGATTGAAATGTAGGTATGTGCCAGGCAAGGCAATTTCTATATTCGTTCGGACAACCAGATCGCGAGGCGGGAGCCGGATTTAATGGCACCTGTCAGCAAGGCATGGCCCGGCGCGTCTTCGGCACCGTGGGCAATGGCTGTATCGCGGTGCTCGACTTCTTCAGCGCGGAATTTTTCGATGGTCTGGCGCAGGTCCTTTTCATCGTCGCCCAGCTTTTCCGCCTGTTCGGCATAATGTTCGTCGATGACTTCTTCAATGGCCTGGGTGCAGGCCATGGCGGCTTTTTCGCCCATCAAGGCAGTCCCGGCACCAAGGGCAAATCCGGCGGCGTGCCAGATCGGGGTCAGTAAAGTCGGGCGCACCCGGCGTTCAACCGCCAGTTTTTCAAAAGTCTCGAGATGTTTTTTTTCTTGCTCGGTCATGTGCTGCAGAGTTGCGGCGCTTGGCGATTTGCCGAGCACAGCCATCTGGCCCTGGTAGATCCGCACCGCACCATATTCACCGGCATGATCAACGCGGATGATACGCTCAATCAATTCTTCGCGTGACAGATCGCCAGGCAAACTGTCCTGTCCTGTCGTTTTAGGCGCTGAAGTGTCTGTCGCCATCGTCGATGCTTTCCAGCTTAAGGACGCGTGAATTTTTCTCGGGCCACCAGCAAAGAATAGATCGCCAATGCCAGGGAAGTCAGCACATTGTATCCCGCCATGGAGATGCCGAAAAGGGACCACTGGATATCATTGCAGCGGATCACCGGCGTCGCCATGATCTGGGCTCGTAATTCATCGATGGATGCGGCCTTGTCCTGGGTGCCGACGCAAGCCTCGGTGCCGGTCCACCAGGCTTCTTCAACGCCCACATGAAAGACCGCAATGCCGCCGCCTGTCAGAAATGCCAGTGCCGCCAGCAACATCAAAGGCACCAGCAATCGCGGCGCTGCAAATCCGGCCAGGCCAAGGGCGATTGTAATCGCGTAGGGAATGCGTTGATACAAACACAATACACAAGGCGCCAGGCCACCGAATATTTCAGATGAAATGGCTGAGCCGACGACAATGAAACTTGCGATGGCGATCAGCAGGGCGGCCCGTCGGGGCTGGAGGAGATAGTTGATCATGAGAGCCTCAGTGTCCTGAAAAGTTTGTCGGATGTCCAGAAATGTCCCTGAAATGAGACGAAATGCGACAAAATGTCCGCGTAAAATCCCACAAAACCTGTGATTTATCAGGGGGGTGAAACAGTCGTTTTATCGACGCTAGATCAGGTATTTCAGGACCACAAAACTGCCGATCAACAGCACGGTAAAAATAACCGCCAGCGTGTTCAGATGCTTTTCAATAAACACCCGGATCGGCTCGCCGAAGTGCCAGAGCAAACCGGCAACGATAAAGAACCGCATGCCGCGCGAGACCACCGAGCCACCAAGAAAGCTCCAGATATCCAGCGACGCGACACCGCTGGCGATGGTGAAAACCTTATAGGGCAAGGGTGTCAGGCCGGCGGCGAAAACAATCATCAAGCCAAACTCATCGTACCACTGCTGGAAAGTCTCAAACTTGCTGGCATAACCATAGAACTCGACGATGGCCCGACCAATGGTTTCATAAAGATAATAGCCAATACCGTATCCCGCCAGTCCACCGGCGACCGAGGCGACTGTGCAAACACCGGCAATGGCAATCCAGCGCTGGCGCGTGGCCAGGACCATGGGGATGATCAACACATCCGGCGGAATCGGAAAGACCGAGCTTTCAACAAAGGCAATAAGCGCCAGAACGGCCAGCGCATGCTGATGTCCGGCGAGGCCAAGGGTCCAGTTGTAAAGTCGATGTATCACTGAAAAATCCATGTTTTCTGCGGCAGACGCGGTCATAGCAGGCATTGGGCGGCAAGGCAATGCGCGGGAATTCAGGGTTGAGTTACACCTCCGAAACAACACTTCAGATAATGTTACAAATTTATATGAACCGGAAATAATTCAGATACACACATTGTCTAGTTTCCCGCCAGCACGAATTTGGTATCAGGATGTTTGCCGGTTGGTTGTTCAAAACAATGGCCAGGTTGAACAAGACATAACGAAAATCAAAATAATACAACTTGGTGTCTCCTCCTGATTGATTCGAATGGCAAAAGCAGTGGCAGAACCCACGAAAGCCAACTTCGAATCCCATGATAATAAATAGAATCAGAGGGTTAATCGATGTTAGAAAATATCAAAATTTCAATTCGCGTTTATGGACTGGTCGCGCTTCTGTTGCTGATCACAGGCGGCGTTGCCGGTTTTGCCATTATCGAAATGCAGGGTATTGCCGAGGAAATCGACAGTGTTGCAGAAGTCGATATGCCGCTCACTGAAAAATTGACCAAGGTAACGTTGCACCAACTGGAGCAAGCCATTTTATTCGAACGCACACTGGCGCTCGGTGAACGTCTGTCAAAGAACCCGAAACAGATAGGCCATTTCCATGAACTGGAAAAGGAATTTTCGACGCTGGGTCACAAGGTCAAAACAGAGCTTGAAGAAACGGACGCGCTTTTGCTGGCGGCGGCGGGGAATGCACATACCAATGCCGAAAAAGAAGAATTCACGCACCTGGCAGAAATCGTCGAAACCGTTGAAAAAGAACACAAAGAATATGAAATCCTGTCCGAGCAGATTTTTGCCCGGATTGGCAAGGGAGAAATTCACGATCCAGGCAAAGTGGCTGAAAAGATTGAACATATTGAAGACAAAATCGATCAGGAACTGGAGCAGGCTCTGGCAGAAATTGAAAAATTTACCCATGACGCCATGACCACTGTCAAAAAAGATGAGCAGACCGCCATTCGACTGCTGTGGATTGCAACTGGTTTGGCTGTTTTGATCGGGCTGGTGTTGTCTTTTTTCATGACAAGAGCAATCACAGGCCCAATCCAGCGTATGACCCGGACTATGGGCGATCTTGCCGAGGGCAATAATGATATTGAAATTCCCTCCCTGGGGCTGACGAATGAAATTGGTAAAATGGCGGATGCTGTGGAAGTTTTCCGTGCCAATGCCATTGAAAATCTGCGCCTTGCTGAAGAAGAAAAACAGGCGGCCGTAGAACGTGAGCGGGCCAAACAGGCAGAGGCTGATCGTGAAGCTGCAGACAGTGCCGCAAAGGCTGCACGCCAACAGCGGATCGATGGTTTGACGTCTGGTTTTGGAGATACCGTAGAAGAAATCCTTGGCGTTGTTTCAGCCCAGTCCACTGAAATGGAGGCAACGGCCCAGTCCATGAGTGATATTGCCAAACAAACCATGGATGAAAGTGTGTCTGTATCGTCCGCCGCTGAACAGGCTTCGGCGAGTGTTCAGACCGTGGCGACAGCGGCTGAAGAGTTGACGGCATCGATCGACGAAATCAGCCGCCAGGTAACACACTCGGCGGAGATTTCGACCAAAGCGGTTGATGCCGCCAACGACACCAATGCCACCATCCGCGAGTTGGCAGAAGCAGCGCAGCGGATCGGCGAAGTTGTTGAACTGATCAACGACATCGCCGAGCAGACCAATTTGCTGGCGTTGAACGCTACCATTGAGGCCGCCCGGGCCGGTGATGCTGGCAAGGGATTTGCGGTTGTGGCCTCGGAAGTAAAGAACCTGGCCAATCAAACGGCCAAGGCAACCGAGGATATTGGTAGTCAAATCGGCGCCATCCAGGGCACAACCGAGCAGGCTGTGACAGCGATTGAGGGCATCGGCACAACCATTGTCGAGATGAATGAGATCGCCACAACAATCGCATCAGCCGTTGAAGAACAGGGTGCCGCGACCAGCGAAATCAGTCGTAATGTCCAGGAAGCAGCGTCGGGTACCCAGAGTGTTTCTGAAAGTATCGAGACCGTGCGTGGTGCTTCCGAGCAAACCGGAACGGCTTCCGGTGATGTTCTGAGCGCCTCACAAGAGCTGGCAGAACGTTTCGGCTCCTTGCAATCGGAAGTCCAGACCTTCCTGGAAGACATCAAGACGGCTTGAGCAGGTTGGTTATTGCCTGGCGGGAGCTTTGTTGCAGGGCCTTTTTCGGTCCTGCAACAATTTTTTGACCTCAGGTTTGGGCAACACTTGACCCACAAAAAACCTCCTCTATGATCCGCAGCCGTGCCCCCGTGGCGGAACTGGTAGACGCGCGGGATTCAAAATCCCGTTCTCGCAAGGGAGTGTCCGTTCGATTCGGACCGGGGGCACCAGTTTTCCGATATTCTTTACCCGTTATCAGCGATACAGCTGACGGGGCTTCGATGAGAAAATATGAAGCGCCCTGGTCTCGCACCGACAATCCGGCATTCTGTTATGGACGGCTTGTTTCAATGAACATGGCGTCCAGTTGCGCGGCGAAGGCCCCGGCTGTATTCACCGGCAGCTTGCAAAGACGTTGCCGACACAAGTAAGCGGTTACACGCCCGTCAATTTTTGGACGAGGTTCAAACAGCCCCCATGTCGCTGCGCTGTGCGGGTCATAATCGGCTACCCCGGTCTTGATTTCGTCGACAAACGCAATCACTGCACCTGGCAACAGGTGTTGGCGTACCAGGGACAGCATGGCCCGGGATTCCGGATCGTCGATATTTCCGACAATTACAATTTCAAAAGAATTTTGTGGAGAAAACCGCAAGGCTTTTAACAAACCTGTCGCCTGCGAACCGGAGTCTGCCAGAAAGGACTGGAGTGTCCGGGCCATGGCCATCGCGTTCTGCTGAAATCCGCCGTCGGGATCATAAAGTGCCAGTCGAAACAGGGCCGAGATCGCAGCAGCGTTTCCGGTTGGAACCGCAACTTCGACAAGGCTGTGTTGGGCAGGCAATCCATCTTCGTCTGCTATCGGCACGAGCTGGAGAGGCTGCCCTTTCGCGGACTGGAACATATGCACCATTTGATCAGCAAAGGCACGGGCCTGTTCCAGCCAGATTATTTGAAAATCTGTCTCATACAGGTCGAGATAACTCTCCACTAAAAAGGCGTAATCATCCAGAAAAACCTTTGGCATCACCTTATTGCCCAGACGGCTGTGGGTCATTGCTCGATCCGGTGCCAGAGACTGAAGTACAGACCGTGCCATTTCATGATCACTGGCCACGCCAAAGGTCTGCGCAGCCCTTGCAAAGGCGCTGATCACCATTGCATTCCATGAGGTCAGAACTTTTTCACCCCGCGCAGGAGAGGGGCGTTTGTTACGTGAGGCCGACAAAATTTGCAAACTGGTTGTATGGCGGTCATGTGCGGCAACAAAATCTTCGGCACCTTTTTGTAATCGCAATACACTGCGCTTGTTGACCAGTCCATATTTGCTATCAACAAAGCTGGCGAGAAAATTCTGCTCGTCCGTGTCAGGTAACAGCGCCCTTATCTCGTCTTCCAGCCAGGTGTACCAGGGTCCTTCATGTCCGTCGGATTCCGAGTCCAGGCTGGCGGCAAAGGCCCCATCTGGAAGTAAAAACCGGGCAACCAGATCATCCAGAATACCGCGCACGACCCTGGCATAAATTCCTTTGCGTCCCGGATCGGATGTCGCCTTCCATGCATCTGTATAAAGGATGGCAAGCAGGGCATTTTCGTGCAGCATGATTTCGAAATGAGGGACTTGCCAATAGCGGTCAACGGCATAGCGATGGAATGCGCCGCCTATTTGATCCCGAATTCCGCCGGCAGCCATGGCATCCAGCGTAAAAAATATCTTGCTCAATAATCCTTTATCATCCCGTGCAACGCCTTCATGTAAAAGGAATGACAATACATTGACCATGGGGAATTTTGGCTGAGAGCCAAAGCCGCCATATTTTAGGTCAAAGGCCCGTTCCCATTCGGCCAGCACCTTATCCACAGGATCAGGGGTAACTGTTGTCGCTGTGCTAAAGCGATTACTCTTGAGCCGTAAATGTTCCTGGTAGAATTCCAGTGCATTAGCGGTCATTTCCTTTCGACTGACTTTCCAGTCGCGGACAAACATTTGCAGGATATCAATTAATCCTGGCGCACCGAATTCCCGTCTGGGAGAGAGGTAACCGGCAGCGTAGATTGGCTCAATATCCGGTGTCAGCAGAAAATTAGCGGGCGTTCCCCTCTGACCCGCCATCACCTCCATGATATCCAGAAAATGTCCGGCAATATCCGGACGCTCCTCTTGATCGACAAGTACAGAAATGAAGTTTTCATTGAGCAGGTGGATCACACGCTCATCGACAAAGGTCTTGCGGGCCATCACATGACACCAGTGGCATGCAGAATATCCAATGGATAAAAAGACGGGTTTGTTCTCATCTCTCGCCCGTTGCAGAACGGCATCGGACCAGGGATTCCAGTGAATGGCGTCATCCTTGTGGGACAGGAGATAGGGGCTGGCTGCTCCTTCCAGCTTATTCGCCTGCGCCGTCTGCGGTCCGGTCAGGAACAACAACAGGCCGATCAGGCCAATATGTAACAACCTTTTACTCAAAATTCTTCCGCCTGATTAGTCACCGCCAACCCCACGTGGATAAAGCATCATATCCCAAAGTCCCCGGCTTTCGCGCAGCAAGTGATTCAGGTTGTGAGCAATATGACAGGAAAAGACCAGCGGCAAAACAACAAAGGAAAATTGCTAGAAGTTTTCGACAAAACCGGCTTCCTGTTTGATTTCAATTACTCCTCTATGGTTACGAAGAGCCGGAAATACTCTGTTATCAAATCAACCCGGTTCGTCCCAAAAGCGCTGACGTCAGACACCCTGAACACAGTGCGTTTATGGAGGAGGTGATCCGTGTTTCGGGCCTTTCAGGTCGCCAAGGATGCCCGGTATTTTTGCAGGTGGAGCTGGTAATAATCGTTTTCTTGCTGTTGGAAGAAAGACAGGTGTCTGATATGAATGACGTGCATTTCGATGACAGCGTTCATACAAAAAATACACAGTTTCATATCTAATCCTTTGATATCAAAATAGACATTCAACGTTTAAAATCCCGTTTTTGCAGGGAAGTGTCAGTTCGGTTCGGACCGGTGGCACCAGTATTTTGATATTATTTTTCCATTGTCAGCGATCCCGCTGATGGGACTTCGGAGGGAAAATGACCGGTTCTGAACTTCCCCCGAACACCGGTTCGTCAAAGACACCTGACATTATCAAGCGCCTGCCTTTTTATTATGGCTGGGTTGTGATTGCGGTGGCTTTTGTCACCATGGCCATCGGGGTTAATGCCCGCACATCATTTTCCCTGTTGTTTCCAGCCATTGTCGACGAATTTGGCTGGGATCGGGGAACCACCGCAGCCATATTTTCTATCGGGTTTATGGTCTCAACTGGTATGACGCCCTTGCTTGGTCAGTTGATGGACCGTTATGGCCCCCGGTTGACAATTCCTTTGGGTGCCGTCTTCGTCAGCGCTGGTATGTATACCGCGACCCTGTCATCGGAAATCTGGCACTTCTATCTCAGTTTGGGCGTTATGGTCGTCGGCACGTCGATCTTTATAAGTTACATCGGCCATACCATGTTTTTACCCAATTGGTTTGAACGAAAACGGGGTCTTGCTGTCGGAATAGCGTTTGCCGGTGTGGGCGCCGGGTCCATGGCCCTGTTCCCCTGGATGCAAGCAACAATTGACAGCGAAGGCTGGCGCACGGCCTGTATCGTGATTGCCGCCGTTTCTCTTTTTGTCCTTGTGCCGCTTGGCTTTATTTTCCAGCGCCGACATCCTTCAGATTTAGGTCTACTCCCTGATGGTGATGTGCCAGGAATGGGGCGCGAAAACTCGTCGAGCGCAGATCATAAATCAAGAGCAATCGTGGATCATAAATGGGTGGAGACGGACTGGACCCTGGGGCTGGCTATGCGAACCCGTCAGTTCTGGTTTCTGACAATCGCCTTTGTCGGCGGATTGTATATCTGGTACGCCGTACAGGTCCACCAAACCCGATATTTGATCGATATCGGCATTTCGAAGGAAATCGCTGCATTGGCACTGGGCCTGGTTAGTCTGGGTGGTGTTGTTGGCCAGGTTTGGATTGGCCAGTTTTCTGATCGCATGGGTCGGGAATGGGCGTGGACATTGGCTTGTGTCGGGTTTTTGCTGACTTATCTGGCACTTTATGCTTTGCGGATTTGGCCTGAACCCTGGCTCATGTATGCCATGGTCGTTGTGCAGGGCGCACTGGGCTATGGTCTTGCTTCTGTATTTGGCTCTGTTCCTGCTGATCTGTTTGCCGGGCCTCGTTATGCCAGTATATTTGGTGTTATCGCTGCCGCTGCCGGTGCGGGTGCTGCAATTGGTCCCTGGCTGACTGGATTTATGTTTGATCACTGGCAAAATTATGACGGGGCTTTTGCTGTGGCAATTGTTGTGTCGCTGGTATCGATTGCGGCGATGTGGCTGGCTGCGCCGCGAAAAATACGCCTCGTTGCGGGACAGGTTCCGCGACAAAACGTTTCAGATTAAAAAACACCTCAACTGACGTGCTTTCTGCCGAGGAAATATCGTAAGCTGAATATCCCTAAGAAGTTTCCCAGGGGGGATTTATCTGAATGAGGATGATGTGACGGCACTGGAACCCGTTCCGGATTATGATCGCGATGCGATCCATGTGCTGCCGCTCAGCATCATTCCGCTGGAATCTGTCGGTATTGGCCGCCTCAGGATGGTCAAGAATGACGAGCTGGAAAGTGTCATCGAGGTTTTTGGCGGTGACAATGGCAGCGGCCAGATAAAACTGTCTGATCTTTCGATGACCTTCACCAGCATGTCCTACAAGGATGCCCGTGTTTTGCAGAAGCTGGGTGAGCTCACCAGCTATGATGTCTACAGCTTGCGGGTTCATTTGCGTTCTCTGGGGATAGATGTCGATGAAGACCAGCATTTGAAACTGTCGGACGACAAGCAGGTCGAATTACGCGACTACATGTCCAAATTTACCAAGCGCCTGATCATGGAAGTCTTTGGCGATGATGATCAGGTGGGGGACTTCAAGGATGTGCTGGCGCTGTATCGCAATCCCGACAAAACACAGGCGACGCTCAAGCTGAATAAACTGGCAAAAAGCCTTGGCATCGATGTCCAGGAAGTACCTGCCTTTTTGGAAGACTATGGCGATATCTATCTGTCCATTGCCTATTACCGGGGATATCTGGAAGCAGTGCAGGAAGGTATCATCGATTTTGGTCTGTCGGTTGAGGAAATTCTCGCACATCCCCATCTCGGCAAGGACCAGAGTCTGGTCAATACGTGTAAAGTATCCCTTGGCAAAATCAGGAAACTGAACAAGACAGCAAGTCGACGCTTCGAAGTCTTTGAGGAATATACAGACAATATGTGGGAGCATATGGATACCGAGCGCTTCCAGGACTTCAAGTCTATCGTGATCAGTAATCACACAGCGCTGGGCGGGATTTTGTGTATTCTTTCCGTCAAGCTGAATGCCTGGATGCACAAATTTCCCATGCAGACTTCCGGTGGTTTGTTCAATCGGGCAGAATTTATCCGGGTCAAAATGCAGCGCGGGCTGTGAACACAACAACTTTCGGAAATTGCGAATTATGATCACGGTTTATGGCATCAAAAACTGCGACACCTGTCGCAAGGCGCTTAAATGGCTGGAGGCGGAAGGGTATGAGCATCGCTTTCACGACTTTCGTGATGACGGGCTGGATGAACAACTGGTATCCGGGTTTTTGAACAAGCTGGGCCTGGATGCTGTGCTAAACCGCAGATCCACAAGCTGGCGGGGACTGGATGAGGTTGCCAAAGTAGTGTTTGCCAAAGCGGAATCTGAAAGTGACGACCACGCCGCTGTCGTTGCATTACTTATCGGCAATCCAACCCTGATAAAGCGACCCGTTTTCGACACCGGGAAACAGATGCTGAATGGTTTTGGGGCTGGTCAAATGGCGGTCCTGTCGGGCGATTAGTCTTTCTGCGACTTCTGCTGTGATGCTATGGACCGAATTCCTGAATGTGATAGAATTACGCCCATGGAAATACTGACTGCTCAATTTCAGATTGGCGATATTGTTCGCCACCGCATATACCCGTTCCGCGGTGTGATCTTTGATGTCGATCCCGAATTCGCAAATACCGACGAATGGTGGGACTCGATCCCCGAAGAATCACGTCCACGCAAAGACCAGCCCTACTATCATTTGCTGGCTGAAAATGCCGAGACAACATATGTGGCGTATGTTTCTGAACAAAATCTTTTGCCTGATGATTCCGGCAAGCCAGTAGTCCATCCCCAGGTCAATGAATTTTTCAGCGGCTTGTCAGAAGGTCGATATCAGCAGTTGCCAGGTCAGGCTAACTAGCGCGACACCTGGTATTATCTGACTTCCCCTGACTTTTCAGACACCACCCGGACCACTCATGGCCGTATAGATATCGCGGTCTATTTCTGACCAGCAAGCACCAAAGCCCCGGTCATCTGTCAGGCGCACAACTGCGGCTGTGAATGTTCCGCCATTTGATCCCCGATACGCACTGATTTGACCTTCGATGGTCTCACCGACCTTGATGTCACGTTTGAATTTGGCAATCCGGAATCCGCCCATTCCCCAGTCAAAAGTTTCATAGGCTTTGCGTTCGATCGTCAGGGTCAGACCAGGATGCTCGATTCGGGATTTGCGGCGGCGGTTAAGACCAACCATTTTTTTCAAAAAATCAAGCAATCAGAACTCCTTGCTGGGCCAGAGTGGTTCCCGTCATAAAGGGATCAGGGTTTGGAACTCGCGCAATCAATGCACGTCGGGATAGCCGGGTCCAGATCGAGACGCTTCGGGGAAATCTCTTCTCCGCAGCTCAGGCAATAACCGTATTCATCTTCGTTCAATCTGATCAATGCCGAGTCTATCTTGGTGAGTTCGTTTTTGCGTCTCTGTTCGGTTTCCAGTGCCATGGCCTGACCTTGCATGGCATCCATGCGCGATAATCGGCCAACACTGGTCTGGTCCAGTTCAACTGGTTTGCGGGCATCGGCACTGCTGGCTGCCAGGGCCTGCAATTCCTGCTTCCGGGCCATCAATCGCTCCCGCATATGCGTATTCTTGTTAGTCATAACGTCCGGTCTGTTCGAGTTTGTGTCGAGCTTAGGATGTTCGTGGCTTACTCGTCACCTCAAAAGGCCGGCAGGGCCAAAATAAAAGCGATTTATGCTTATTCCGAATTGCTTCACTGCAGGCAAGCAATTTTTCAGAAACAGCGCCGCCTCAGGAAGCCTTGCGTGCGGCAACGACAAGATCGGAAAATTCGAAATAGTGGCTTCTGATCCAGGATTGTGCTTCGGTGCTCAACCATTCCGGCACTTCAGGAAGTTCATCCTGCCCGGATTGCGGTAGCTTGTCGGCATAGTATGAAGCGACCTGTCGAACCTGGTGTTCTATTTCCTGCGGGATCATGCGTAAATAAATCTCCAGTATATATTGTGGGTTCAAGGTGTTGATTTGCTATATATGGAGATTAAATTCGGATATACAACAATAAATTCGAAATCTTGAAGTATTAATTAAGTAACAATTTTCTAAATATTAGGAAAAATTTTCTTAAATGTTTGTTTGTATTTTTGTGGAATTTTTGACAATCGAAATACGCTGCGCCGTAGGGTGTTGCAGATTTCCTCAGGTGCTACAATATGATTGTCTGGTGGGCAGATATGCTGATCGACGCCGGTAAAAGAGTGTGTATAGGGGACAAAGGGTCAAGAGATGACAGATGTGCAACAAGGCACCCTGGATTCTGATGATGCCACGGGTCAGGGGGATGACAGTGGCGATAATGAAGCGCGCCTGAGGCGGTTAATTGACCTTGGCATCGCGCTGTCAGCAGAACGTGATCATAATCGACTGATTGAACGGATCTTGCTGGAAGCCAAAGATTTGTATGATGCCGATGGCGGCACACTTTATCTGTTGAAGAACGGCGCGCTGAATTTTGAGATCATGCGCAACGACACCATGAATATCGCCATGGGCGGTGCTACAGGTGTCGATATTCCGTTCCCGCCTTTGGCCCTGCATGACGAAGATGGCAATCCCAATCACAAGAATGTCGCCTCACACGTCGCCTTGTCCCGGGAAGTTGTGAATATTGCGGACGCCTACGAAGTCGACCGGTTCGACTTTTCCGGCGCGAAAAAATTTGACGAATCGACAGGTTTTCGCTCGCAGT
The DNA here is from genome assembly GCA_018654745.1 of Alphaproteobacteria bacterium. Lineage (GTDB taxonomy): Bacteria > Pseudomonadota > Alphaproteobacteria > UBA2966 > UBA2966 > JABILA01. The sequence continues at coordinate 43,203 of JABILA010000155.1, forward strand.
CCTTTTTGACCGTACCACTGACCAATTATGAAGGTGATGTGCTGGGCGTCTTGCAGCTGATCAACGCCCGCGAAGGCGGCAAGGTTGTGCCCTTTGGTCGTGGCAGACAGGCGCTGATTGAAGCCCTCGCCAGTCAGGCCGCAGTGGCGTCAGACAATCAAATGCTCATCGAGGCGCAACGTGAATTGCTGGAAAGCTTTATCAAATTGATCGCCAGCGCCATTGATGCCAAGTCGCCTTATACCGGCGGCCATTGTCAGCGCGTGCCTGTGATTACAGAAATGTTGGCAGAGGCAGCCTGTGTCGCTGAGGACGGTCCATATAAGGAATTCAACCTCAACGAAGATGAACTATATGAGCTTTCAATCGCGGCGTGGCTGCACGATTGCGGCAAGGTGACAACGCCGGAATATGTTGTCGACAAATCGACCAAGCTTGAGACGATCTATGATCGGGTGGAAACGGTACGGACCCGGTTTGAAGTCGCCAAACGTGACGCCGAAATTGACTACCTGAAGGCCTTGCAGGCGGCGGATGCTGATCCGGTTGAATTGAAGGCGGTGTTTGATGCCAGGGTTGTCAAACTGGACGAAGACTGGGCATTTCTGGAAGTCGCCAATATTGGTGGTGAGTTCATGTCCGATGAGCACCAGGCCAGAATTCACGAAATTGCCGCCATGACCTGGCAGAACAATGGCAAGACCGAAAACTTTCTCAGCGAAAATGAAGTCTATAATCTTTGTATTGCCCGCGGCACCCTGACGGCAGAAGAGCGCGAAGTGATTAATAATCACATCGTCATGACTGTCGAAATGCTGGAGCAACTTCCTTTCCCCAAGCATCTGAAAAAAGTGCCGGAATATGCCGGGGGACACCATGAAAAGATGGACGGGACCGGATATCCAAAGGGATTGACCGCAGACGAAATGTCTGTCCCGGCCCGGATGATGGCAATCGCTGATATTTTTGAGGCACTGACGGCATCGGACCGGCCCTACAAAAAAGCCAAGACAGTGTCGGAGTCGCTGAAAATTATGGGATTCATGGTCAAGGACGCACATATCGACCCTGACCTGTTCCGCCTGTTTTTGCAGGCTGACATTCCCCGCACTTACGCCGAAGCAAACCTGTTACCCGACCAGATTGATAACTGGGACCCGGCCGATTATCTGAACTAAATTGTCCGGCTGATCGGCATCAGCCATTTAGCTCGTCGCGGCGCTCTTCCGCGATGCGTTTGATGTCTGCCGCTAGAACCTCATCAGCATCCATCAACTCTTCAAGGTCCTGTTCATCCAGAATCAAAAGCTGACAACTGGTCACGGTGGTCACAGAAGCGGTTCTGGAACGATGTTCGATCAGTGCGATCTCACCAAAAAAATCTCCAGCCTGCAGGAACACCGGGCGATCAGCCAAATTGACCTGAACCTGGCCCGAGGAAATAAAATACATGCAGTTTCCGGGTGCGCCCTTTTGCACAATAACTTCACCTGGTACGGCTACTCTGGGTTTCAGCAAGGCGACGATTTCTGCAATGCGCTGGGCTTCGAGATGGGAAAACAGTGGCACACTGGCAACCATATTCCAGGAGACAACAAACTCCTGTCGCTTCACGGCTTGTGCAAATCCCGAGGCCAGAATACCGGCGGGCATGGCAAACATGCCAACACCCAGGACCGTCACAATGGCACCCAGAAATCTGCCCAGCGGTGTGATGGGTGTAATGTCGCCGTAACCAACTGTGGTCAATGTCGCAATGCCCCACCACATGGCAGCGGGTATGGACGAAAAGACTTCGGGCTGGGCTTCGCGTTCAGCCAGGTAGACGAAGCTTGAGGAAAAAATAAGCAGAACCAGCATGACGATTGCAGCGGCACCCAGCGGACGTCTTTCCAGATAGAGAACCGACCCGACCAATGAAAGGGCGGCGGAATATCGGGTTAGTTTCAACAGACGAAGCAGACGCAAGACCCGCACGAACCGCAAGTCGAAATTAACAAAAAAGACCATGAAGAATGGCAGGATCGCGATGAGGTCGATCAGCGCCATGGGTGACAACATATATCGAATACGACCCGCCAGTGGATGCTTGTAGCGGGGGTCATCGCTTTCGACGCAGACCCAGAGCCGCGCAAGATACTCAACAGAAAAGATGCCCACCGAAAGGACTTCGAAGCTATAGAGCAGGTCCCCGTATTCCAGGGCGATGGCCTCGACGGTTTCAAAGACAACAGCCAGAACATTTGCCGCAATCAAGGCAATCAACAGCCGGTCCACCAGGCGACTGATCCTGTCGTCTGTCCGGGTGCCATTGAGAATCTCATGGCCGCGATGCCTCAGTGAGTTTGCCATTTGCCTTTTGGCCCCTGAACTCTAATTTTCTTGTTCTGTGCTAAAATACAGCATAATTCCGTTGTTTAACCCTTGGACAGTGCGACAAATTGTTGCAACTGATTGGAACCTGTCTAGGATACTTGATTGAAACAGGGAATAAACACCGCAACGACGGTAAATAATGCAAAAGCAAACCCTGAAGAAAGTCACAGCCCTGCAACGTGTCAGGTGGCCGGGCATAAAGGGAGGAATCAATGACAAACATTCTACTCAACAAGACTGTTGGTATTGTTGCCGGTGTTGCGGCCATTGGTATGCTGGCATCCGCGCCTGCTATGGCCAAGGTTGAAGGTGACACCATTACCCTCGGGTCTGCGATCTCGTTTACCGGGAAATATTCAACAAACGGCATCCATGCATCAAACGGTTATAATCTGGCCGTGCGCATGATCAATGCTGCTGGTGGCGTCAAGGTTGGTGGCAAAAGCTATAAACTTGCCGTCAAATATTATGACGACGAATCAACACCTGCCCGTGGTGCACAGCTTGCTGAACGTTTGATCAAGCAAGATGGCATCAAGTTTATGCTCGGGCCATACAGCTCTGGTCTGACCAAGGCGATTGCCCCGGTCACGGAAAAATTTAAAATTCCGATGGTGGAAGCTGAAGGTGCGTCGCGTTCGTTGTTCACGCAAGGCTACAAATATATCTTTGCTGTGCTTTCTACATCCGAGCAGTATCTGGCAAGCTCAATTGCCCTGGCTGCCGAAATCGCCAAAAAGAATGGTAAAAAACCAGGCGATGTGAAAGTTGCCATGGCCTTCGAAAACGATCCGTTCTCGCTTGATGTGCGGGCCGGTGTTGTTGATGATATCAAGAAGCATGGCATGAAAATTGTGATTGATGACAAATTGCCACGTGATCTCTCGGACATGTCGTCGACCCTGACGAAGGTACGTGCTGTCAAACCTGATCTTCTTGTAATTTCTGGCCATTCCAAAGGTGCCGCAACTGCTGCCCGACAAATCAAGGAAATGAAGATCAAGGTTCCGTTGATCGCAATGACCCATTGTGAAGCCGCGAAGGTTATTTCCAAGTTCGGCGACTCAACAAATGGTTTCCTGTGTCCGACCCAATGGTCAGAAACCATGTCCTACAAAGACAATCTGTTTGGAACGGCTGGCGAGTTTGATGCCAAAGTCAAAAGCACATATGAAGGCTACAGGAACGTACCTTATCAGCTGGCACAGGCCGCCGCTGCTGTCATGGTATGGAAAGATGCCCTGGAGCGTGCAAACAGCTTTGATATTGCCAAGGTTCGTCAGGCCCTTTCTGACACGGACATGAAAACCTTCTACGGCAATATCAAATTCTCCGCTGCCGGTAATAATATTGCCAAGCCTATGGCCTTGCGCCAAATCCAGAAGGGAAAACTGAACGTTGTGTTCCCGGCTCGGTGGGCAACGAATGAAGTTGACTGGCCCCGGAAATAGACGACTTAAGCAAGTCGCGTGAGTAGCATATTTGGACCCGGTTCTTTTCTGAAACTGAAAGGAACCGGGCTTCAATTGTAATCCATGTATGGTGGCGAATTTGGTACACCATGATCTAACGGTAAAATCTTCATGGACAATATTTCACTTCTGACAATGGCGCCGGTGTTGAACGTCCAGCTTTTGGTCGACGGCTTGTTGATTGGTGCCATTTTCGCCCTGGTCGCCTATGGCCTCGCCCTGGTCTGGGGCGTAACAAACGTCAAAAACCTGGCGCAGGGCGATTTTGTCATGATGGGCGGCTACATCGCCTACGCCATGACCCTGGCGGGCATTCATCCATTTTTGGCCTTGCCGGTGGCGATCGTCCTGATGTTTGCCTTTGGCTGGCTGATCTACAAAACAGTAATTTATCGCGTGGTCGACAAGGACCTGTTTACATCCCTGCTTGCGACCTTTGGCATTGCCATCGTGGTCCAGCAATTGCTGAACCTGATTTTCGGGCCTGAAGTAAAGATCGCTGAATCAGGCTTTGGTATTGGCGAATATCTTGATGGTGGATTAACTGTATCCAACATCAAGGTTATTGCCTTCTTCCTGGCCCTGGCTCTGGCGCTGGTTGTTGTCTTATTTATGAAAAAGAGCCGCATGGGACAGGCCATTCGGGCGACATCACAAAATGCCCGGGCAGCCCGTATCATGGGCATCGACACCGACAAGGTTTACGCCATTACCTTTGCCTTGAACGCAGCCATTTGTGGCGCGGCGGGTGTTCTTATTTCGATGATCTGGGTGATCCAGCCTTATTTTGGCACCAGCTATTCCATCCGGGCCTTTGTCATTGTGACAGCTGCCGGTTTGGGGAATTTGCCAGGTGTGATCATGGCAGGCCTTGGCCTCGGTGCGCTTGAGCAGTTCGGCAGCTTCATTCTTGGCGCGGAATTCCAGCAAGCCATTGTTGTTGGCTTACTGCTGGTTATCCTGGTTATTCGACAAATTCAGCAGTCCCGTCATCGGCAGGTGGTCAAATGAGATTATCCCAAAATAGCATTGCGCTTTATGTTGTCGTCATTGCGCTTGGCTTCCTGGCCTCACTTTTATTTCCCAATGAATTGGCGCAAATTTCCGGACTTGTTATCGTCGTCGTGCTCATACAAACCTGGATTCTTGCTAACAAGTACATGAGTGTCGGGCAGAGGGCGTTTGTGCTTTATGCCGTTGTTATTATCTGCGGCATCGCGGCACCGTTTGCGTTTCCCAATTATGTCACCCAGATCGCCATTCTCTGGTTGATGATCCTGTTTGCCCTGACCTGGGACATGATGGGTGGCCAGATGGGTTACAACTCCCTTGGCAATATCATTTTCTTTGGCGTTGGCATGTATGCCAGTGCCATCGTTCAGATCGGTCTTTATTACGACGTAGCTCAATACACCTCTCATGCCGGTGCTGTGAAGGTTCAATATGACTGGTTCCAGTATGTGTTCGGTATGGGGCTGGGCCTGATCGCTGCAGCTATCTCGGCGGTTGTTGTTGCCGTCGTTCTGGGACGTGTCGTCTTCGGTTTGCGCGGACCTTATTTTGCTATCGGTACCCTGGGGGCTGCCATTGCCGCGGGCGAACTGGTTGGCGCCTGGGATTATGTCGGTGGTGGCGGTGGCATTACCATGCCGACCTTTCCGGGCTCCGGTGACGAGCGGTCATTGTTCTTCTATTTCGCCTTGTTCGGGTTGGCGCTTTTTACATTTGCCTTCCTGAAGTGGCTTTATTCCAGGCGTTATGCCCTCGCCGTCAACGCGATCCGTGATGACGAAGACAAGGCGGAAGCAATGGGGATACATACCCTGCGCTACAAGACCGTTGCCTGGGCTATGTCAGCTTTCCTGTTAGGCATGAGTGGCGCGGTCTTTGGCAATATGTCCGGTTTTGTTGAACCGCTGGAAGTTGCCTTTCCGACCATTACATTTGGTATCTTTATGGTGCTGATGGCTTTGCTGGGTGGCAAGGGCACATTGTGGGGACCGGTCCTGGGGGCTGTGGTATTTCACATCATCAAGGAACTGACCTGGACATATTTTCTGGGCTGGCAATGGGTTGCGCTGGGTATGCTCATCATTATTAACGTCGCCTATTTTCAGCAAGGCATTCTTGGCTGGGCGCAAGAAAAATGGCCCGACTTTTTTGGCCTTACCGTCGATGAAAGTGATACGCGGGAAGCGGCAGCGGATGCTTCCGGGGAGGCGTCAAAATGAATTCAATCATTGAAATCAAGGACGTCAGCAAGGCCTTTGGCGGGGTCATCGCCAACCAGTCGATCAGTATCAATGTTGCCGAAGGCGGTATCACCGGATTGATTGGCCCCAACGGTTCAGGCAAGACGACTTTGTTCAATTCCATTGTCGGTCACCATCCGATTGACTCCGGGTCGATCAAATTCGAAGGTGCCGAAATCTCCACCTTCAAGGTGCAGCAAATTGCCCGTCTTGGTCTGTTGCGTACGTTCCAGCAAACACGGATTTATTCCAAGATGAACTGTGTGCAAAATATGTTAATTTCGATCCCGCACCGGACCTCCGGAATTCTGGATATGTTCAAGGCGCATTCGCCGGAAACAAACGAGAGGGCGTTGGAATTGCTGGAATTTGTGGGCCTCTTTTCCAAGAGAAACCTGATCGCCGGCGATTTGTCATTCGGACAGCAGAAACTGCTGGAATTTGCCATGGCCCTGATGAACGAGCCCAAGGTATTGCTGCTGGACGAGCCCACCGCCGGGATCAATCCGACACTGATCAATGGATTAATCGACAGGTTGAAAATGGCTAATGAGCAATTTGGTGTGACGTTGTTTGTCATTGAACACAATATGCGGGTCATCATGAACCTGGCCGAACATATCTATTGCCTGGCCCACGGTGAATTGCTGGCGGAAGGCAAACCGGATGATATTCAGAATGACCAACGTGTTGTCGACGCTTATCTGGGGGCACACTGATCATGTCAGAACAAGATAATGAAGATGCCAAACGCGCCAGTGGCTATCACACCGGCGACGTCGCATCTGTCATGTCTGTGGACGCTGTCTCCCGCGAAGCGGAAAAAATTGCTGCCGAAGGGCCGTCTATCGACGAATTGAATGCACTGGCCAACAACGCGCCATTTGTTTCCATCGATGGACTGCGCGCAGGTTACGGGCGAATGGAAATTCTGCACGATCTCACGTTGAAAGTCGGACAGGGCCAATCCCTGTGCCTCATCGGTCCCAACGGTGCAGGCAAATCGACCATCCTGCATTCCATTTTTGGCTTTACGAATATTTTCGGGGGAACAGTTTCTATCGGTGTCAGTGGGCAGCAGAGAGACGTCACCGCCCTGAGCTCCAGTGAGAAATTGAAGTCAGCCGGAATTGCCTACATTCTTCAGGATAACTCCGTCTTTCCGGATATGACAGTTGAAGAAAACCTGTTGATGGGTGGGTATTTGCAGGACACGCCTGATCTGGCCAAGGAAAAGGCGGAAAAGGTATTCGAAAAATATTCCCGCCTTGCCGAACGTCGCAGCAAACCTGCCCGTGTACTCTCGGGCGGAGAGCGACGCTTGCTGGAAATCAGTCGTGCTCTCATCATGGAACCGGAAGTCTTGTTGGTTGATGAGCCTTCCATCGGTCTCGAACCCCGGTTTATCGATATGGTTTTTGAGATCCTTGATGACTTACAAAAAGCCGAAGGCAAGACCATTATTATGGTTGAGCAGAATGCCAAGAAGGGTCTCGAGTTTGCCGATATTGGCTACGTCCTGGTGAACGGTTCGCTGGCTTTGGCGGGCAAGGGCGATGAATTACTTGAGAACCCGGAAGTGGGACGTTTGTTCCTCGGCGGATAATCTATTTCGGTTATCCGTTTCAAGCTTGCCGAGTTCAGACGTCTGGCGAAAAACCCATTGTCGGATTGCTACTCGATATTGAGTGAAAACCCGTCCCACCCTGATTACAGCAATGTGTCTTTACAGGATCTGAATATACTAGGTCTTGCCGTCTGGCACTGGAGCCCGGTTTAGGAAATCACGTTCCGCTTATTCTACGTGCAGAATATCGCTGACAGTTTCCAGCAATTCAGCACTTAGAAAAGGCTTTTTCAAAACGGTCTTTGCGCCGAAGCGTGTTGCAACACTCAGGTAAGTAGCGCTATCCAGCATGCGGCCACCGCCACTTATCGCCAAAATCCGAACGTCTTCACTTATTTCAAACAGTGCCTGGATCGTTTCCAAGCCATCCATGTCCGGCATGACGATATCAGTGATGACCATATCGGGCCTGGTGTCGCGAAACTGATCAATACCGGAAAACCCGCTATTGGCTTCACGAACCTGATGGCCACCAATTTCCAGCATCGCCCTGGTCGTGGCGCGAACCATATCGTCGTCGTCGATCAGAAGAATATCTGCCATAAAAAATTTACCAACTACCTGTTTTGGGCGGTCTGTTCGTGCCGCCTTTGCTCAACTGAGAACTATTTATAACAGCACATCTTTTCTGGAATGTTTCAGGCATGTGTTTTTTTGTAAATAATTTCATTTATTTGGATGACATTAATACATCAAATAATATCCAATTATGACCGAATGAATTAAACCCAGGCGCAAAACACGCGATTGTGAGGCGACCATTTGGTGAGTTTCTGTATATTAGAGAATTATTGTGTTACCCGCAGGGCACCGGTTGTGGCATGCTATATGCTCATGGGATGTTCTGATATGGAGGCCTTGATGATTGCCTGTCGATTACTGCTGAAAACTGTGGCGCCAATTTTTCTGCTGGCCACAATTCTGATTTCTACTGCTCCAGTGCTCGCGGCAGAAATTGAACCGAAGGTCGGCGATGACGGAATGTACACCCAGGCCTGGTTCAAACATACATCGTTTCTCGACCTCGCCGATGACCTGGCAGAAGCAAGTGAAAGTGGCAAACATCTTGCTGTTTTGTTCGAGCAAAAAGGCTGTCCCTATTGCCGGGAAATGCACCGCGTCAATTTTGAGATTGCTGATATCCGGAACTACATCAAAAAGACTTTTGACGTTGTGCAGCTAAACCTCTGGGGTGACCGTGAAGTAACGGACTTTGATGGTCAGGTCCTCAGCGAGAAGAATTTCGCACGAAAATACCGGGTCATGTTTACACCCACTATTTTGTTTATTGATGAGAAGGGCGAGGAAGTGGTTCGGATGCCGGGCTATTTCAAACCTTTTCACTTCAAACATATTTTTGTTTATGCAGCTGAAAAAGGCTATGTGAAAGAGCCAAGTTTTCAAAGGTGGCTGGGCAACAAGGCTGACGAACTGAGAGCCCAGGGAAAATCGATCAATTTATGGGATTAGGGATAATTACCTGATGCCGCTTAACCAAAGGGAGGGAAGAAATGTTCAAGTCAATTATATCCAAATTTACCCTGATGCTGGCAGCGACAGCCTTTGTTGTCGGTGCCTGGGGCACAAGCGCCAGTGCCAACAGCATGATGAAAACCCATCTGGTCATCCAGGTCAGTACAGATGATCCGCGCACGCAGATGATCGCTCTGAATAATGCCGTGAATGTGCAAAAAGCAATTCCGGGTGCTGTGGTTGAAATCGTGGCTTACGGCCCCGGTCTTGGTATGCTGACAGGCAAGTCCAAACAAAAGGACCGGGTGATGAGCATGGCACTCAGCGAAGGAATTTCCTTCAGCGCCTGCGGCAATACCATGAAAAAAGTTGCCAAGAAATCAGGCAAGATGCCGGCATTGATCGACGGTGTGAAAGTTGTTCCAGCTGGTGTAACCAGAATTATGGAACTTCAGGCCAACGGATACGCTTACGTTCGTCCGTAAACTAATCAATCGAGATCAGGAAAAGGGGTGCCAGTCTGGCACCTCTTTTTTGGGATTAACCCAGTTCGCCCAGCGCCGGAATAGCCTCAAGAATGAAATAGCTGATCGTGGCCAGGGAATCGGTCAGGATCAGGACGCCTGTGGCAACCAGCAGAACTCCGGCACCAATTTCAATTTTATGGATATGGCTGCGGAAGCGCTTGAGGAAATTCATGAACGGCTGGATTGCCAGCGCCGCCAGCATGAACGGAATGCCCAGGCCAAGCGAATAAACCGTCAGCAGGGAAATCCCGTAACTTAATGAATCGCTGCTGGCTGCAAGCGTCAGAATAGTTGCCAATATCGGCCCGACGCAGGGTGTCCAGCCGAACGCAAAGGCAAGGCCAATAATGTAGGCGCCAATAATGCCCGCTGGTGTCTTGTCGGGATTGAAACGCATTTCCCGCTGCATGAAGGCAAACTTGAACAGGCCCATATAATGCAGTCCGAACAGAATGATAACTGTGCCCGCAACTTTGCTGATGACGTCAATATGATCGAAAATAAGTTTGTTGATGGCGGACGCGCTGGCCCCCATAGCGACAAAGACAGTTGTGAACCCCATGACGAACGCCAGCGCCGACCAGAAGACCCGACGCGACATCTGTTTGTCGATCTTGTCTTCGTCGATCAGTTTGTCCAGAGATGTCCCGGCAACAAAGCAGATATAGGCAGGCACCAGCGGCAAGACGCAGGGTGACAGAAAACTGATCAGGCCAGCCAGCGCAGCAGCGCCATACGAGACATCAAACGCGTCCATGGGGTCTTGTTCTCCTGTCGTGTCAGCGTGGAAGTCATACCACTTGAGACGAAATCACTCTACCCGAAATACTCTAAATACCCCGGACTTTGATACTGCGATTTTGCTCAAGTCGGATCACTTTCCTGTCAGTAATATATTTTGCGACTAATTCATAGACCGGTGGACCCTCTGTGCCTTCGTTTACCGAGGCCCACCCTGCAACCGTGTAGGTTTTGGCAGGTTCTATTTTTTCGCCGCTGGCCAGCAGTGTCATTTCACTGATGCGTTTGCCAATGGGCTGACCGATATCAATGGCGTATCCCATGCCACCCACCCGAACCATGTCACCGCCTTGTTGCAAATAGGGGTCAGGGTTGAAAAGATTGTCGGCCACGTCCTCAAGGATTTCCTTGATAAAGGCGCCTGTCATTTCGCTGCGATAGACATTGGGATAGGTAATCGCCGTCTGGGTATAAAGGGTGTCGGCGGTTATCTGATCACCTGGCAACAACGTTGCACCCCAGCGGAAACCGGGAGACAAGGCAATCTGGGCATCGCGTTCTTTCAAAAGGGCGTCACATATCAGGTCGTCGAAGGTGCCGTTCAGGTTACCCCGGCGATACAACAAGCTGTCGGTGCGTCCAAGAACCCGGTCTATTTCAGCGGCGTGAGGTGCCCGGATTTCCTTGATCAATGCTGCCATATCGGGATCAGGTGTTATGACGTCGGAAAATACCGGGATTAATTTGAAGCGGTAATCAACGACCTTTTTATTTTCAACTTTCAAATCCAGTCTGGCAAGGAACTTGCCGTGTGAACCGGAAGCAATCAACAAGGTATCTTCGACCCGGATCGCTTTCGGGATGGCGTCGTGGGTGTGGCCGGTCAAAATAACATCAATGCCGCTTACCCGGCTGGCCATCTTGCGGTCTACATCAAAGCCATTGTGGCTGTTCAGCACGATCAGCTCGGCACCTGCTTCCCGGGCCGCGTCGACACGCTCCTGGACCTTGTCTTCCTGAATACCAAAAGACCAGTCAGGCATCATGTAGCGGGGATTGGCGATCGGGGTATAGGGAAAAGCCTGACCGATCACGGCGATTTTGACGCCACCGCGTTCAAACATCTTTGTGTGTTCGAAAATATCTTCGTCCCAGGTTTTATCCTTGACGTTGCCAGCCAGGAAGGGAAAGTCCAGGGTCCCGATAAGCTCTTCTACGCGTTCCGCACCATAAGTGAATTCCCAATGGCCGGTCATGGCATCCACACCCATGGCATTCATGACGCGCACCATGTCGGCCCCCCTGGTTTTCAGGGAGGTGTAGGATCCTTGCCAGGTGTCGCCGCCATCCAGCAACAAAGTATTGGTGGGGCGTTCAGCCCGGATCGCCTTGACCAGGGTTGCCATGCGGTCCATGCCGCCAATGCGCCCCCATTGTTGCGCCAGGGTTCCGAAGTCCTCAGAAGTCAGGGCATAGGCGGCACTGCTGCCACCTTTCAATTCGAAGTGCCTGAGAAAATCCTTGCCTGTCAGATGTGGCGGCAGGCCGTTCACGGCGCCAACGCCCATATTTACTGAGGGCTCCCTGAAATACAACGGCACCAGCTGGGCGTGGCAATCGGTGAAGTTCAGCAACGTAACCTGTCCGGTGCTGTCGAACTCAAGCAGATTTTCCTGGGTCAGTTTTGCTGTGGCAGCGCCCAGACTTCCTGGTCTGGCTGTCATAACAGCGGTTGCAGCAGCAACTTGCATAAAATCTCGACGGGTCAGCATGATCCTGGTTCCGGTGTTTGGTCTATGTTTGGGTTATTCCGACTTATAGGGCATAGGCATTTGTGGGCAAAAAAAGGGGGTGCGCCACCAGCACACCCCCTTGATTTTCACTTACCCGTCTAGTTGCGAACTGCAGGTGTCTCGACCGGCAAGCCGCGACCCCTCCAGGCAACATAAAGCTCAAGGTTCACATATTCGTCTGAGCCATTTTTGAAAGGCTTCGCCCGAACCTGTTTGTTACAGCCTCGGAAACGACGGTGTGATGATCCCACCTTGCCCCACTTCAAACGATAGACCGGAAAACCATTGATCTGGCCCTGGGACAACACATTGGCCCGGATCAGGTTGCCAGCATTGTCTTCGTGACAATGTTTGCAAGCCATATCCAGGAGGCCACGACGTTGGTTGAAAAAGGCTTTGCCCTTTTCGAAGAACGGCTTGGCCGGCCCGTCAACAGCGACAGAAACCGGCATGCCGGTGGACTGGTTGCGAACGTATGTGGTCATCGACAGCAGCTGGTTCGACTCCCATTTCCATGCCTTGGCTTTCATGTTGTCGGTACGGCACTGATTGATACGTTGCTCGATATTCTGCATCTTGCCAATGTCATCCTTGTATTTTGGATAGCTGACACCGGCCTTTTTCATCGAATCAGCAGCATCACCGTGGCAATCGTTGCAGGATTTGCCTGCATCACCTTCGGCTTTGCTCCACAGATCTTCACCTGTATCAACCCAAAGATAGCCAGGGTTGGACATCTCGTCGTCCTGCAGGCCCTGTGTTTCCTTGGTTGCGTATGTATAACCGGAGCGTATCCCTTCGGCTTTTGCACTTGTGGTCTGGCTCACAACGAAGCCCAGACCAAGGCCCGCGACAGCAATCGTACCTGTCAGGGCCAGGAGTAGTTGCCTTATCTTCATGGCGTAGTCCCCCTTATACTCAATTATTGAACCGTGATTTTGGCAGACTGAGAAACGACTTTGCCGTTGTCGTCGGTCCACTTGAGTTCGATTGTGCCGGATTCTGTTGCCCGGACCTTGAAAGAAAGAAACGGGTTTGCAGAAACAGCCGGAGCCCAGTCAGCTGAAAAAACTTCAGCACCGTTATAGGTCGCGGTTACGTTTTTGATGATCATGCGCGGGATCGGTTTACCGTCCTTGCCCTTGCGTTGACCCGTTTCCATTTTGTGTTTGATCAGGCTCTTGACCGTGATGATGTCCCCTTTTTTTGCTTTTTTGGGAACCTTCAAGCGTGCGGATGCCATTTATTTATTCTCCCTTTAACTCGATCAGCCGCCACAGCCGCCGATGGTTACTTTCACGGTTTTCTCAGCCTTGTAGACAGAACCGTCGCTCATCATGGCAACGGCTACGATTGCCGATGTTTTTGCCATGCGGCAGTTCACTTTGACTTCAGCAGCGCCACAGGCGGGTGTGAAGTTAAAAGTTGCCACTTCCGGGCTGGGATTATTCTGAACAAAAACGCTCAGTGATTTGACGTGGTCACTGTCAGTCATCGGGCTGTCAACGCTGATGATAATTGGCACAACCGCACCGTTTTCAGCGATGATAGGCGTTTTCATATTAATTCGACCTGACATGGTCGCGGCACCACCGGTAAGTTTATCGATGGCGGCCATGGTTTTGGCGGCGTCTGCAGACGCTGTCACCGGAACCAGGCTAACGCCCGCTGCGGCAACGGCACCGGCTCCGGCTGCACGGAAAAATCCGCGGCGGCTGAGGCCTGTGGTACTTTCTTCCTTCATTTTGATTTCTCCCTTGCTGCAGGTAACATCCCGCAGATTACTGTTAGGCATTTATTATTTGAGCGTCATCAGATAGGCCACCAGGTCTTCAACTTCCTGGGCTTTCAGAATGGACTTGCCGACCCACTTCTTTTGCAAACGGGTGAAACCACTGTCGCGATAAAACGCCGGCATGATGGTGTCACTATTCATTTTCTTGGAATCAACAACCCGCAAACGTATTTCAGCTTCGCTATAGCGACTGGCGACACCTTTAAGATCGGGTCCGACCTCACCGTGGAACTGCTGCTCCGGGATGGGCAGTTTGTGGCAGGCCAGGCAATTGCCTGTCTTGCGATTGTAGGCAACCTTGCGGCCTGCCTTTGCGTCACCGGACTTGCCGGTAAGTGATTTTGGAATACCGTCGTCTACAATTTTATAGGCAACGGTTTCCGCCGATGCAGCGAAAGTCATTCCGACACTGGCTGCAATAATTACGGTCGCCCCGAGTAAACGGTGCATTTTCATAAAATTTTCCTCCCTGGCTCACAGGACGTCAGTTGATCCTGAATTCCCCCGATACATAATCGACCACCCCTGATCGGGAATTTTATTGTCTTGCGCGTCGGTAGAATATGCTTGCGCAAACCGGGCATTCACAGGATGCACAGAATCGTGATGGCTCGCAAGATAAATTCATAAGAAAGTGCTAATATGAAAGATTATGTCGCAATGCAGCAAAAAATATGCCGCAATGCACAATTTTGAGAATCAATCTCAAGTAACTTTAATTAAAGGAAAAACCAGGTTTTCTAATGTTCAGACTGATGCATTATTCAAAACGATGGCAGAAAAACAAAGCTGTTAATGATAAGCATTTTTACCTATCTGCTTGTCTTTTTAAGCGTGACCATCATACTTCCGCGCCATGAAAAGCTTGCATGTTGTCCAACATACTGTCAGTGAAAATCTCGGTGCGATGGAGGATCAGTTTCGCCGTCGCGGCGTCGGGTTTCAGTATCAAAAACCACTGACCGCGGGAAAAGTGCCGACCAGCGCTGTTAATTCGGATGGCCTGATTTTGTTGGGTGGCGGGGCGTGGGGCACCCACGGTGAGCGTACGACTTTACCGTCGCTGGATCAGGAACTGCGGTTTGCCTATGACCATCTCAAGCGGAACCGCCCGGTCGTCGGGCTGGGGCTTGGTGCGCAAATTGTATGTATCGCAGCCGGTGGTCGAACAGCTCAAACCGGGACCCGGGTTCACACCGGTATCGCCCGTCGCGTGCGGGACGATGCCCTTGGTGGCCATATGCCCGAAAGTTTCCCCTTTGTCTCTTTCATGCGGGATGATGCCGTCCTGCCAACAGACAGCGAAATCCTTGCCGTTGATGACGACGGTGCACCGGTTGTTTTCACCGTTGGTCCCGATGTGATTTGCATGACCTGTCATCCCGGCACCGGACCCTTGATGCTGCGATCCCTGGCGGCGGAAGTCAAAGCGTCAGAAGATGAGCTGGCAACAGAGCTTGCTTTTGTGGATCAGTATTTTCCTGAAATGACCACTGCGCTCGATTCCATGATGCATGGTATTGCAGAAGCTACGGGCTGGATTGTTGAGGACCAGGGCGATACCGGTTAACGGGTAACGCCCTGGTTTTCACTTTGAATATTCGGGGTCGATGGCCCTTGTGAATCTGGCATATTGAACCAGAACCATCCGGCGACAATCAGGATCAACATGCTGAACACGGGGAGGGGGATTTTCCAGTTCCAGTCCGGCGCAACCGGGTTTTCGTGTCGAATGGCTGAAAGCACTTCATTGTCATCAACAACAAGCCGGAAACCGGCGGAGGCTTTTTCGCGTAACTGTTCATAGTCGACCGGCAAATTGTCTGCGAGAGCGTTTCGACAGCTACCTGATACAAAAATATCACCGGGTTCGAGGATGGTCGCCAGGTTCTCCGCAATTTCAATCGCGTCACCATCTACGGTGGCTTCGCCGATCAGGACGGGCCCAAGGCTGATTGCACTGCGTAAAACGGAGGTTCTGTCCGGGCCCGACAAAGAGGTCTTGTCCTGACGCCGTAATTCGACCGCACAGACTGCAGCTGACTTTGCCCGCATGAACAAGATGGTCCGAACCGTGTCCGTTTCACCCACAACCAGGCCGGCATTGCGGTGCACAGTTTCATCGAACTCAAGCCGGGCTATTGTCGGGTCGTCGAAAGACGGACATTCAAGACGCAGGATGGCAGCAATTTTTTGCATGATTCCGATCAGCTGGCTATTCGCGAACAGTTATCAGAATATGATGCCAGCCACGCCTTGCCAATGGCAATAATCTGCCTTCGGAATATCCCTAATTGCGGCTGAAGACAGTTTTCAGGGCGCCGCCCAAACTACCTTCTTCAAGGTATTTCATGCCCAGATAACCGCCTGCCATCAAAGACAGCCAGGCGATCAACGACCCCAGAGCAAGGGTCGACATGCCGGTGACGGCCTGACCGATCGTGCAGCCCAGGGCAATGATGCCGCCTATCCCCATCATGAAGGCACCCAGCAAATGACGTTTCAGGTCAGCAGCATCGGCAAAGGATTCAATCTGGAATTCACCTGATAATTTTGCCGCAACAAAGGATCCGACGATGACGCCGCCGACAGTGGCGATGCCGAAATTAATTGTCGCCCCGGTAAAGGTCATCAAATATTGCACGCTGTCTGCAGTGGGCGAGACAAAGGTGAATGAAAAAAGCGGTACCGGATCAAAATCATCGTTACCTATATGGCCCGTAATGTACCAACCCAATGGGATCATCAGACCAATGATCAACCCGGCTGCCATATCCCGGCCAGAGCTTCTGAATTCGGCACTTTTGAAGCACCAGGCCAGCAGGGCAAGAACGACAATCGCAACCATCACCGGGCGTAAGGCTTCCGTCTCCATGCCGAAAAGGGCCGCGACCATTTCCACCATGCTTTGACTTTCCAGTCCGCGATCACTCAGGTTGACCATGGTTGCGGCTTCGAATTCAACTCGCAAAAGTCCGATAATGCCGCGCAAGGTGGCATAGCCTGTTATGCCAATGACAATGGCAACGATCAGGGATTTAAGATTGCCGGCACCAAGCCGGACCAGGGTTTTGTTGCCACACCCACCTGCCATGGTCATGCCGAAACCGAACAAGAGGCCGCCAACAATCGCACCGACCCAGCCAAGATTTGAGGTCAAATAGATCGCGCCGCCAAGATCAACGGCGCCGGTCATGTGCAGGATCTGACTTCCTGCAATGGCGACGGCGATAGCCATTACCCATGCGCGCATGCGGGAAAAACTACCCATGAACACGGCATCTGAAATGGCGCCCATAGTGCAGAAATTTGTCCTTTGCGCTGTCACACCAAAGACAATACCAGCTGCAAAACCCCACATGGCAACGATTGTGGTAACGGGTGTTTCTTCCATCTTGATCCCCCCTGGATCGTGTCTTTTCAAGTCCAGTCAGACCGAACCGAATTACACGCTTGAAGTAATGTCTTATTTGAACATAATGATATCCTAATATAAAAACACTCTGGTGAGAACAGATAAATAAGTCCACAATTCGCGCTATGGTTATTCAACCAGAATGACAAATCCGCAAACATGGCGAAAATCCCGGAAGTCGAGATGAAGCTGAGATGAGGTAGGGATGAAGGTATTCAGTATTAACCTGTTGTCTGGAATAAAAGGCTCTTGTCGTGCTGTTCTGTTCGTTGCAGGGCTGGTTCTTGCTTTGACTTTTGCCGGCGCTGATCCAGTGCATGCCGAATTCCAGACTATCAGCATGGACAATGATCTGGCGACGGAAATTGAAGATGCAGCTGCAGACGGCAAGCGTCTTATCGTCATGTTTCACGAGGAAGGTTGTCCCTGGTGCAACAAGATGCGTGATCGAATTTTTCCCCATCCAAAGATTGTCAAATATTTCAGCGACAAATTTATTATGATCGAACAGGACATCAAAGGTGACCTGGAACTGACAACACCCGAAGGCGAAGCCATTACCCAGAAAATCTTTGCCCGAAAGATGCGCGTGCGCGGCACACCGACATTTGTGTTCTTTGATACCGATGGCAAGGTTGCTGCCCGAATTGCCGGTTATCAGGACGTGGCGACGTTTATTGCCAGTGGACGCTATGTGCACGAAAAAATCTTCAAGACCGGGAAGTCTCTGGCCCGCTGGCAAATGGAGCAATAAATTGCGATCCCAATTGCCGCGTCATTTTGTATTTGCCGGGATGTGCTTGTTGCCATTTGTTTTTGGCTCAGCACCCGCATCGGCGTCTTCGGTTCCAACTCCCGAAGCCTTTATCGAACTGGTGTCCAAAAGTCCTTTATTGGCGACGGATGCTGCCTCCGCTGATATTGCGCGGGCGCGTCTGGACGAAGCCTTGTCCGCCTTGCGGCCCCGGTTAACCGGAAGGCTGGATGGCAAACGCTTTTCTTCCATGCGGGCGGCTGAATCACGTGACAGCGATGTGCTGGGATCACTGGAGATTATTCAACCCGTTTATGACTTTGGCAAAAGCAGTAACAGCATTGATGCAGCACGTGCTGATGTCAGGGTGCAGGATCGGGATCGGAAAATCCGCGCGGGGACGCTGATCCTGGAAGGGGTAGCGCTTTATTACGAATTGCATGCGTCTGATCTTGAGGTTCAGGCACTTGAAGAAGAAAACACAATTGCTTTTTTTGTCGCTGCGCGCCTCGAGGAGAAAGATGCGCTGGGTGATGCCAATCCCATCGACTTGTTGGAAGCCCGGGCGAACAGGGACCTGGCGCGCTACAATTATTTCAAGGCAAAAGGCAATAATCTGGGCATCAGATTGAGGCTTGAGGAACTTAGCGGCCTGGCATTCAAAGAGACGACGCTGACGCCTGATGTGCCGGACGTCCAGGCGATCAATATTGATTCCGAAAAGGTGATCGCCCTGACCAGGGATGCGTACCCGTTGCTTCTGTCTTTGAAGGAAAAGCGTGAGGCCTTGCTCGCGAGGTCCCGGTCGGCTGGATTTTCACCCCAGATCGAAGCCTATGGCCGGGTGAGCGAAAGTACGCGGAATTTACGCGGGCGCGATGACTGGTCCGTTGGTGCCCGTATGATTGTACCTTTATATGATGGCGGCAAAGGGGCGTCAGAAAAGGCCCAATGGATGGCCCGACTTCGCCATCTGGATGCCCGGATCGCTGAAATGGAACGCGGCCTGGTACGCAACACCCATCTGGCACTTCTGGCACGAAGCAACGCCCGGTTACGTCTGACGGCGGCGAGAACTGCCTACAAGGCCGGGCGGCAGAGATTATTGCTGGAGCAATTGCAGCGAAGCCAGGATCGGGAAGCATCGGTTGGTGGTGCCTCCGCCCGTATTGGCCATATCGAAACCGAACTGGTCCGCGCCATTGGTGCCTGGCGCATCGCCGGTTTGCGGCTTGCATCCATGCTGGGACGTCCCCTGGGTGAAAGTTTTGCCTCAAATTTTCTGGAGGATTTGAAAATTGTGGATCAATAAAAGTGTATGTGTTGGCCTGACACTGATCGTGCTGATGGCGTCGCCCTTCACTGCAAAGGCAGCCGATCAGTCACTGGGTTTCGCACTGTCGGGTATTGTCGAGCAAGTGCTGGTCAAACCGGGACAAAATGTCATGCCTGGTGAGGCTCTGGTCGTGCTGGATACCGTTCGCGTCAAGGCACGTCTGACAGCGATAGCTGCGGAAGTGAAAGTATCGAAGGGTATTGCCGATCTGGCAGCCCGGCGATTTGACTATGCCCAGGAACAGTTTGATGCTGTTTCCCTGTCGAAAGTTGAACTGGATACAGCCCGGATAAACCTTGATGAGGCGTTGGCGCGTCTGGCAAAAGCCCAGGTCCGGCAGACCATAATGAAGTGGCGGCTGGATCACAGTACGTTGAAGGCAGCGCAGAAAGGGCGTATCAAACAGATCAATGCCTGGCCCGGAATGATCGTTAATTTGCGCAGCTCGAACCCTGTTATTGTGGTATTATCTCGCCCATAAACGTTTAATTCAAAGCATAACGTTCGCGTGAAGGGATAAATTAGGGCTTTCTATTTATATGCAATTTTACTAATGTTATTCACCGAACAAAAATAATTCCAGGTTTGCGGGCAAACATATGCTTGCGAAATCTAATTTTCGATTTCGGACGTGCCATCACAGGCTCATTCGAAACAGGTTAAATTGAAGGGAAACGGGGTAATGAGCGAAACAAGTCTCGAAAATGCCAAGAGCATGTCACTGATCGTTACAAAGGGTTCTCTGGACTGGGCCTATCCGCCGTTCATTCTGGCGACGACAGCCGCAGCGATGGGCCTGAACGTCTCTATGTTCTTTACTTTTTATGGTCTCAATCTTTTGAAGAAAAAGCTGGATCTGTCGATCACGCCGCTGGGCAATCCCGGCATGGCGATGCCGATGATGGGTGGCCATATGAAGATGCCAAATATCATGCCGATGATTCCTGGCATGGATGGCATGGCGACAGGCATGATGAAAAACCTGATCAAGAAAAAAGGCATTGCCTCCATCGAGGAACTGCGTGATCTGGCTGTTGAAGCAGACGTCAACATGATTGCCTGCCAGATGACCATGGATATGTTCGAATATGATATGAAAGATTTGATCGAAGGACCTGATCTTGGCGGTGCGGCTACCTATATAGAAGATGCACTCAAGGCTGATATCAACCTGTTTATCTAATTTGACATGATGGGTTCGATGGCCTGTCTGGTTTGACAACAAGGCGGCAATACTGCGAGAGTGTTGCCGCTTTTTGTTAGCGATTGATTGTTAAAGGGCACTTGATGATTCTCAGACTACCAACCTTTTTCAAAGCGGTGATCGGCGCGCTGGTAGTCGTGTCGGGCCTTTCCGGACTTGTCCGGAATGCGCATGCTGCCGAGCTCATCATGTATGAACAGGACGGCTGTCCTGCCTGCGATCTGTGGAAAAAGGAAGTCGGGAAGATTTACCCGCTGACCGATGAAGCCAGGGTTTTGCCGCTCCGTATGGTCAACATCCATGGACCACAACCTGAGGATCTGGAATTTCTCGGTCGTAACCGCTTTACTCCCTATTTCGTTGTCATCGAAGATGGTCGCAAGATCGGGCATATCTATGGCTACAATGATGAAGCTGCATTTTATGGGCTGCTGGGTGAATTGATCGAGCGTGTGAATGTTGGAAAAAGTGGCTCCCTGCGAACATCGCCCGACAAGGGCTGAGCCAGCTACGACTTCATATGATTTTGAAAAGCGAAAGGCCGGAGTAAATCCGGCCTTTAATCTTATTGCTCTGGCAATTTTTAGTTACTCGGCAGCGGTGCCACCCGCAATACGCAAACCAGCCACAGTTTCTTCGGTTTGCTCAGCCGTGGTACAATAAAGACCATATAGCACTTCAATGATCTGAATGGCTTCGTCGCCGATCAGTGAATAATAAATCGTCTGTGCTTCGCGCCGCGTCTTCACCAGCTCATCGCGTCTGAGCCGTGCCAAATGCTGTGAAAGAGCGGATTGGCTTAGGCCAATCATGGCTTCCAGCTGACCTACAGATTTCTCACCATCTGAAAGACGGCAAAGGATCAGCAAGCGATGCTCGTTGCTCAGCGCCTTAAGCAGACGGCTGGCCTGGCGAGCGCTATTTTGCATTTGTTCGATTTCCATGGGCTTATTCTCTTTGAATCAGGGGCTTGTGTCAAATGTTGCGTATGATTCTCAAATGATACTTTTCTAATACACTTCAAGCTAAGGCTATTCCGGTATTGACGGAATGGCTTCTGCTTCTCTTTTTGGCACACATCACGGGGTTACCGCAACGCAGCGTTACCGGTAATCCGGAAACGCCTTAATACGTCACAATAGTATTCATATTAATATGTAACAACTGCAAAATACATTGCTACTTCTGACCTGGACTATTTATTCGGGGCACAATCCAGTCAAAAAGCGCATTTATTTGGTTGACGTTAACGTAAACGTCAAGCTAATATCGCGTTCTTGATATTGCATTGAATATGCGTAAGCGAGGCGGGTTTCGTGACTGAGAGCTATAGCATAAGTGATCTTGTGGGGGAGTTTGGTGTAACGGCCCGCACAATCCGGTTTTATGAAGAAAAAGGCCTGCTGACGCCGTCGAGAAACGGTCAGGACCGGGTCTATGGTCGAAGTGACCACGTCAGGTTGAAACTGATAATGCGCGGCAAGCGTCTCGGGTTCAGTCTGGCAGACATCGAAGAGATGATGGCGCTGTATGATCGCGACGACGCCCAGGCAGAACAACTTCGCGTCACCTTGCGCAAAAGTGAAGACCGCCTTGATGCATTGAAACAACAACGTCGCGACATAGATGAGACCGTTGATGAACTGGAACAAATCTGTGTCGACATCAAAAGCCACCTGAAAGAAAAAGGCGTCGTAAACGCCTGAAGTATCTTTCGATCCAATATGACCGATAGACAAAATACTCTACTTACCGACAGGGAACCGATGACCAATAATTTTCCACACTTGCTTGAGCCTCTTGATCTTGGTTTTACCAGGCTGAAAAACCGCGTGTTGATGGGCTCTATGCACACCGGCCTTGAAGAAGCGCCAAATGGTTTTGAGCGCATGGCTGAATTCTTCGCGACGCGTGCGCGGGGCGGTGCCGGTCTCATTGTTACGGGCGGCATTGCACCCAATGAAGAAGGTGGCTCAATGCCTCATATGGCAAGATTGAGTACCGATGAGGACGTTGCCAATCACAAGATGATCGCCGACGCCGTGCATGCCGAAGGCGGTGCTATCCTGATGCAAATCCTGCACACGGGGCGCTATGCTTTCCATCCAGGAGCCGTCTCGGCCTCAGCGGAAAAAGCACCGATCAGCCCGGTGACGCCGACCCCCTTGACCGAAGAGGGCATCCAGCGAACCATCGAAGATTTTGCGTCCTGTTCAGTGCTGGCTCAGAAAGCCGGATATGACGGCGTTGAGATCATGGGCTCCGAAGGGTATCTGATCAATCAGTTCATTGCGCTTCATACCAACAAACGCGATGACGACTGGGGCGGAAGTTACGAAAACCGCATTCGTCTTGCGCTTGAGATTGTTCGCAGCACCCGCGCTGCTGTTGGCGAAAAATTCATTATCATGTTTCGTCTCAGCATGCTGGACCTTGTGGAAAATGGCAGCACCTGGGACGAAGTTGTCATCCTTGCCAAAGAGCTTGAAAAAGCAGGTGTGACGATCATCAACACCGGCATTGGCTGGCATGAAGCTCGGGTGCCAACGATTGCGCATATGGTGCCGCGTGGCGGCTGGACATGGGCGACAAAACGTCTGATGGGCGAAGTTGGTATTCCTGTTATTGCCTCCAATCGTATTAACACAGCAGATACGGCCGAAAGTATTCTGGCCAATGGTGACGCCGATATGGTTTCGCTGGCGCGGCCATTTCTGGCCGACCCGGAATTTGTCAACAAGGCAGCCATGGGCCGTGCAGACTTGATCAATGCCTGCATCGGTTGCAATCAGGCATGTCTCGACAATATTTTCTCCGGGCAGATATGTTCATGCCTGGTAAACCCGTTGGCGTGTTTTGAAACAGAACTCAAAATCGAAGCGGCAGACACAAAACGCCGGATCGCCGTCATCGGCGGAGGCCCTGCAGGCTTATCTTATGCGACGACCGCCGCGGAACGTGGTCACGATGTTACCTTGTACGAATCTGCTGATCGACTTGGTGGGCAGTTCAACATGGCACGCGTCATTCCGGGCAAGGCTGACTACAACGAAACCATCAAATATTACGAAGCTCGCCTCGCCGATCTGAATGTAACTATTCACCTCGGCCAGCGTGCCTCAGTTGAACAGATGGCAGACGGTGGTTTTGACGAAGTAATTCTTGCGACCGGTGTAACACCACGCCAGATCGACCTCGAAGGCATCGATCACCCCAGCGTTCTTTCCTATATCGATGTGCTGGAGGGTAAAGCCGAAGTCGGGAAATCAGTTGCGATCATGGGGGCAGGGGGCATCGGGTTTGATGTCGCCGAGTTCCTGGTTGCCAGTGAAGATCATGAAGACAATCCCGCCGCCTTCTTCAAGGAATGGGGCGTGGACACACAGTCAAAAACCGCGGGTGGTTTGTTGCCGGAAGGCCCACAGCCAGCGGCACCAGCCCGCGATGTATTCCTGTTGCAACGCAAGGCATCGCGCCCCGGTGCGGGTCTTGGCAAAACCACAGGCTGGATTCACCGGGCGCAGATGAAGCTGTCCGGCGTGAAGACGGTTTCAGCTGTGACCTATCAAAAGATTGACGACGAAGGTTTGCATATCCTGGAAGGCGAAGAGCCGCAGGTATTGGCCGTCGATAACATTGTAATTTGTGCCGGTCAGGAACCACAGCGCGAGCTGCAGGCCGGGCTGGAAGAACGCGACATCAAAGTCACCTTGATTGGTGGTGCAGATGTTGCCGCAGAACTTGATGCCCGTCGGGCAATTGAACAAGGCATCCGTCTGGCTGCCGCCGTCTAGAAAATCAACATCAGAATTTGTCGGGCACAGTGCCTGAACGACACACCTTGAAGGACAAGAAAATGAAGAACGTTGTGATTGCCGGTTATACCCGGTCTCCTTTTACTTTGGCACGCAAGGGCGAACTGGCCAAAGTGCGACCTGACGAAACAGCTGCACAGGTAATCAACGGCCTGGTCGCACAAAGCGGTGTTAATGTGGATGATCTGGAAAACCTGATCATGGGCTGCGCTTTCCCGGAGGGCGAACAGGGCTTTAACACTGCGCGTATGGTTGGCCTTCTGGCCGGACTGCCGCATTCCGTTGCCGGTGTAACCGTGAACCAGTTCTGTGGATCCTCCATGCAGTCGATCCATATTGCCGCCGGTGCCATTCAAATGAATGCCGGTGATGCCTTTATCTGTGCCGGTATGGAAAGCATGACACGTGTGCCCATGGGCGGCTTCAACCCGATGCCAAATCCCAAACTGGCCAGTGAAACCGAAGCCTATATTTCCATGGGACTGACGGCGGAAAATCTGGCGGAAAAATATAGCCTGTCCCGCGAGGAGCAGGAAAACTTTGCTCTGGAAAGCCACAAAAAAGCTGAGGCCGCGCGTTCAGCTGGCAGGCTTGCGGATGAAATCATTACCATTACCGAAGGCAATCTTCGCGTTGAACAGGATGGCTGTATCCGTCCCCAGACAACGGCTGAAGATCTCGCCGGTCTGAATCCGGCATTTGATGAAAAAGGCACGGTGACAGCGGGTACATCTTCTCCGCTGACAGATGGCTGTTCGGCGACCCTGGTTTGCAGTGAAGAATATGCTGATGCCAATGGCCTGACGAAGCTGGCCCGGATCAAATCAGTTGCTGTCTCCGGCTGTGCGCCTGAAGTCATGGGGATCGGCCCGGTTGGTGCCACTGAAAAGGCTTTGAAACGGGCTGGCATGGGAATTGGCGATATCGACATAATCGAATTGAACGAGGCTTTTTCTGCGCAGTCTCTCGCGGTGATCAAGGAAAGCGGCATGGATCTTGCCAAAATCAATCTTGATGGTGGTGCCATCGCACTTGGCCATCCGCTGGGGGCAACCGGTGCCCGGATCACCGGCAAAGCCGCTTCCTTGTTGAAGCGTGAAGGCAAACAAACAGCGCTGGCAACGCAGTGCATCGGTGGCGGTCAGGGGATCGCCACTATCCTGGAAGCTTGCTGAGCGGAGTTGGATATATGACTGAAATCAAAAAGGTCGCCGTGCTCGGCGCCGGGCTCATGGGCAGCGGTATTGCCGCCCATGTTGCCAATGCCGGCTTGCCGGTTGTGTTGCTGGATATCGTGCCGGAGGGCGCGGAAAACAGGAACGCTATCGCCGAAGGGGCCGTCGCCCGCATGATCAAACAAAAACCGGCACCCTTTATGGATGCCCGCAATGCAAAATTGATCACCTGTGGCAATCTGGAAGACAGCCTTGATCTGTTGGCCGATTGTGACTGGATTTGTGAAGCTGTTCTGGAACGTCCGGACATCAAACATGATGTCTACAAAAAAATTGACGCCGTGCGTAAGCCAGGCTCAATCGTTTCGTCAAACACATCGACGATTCCGCTGGCTGTGCTGCTAAAAGGCCAGTCGGATGAGTTCGCTGCGGATTTTGCTATCACCCACTTCTTTAACCCTCCACGCTATATGCGGTTGCTGGAAGTTGTTGGCGGTGAAAAGACACGGGCAGATGCTCTCGAAACCCTTGTTCAATTCGGCGATGTAGCCCTTGGCAAGGAAGTCGTGAACTGCAAGGACACACCAGGCTTTATCGGCAACCGTATTGGTATTTACTGGTCCTATACAGCGATCAGTACCTCCGTCGATATGGGCCTGACGGTGGAAGAAACCGATGCCCTGGTCGGCAAGCCCATGGGTATTCCCAGCACCGGCATTTTTGGTCTGGTCGACCTGACCGGCATTGATCTGGCACCGCATGTGAACGAAAGCATGCTTTCGTTGCTGCCGGACACAGATGCCTTTTGCCAGGACTTTCAGGAAACAGGTATTCTCGCGGATCGTTTCGAACAAATGATCCGTGATGGCTATACCGGTCGCAAAGGCAAGGGTGGTTTTTATCGGATCACCAAAGAAGGCGGCAAGAAGACAAAGGAAGTTCTGGACATCAAGTCCGGCGAATATCGCCTGCCTGTCAAACCGGCGTTGAAATCCATTCGGGCCGCTCGCAAAGGCCTTCGCGCCTTGTGTGAATATGACGATCTGGGCGGAAAATATTCATGGGGCGTATTGTCAAAAACGCTGACCTATGCCGCTTCACTGGTTGGTGAAATTGCGGACACAATCAGCGACATGGACCGGGCCATGAAGGGCGGATACGCCTGGAAATATGGGCCTTTTGAACAAATTGATCAGCTGGGCACGGCCTGGTTTGCCGAAAAACTGGAAGCCGAAGGCCGCGAAGTGCCTGCCATCATCAAGGCGGCAAATGGTCAACCCATGTATCGCGACAATGGCAATGTACGCCAGCAAATGACTTTGTCAGGCGACTATGTTGACGTTGTCATCGATGAAAACGCCTGGATGCTGGAAGACAAAAAGCGCGGCAACGAGCCTATTGCCAAAAACTCTTCGGCCTCTCTCTGGGATGTTGGAGACGGTGTGGCTTGCCTGGAATTCCATTCAAAAATGAATTCCATCGATGGTGACATCGTCGCCATGATCATGAAAGCCGTGAAGCTGAACAAGGATGGTTTCAAAGCCCTGATTATTGGTAATGATGCCGACAACTTCTCGGTTGGTGCCAATATCGGTTTGTCATTGTTCGCCGCCAACACCGCCATGTGGCCGATTATCGAACAAGGCGTGAAAGCCGGCCAGGATGCTTATCTGGCGCTCAAATATGCTCCGTTCCCGATTGTTGCGGCACCTGCCGGGATGGCGCTGGGTGGTGGTTGCGAAGTCACCATGCATTGTGATGCCGTTCAGGCCCATGCCGAAAGTTATATGGGTCTGGTTGAAGTTGGTGTTGGACTTATTCCGGGCTGGGGCGGTTGCAAGGAATTGCTGATGCGCCAGACCTTGAACAAAAGACGCCCAGGTGGTCCGATGCCTGCAATTGCCGCAACGTTTGAGACCATCTCAACGGCCAAGGTTGCGACCTCTGCGGCAGAAGCCAAAAACCTGATGTTCCTGAACAAGTCTGATGGCATCACCATGAACCGCCGTCGTGTGCTCGCAGATGCCAAGGCCCAGGCCCTGTCCATGGTCGATGGCTATGAAGCACCTGAACGCGATATCGAAATCAGCCTGCCCGGACCCACAGCGCGTGTTGCGCTGGAAATGGCCGTGCAAGGCTTCGTCGATATGGGCAAGGCAACAGCCTATGACGGTGTTGTTGGTGGGACGCTGGCGAATATTTTGTCCGGCGGCAAAACCGATGTCACTGAAACGGTTACAGAAAAAGACCTGATGGCCCTTGAACGCGGTGCCATTATCAAGCTTTTGCACAACCCAAAAACGCTCGACCGCATTACCCATATGCTGGAAACGGGCAAGCCGCTTCGTAACTGATCGCGGAAACCGTATAAAGAAGGATTAAGGACTATGCCCGTTTACAAGGCTCCACTCAGGGATATGCGTTTTGTCATCCACGAATTGCTGGAAGTCGAAAAACATTCGAACCTGCCCATATTCTCTGAAGCGCCAGCAGATATTATTGATGCCGTGCTGGAAGAAGGCGCGAAAGTTGCCGAGGAAATCCTCTTTCCCCTGAACCAGGTTGGTCACGAGGAAGGCTGCACGTTCAACGATGGTGTTGTCACCACGCCAACCGGCTTCAAGGAAGGCTTTGCAGAATATCGCCAGGGCGGCTGGGTCGGTCTGGCTGGCAATGCCAACTATGGCGGCCAGGGGTTACCGGCGTTCCTTGGAACATCGATGGGGGAAATGACCTGTTCCACCAATCTGGCGTTCGAAATGTACAGCGGCCTGACTTCCGGTGCCTGTGCTGCCATTGATGCCCATGGCACGGAAGAGCAGAAAAGCTATTATCTGCCACGCATGTATTCCGGCGAATGGACCGGCACCATGAACCTGACGGAACCACATTGTGGAACTGACCTTGGTCAAATGCGGACCAAGGCCGAGCCTCAGGACGATGGCAGCTACCTTATTTCCGGCACCAAGATTTTCATCTCAGCCGGTGAACATGACATGGCCGATAACATCATTCATCTGGTGTTGGCCAAAATTCCCGGTGGTCCCAAGGGCATCAAGGGCGTCAGTTTGTTTATCGTTCCCAAGGTGCATTCCGATGCGGATGGTAATCTGGGTGAGCGCAACGGTGTTGCCGCCGGTTCCATCGAACACAAGATGGGCATCAACGGAAATGCCACTTGCGTGATGAACTATGACAACGCGCAAGGTTGGCTGCTGGGTCGTGAACATAAAGGCATGGAAGCCATGTTCGTGATGATGAATGCGGCCCGTCTGGGTGTGGGCATGCAGGGTTTATCTCTGTCAGAAGTCAGCTATCAGAACGCTGTCGTCTATGCCAATGACCGCTTGCAGGGCCGCTCGCTCTCCGGCGTGAAAGAACCTGAAAAAGCAGCTGATCCGATTATTGTGCATCCGGATGTGCGGCGGATGTTGATGACCATGCGATCCTTTAACGAAGGTGCACGTGCCTTCAACACCTGGGTTGCCATGAACCTCGATCTGGCACGCGCCGAACAAGACGAAGACGCCCGTCAGGCTGCCGAAGATTTGGTGACCTTGATCACCCCGGTGGTCAAGGCCCACATCACAGATGTTGGATTTGAATGTGCAAACATTGGTCAGCAATGTTTTGGTGGTCACGGTTATATCCGTGAGCACGGTATGGAGCAATATGTTCGTGATGCCCGTATCGCTCAACTGTATGAAGGCACGAACGGCATTCAGGCTCTGGATCTGGTTGGCCGCAAGATGCCGGCACACATGGGCCGTTTGTTGCGCGCTTTTTTCCATCCGGTTGACGCTTTCATTCAGGAAAATGCCGATAACAAGGAACTGGCAGAATTTGTCATGCCGCTGGCCAAAGGGTTCGCCCGTCTACAGCAAGGCGTCGCCTGGCTGGGTGAGCAAGGCATGAAAGATGTCGAGCAAGCCGCCGCCGGTGCAACAGATTTCCAGCGTATGTTTGGTGTTGTCGCCCTCGGTTTCATGTGGGCCCGTATGGCAAAGGTTGCGCAAACCAAACTGGCCGCCGGAACTGATGAGACAGAATTTTATGAAAACAAGCTGAAAACTGCTCGTTTTTATATGGCGCGGATGATGCCTGATACATCTTCCTTGCTCGCGAAGGTGACTTCGGGCAAAGATACTTTGATGGCAATGGACGCCGCCGCATTCTAAAATCTATCCTCAACCCCCCCCAGGAGACTTTACATTGGCTATTCCGCAAAAAATATATGAAGAAGATCATGTCATTTTCCGGGACTCTGTCCGCAAGTTTGTTGAACAGGAAGTCGCGCCCTATCACGAACAGTGGGAAAAAGATGGCATTGTCCCCAAGTCTTTGTGGCTGAAAGCTGGCGAGGCCGGACTTCTGGCACCGACCGTGCCAGAAGAATATGGCGGTCCCGGGGTTGATTTTCGCTACAACGGTATTGTCGACGAGGAACTGGCACGTGCCGGATACACAGGCCCGGGATTTAGTTTGCATTCCGATATCGCTGTACCCTATCTCGTGCACTATGGCTCGGAAGAACAAAAGCAGGAATTTCTGCCCAAATGTGTCTCCGGGGAATGTATCATGGCCATCGCCATGACCGAACCCGGTACAGGGTCTGATCTGCAAGGCGTGAAAACCACGGCAGCGCTGGATGGCAACGAATATGTGATCAACGGCTCCAAGACCTTCATTACCAACGGCCAAAACTCAGACCTGATCATTGTTGTTGCCAAAACTGATCCGACAGCCGGTGCAAAAGGAACTTCCCTTATTCTGGTTGAAAGCCATCGCGAAGGTTTCAAACGCGGTCGGAATTTGGAAAAACTGGGCATGAAGGCTGCTGACACATCCGAGATGTTCTTTGATGAAGTCCGGGTACCCACAAGCAATTGCCTCGGCGAAGAAAATATGGGCTTCATCTATCTGATGCAGGATTTGCCTCAGGAACGCCTCTCTGTTGCTGTTTCTGCGGTTGCTGCCTGTGAAGGTGCCTTGCAATGGACGCTTGACTATACCGGTCAGCGCAAAGCCTTTGGCAAAACGATTTCGGAATTCCAGAACACCAAATTCAAGATGGCGGAACTGAAGACCGAAATTACCATTGCCCGTGTATTCGTGGATCGTTGTCTGGAAATGCACATTGATGGTGGTCTGGATGTTGAAACGGCTGCCATGGCCAAATGGTGGACGACGGACCTGCAAGGCCGGGTCATGGACGAATGTCTGCAACTGCACGGCGGGTACGGTTTCATGTGGGAATACCCGATCACACGGGCCTATGCCGACAGCCGCGTTCAACGAATTTATGCCGGTACCAACGAAATCATGAAAGACCTGATCAGCCGCAAGCTGTGGAGCAATTGAGGTTTATTAATATTTGGGTGATCACACCCTGAAGAGGATTTTATCAATGACTGATGCCTACATTTTTGACGCAGTTCGCACACCGCGTGGCAAGGGCCGCAAGGATGGCAGCCTGCACGAAGTTACTGCAACCGCCCTCGCAGCCCATGTTTTACGTGAAATCAGGGATCGAAACGATCTTGATACGGCGGCGGTGGATGACGTCGTTCTCGGCTGTGTTGAACCTGCCGCCGAGCAAGGTGCAGACATTGCCCGAACTGCCGTATTGATGGCCGACTACGATGAAACTGTTTCCGGTATGCAGGTCCAGCGCTTTTGTGCTTCCGGCCTTGAAGCTGTGAATGTCGCATCAGCCCAGGTGATGTCCGGCCAGGCAGATATGACCATTGGTGGTGGCGTCGAAAGCATGAGCCGCGTGCCTATGGGGTCTTCCGGTGGCTCTTACTATTCTGATCCTGCAGTAGTTGAGAAAATCTACTTCACCCCACAAGGCGTATCAGCAGACTTGATCGCAACACTGGATGGTTTCAGCCGTGATGATGTTGATGCCTATGCAGTTGAAAGCCAGCGCCGGGCCAAGGAAGCCTGGGATGAAAAGCGGTTTGCCAAATCCATTGTCCCGGTGACCGATCAAAACGGTCTGACAATTCTGGATCATGACGAACACATGCGTCCGGGTACTGACATGCAATCTCTGGCTGGCCTCAATCCAGCCTTCAAGATGCAGGGCGAGGATTTTGGTTTTGATGCTGTTTCCATGCAGCGTTATCCGGAAGTGGAAAAAATCAACCACGTTCATCATGGCGGAAATTCCAGCGGCATCGTTGACGGAGCCGCCGCAGTTCTGATCGGCACAAAAGAAGCTGGCGAACGCCTGGGCCTCAAGCCCCGCGCTCGTATCAAGGGCTATTCGTCCATTGGCTCCGAACCCAGCATCATGCTGACCGGCCCGGCTCTGGTCACCGAAAAGGCGCTGGAACGGCAAGGCATGAAGACAACGGACATTGATCTTTATGAATTGAACGAGGCTTTTGCTTCTGTCGTCATGCGTTTCATGAATGTGCTGGATGTGCCGCACGACAAGATGAACGTCAATGGCGGGGCCATTGCCATGGGTCATCCACTGGGTGCAACGGGTGCCATGATTTTCGGCACTTTGCTGGACGAGCTGGAACGGCGCGATCTGGAAACAGGTCTGGCTACCTTGTGCGTCGGCGGTGGCATGGGAACAGCCACAATCCTTGAGCGCGTTTAATCGCAGCAACAGCAGAAATACGGAAACAAGACTATGATCGAATATGAAGTAGACGGAGACGGCATTGCCGTGATCTCCTGGCACATGGCCGAGCGGCCCATGAATGTGCTGAATATCGCCTCAATAAAAGCTTTTGGTGACAGCGTCAAAAAGGCACTGGCAGACGATGCCGTCAAAGGGATCGTGGTTGCTTCGAAGAAAAATGACTTTGTGGCCGGTGCTGATCTGACACAGTTATTGTCCAGCCGTGATCCAAAGGAGGTCATGGACTTTGGCGATAATTTCAAAAACACACTGCGCTCCCTGGAACTGTCGCCGAAGCCTATTGCCGCTGCAATCAATGGCACGGCCCTGGGTGGTGGGTTCGAAATTTGCCTGGCCTGTAACTATCGGGTAGCGGCTGACAATCCCAAAACCCTGATCGGCCTGCCGGAAGTCAAGCTAGGGCTGTTACCAGGTGCTGGCGGCACTCAACGTCTGCCTCGCCTGATCGGCATTCGGAACGCCTTGCCCTTGTTGTTGGAAGGCACGCATTTGTCGCCGGAAAAAGCCCTGAAACAAGGACTTATCCACGCCATCGTGTCAGCGGATGAACTCATGGCAGCGGCCAAAAAATGGATTGTCGATGGTGGTGATGCCGTACAACCGTGGGACCAGAAAGGCTTCAAGGTTCCTGGCGGTGGTCCACAATCCCCACAGGGTTACGAGACCTTTACAGCAGGCGGTGCCATGTTGCGGAAAAAGACATGGGGAAACTATCCGGCCCCTGTTGCCATCATGAGCTGCGTTTACGAAGGCCTGAATTGTGCCTTTGATGCAGGCCTCAGTCTGGAAAGCCGTCACTTTGCGTCATTGGCTGCAGATAACGTCGCCCACAATATGGTACGGACGCTGTTCTTCAGCATGGGTGACGCCAACAAGCTGAAAAATCGCCCAAAGGATGTTGAAAAATCCGAGTTCAAAAAGATCGGCATTCTGGGTGCTGGCATGATGGGCGCAGGTATTGCTAACGTTACTGCGATGGCTGGTCTTCAAGTCGTATTATTGGATTCGACATTGGAATCTGCCGAAAAAGGCAAATCGTATAGCGAAGATCTGCTCAACAAGGCGATCAAACGCAAACGTATGACAGAAGAAAAGCGCGATGGCATTCTTGGCCTGATCAAGCCGACTGTTGACTACGCCGACCTGGACGGTTGTGATATGGTTATCGAAGCTGTGTTCGAAGATCGGACGATCAAGGCAGATGTCACCGCAAAGACCGAAGCTGTGATCGCGGCAGATGCGATTTTTGCCTCCAATACCTCGACGCTACCAATTACCGGTCTGGCTGAGGCCAGTGCCCGACCTGCCAATTTCATTGGCCTGCATTTTTTCTCACCCGTCGACAAGATGCCCTTGGTCGAAATTATCATGGGCGAAAAAACCGGTGATGTTGCCCTCGCGCGTGCCATGGACTTTGTAAAACGTATTCGCAAAACACCAGTGGTGGTCAATGATTCCCGTGGCTTCTATACCAGCCGTGTTTTTGCGACCTATGTTGCAGAAGGCCTGGCCTTGTTGGGCGAAGGCGTGAAACCTGCATTGATCGAAAATGCCGGTCGCATGGCGGGAATGCCTGTGGGACCTCTGGCCCTGGCGGATGAAGTCTCGCTGACTTTGATGCAACATGTGGCGACCCAGACCAAAGCCGATCTTGGCGACAAATATCAGGGCACACCTGCGGACCCAGTTGTGCAAAAGATGGTTGATGAACTGGGCAGGGACGGCAAGAAAGCTGGTAAAGGCTTCTATGATTATCCCGAAGATGGCGAAAAACGGTTATGGCCAGGTCTGGCGGAAGCTTATCCCGTGGCAGAACAGCAGCCTGATGTGGAAGATATCAAAAAGCGCATGATGTATGTGCAGTCGGTCGAAACAGCCCGTTGCATGGAAGAAAATGTTGTAACGTCGCCCCAGGATGCGGATGTAGGTTCGATCCTTGGCTGGGGCTTTGCGCCCTTCCACGGTGGGGTTTGTTCCATGGTCGACAGCATCGGTATCGAAGATTTCGTTGCCGAATGTGATCGTCTCGCGCAAGCGCATGGTGAGAGATTTACACCGAACAAACTTCTGCGCGACATGGCCACAGAAGGCCGGGGCTTTTACCAGGCCGCCTGATTCAGGTAAATGAACTGAGGAGAGGGTCGGTGCCAGGCACCGGCCCTTTTTTCTTGTCAGGCCTCTGCTTCGATTCAGGCCTTTGCTTTGATTTGAGCCAGCATTTGACGACCCGTTACCTGTTGATCAACTTCAACCGCGACACTGGCCAGGACGCCATCAAAAGGTGCCGTGATTTCATGCTCCATTTTCATGGCTTCCAGCACAACTATGATGTCGCCTTTGCTGACGTTATCACCCTTTGTTGCATGCCGTACAATGCGGCCCGGCATAGGGGCGACCAGGCGGCCGTCAGACACGCCTGATCCACCAGCTTCGTCCGGTTGCAGGACTTCAGTTGCCGAGACACTGACCCCGTCATATTCCAGATGAACCGTATCGCCATTGATGACGGTATTGGCGACGACCAGTTGTCCGTCGATGGTTAATTCACCATCCTGATCAAGGGCCAGTTGTTCGGTATGTTGGTCTGCGAAGGTGACGGTGAAGTCGCGGTTGTCGCGCATGTCGACACTGATGCCAGCAATTTCTCCATCACCGAAATCAATCCGGAAGGGCCAATTCATAACACCCGTACTGGACCAGGGACCGGTATCAGGTGCGTGCCGTAAAGCCAGTAATACGACGGCCAGGGCCTGCGCCGGTCTGACATCTGCCTGCAACAAATCATCCGCATGATCACCGATGAACGCTGTTGTCGCATCTCCCCCGGCGAAAACGGGATGTTTAAGACAGGACACCAGCCATGTCTTGTTGTTCCGAAGTCCCAGCAACGGCGTTTCATTCAGTCCGCTGATCAAACGTCGCCGGGCATCTTCGCGGTCATCGCCCCAGGCGGCAACCTTGGCAATCATGGGGTCGTAAAAAGCAGATATCTCCTGACCTTCGGCAAGGCCATGATCGACCCGCAAGTCTTCTGTGTCTTCTGGCTGCCAGACCAGCACTTCACCGGTTTGCGGCATGAAATCACGCGTTGGGTCTTCGGCATACAAACGAACTTCAATGGCGTGACCCTCAAATTCAACTTCGTCCTGGGTCAGCGGCAGTGCCTCTCCCCTGGCCACGCGCAATTGCCAGTCGACCAGGTCAAGCCCGGTGATCATCTCCGTCACTGGATGTTCGACCTGCAGGCGGGTGTTCATTTCCATGAAATAGAAAGAACCATCTGCATCCAGCAAAAACTCGACGGTACCAGCACCGGTGTAGTCAATGTTGGATGCCGTCAAAACGGCTGCCTCGCCCATGCGCGCCCGCAAGGCCTCATCAACCGCCGGAGACGGTGCTTCTTCGATGACCTTTTGATGACGGCGCTGAACCGAACAATCCCGCTCACCAAGGTGAATAGTATTGCCATGCGTGTCGGCAAATACCTGCACCTCA
This sequence comes from Alphaproteobacteria bacterium, assembly GCA_018654745.1. Lineage (GTDB taxonomy): Bacteria > Pseudomonadota > Alphaproteobacteria > UBA2966 > UBA2966 > JABILA01. Next base: position 79,114 of record JABILA010000155.1, read on the forward strand.
ACATGACGGGGGCGAATAATGGCACGTTCGAGAATAAGTTCGTCCGAGCCAAAAGCTGAAGCCGCTTCAGATCGGGCCGACGCCAAAGATCCTGGCAGTTCTTCTGCGGCTGTTACCAGACGCATACCACGTCCACCGCCACCAGCTGCGGCTTTGACCATCAGCGGATAGCCAATATCTGCTGCTTCCTTGATCAGGACCTGGTCACTTTGGTCGATGCCGGAATATCCGGGCACACAGGGTACACCTGCCTCCAGCATGCGAACCTTGGCTTCGCGTTTGTTGCCCATCAACTCGATAGCCTCAACCGATGGACCAACAAATGTCAGGTTGGCGGCAGCACAGGCCGCAGCAAAGGCTGCATTCTCCGCCAAAAAGCCATATCCGGGATGCACTGCATCCGCGCCTGTTTTCGCAGCCGCTTCCATGATGGCGTCAATGTTCAGGTAAGACTGGGCGGCCTGTGCTGGTCCGATACAAATGGCGCGATCTGCAAACAGCACATGTGGCGTGCCCCGGTCTGCTTCACTGAATACAGCGACGGTTTCAATGCCCAGGGCATTGGCACTGCGCATGATCCGTACAGCAATTTCACCGCGATTGGCGACCAGAAGCCGATTGATCGATTTAGCCATTATTTACGACCCGGCATTGTGCCGTCCATCTTGGCAATGATCCCCAACATGACTTCGTCGGCTCCGCCACCAATGGATCCCAGACGTGAATCGCGCAAATAGCGGCTCGCCCGGTTCTCCCACATATAACCCTGACCACCATGAAACTGCACACAGGCGTCTGCCACTTCGCGGCTAAGCCGACCGCATTTCAGTTTGGCCATGCTGGCGCGCCGGGTCACGTCTGCGCCATCGATATATTCTTCGACGGATTGATAAACCAGGGCGCGCAAGGCTTCGATCTCTGTTGACAGTTCGGCCAGTCGGTAATGGATGACCTGATTATTCAACAAAGGCTGTCCAAATGCATGGCGGCTGCGGGTATATTCAACTGTCTCGGCAATAACCCCTTCCATTGATTTCAAGCTGGACGCGGCGGCCCACAGGCGTTCTTCCTGGAATTGCTGCATCTGATAGGTGAAGCCCATATTTTCTTCACCGATGACATTTCTTTGCGGCACACGTACATCTTCGAAAAACAGCTCCGCAGTGTCAGAAGAATACATACCCAGTTTTTTCAGCTTGCGACCGCGAACAACGCCCGGGCTGTTCATAGGTACCATGATCAAAGACTTGTTCCTGTGTACGGGGCCGTCACCGGTATTTGCCAACAGACAAATCCAGTCGGCCTGGTGCCCGTTGGTGATGAACAGCTTGCTGCCGTTGATGATGTAGTCGTCACCATCCTTGCGGGCCGTCGTCTTGATGCCTGACACATCTGACCCGGCACCGGGCTCAGTGACACCAATGGCCCCGACGGCGTCTCCGGATATGGCCGGGCGCAGAAATTCTTCACATAATTCGTCGGATCCGAAACGGGCCAGCGCCGGCGAGCACATATCGGTTTGCACGCCAATGGCCATGGGCACGCCACCGCAAATGATGGTGCCCAGTTCTTCGGTCATCACCATGTTGTAGGAATAATCCAGACCGCTGCCGCCAAATTTTTCCGGCTTGCAAATACCCAATAAACCGGCACTTCCCATTTTTTTGAACAGCTCGTGCGCTGGAAAGATTTCTTCTTCTTCCCATTGCTCAACATAGGGATTGATTTCTGTTTCGATGAACCGGGCCACGGTACGGCGCAGTTCGTCATGTTCCTGGGTGAATTTCATGGATTTCGTCCTGTTCTCTAACCGCGGGCGATGCCGAAGGTGTTTTGGTTGGGGGTGCGTTGATCGCCTTCACGACAAGTGGCCAGGGCAAAGCCCAGAACACGGCGGCTGTCTCGCGGATCAATCAGCCCGTCGTCCCAGATCCGGGCCGAGGCGTAGAGGGCGTTAGATTCTTCTTCTGTGCGATCAACGATGGATTTGGTCATCTTGCCCAGCTTGTCTTCATCGACTTCGACGCCTGCACGTTCGCTTTTGGCGCGGGTAACGATTTCCATCACCGTGGCAGCTTGCTCACCGCCCATGACAGCGATGCGGGAATTGGGCCAGGAAAATATAAAGCGTGGATCAAATCCGCGCCCGCACATGCCGTAGTTTCCCGCTCCGAACGAGCCGCCAGTCATCAGGGTGATTTTTGGGACAGGTGCGTTGGTGACGGCCTGGATCATTTTTGATCCGTGTTTGACCATGCCGCGGTTCTCTGAATCCAGACCAACCATGAAACCAGTGGTGTTTTGCAAGAAGACCAGGGGTGTGTCTGACTGGCTGCAAAGCTGGATGAATTGCGCTGCCTTGACGGCATCATCCGTCATGATGGGTCCATTATTGCCAATGACACCGCAGGCGTGGCCTTCAATCCGGGCGTGACCGCAGACAGTATTTGGGCCGAATGTTGGCTTGAAATCTGTAAAGTCGGAGCCGTCAACCATGCGGGCGATCAGTTCGCGCACTTCATAGGGTTTGCGATAATCAACTGGCACCAATCCGCAGATTTCTTCGGTGTCGTACAAGGGTTCGGCGTAGTCTTCGGAATCATTGACCAGGGACTGGCCATCGAAATTAATACGCCCGACAACATCGCGCGCCTGGGCAACGGCGTCGGCATCATCTTCGGCGACATATTCCACGACGCCGGTGATCGTGGCGTGCATGTCTGCTCCGCCCAACTCTTCGTCTGTAGCCACTTCACCGGTGGCAGCCTTGACCAGGGGTGGACCGCCAAGGAATATCCGGGCCCTGTTGCGCACGGCGATAACATAATCCGACATACCGGGCATATAGGCGCCACCTGCCGTGCTGGACCCATGCACGATAGTGATCACGGGAACACCTGCCGCCGACAGTCGGGCAAGGCTGGCGAATATTTTGCCGCCATCTACAAAGATTTCGGCCTGGTAGAGAAGATTGGCACCGGCGCTTTCAATCAGATTGATCAGCGGCAATTTGTTTTCGAGGGCGATTTTGTAGGCGCGCAGACTTTTGACCAGGCCCATGGGGGTAATGGCACCGCCGGTAATACCGGAATCACTGGCCGAAATCAGACAACGAGTACCCGAGACATAACCGATGCCGATGATGTTGCAGCCGCCGGCGATATTCTTTCCACCATCATCATCATGCATTTTGTATCCGGCCAGGGTCGACAGTTCGACGTAAGGCGTGCCGCGATCAAGCAACAAGGCAACACGTTCGCGCGGCAACAACTGGCCGCGTTCATGGAAGCGTTCACGTCGCCGGGCTGAATTATCGCGCACGGCTTGTTCCAGACCGCGAAACTGGTCAACAAGTGCCAGCATCGCCGTCCGGTTTTCAGCATAGACGTCATTGCTGGTATCAAGGTTGGTGGGCAGTATGGGCACGATCGTTCCTTTGTTTACTTATTGTCTGTGTCTTTCAGGATATTCGGCAAATCAGCCCGGTGAAATCCGTCATAGGGCTGCGATGCATTATGGTCTGGAATAGGCAACAGCGGCGACATCTGCATTGTGGCTCCATCAATCCGGATTGTCACACCGGTGACGTAACTCGCCCCCTCACTCAATAACCATGAAACTGCTGAACTCACTTCGGCTTCGCGGCCCAGGCGTTTGAGCGGGATCTGATGACGCAGTTTGGGAAAAACTTCGTTCATCCTGCCCTTGTAGGTATCCATGCCGGAGGATGCGACAAAGCCGGGGGCCACGGCATTGACCCGGACACCCGCGACGGCCCATTCCAGGGCCGCTGTTCTGGTCAGGTTTTCCATGCCCGAACGGGCCGCACCTGAATGACCCATCATGGGCATGCCTCGCCACATGTCAGCCAGCATATTGACGATGGCACCGCCATGATCCGCCATGCTTTGCGTAAAAACCTCACGCGACATCAGGAACCCGCCGGTCAGATTGGAGGATACAACTGCATCAAAGCCGTTTTTGGAAATGGCCGCCAATGGTGCAGGGAACTGTCCGCCGGCGTTATTAACCAGGCCATGAATTCGGCCTCGGTCCTTGATGATGGTTTTTACAGTTGCGGCCACGCCTGATTCATCGCGGATGTCCTGGCTGTGAAAGCTGCATTCGCCGCCGTCTTCGGTGATTTCGGCAGCCACGGCTTCAAGTTTTTCGAGGGTGCGGCCGATCAGGACTGTATGGGCACCCAGGCTGGCCAGTTCATGCGCCATACAGCGTCCCAGGCCGCTGCCACCGCCGGTGACAACAATCGTCTGGCCCGCGAACAGGTCGGGGCGAAATACGGACCGATAGGCCATTGACGAATACACTCCCTGACGACATTTTTGACGTCGGACAAACCAATTTATTTTGTTCGGAATGTTGGTTTGACTTGAATTTTTATCAAACTATCTTAGTTTGACGTTTACGTTAACGTCAATCAGGAACATGCAGTTACTGTTGCTGTAATCAGCCAGACAATTGCGACCATTGCGCGCCATATTTACCGGAGAATAGAAGAATGACCCTCGAATCCTCAACCGAAACAATCCGCTCGAACATGGGCGAAGACTCTGGACTGGGCGCAACCGTCAAGTTTGATTTTGGCGACGACGGCCAGATTTATCTGGATGGCAAAACAGTACCGAACTCGGTGAACAATGACGGTGCCGATGAAGCTGACTGCACAATCATCATGAGCCTCGATAATTTCGAAGAAATGCTGGCCGGAGACCTTAATCCGACAACCGCCTTCATGATGGGTAAACTGAAAGTCGAAGGTGACATGTCCATCGCCATGAAGCTTTCAAGCATCACGGGATAAGCTCTGGCGTAAAAATACTTTTGACATGAAAAGGGGCTGAATATTCAGCCCCTTTTTTTGTCTCTGACAGGTCTCAACCCGCCGCAGCTCTTTTGGCTTCTTCCTCTTCATACAGTTCTTTTTTCGATAATTTTCCGACAGCTGTTTTTGGCAATTCATCCCGGATATCCAGATCGCGGGGAATCTCATGGCGACCCAGTTTGTCCTCCAGGAATGACTGCATGGTTTCAAGATCCCAGGTCTTCCCCGGTTTCAGAACAACAAAGGCTTTGGCCGCCTGACCGCGATATTCATCGGGCACACCAATAACCGTAACCTCGGCCACGTCTGGATTTTCATAAATTGCTTCTTCGATATTTCGGGGGAAGACATTGAAGCCACCGGACAGGATCATGTCCTTTTGACGGTCGACCAGAAACACAAATCCGTCTTCGTCTATATAACCAACATCGCCACTATGAAAACGGCCGCCTCGCAGCGCCTCTGCCGTGGCCTCGGGCTTTTTCCAGTAACCTTTCATGACTTGGGGGCCGGTGATACATACCTCACCTTTTTCTCCCACACCCAGCACCTTGTCCGGGTCCTCAAGGTCTGTGATCTCGAACAGGGTTTGTTGTAACGGCAGGCCAACGGAGCCAGGTTTGCGGTTGTCCGAAAGGGGATTTGTGCTGGCCGTTGGGGATGTTTCAGTCAGGCCATATCCTTCAATAATCCGGCAACCCGCTAATTGTTCAAATTTGTTTAGAACCTCAACAGGCAGGGGCGCCGCACCTGATCCGCAAACCTTCAGGGACGACAAATCATATTTGTCAATTTCCGGGTGATTGATCATGGCTGTAAAAATCGTTGGTACAGCGGAAAAGGCGGTCACTTTTTTCTTGCCAATATCCCGCATAACATCATCCAGTTCGAACCGTGGATGTATGATCATGCGACTGCCCATGCCGACGGCACCGATCATGACCACGGTCATGGCATAGACGTGGAAAAACGGCAGCACAGCGAGCACCGTTTCCTCACCTTCTTTCAGAAAGATCCCTGTCCAGTTCCCTGCCAGATCAGCTGCGGAGTGAATGTTACCGTGGGTCAGCATGGCACCCTTTGGCACGCCAGTGGTACCGCCGGTATATTGCAGTACAGCGACTTCATCCGCCGGATCCTGGACGACATGTTGTTCATAAACACCGTCGTTTTTCAGCAGGTCCTTGAAGCGAATATGCCTGCTGTCATTCGGCACTTTGGCAATATCTTTTTTACGGGCCAGTGGAAATAGCAGGCTTTTCGGGAACGGCAATATTTCCGGCATGCTGCAGACAATCAGTTTTTTCAAACGCGTGTTGTCCAGTTGTGCCGCGACCTGGGGATACAGGGCCGCCAGGTCCAGGGTCACCATTATGTCGGTTTCGCTGTCCTCGATCTGATGCTGAATTTCGCGCGGCGCGTACATGGGACTGTAATTCACCACCCGGCCCCCGGTGCGCAATATGGCAAAAAACATCACGACATAATGAGGCGTATTGGGCAGAAACAGACCGACATGGACCCCGGGTCCCACACCCATTTCTTTCAGACCCTTGGCCGCCCGATTGGCCATATCGTCAATTTCGCGAAAGGTGAAGGTCTTGTCCATAAAGTCGCACAGCACTTTGTCAGGCCATTTCGCTGTGCCTTCATCCAGAATGCTCTGGATTGATTTCGCAGTTATTTCTTCCGACCAATTGATTTCCTGCGGATAGGAAGCTTCCCAGATATGCGCCATTTATTGCTCTTTCCCTGAAGTATTATTTATTTGCAGGCAGTATGAGGATGTCCCCAGGGCCTGGTCAATGTTTCATGTGTGTACGATCAATATTCAGGCGTTGCACTTGAATATTAGTAAAAACTAATATATATAGAGAGGTAACAAGGTAAAATCCCGCGTAATTCCATTTCTGGATTGACGACGTGCAATCAAAGAGGAAAAATTAATGAGCAATATCAATAATATAGATCCAAAGACGGCGGCGGACTGGATCGATTCTGGTGACGCTGTTCTGATCGACGTGCGTGAAGCCGGTGAGCATGCTGCTGAGCGGATTGCCAACGCCGAACTTCTTCCTCTGTCTGCTTTTCGCATTGATGCTGTGCCACAGGATCAACGCGTCATTGTTCACTGTGCGGGCGGCAAGCGTGCAGCGCAGGCCGTTGGTTTCCTGCAAGTCAGCGGGCACAAGGATGTGCACAATATGGAAGGTGGCATCATGGGTTGGAAACGTGCCGGTTTCGCGACCGTTTCCTGAACGGGCCTGAACGTTTAATCCTCCATCAGTGATCCGTCTTCCCTGTCGGGCAGAGGTTCAGTGCCGGTCACCTTGGCAATACCCTGTCCCGGGCGCACCAGCTTGTCGGAAGCCCGGCTCAGAACTAGTCCATCAGTCGCAGCATGGATTTTTGTCCGGGCGATAGCCGGGTTAACGGCGGTCGGGTCTACAATCTCCGCAATCAAATCACCTTTGCTGACTATATCACCAAGCTGAACGGCATAGGCGACAACGCCAGGTACCGGTGTTTTGACGATCTGGGTTGCCGTAAGAGACGTACCATCACACAGCAAGTCCGGTAAAGCACCGGGCTCGCCACCAACAACGGACCGGCGCTGCAGAAAGCGCATCAGTCCATCGGCATCAGCTTTGCAAAGATCATCACTGACATCAGCTTGACCACGATATTCTACCGTTCCAGCCAGACAGGCGGGTGGAACTGCGGCATCCGGATAAGTCTTCGCCAGTGTCCACCAGGGATTTCCGCAAGCTTCGTCAAAAGGCCCACCACCAGAATCGCTTGCCAGCAATACAGCACGAAGCCCAAGATCAGCCGCAAGATCGGCGGCATCAGGCCACAGCGCATCGCCCATGTAGATGTGCATCAGCGCCTCAAGATCACAATGCAGATCAAGCACGATGTCTGCATCAATAGCCAATGACAGAAGTATCTTTCTCAGGGCTTCATGGGCCGTTGCTGATTTCAGCTTTTTAACAGCTTCAACCAACGCCTTTCGGATCGTCGCGATGTTTTTTGCAGCGTCGTCAGACAGCTTTCCCTTCATATCGTCGCAAACCAGTGCGCCCAGATCAGGAAATCCCCTGTTGAAATTACCGCCGCCATCAAGATTATGCCGGCCAACATGATAACCATCCAGGTTCTGGGACAGGCCAAGCGGATTGGCCATGGGCACTACAACGATCTCGCCTTCGATCAAACCTTCCTTGTCAGCTTTGATCAGGTTTGCCAGTAAATGATGCGCAACCAGTAACGGTGGAGTTTCATCTGCATGCAGGGCAGCCTGCAAATAGGCCTTGGGCCGGGCACCCGCCTCGCCGAATTTGTGAACCGTCAAGGTGAAGACCGCACCTGGACTCATGGCGGGCAGAGAAATATGTTCAACGCGATGTGTCATGCAGAGCAGGCTTCCTGTAACATCAGTGGCTGAAAACCTGTCAGAACAGGTAATGTGTGACGAATAATACAGAGAAGGTGACGCCATGGAAATGGAGACATTGCTGCTGGAGATTTCGGATGGTGTGGCAGAAGTTCGCCTGAACCGACCGGATCAAAGAAATGCCATGAACCCGGCTTTCTGGCGCGAAATCCGCAGTGTATTTGAGGACCTGGACCGGAACGAACAGGCCCGTGTCGCCGTGATCACTTCAACTGGCCCGCATTTTTCTGCTGGCCTCGATTTGAATTCCTTTGCGGGCATTATGGCCGGTGGCAGCAGTGGTGAAGAAGGACGCAGACGCCATGCATTGCGTCGCACCATTATGGATTTGCAGGATTGTTTTACCGCCATTGAACGCTGCCGCATCCCGGTTCTGGCAGCTGTCCAGGGCGGCTGCATTGGTGGTGGTGTCGATCTGACCACGGCTTGCGACATTCGTTATTGTGCTGAAGACACTTATTTTGTCATCAAGGAAATCGATATCGGCATGACGGCTGATGTCGGTACATTGCAACGCCTGCCGAACCTGATTGCGGATGGTCTGGTGCGTGAACTTGCCTACACTGGCCGCAAGATGCATGCCGCAGAAGCGAAAGAAAGTGGCCTCATCAATGCCATTTACGCCGATCACGCAGCCCTGAATACGGGCGTGATGGAAATAGCCCAATCGATCGCAGCGAAATCACCGCTAGCCATTACCGGCACCAAGGAAATGATCAACTACGCGCGGGAACATTCCGTTGAAGACGGTCTTAACCATATTGCGACCTGGAATGCCGGTATGTTGGTGACAGAGGATCTCGGCGAAGCCATGGGTTCAGCCCAGGAAAAACGTGAGGCGGTTTTCAAGGACCTGGATACGGATCAAAAAGCGTCCTGATGTCACCTGTTGTTGCGGCTTGAAGGATTGTCCAGCAGCTTGAAGACACCGGCGGCAGTCATGATCGGTCTGTCATCGGCTTTCAATAGACCGCGGATGAAGACCATGGAACTTGTGTGACGGGTTACTTCACCAATGCCGCTGATCCATTCTCCGGGTTTGGTCGCCGACAAAAAATCACAATTCAAACTGACCGTGGCGGCATATCTTGGCCCGACTGTATGATGGATTGTCGCACCCATAAGATTGTCGACCAAGGTCATCAACAGGCCGCCATGGATGACGCCACCCGGATTCTTGTGTCGATCATCGGCGTACAAACCGACTTCAATCCGGCCTTCGTTGTCGCGCCCGTATATTGGGCCCACCAAATCCAGAAACGGATTTTCCATAACAATTTCGGCGTAGCCATCAGGTATCTGCAATGTCATTGGAAAATATCAGTCCCCAAATGCAGCCAGGGCCGCCTTCGCAACTTCTTCGCCATTTTCCTGAACAAAATGTCCGCCGTCTTCCACTGCCATCCAGTCCGGGCAGTTTTTGATTTGCTTTTTCAGGTAGGCCATGGCCGGAGGCCCCAGGACCGGGTCTTGCATGCCAACGGCCATAAATGTTTCGCCCTGCCATTCATTGTTGAACCAGTCACGCGCTGCTCTTGATAACTTGGCGCCGCCTGCATCCGGGTTGTCGGGAACCAGTTCCGGAAAACGACGAACGCCGGCCTTGTATGTTACGTCAGGATAAGGCGCATCATAAGCGGCGATTTCAGCAGCGCTGAGTTGAGGGCAGGACCTGCCCATCAGTTTGCCAACGGCCATATCCGGATTGTCCCGGCACCACTGTCGCCATGCAACAAAGCCATCACCCAGCGGCATATCACCTGCTCCAAATGCTGTATTCATGACCAGTAACCGCTTGAAACGATCAGGCATTTCCATCGGCAGCGTCAGCCCCAGCAGCCCACCCCAGTCCTGACAGACAAGCGTAATATTTGAAAGATCGAGGTCGCCAACCAGTTCGACCAACATGTTGCGATGAAATTCGTATGTATAAACCGCGTCTTCCACCGGCTTGTCAGATCGACCAAAGCCAAAGAAATCCGGTGCGACAACACGTGCGCCCGACGCCAGCAATATGGGTATCATCTTGCGATAGAGGTAACTCCATGTCGGTTGGCCATGCAGACACAGAAAGGTATTGGCGGCGTCTTTGGGGCCAAGGTCGAGATAATGACAGCGCAAGCCTTCATATCCGGCGAGTTGGTCCAGGTAGTTGGGGGCAAAATCATAGCCTGGAAGGTCGGCAAAACGTTCATCCGGTGTGCGCAAGATATCGATCATGTGTGGTCTCCCTGAATTCAGGCACCACTATGGCCGAAAATGGACACGGGTGAAACAGGCCTGAAAAACACCAGATTATTCACAAACAAATGAATGCATGACGGTGGAAATAGCACTAGATTAAAAAGCAGTGATATTCATTCAAAAGGGCGACTAAATGCGGGCGACGAACCGGTTAAAGGCAGTATATGTAAGTCTCTATCTAACTGTTGCAGGCGTTCTGGCCGCCCTTGCTGTTTGGCATTTAACCAATGCTGGTGGTGAGGTTGGGAGAATTCATTATGGCTGGCTTGGCGCGACCCTGGCAAACGCGCCGGTTGTTGTGACATTGCTCTGGTGGATGCTGGCACGACGCCAGCCCCGGACCAGTGCCGGACTGACCCCGATCATGGCGCTCGCGGTCAGTGGGTTGGGATTGGCGGCTGTAAGTTATCAGTTGAACCAACCAGGTGCCGTGGATGCATTGATATATGCGGCTGTGGGTCTGGGTGGGTTTCTGCTCTACATAAAATGGTATTCTGTATTTTCCGACCGGGACAGCGCCGCACTTGAAACCGGGCGAACCCTGCCGGTGTTCGATCTCGAAAATGCGGACGGCAGTGCGATTTCTTCAGATTATTTTGCCGGAAAAACGACACTTTTGATGTTTTATCGTGGCAACTGGTGCCCGTTATGCATGGCGCAAATCAAGGAAATCGCTGCCCGCTATCGGGAACTGTCTGAACGGGGCGTCGAAATCGTATTGATCAGTCCACAACCGCATACACATACCGCGAAGCTGGCTGGGCGATTTGATGTTCCATTCCGCTTTCTGGTTGACCCCGGCGGCAAAGCTGGAGAAGCGTTAGGCATTGCAGCGCCAGGCGGATTGCCTTTGGGGATGGAATTGTTCGGGTATGATCAGGATACTGTTATGCCAACGGTTATTATCGTGAATGCGGAGGGTGAAATCCTGTTTGCCGATCAAACCGACAATTACCGTATGCGACCGGAACCAGACACGTTTCTGCGGATACTGGACGAACACAGCGAGAGCTGAATATCACGGGCCGGAATTTGTGCGGCAACGGGGCCAGACGATATGACGATATAAGGAGAAATCCGATGCGTCGCAGGTCAAGCGTTTTATGGATGTTGCTGGTCCTGATGGCAGGGGGTCTGACAACTACAGCTTTGGCTGTCACCCGTGACACTGACTCTACTGCGACCAGGCAACAGCAGCAGCAAATGAGACCTGCCGAGCCAGGCCTTTTACCCTCTGGGCGCTCTGCTGCACAGCGCGTTAACAGGATGGAACTTGTTCTTCGCGCCCTGGCCGCAACCTGTATTCGGCACCCCAAAGGCCAGGGATTGGCGGCGGCTGTGGCACCAGGACAGCCTTTTTCCCTGCCGCCTATGGGACCACTGGCAACGCGAAAATTGGCGTCGGTAAACGGGGCTCTGGGCTGGGTATTACCAAAAGTTCTGGGCAAGGCAGCTTTGATCCTGCGTCCGAACGGAAGTTGCTCCGTTCTGGTCAGGGAAACTTTGGTCGAGACGGCAGACCCGGCCCTCAAAAATCTTTTCGAACGTTTGGAAAACCTGCGCCTTGTATATCTGGACGAAACGACATGTATGATCAATGGTGTGCCAACCGTAACCCGGACCTATTCCATGATCCCGGCTCAGGCCGAAAAGATATGGGGACAACCGGTGTTGAAGACTGATGATAAAGGTATCGTTCTATCGAAAACGTGGCGGGGTTTCCTGCTGGCGATATCGGCTCGACCAAACAGCAACGCAAGGTTCAGCATGGTCATGACAACTTATATTGGCCATCATGTTGTCGGGCAAAACTGTCGCCTGGATCAAGAACTCTGAACCCGAAAGTAGCTATGTACCAATCCAGCCAGGAAATAACCGTTAACACCAGAGGACGGGGCCTGATCGAGATAACACCGGAGATTGCCAAATTCGTTTCCGGGCAGGGCATGACGGAAGGTTTGTTGACCCTGTTTATCCGTCATACCTCGGCCAGTCTGACAATTCAGGAAAATGCAGACCCGGATGTGTTGCGTGATCTCGATGCATTTTTTTCCCGCCTGGTGCCGGACGGAGACAGTTTGTATACACATACCTCGGAAGGTCCGGATGATATGCCAGCGCACGTTCGCAGTGCCCTGACACAGACAAGTCTGCAAATTCCCTTGCTCAAGGGGAGTTTGGCATTGGGGACCTGGCAGGGAATTTACGTCTTTGAACACCGACAGCGACCACATGTGCGAAAGATTATCTGTCATCTGAGTGGTGCTGCCGGATGACAGCAAAGACACCAGAGTTTTCAATCGTCAAATAATTGGTAAAAATCATATAGATAGACAGGCAGATAGCGCTGGACCTTGAGGTGAATAATTTGGCATAACCTTGCAACACGCCAACTGGTGCCAGATCGCCAGATCATCAATATTTGAGACAGCAGCAACACACATGAGCCTGACCACACAAAAATTCGTCGAAGCCGTGAAGGCGCATCAACTCTGGTTGAATAACAAACCCGGTGGGAAAAGAGCAAATCTTTCCTACGAGTCAGTGTCAGGTCTGAAACTTGCCGGTTTGAACTTTTCACGTGCCAAGATGTCAGGCGTGGATTTCAGTAACTGTAATCTTGCTGGTGCAAATTTTACGGAAACGGACCTCTTTGGTGCTGATTTCAGCAACGCAGATCTGACGAAAGCGAATTTTACCAAAGCCGATTTACGGGGGGTCCAGTTTTACAAAGCAAACCTGACGAATGCCAATTTGCACAAGGTCGATCTACGGCATGGTGAGGTGATGGCCGTTACGGCCGATGACAAGGAAGTGCATGAGAAGCGGATGGACAAGACGCGCAAACGTCATAAGCGCATGGTCGCCGCCAATCTTTCCGAAGCAGCGATGGTCAACGCGGCTGTGTCTCAGGCGGATCTCACCGGTGCCATTCTCCAGAACGTTAATCTGACAGGTGCCAATTTATCCAAATCAAGTTTGATGGATTGTGATTTAACCGGTGCAAATCTGGCCGGCGCTGATATGTCAGGGGTCAATCTTTCCAAGGCCAACCTGAAAGGCGCAAACGTAAAAGGTGCCTCACTGCGTGGGGCTGAGATTGTTGGTGCCTCGATGGCTGGCGTTGATTTGTCACAAGTTGATATGACCGACGCCCGTGTGGTGAATACCGTTGAACAACTCGCAACTGACTTGCAGCAGATTCTGGACAGCCATCAGGTCTGGATCGAATCCGGTGGAAAAAAAGGAACCCAGGCGACATTGGACAATCAGGATTTCAGCCGAATGGACCTTGCCGATCGGGACCTGAGTGCCGCCAGCTTCAAGGGGGCTAAATTGTCAGGTGCCAATCTGAGAAAAGCGAAACTGGTCATGGCAAATTTTGTCGATGCTGATTTGACCGAAGCAGATCTGAGGGACGTTGATGCCAGAGGCAGCTTTTTGCAGGGCGCAAACCTTACGAAGGCACGGCTGGAAGACAGTGATTTTTCACCCTCTGATATTCTTGATCATCTCGGTCACCAGACCGGGCAATTCCATGCCGCAGATTTTTCGCGGGCGATATTGCGGGGTGCCGGTTTGACCGGGACTAATCTCACAAGTGCCAATCTTGCTACTGTTGATGTTGGAGAAGGTCGCTTGAGAACGGCCATCTTGACGGATGCCAAATTACCCTGGGATACAGACGAAAAAGTAGACTGATACAGCCTGGTGATTTGAGCCAGGGTTTAGTAACAGCCTGCCACTCTTGCACGCTGTTGTATCAGGGCCAGAACCAGATCGATTGTCGGCGTTGGCAGAGCCACCAGCTTCCCCAGTTCCTGAACGGCTGTCACCAGGGCATCGATTTCCATGGGACGCTGTAATTCCAGATCCTGCAACATGGATGTTTTGTGTGCACCCACGCCGGCAGCACCCGCAATTCGCTTGTCGACATCGATCGGGAAACGCACACCCAGCTTTTCACCAATAGCCTGGGCTTCAAGCATCATGGCTCTGGCGATGTTGCGGGTGCCATCCTCGGTGGCGATGACGTCAAGCGTCGCATGGGTCAGGGCACTCAGTGGATTGAAACACAAGTTCCCCCAAAGCTTGATCCAGATTTCATCGCGAATGGCCGGACGGACGGGTGCCTTGAAACCAGCCGATATCAGGGTTTTTGACAAAGCCAGGACGCGCTCGGTTTTTTCGCCCGAAGGCTCACCCAATGTGAAGCGGTTTCCTTCGATATGTTCGATCACGCCGGGCGCTGAAATTTCACAAGCCGGATAAACAACGCAGCCAATCGCGCGTTCAGGACCGATGCCATCCCATTGAACATTTCCAGGATCTACGGATGCCACTCGCTGGTCCTGCCAATCGCTTGGCAGTTGATGGAAGTACCACCAAGGCACGCCGTTCACGGCGGTGACAACTGCCGTATCTGCTCCCAGCAAGGGCTGCATGGCCGGGACGACTCCGGCAACTGAATGCGCTTTCAGGGTAACGATAATAAAGTCCTGGGGGCCAAGTTCCGTCGGATCGCTGGTGCATGTGGGGCGGGTAACGATTTGTTCGCCGTTCATGTTCAGGCGCAAGCCGTCTTTTTGCATGGCAGCCAGATGGGGGCCGCGCGCAATCAGCGAAACGTCAACACCTGCTTCCGCCAGTTTGGCACCCAGATAGCCGCCAATGGCACCGGCTCCATAAATGCAAATTTTCATCTCGGGAACCCTTTGCTATTCAAACGAGACCCAGTTTTTCAGCCAATCCGATGCGTTGCAGTTTGCCAGTAGCGCCCTTGGGAATTTCGTCCATAAACAGGATTTTGCGGGGCACCTTGAAGTCTGCGAGACGCATCGCCGCGAAGTCACGGATTTCCCGCTCCCCGGCTGTCTCGCCTTCGCGCAGGACCACAACAGCGGCTACTTCTTCACCCAGTTTGTCATGGGGAATTGCAAACGTTACGACCTGGCCCACAGCAGCATGATCCATCAGAACTTCGTCAACTTCGCGGGGCGATATCTTTTCCCCGCCGCGATTGATGATTTCTTTCAGGCGACCCGTGATGCTGACATAACCCTCTGTATCCATCACCCCCTGATCGCCGGTTCTAAACCAGCCATCTTGAAATGCTTCTGCGTTGGCGGCATCGTTGTTTTCGTAACCTGATGTGACGTTGTCACCACGGATGACAATTTCACCTGTTTCTCCAGCAGCCAGAAGCGTGCCATCATTGTCTATGATGCCAACCTCCGGGCCAGCAGCAATGCCGACCGTACTGGGTTTTCTGGCAGCCGGTGGCAGTGGGTTACAGGCCATCTGATGCGTGGCTTCGGTCATCCCATAAGCTTCGATTACCGGGCAGCCAAAAGTTTCTTCCAGTTCTGCCATCACCTGGGGCGGCAGGGATGATGATGATGAGCGCGCGAATTTCAGTTTTGTTGCGGCCAGAATGTTCTTGTTGCGCGACGCCCTGCTCAGGATTGCCTGATGCATGGTCGGAACTGCGGTGTACCAACTGGGCTTGCAATCTTCCAGCCACGAAAACACTTTCAGGGCATTAAAGCCGGGCGTGCAATATACACTTGCACCCGCTGACAGGGACGTCAGGACTGCAGCAATCAAGCCGTGAATATGAAACAACGGCATGATGTTCATGCACCGGTCTGCAGGCTCAAGATTAAGGGTTGCCGAGATATTACGGGCGGATGCCGCCAGGTTCTTTTGGCTCAAAGGCACAATTTTCGGCCGGGATGTGGTGCCCGAGGTATGCAGGATCAAACCGACATCGTCAGTCTCTGCAAAACCAGACAGTTCCGCATTACCAGAAAGTGATGGGGCCTTCAGGGAGAAATCACCTGCTGCGGCATCGCCAACAACATCCAGTTCAACCAGCGGAATACCAAGTTCCCTGGCCGCCGCAACGGCGGGACTTTCGCTGCCAACTTCCACGATCAAGGCCCTGGCTTTCAGGTCATCGAGATAGAATTTGAATTCATCCTGACGATAAGCCGGGTTCAAGGGTGCCGTCGTCGCACCGCAGGCAACAGCAATGAAGGCCGTCGCCATTTCGGGTCCATTGGGCAGGACGATGGCAACCCGGTCATTGCGACCAATGCCGAAACCGTTCAGGCTGTCGACCGTCGTTTGACACAATTGCGACAATGCAGCATGGCTCAGGTCAGGGCGGCCCGGTGCCGAGATTGCAGGTTTTGTCTGATCCGTGACAAGTTGCAGGCTTTGAAAAAGTGTGTGCGCAGGCATTTTACGATCCGCAATGAGTGACATTCGCGGCAAGCATATAGGAACAGGCGTGGCCAACGATAGGCCAATATAAATTTGCCCGGTGTGGATTTGCCAAATCTGACGTCAGATACAAAGCCCTGTGGCAACGCCATATCGCTTACCGGGGAATTATTCTGTTGTAGCCAGGACCGTTTTGTTGCCACCCTTGATCCAGGCATTCTGAACGCGACCATAATCCCGACGGGCCTGTCGGGTCAGGTGTTCATCGAGATATGCACGGGTTTCGGCGATGTTGATCTGGCCATCCTTGTTACCGTATTCACCGATATCAGCGGCTCCCTGCAAGGCGTCCAGCAAGTGCCGGGTAAATAATCCATGTTTTGCCTTGTGATCCCAGCTGGCCAGTTGATCTGACTGTGCCGCCGTAATCACGGTCATGCCTTTCCCGGCTTTGGGAAGTCTCGCCTTGATCGTGATGCCCGAGGCGCTGCGGGTCAGCGCACCACCTGAACTGTCACCGGAAAAACAGGCATCCAGATACACAGTAACTGACCGGGCTTTCAGCTTGCCCAGGTTGCCAAACAACGTGTCCAGAGAATAGCCATTAATCTCAGGCGATTCCGGATCGGCATCGACTGGCAGCAAATAACTGCGCCGGTCTTTCAGTCCTGGCACACCATGCCCTGAATAATACACCGTGATATCCGATTTACCTTTTGGATGCAGATACCGCCAGAGTTTGCCCTCGTGGGTTATTGTATTGCCAAAAGCCGTCTCAAGCTCCGCCTTTGTGGCATCGCGCAGATCGATAATGTTTTCCGGATCATATCCCAGTCGGCCGGTCACAAATTTCATGAAGGCATCTGCATCGTTTTTGGCATAGTCAACTTTTGGGATGCGGCCTTTATAATTCCGGTTGCCGATGATAACAGCGACGGCGTTTTTGTTGGTGATAGATGAAATCGATGGTGGATTTCCAGTGGCCAATTGAGATTTTGAATTTAATGCTGCCTCGTCTTGCCCATCACCAAACCAGGTTCTTCCCAGCAAAATGGCACATGATTTCAGTGTTAGACCTCGCCGCTTCGCCATTTCAGTATAACTGCGCCACTGGCTGGTAACTTCCCAGGCCAAGGGTTTTGTTGGTGACGTAACCGCAATTGAGCATAGCGTTTTATCGGACACTAAAGAGAAACTATTAGAATTTGATTGGCTTGTCGCTTTTATTATGTTTGAGCTGGCCAACCTCGTCTTGTGATTCAGGGTTTGACGGCAATCATCTTCGGAAATATTTCGTCTTTGCGCTTCTCTCACCCAATCTTGATAATGAGCACCACGCTCCCAATAGCCAGCAGATGATAAAGCAAGCGTGCAAACGTATTGGTCAGATTGATTGGCTGGAGGATTGGGTACTATGCGTGTAGCAGTGTTAGATTGATGGGTGGCGGCCTTGTTCTTCCCATTCCTTACAAGATCAACACAATTGCTTACGTTTAACCCACGCCGCTTAGCTTCTAACACCCTGTTTTGCATAGCTGGGAGAGAATCCCATGTGTGACCTGAAGTGGTGGGTGTAATAGCTGCACCACATACCTCAATGTTGCTCAATTTGGATTGATCGAGATTGGGTCTGGATTGATAGAAACTCGGTGAGCTGCGACACCCTGCGAGAAAAGCAACTGTTGTTAATATGGCAAGCAAGACAAGGTATTGCCTGGGATGTTGCGTTGTATCTACGGTCATTATTTGTTCACTTTGTTTCCGGCTAGCACAGCACTTTGCAACATTGAACCAGGTATTCTGATGTGTTCGAAATTCCGACGGACCTGTCGGGTCATGTGTACGTTTTGCAGTCCGCAAGTGTAGTTAGTGCTGTCGCCAGAAAAGCTGTTACTACCAGATAGCCCTTGGTATTGTTTATTTTCGAAATCAGAAATTCGTCAATCAAAGATGTAGAGCCTAATTTGTGCCAATTTGATAATACGACTAAAAATTGAAAATCAATTAACTTTAACTCAATGAAATTGTTCCGTCCATGACCGTTTCCAATCTACCCATGTATGACCTGCCGGAGCTTCGGGTCGCGACCGATGCATGGTGGCAGGGGCTGGCGGCTGCGATGCGGGGCGAAGGTATGCGTGATGTACCGGAGCATCTGAGCCGTGCGGATGATGATGCGGCGTTTTGGCGGCAAGGTGCATTATTGTTGTCGCAGACCTGTGGCTATCCCTTGATGACGGAATTCAAGGACGATCTGAAACTGATCGGCACACCGCACTATGACGTGGCGGGGTGTGACGGACCGCGGTATTGCAGCTGGATCATTGTGCGGCAGGACCATCCGGCGCAGGTGTTGGCTGACCTGCGGGGAGAGGTTTGTGCGCTGAATAATATTGGTTCCCATTCAGGTATGAATGCCTTGCGGCATACCCTGGCACCACTGGCGGAGGGGGAAGCGTTTTTCAGTCAAGTGAGATTATCTGGCGGACATCGGCAATCCATTGAAATGGTGACAGATGGACGGGCAGATGTGGCGGCGATTGATTGTGTGACCTGGGGGTTGATTGAAAGTGTCGCGGCCCACGAACTGGCAGGTGTCAGAATATTGGCTGAAACTGAAAAGGTGCCAGGCTTGCCTTACGTGACGACTGCTGGCGCAGATGATCGGGTTGTCGGAAAGTTGAGGTCTTCTGTCATGCAAGCCCTGGATAGTCGGGGTCTGGCGGATGCATGTCAGGCACTTCGAATTTCAGGTTTTTCGGAAACCAGTCTGGTGGACTACCAGGTTATATTGGATATGGCGCAACAAGCCGTTGATCAGGGTTACCCGGAATTGCGGTGAATCGGGACAAGTACCTATTCGCTGGCCGTCATAACATCTGTGTCACATTTCACGGCACTTATGATGACATCACCACCGACGATCAGGCTTTTGCTGGCACCGATTGTTACTGTTCCACCGGTTATAACTTCCTGAACACATGAATTCAGATAAACCAGGGTCAGGACTTCGCCTTTTTTCAGGTCAAAAGTCTGGCCACTGCCAAGGAAATCCATTTCCTGAATATCCTGGCGATCAGAGGTCAGGCTTTCGACGATGGCAGTGTCTTCAGACGCCTGCGCTGCACCGACGGCAAAAATTACCGCGCACAGGGCAATATATGCCCGCTTCAACCAATGATTAATTTTCATAATCTGACTTTCGTTCCATTTTATAACAATAATTCCCTATATGGGACATTTTTCGACAACCTAGTTGCCTGAAAAACTTCTTTGCTAATGAATTGCAACAGACGTGCCAGACTGGATCGACAAGATAGCAGGCTATTTACCCGTAATCAGGCCGGGGTGTACGCCCAGCCCCATGGAGGCGTCCAGAACTGCGCCGTGCAGTGGTGTTGAGTATGTTGATGCCAGGAAAACGATAATATTGGCTATTTCTGACGGTTCAATCAGCCGGTGTTTCGGCAATGCCCGGACAAAGTCGTCACGCTGACCAGGCGACATAGGATCGAGGGTGCTGGACTGGAACATCCTGGTGTTTGTGGCCCCGGGGCAGACCGCAAAGACGTCGATCATGCGATCCGTTAATTCGGCTGCCATCTGGCGGGTTAAATGGGCGACCGCTGCCTTGCTCATGCCATCCGACAGTCGAAAACCTGGAAAGACGCCTATGCCGCCACCGACCGAACTCAGATTAATGATCTTTAATGGGAAGTCGCCGATATCGTCTTGCATCAGTTCAAGATAGGCCTGACACGTCTTTAATATGCCATCGGCATTGATGTTCAGCATGGCTGTATCCTGACCCGCAGCGTCATCAGAAAAAGCCGAAACTGTGGCAGAGCCGACGGCGGCATTATTTACCAAGATATCTACGCGACCCCATTTACTTTTGGCATCAGACAAACATTGCCGGATCGAGGCAACGGATTGTAAATCCAGGGTATGGGCAGAAAGATGTTCGGGGTTCTCTGCCAGCATGGTTGCAACGTCGTCTGCGGGCTCTTGTCCCTCAACATAGGTAAACGCAACATTTGCACCGTGCGCAAGCAGCGCTACAACACACTCACGACCAATGCCGCCAAAACCACCGGTAACCAGGGCAACTCTCCCGGCAAGTCCGGGGCGGCAATCGAGGACACGTTCGTTAGGCATTATTGATCCCCTGTGAATGTAGCTTGATAGACCTCAGGCAATCCTGATCTTGTTGACCAAGTCAGACAGTCGTCTGGCCAGGTCGTTCGGCGGCAAGTCCTTGCGGATGAAATCCTGGGCACCAGCCAGAATGCAGTCATCGGAAACTGCACTATTTTCAACAGCCGTTAGCATGACGACGGTGGCTTTTGGCTCGATCTCAAGCATCTTCTTCAAGGTTTCAAGACCGCTCAAGCCTGGCATCATGAAATCCAGCAAAACCAGATCTGGCCGTTCCTCAGTGAACAGAACCAGGCCTTCTGCGCCGTTCAGCGCGCTGCCGACGACTGTGCACTCCAGGGTGCCGAGCAAAGTCGAAACCAGTTCAAGAATAAGCGGGTCATCATCGATAACCAGGACGCGGGTTTTTTGTTCAACAGACATGGCAACACGATCATTCTTTTTGCGGTTGAGTTCGGTACATCCTAACACGCCTGCAATGACAGCAATACAGGTGGCAGACACCTGTAGAGGTCTGCCTTGACCTGGAGTCACTCAGAGTTGATTTTAATTTTGTTCTTCGAGGTGGGCAATGTACGCTTTCGAACAATATTTGAAACCATGTGCACGAGACGATCAATAATCCATAAGAAGTGAAAAAAGGAAATTTCCATGCAAACCCCACGATCTGGAATCAGACTGGCGATGATTGCTCTTCAGTTGCCCGGCTTGTTAATGGCGTCGACAGCGTGGGCCGCTGCAGATCCGACACTGGCCATGTCCTGGAATCAGGAAATGGGTCCTGCCGTACGGGCGCGGGCAGCGGAGGTATTGTCGGGGGCAGGGGCCTTTTTCCACAACACAGGTGAGGCCCTGAGCAAGGCCAGTCCAACGGGTGATGCGTTCTGGCATCTGGAAATTACCTTCTATTCCCTGCTGTTTATGATCGCAGGGTATTTTGTTGCGACCCTGATATCGCGTTGGGGGCGGCAGCATTTTGTGCATTTGTTTAACGCCCAGCCAAAAGACCGGGCAGAAAAGATTGGTTATTTGCTGGTCACGGGCATCATGAAGAGCATTTCTGTTGCCGGATTTGCCGTTGCTGCTTTCGGGGTGTCGATGATTTTTGACAGTGGAGAAGCGGCTGCCCGACACACTCATTTTATACAGATTGCCAGTGTGTCGGTGGTCTGGATGGTATCCATTCTGGTCGGCACCTTATTGGCCCATGGCGTTTCAACACACCGGTTGCTGGACCTGGACGATGAAGCCGTACGGATGATCTATCAATACTCGGTTCGGGCATTTGGGATCACAACATTTATTCTGGGCATGTGTTTATGGATGGAGGCGTTGGGCCTCAATGAAAATGCCCATTTGCTTTCGCTCATTGCTGGTCTGCTGATCGCCGCCTTGATGTTCACAGCGCTGGCCTTTGTCATTCGCCAGCCCGTGGCGAAGTTGATCAGGGGTGGCTCCGCAGAGGGCAAGAGCCCGCTATTGCTACGCGTGCTGGCGCAAACCTGGCATGTCTGGGCCGGTCTCTATTTCATGGCGGCCTGGGCGGTGTTGGCTGTGCGACTGTTGCTGGACTTGCCTGGTGCGACACCTCTTGTTGTCGCACCTGTCGTCGGATTGTTTGTCGGCATTATTGCCTATGGCATCCTGTTGCTGATCATCGACAAACTGGATGACATCTGGGGATTGACGCCTGCTGACCCTGCACAATCAGACGGTGGCGACGAAAGCGCAATCCATAATCCGCTGTCGCCGCCAGTGCGCACGCTGAAGGACCTTGCCGAAAATGCTGCGGCATTGCTGGCCGTGATGGGAGGTTTCGCCATTATTCTCTCTTTCTGGGGGGTTGATGTCACAGGTGACAAACATGGACTGGTTCGGCTGGCGGACTTTCTGATTGTGTTGTTCCTGAGCTACCTCGGTTATCAGGCCATCAAGATTTCCATCGATCAAAAGATGGCTGAAGAAGGTGATCTGGTTGAACCCGAGCCCGGGGAAGAAGGTGGTGCTGGCGGGGCATCGCGATTGGCGACATTGCTGCCACTGGCTCGGAATTTTTTGTTGATTACGGTCGTTGTAATGTCGGGCATGATTTTGTTGTCTCAGCTGGGTGTTGATATCGCACCCCTGTTTGCCGGTGCCGGTGTTATTGGTCTTGCCATCGGGTTTGGTGCGCAAACCCTGATCCGGGATATTTTTTCTGGTGCATTTTTTCTGGTCGATGATGCCTTTCGCAAAGGCGAATATATTGATTGTGGATCGGTCAAAGGCACGGTCGAAAAGATATCCATTCGTTCCATGCAATTGCGTCATCATCTCGGTGCCTTGAATACCATCCCCTTTGGGGAAATTCAGCAACTGACGAACTTCTCCCGTGACTGGTCGATGATGAAACTGTCATTGCGAGTGACCTATGACACTGATGTTGAAAAGGTGCGCAAGCTGATCAAGAACCTTGGCCAGGAACTGATGGAACATCCCGAAGTCGGAGATAAATTTCTGCAGCCTCTCAAGTCCCAAGGCGTGCTGGCGATGGAAGACAGTGCCATGATCCTGCGGGTCAAATTCATGACCCAGCCCGGTGAGCAATTTGTCATCCGCAAGCTCGTATTTGCCAAAATTCAGGAACTGTTTGACCGGGAAGGCATCAAGTTTGCGCACCGTCAGGTCACGGTTCGGGTTGCCAATAATGACGACGACCCGGACCGACCTTCCAATTTGTCGGCTGCAGAAAAAAACGCGATTGCCGGAGCCGCTGTACCAGCTATGGAGGAGCAGGAGGCGGAAGGGGGTGCCGTACCCGATCGCTAAATGATCCGATAGGAATTTCTGACCAGGACGGTAAAAATTTTTTGAGAGTTTTCTGGTGCCCCAGGGGAAATACCGGGTATACTGGGGTATACACTCATATTCTCAAAAGGTGCTCCAATTGACTGATAATCCAAACCCCGTTGATATCCACGTTGGCGGGCGTCTGCGTTTGCGCCGGACTTTGCTCGGTAAAACCCAGACAGATCTTGGCAATGCCGTTGGTCTGACGTTCCAGCAAATACAGAAGTATGAGCGCGGCGCAAATCGTATCGGTGCCGGTCGTTTGTATGACTTCTCCCAGCTTCTGGACGTACCTGTCTCGTTTTTCTACGACGATATGCCCGGAGATATGAAGGAAAAACAGCCTGACAGCGTTGGAACATTGTTTGATCAGGAGCAGTTGGCCAGCCGTGAATCCCTGAAGCTGATCCGGGCTTATTACAATATTGGCGACGCGAAAATCCGCAGTGGCCTCTATGAGTTGGCAAGATCACTGTCTGTTAACTCTAATCCCGAGAGCTGATCTCGTTCAGACAGACTTCCAGGTCGTTCAAACCGGCTTCCACTGATCCAGCAGGAAGCTGATAACTGCGCCTCGCAGTTTGCCGGTTAATGTATGTTCCTGACGTCGCGGGTCGCGAGCCGCCGCGGAGCAAAATTCGCTCATGCTGGTATTGGTCTCAAGACAGATACGGTTCAAGGCCTTGATTTCGCTGTCAAAAAGACGAACGGTTGTGCGCTCTCCATCAATCCGGATCGCCAGCAATTTGCTCGTTCTTTTGATGTCTTCCTGAATCAGGCTCACTGAATAAATATCCTTTATGCGGCTTCTAGGCCAGGTTTTGCATTGAGTCTGTTGATTTCCTGCCGTACCAGCACAGCGATTTCTTCCGCACCCATCCAGAGCAAATGCAGATGCAGGGTTTTTTCACAGCCCACCGGTTTCAGATAAAAGCCAAGGCGGTCGACATTTTTCTCAGGGTCGTAGGCGAAGCAGGAAACTTCCCGGCCGCCTCCGATGTGCCCCGCCGTTGTCGTGCCAATATGCCAGTCGACAAGCCAGCGATAGAGGCATTCAGCCCGGGCGAGCACAACGAGGTCACGTACAAGTCCCTGACGCCGGTAGTCGCTTCGGGTCCAGCCCCGTCCGGTTGTCGAGATCGTTCCCTCAAGACCAGGTGGAAATTTTGTATCCATGATTAACTGGTCTGCCGGTGCTGGTTTGCTTTCATCGTCATAGAGAATACGCATGCTGCTCCACAGGTCTTCGACGTTCTCGACGAAGTCAAATTTCTTGGCGGCGACGGTGCATACCAATGACCCGTCTTCAGCTTCCAGGCCAAGCCAGAAACTTCTGTCAGCAGTCATTTTGTTAAACTTTGGCGAGAACATCGGTGTAGGGCCATCGGGCATGTCTGCCGCTGCTTGTTCGATCAGCAGCCGGTCCATCAAATCAAAGTCGTGGTTTACTTTCAGGACCAACCCGTATGACGAAAATTTTCGATCAAGGGCTTTCCTGTACGTCGTCATATCCCGCTTGAACATCTGCCAACTCCATTCAGTTTGATCTTCTATTGCTAGCTAATATGTGCTGAAAGTGGCAAGCTCGGACCTGTGTCTTTAGGACACGCATGCTGGTGTATGTACAAGGACTGTAAAGCCCTGGATTGCATCAATTACGGGATTGACCTATATGCAGGATTTGGAACAACAGCAGCTGGTGTCGGACCTGGATCGCAGGCTGAACGCGCTTTTGCGCGTTGACCTCAGCGAGCGGGCATTCAGGTTGTTCAAATTTGTCTGGCGTTGCGAACTGGAAGGCAGGTTCACGGACATAACTGCCGCAATCGCCTATCTTGATACGACCAGCCGACGACCTGCGTACAATGCTATTTACGAGCTGGAAAATCAGGATCTTGTGCGACGTGTCGTCGATGAAAAACTGCGCCGCCGCAAGCTCTTGCGGGTGACCATGCTGGGATGGGATGTCCTTGCCACCATGAGCGAAGAATATTCCGACCTGGTCGTCGATCACGTCAAACGCATGAAGGTACAAAGTACCGCCTGGGTGGAATTTCACGAAACACTACCGCTGAAGCCAGACGATTATCTGGCATCTGTGAGTGCGTTTTGTGATTGGGCAAAGGCGCGAGGGAGCGAACCTGTTCCGGCCCGCTTTCTAAGCCGGATTTTTATTGTCGATTGTGAGGACCCAAAGCCAGAGTCTTTTATCGTCTCCTATTGGGGGCGTGGCATGTTACTTCAGGGCGGTCGTGATTTTTCAGGCCATCGGTTTGAAGAACTGAAAAAATGCTCGTCAGTAGAATACTGGCGCAACGGCGTAAATGAAATTCTGAATGCCGTGGATCAGGGTGATGCCGCCAGCGTCAGTGAAACGCGCATGTCCTTCGGTGGCAAAGTGCGAAAGCTGCAAAAGGTTGTCATTCCCGACAGAACGAACAACCGCGCAATTGTGGGGACTTGGTTCGTCGATGGGGCCATGGATGATCCTGCCAGAATGAAACAGGCCACCTGAGCCAAAACGCCTGGCTATTCCCTCACGGTTGAATGCATGCCAGGCTGTCTGACCTACGCTCAATAATCTGTTGTATGACTGCCCGGGGAAATAGACCATGACGCCATCTACGCAACCTGCTGCCAATCAGGCGAACAAACCGTTCTGGCGCACTGTCTGGTTCATGTTGTTATGTGGCGGCCTGGTGCTGACCCTGGCCATTGGTGTTCGTCAAACATTTGGGTTGTTCCTGTCACCGATGTCGCTGGACCTTGGCTGGGGGCGTGAAGTCTTCGCCCTGATGATTGCCATTCAGAACCTGGTCTGGGGCTTGACCCAGCCCATTGCAGGGGCCTTGGCCGACCGCTTCGGTGCAGGTCGGACTGTAGCCGTCAGTGCCCTGCTCTATAGCGGCGGTATCTACATGATGGGTCAGGCTTCCGACCCGACGTCCCTGCATCTCAGCGGCGGCTTGTTGATTGGCATGGGATTGTCAGGCACAAGTTTCGGGGTGGTGCTCAGTGCGGTGAACCGTGTGGTGGCGGAAGAAAAACGCAGCCTCGCCCTGGGCCTTGTCGGGGCGGCCGGGTCTTTGGGACAGTTTACCATGGTGCCGCTGGGACAGGCCTTTATTACGACCTGGGGCTGGCCCTTTGCCTTGACGCTGCTCGCGGCCATTTCGATGTTGGTTATTCCCCTGGCCGCCGGTGTCGCAGGCAAGGCCCCTGTGCAGTCCATTGAGTCTCGCCAGACCGCGGGCGAAGCCCTGGCCGAAGCTTTTCATCATCGTGGCTATTGGTTGTTGATCGCCGGATTTTTTGTCTGTGGCTTTCATGTCACCTTCATCGGCACACACTTGCCAGCCTTCCTGACTGATCAGGGCATTGTTGCGTCGATTGCCGCGATTGCCCTGTCTCTGGTGGGTTTGTTCAATATTTTTGGCTCACTCGGCTGCGGTTGGCTGGGGGGACGCTACCCCAAGAAATATGTCCTGGCGACCCTCTATGCCCTGCGCAGTGTGGTCATCATGATCTTCATCCTGTTTCCGGTCACGCCCTTCACAGCCCTGCTGTTTGCCGCTTGCATGGGGCTTTTGTGGCTGGCCACCGTGCCCCTGACGACGGGTCTGGTCGGCACCTTGTTCGGACCCCGGCATCTTGGCATGTTGTTTGGCCTGGTTTTCTTCAGCCACCAGATCGGCGCTTTTCTCGGTGTCTGGCTGGGCGGCTATCTCTATGACGCCACCGGCTCCTACGACATCGTCTGGTGGGCCGCAATCGCCCTCGGCCTCATCGCCGCACTCCTGCACTGGCCCATAGAGGAAAGCGCAGTGAAGAGAGATGTGGTTGAGCAGGAGGGGTAAGATGAGATGACCTCAGGGTCAAGCCAGGAGAACACTCTTTCAGTCACTGAAATGATCAGCCGTGCTGTGAAATATTACAGCTCAGGCAATCTGGACCAGGCAGAAGGTCTTTTGTTGCAAGTCATACAGGTTGATCCCACCCACGCCGTAGCATCACATTTGGCAGGTATTATCGCCTATAGGACAGACCGATATGCCTTGGCCGTGGACCTGATTGCCGAGGCAGTGAGGAATAGTCCCGGCAATTTTGAAGCGCATGAAAATCTCGGCAATGCACATAGAAAAATGGGAAACAATGCTGCCGCCCTGACCAGCTACGACAAAGCTCTCGAGGTCAGACCGGATCATGCAGAGGGATATTACAAACTCGGAAACTTCCTCAGCTCTCTCGGCAAAACGGAAGAAGCCGTCACCCGGTTTCAAAAGGCCCTGGCCCTCAAACCTGACTATTTTGAAGCATGCAATAATCTTGGAAACGCACTGTTAGACCTTGGCGAACAAGACAGGGCGATCGATTGCTATCAAAGAGCCTTGAAGATCAATCCGAATTATGTCGGCGCACAAGTCAGTCTTGGTAATGCGAGGTACCAGACTGGTAAACTCGAAGAAGCGGCTTCGTGCTTTCTGCGCGTCCTGGCAACAAATCCTGAAAATATCGAAGCATCGTGCAATCTGTGTATTTCACTTCGGGATCTGGGCCGCTTGACCGAAGCTCTTGCAGTCATTGAAAAGTTATTGTCCCTTTCACCGGATTCTGTGCCCGGCCACAATAGTCACGGACTGGTCCTGCTCAGCCTGGAGCGCATTGACGAAGCTGTAACTGCATTTCGAAAAGCCCTGAACGGGAAACATGTTTCTGTCGAGGCCTGTAACAACCTGGGAAATGCACTGCTGAGGTACGGGAAGCCGGGAGAGGCTATTGAATGGCTCAAGAAGGCCCTTGTAATCAGGCCTGGTCACGCCAGCGCCCATAACAATTTAGGTCGTGTATTTCAGTCTCTGGGGAAACCTGAACTGGCGGTCGCCAGTTTTCGCGATGCAATTGCTGCAAAACCTGATCTTCTCGAAGCCCACAGCAATCTTGTCTACGCTCTCAAACTTTCCCCGGACGCACTGGCATCAGATATCAAAAGTGAAGCAATCGCGTTTGGCAGGGTCGTTAGCAACAATGTCAAATCAAAGGGAAACCGGACCAACACGCGTGATCGGGATAAGCGAATTCGTGTTGGTATTGTCTCTGGCGATCTTCGAAGCCACGTAATCGCTCGATTGCTGGAACCTGTCCTCAGCAATATCGATAGGTCCCGTATCGCATTTGTTGCCTATTCAAATTCTTCGATTGATGACGCCACAACACAGCGCTTGCGATCCTGGTTCTCCGACTGGCGCAGCATTGTCGGTATCAGAGATGAACAGGTTGTCGAAACAATAAGTGATGACAATATCGATATCTTGATCGATCTCTCTAACCATACGTCACAGAACCGATTGCGTTTGTTTGCTCTCAAACCTGCACCTGTTCAGGTAACATGGTTGGGGCTTTTTTCGACAAGTGGTGTGCCAGAAGTTGACTACATCATGAGTGATCCATGGATCGCGCCGCTGGCAGAAATGACGGACTTTACAGAGCAAAACTGGCGTTTGCCGGAAAGCTGGTTCTGCACTGTGCCTCCCCCCCTTTCAATTGAGCCCACGACCCCGCCGGCAATCAGCAATGGCTTTATCACATTTGGCTGCCTCAACAATCTCGCCAAGGTAAATGACCGGGTTGTTGCCGTCTGGGCAAATATTATAAATTCGGTACCGCGATCACGACTGATCCTGAAGGTGCCCAACGATGAAACTGCGCAAAATATGTATCTGGAGAGATTTGCAGATCAAGGCGTCTCTGGCGCCCAGCTAAAGCTTGTGGGGAGTTCACCAGCGGCTGAATATTTTGCGACTTATAACGAAATTGATATCACGCTGGACCCATTTCCCTATTCTGGCGGCATGACAAGTCTGGACAGTTTGTGGATGGCCGTACCCGTGCTCACGCGCCGGGGTGATCGGGCAGGTGCCCATACAGGCGAAAGCATTGCCTATAATGCAGGGCTGCCAGACTGGATTGCCAGGGACGACGATGACTATGTTGAGCTGGCGGTAGCCCATAGTTCGGATCTGCAGAAACTGATCTCGCTGCGCGCGCAACTTCGCCAGCAAGTTCTGGCGTCACCACTTTTTGACGGTCGCCGGTTCGCCCACAATTTTGAACAGGCCCTGGTGGGAATGTGGAAAAAATATTGTAATCTTTGACAGTGAAACAGAATCGTACAAGGGTATTAACCAGTACTTCAGGACAGATCATTGACAGCAAACGATCCACAAAACAATAATTCTCCTTCGCCTGACCGTCTGGCCCCATCTGAGCTGGTTCTGTTGGGTGTGGGCTCGTCTTTTGTTGTTGAATATGAAGAAACCTGTCTGCGCCTGGGCATCAACATCGCCGCTTATATCAGGAACACAGAAGATCCAGCCTTTGCGACGGATATTGACAAAGTAATAACACTGGAAGAGTTAACCCGGGATTGGGTACTCAAACCCGTCGCCTTCCCCCTTGTGACACCGGCATACCGAAAGAACGTTTTTGATCTGGCCATCAAAACAGGTTTCACCTGGTTCCCGGCAATGATTGATCCGACCTCGATACTCGCAAGTACAACACAAGTCGGAAGAGGAACTTTCGTCAACGCCGGGTGTACCATCGGTGCCTCGTGTACCATTGGGGAACTTGTACTGGTTAATCGGGCTGCCAGTCTTGCCCATCATGTTACGGTCTGCGATTACGCATCCATCGGTCCTGGTGTGATTACCGGTGGCAGGGTTCACATTGACAAGGGTGCCTTTATTGGCACCGGCGCAGTCCTGCGGTAATCCTCCCATTTTTAATGGAGTCGGCTTGTAGAATTACGCGGCTAGTTTCAGTTTCATTGCAGGCATGATCCCGCCAATGGCCATGTTGGGCCGATCGTTATTGTAAGTCCATAGCCAGTTCGTGGCTTGTTCCTGAGCCTCCTCTATTGTTTCAAAGATGTTCTGGTCTAACCATTCGTGGCGAACCGTTCGGTTGTAGCGCTCGA
>JABILA010000047.1 GCA_018654745.1 Alphaproteobacteria bacterium
ATGATCTTTTCGCTATTCTGTAACATGAGGGTTACCTTTCGATTGTGTTTCGATAATTTTATTTGCACCGTTATCAAAACCGGTAACCCTCTCCTTTTGCAAGGAGCGGTGTCAGATCAGGTCGAAACTACTTCAATTAAAATCAGCGAAGTGTTGTGCTTTTTCTGCCGGAGTCAATTTTGCCAGATCAATTCGATCCAAACGTTTGACGCCGATCAAATCGCTGGTTTTTATCGTTGCGTCGCCACCCAACACATTTTCCGAAAAATATGTGAACCGCGAGTCTGCATCTGTTTCCCAATACCAGTCTGCGGCGATATCGACGTACCCTTTGAAGCGGGCTTCGCTGTCACGTATCGAGGTTTCCATTTTCTTGCGTTCAGTGATGTCTGTGTACGTCTCGACCAGACCGTTGTCGCTGGATTTGCCGTACAGGAGTTCAAATGTTCTGTTACCACTGATCGTAATTTCAGCCTGTTTTTCCTGTCCGCTCCAGAAAAACTCGACGCGGTCCCGTGCGATCTGTTCAACGTCTCCTTTTCCAAGGTCTCCGCGCTTGGCAAAAAACAGGGCCATATCATAGTGAGAGAGGCCGACATGAAGGAAATTTTCAGGATAATTCAATATGGATTCATATTGTTGATTCCAGACCACAAGGCGACGTTCATTGTCGAACATCACAACGCCCTGAATAATATTCTCAAGGATTTCCTCAATTACGCGCGGTGTATCTGGCAAGCATCTTATCCTTGTGTCGAACGTCTTCTTATTCTTCTGAAATTTCTTCCAGATATCCAGTGGGAAATACCATTATTCTCATCAGGTGTTCAGCAGAGTATCCTTGAAAATCATGTTTTTGGCGGCCAGAACGGCACCGCCAATAATGGCGAAACACGCAAACCAGATGGCGCTGGTTGCGACTGCATCCGAAAAAGCGATTAACATTAACGTCGAGATTAGCGGTGCTGAATAGGAAGCGGCACCCAGGATGCGGATGTTGCCGTGCTTCATGCCAATATCCCAGACAAAGAAGGCAGCACCAACCGGCCCCAGGCCCAACAGCAATATACCCAGCCAGATTACCGGATCGGACGGCCATATCTGCGTTTCGAACAAAAGGCTGGCGATGCCACCCAACAGTGCCGTAGCACCGCAGAACAAGCCAACTGTATCCGTCGGGACTTGCCGGAACCGTCGTGAAAGAACCGAATAGCTTGACCAGGTCAGGGCACAGGCACCGGCTGCCGCGTAGCCCAGGGCGTGCTCTCCCTTGAAGGAAAAGGCACCGCCATCAGTGACAAGAACTACGGTACCGGCAAGGCCAGCCAGTGTGCCGACAATGTGAAACCACCTAAGCCGTTCACCTGGCAACAAGGCCGAAAACAGGACGATGAGCAGAGGCCAAAGGTACGCGATTAAACTGGCCTCGACGACAGGAGCATTTTTCAGGGCGAGGAAATAGAAGGCATGATAGCCAAACAAGCCGCAGATGCCGAAACCCCAGACAGGCAATGGGTGGCGTAAATACTGTAAGGGGTTTTCACGCCGGATCAGCCATTTTCCAAGGGCCAGGATGAAGGCAACGGAAAATGTCAGGGCGACCATTTGAAACGGGGGAAGTGCCCCGGTCCAGGTTGTGAATAATGCCAGGGCACCCCACAAAAGAATCGCAATTGTACCAATCAATGTTGCCTGTATTTCAGTCAAGGAACGCTCTCAGGCCTTTGCGCGGGGTAAACTGATTACAACGGATGTGCCAGCCCCGAATTCCGATTGGATGTCCAATTTGCCGCCGGACTGTTCGACAAAGCCGTAGACCATGCTCAAGCCAAGACCTGTGCCTTCGCCAACATCCTTGGTCGTATAAAAAGGCTCAAGCGCCCTCTCCAGAACGGTATCCGACATGCCCGTTCCGGTGTCACTGATTGTCATCGTAATAAACTCGCCGTCCGTATCGGTTTTGTTGGCATAGACGACCTTCAACACGCCGCCGCTGGGCATGGCATCGCGTGCATTGATTGCAAGATTTAGCAATACGTTTTCTGCCTGCCCCTGATCAGCGTGGCAATCCCACAAGTCGGGAACGGTTTGCGTTTCCACCGAAATCTCTTCCCCCAGCGTTCGAGGCAAGATCGCAAGCATGGGCTGCAGTTGTTCATCGAGACGGAAACTATCGGTTTTCAATGCCTGGGTACGGGAAAATGCCAAAAGGTTTTGTGTCAGTTCTGCCCCGCGAATGGCCGCTCGGGAAATGGCAGATATTTGATCTGCATGTTCAGAGTCTGCATCCATCAGTTCGGTGTTGCCAAGAATGACGGAAAGCAGATTGTTGAAATCGTGGGCGATACCGCCGGTCAGTTGCCCAACGGCATCCATTTTCTGGGCTTGCCGCAATCTTGCTTCACTTTCCTGCAAACTCGCGGCATTTTTGCGTTCTTCTGTTATGTTGGTGCTTGAGAAATATGTATGTTGCAAACCACCAACACTGATGGTTACGCCGTTGATGGAAACGATAAGTGTCTCTCCGGATTTGGTATTAATTTCGGCCTCAAAATTTTGAAGCCGACCTTCGGCTTTCATCGTCGCAATAACCATGTTCCTGGTTTCAGGGGTGTCCCAGATCTTGAGGTCAAGGGAAGATTGTCCTATTGCCTCCTCCCGACTGTGGCCCAGTGTATTTACCCAGGCTTCATTAACGTCAAGAAACTTCCCACTTTCGATATCCGTGATAGAGCACATTGCGTTGTTTGCCTGAAAGGCAGCAGCGAACAAATCCCGGCCATATTTTTGCTCTTGTTCCAGTTCCCTGCGTCGACTGGCATTTCGGGCTCGAACAATTGTTCCCTTGACGTCCGGGTTATTGTTAAAGTCTCCCCATCTGACCTCAAGTTGTCTTTCTTCATCTTGAGGGGTCAGGAATATGATCGATTGTTCTTCGTAGCCTTTGCCCTTGGGGTCGAAATCCCGGGAGATATCGGTGATATTCAGGCCGATAACATCCGTGGACTTTCTTCCAAGCAGTTTTTGTGTTGCTTCGTTGGCGTAGTTGATGGTTCCGTCGGGGTCGATACGAAGAAAAAGATCACTCGAAATATCGATGATCGTTTGCAGCCCTGTTCCACTGATATGGTTTTTTGGTTTTGAGGGTTTGGACCCCATAATATCCTGCTTGCTTCCAATATAACGACCGACCATTCGGACGTGAAAAGTAACATTTATCCATCTGGTTTGGCAGCCCTGTTTCTCAAGGGGAATATTGTCGGCATGGTTCGCGGGAAAGTTTCCTGATACCCTCTGTATTTTGAAGGAATACTGCAATATCACGCCCGGAAAACATCATATGACAAACGCATTTCAGGAGCTCATGAATATTCGCAATCGCCCTGAAGGTTGCGAAGCTGATGTGACCGGTGCAGACCCTGTTTATGCCACTCCCTTCAAGGTGGCGGAAACCGGCGCTGCAGTACTGGGTGCTGTCGGTGTTGCGGTTGCTGATATTCACGAAATGAAGACGGGGCGTCGGCAGGCCATTTCCGTTGACGTTCGTCATGCGGCGGCGGCGCTTCACAGTTTTGCCCATCTTCAGAAACGACGGGATGACGGCAGCTTCGAAGTTATCGGAAATTCTCCGGCAGCGGCGGCGGCTTATCAAATCATTCAGCCTTATCCAACAAAGGATGATCGCTGGTTTTTACCGCATTTTGGCATGTCCCATCTGAAAGAACGCGTGCAGAAAATCCTGAACTGCGAGGTCACGCCGGAGGCTGTCGCCGCAGCAGTGAAGACATGGAATGCCCAGGAACTGGAAGATGCCCTTGCCGAGGCTCAGGCCTGCGGCGGCATGATCCGTACACCGGCTGAGTGGCGGGCCCACCCTCAGGGCAAGGCCCTGGCGATACAGCCGGTTGTTGAGATTGAAAAAATTGGCAACAGCGACCCTGAACCGTTCCCCGCCGACGGACCTGCATTGTCAGGTATTCGGGTCCTTGATCTTACACGTATTTTGGCGGGGCCCGTTGCGGCCAGAACATGTTCCGAACATGGCGCTGACGTATTGATGATATCGGCAAAAGGTGTGCCGCAGATCAGGAATTTTGTCATCGATCTGTCGCACGGCAAACGCAGTTGCTTTTTGGATATCAAAACAAGTGAGGGGGCGGGGCGTCTGAAGGAACTGGTACAGGAGGCAGACGTTTTTTCACAAGGCTACCGGCCGGGTGTCCTGGCTGCACGGGGCTTTGGCCCGGAAGAACTTGCGGCCTTGCGCCCAGGCCTGGTGTACACCACCATCAACTGCTACGGCCAACACGGACCCTTCCAGGATCGGGCGGGATGGGAGCAAGTGGCACAATCTGTAACCGGCATCTGTCATGACAATGGTGAGGTGAACGGCTCCGGTCGCCCTGAATTACTGCCGGTCAATGCCTGTGATTACATCACCGGCTATCTGGGTGCCTATGGCACATTGTTGGCTCTGGCCCGACGGGCCGTTGAAGGTGGCAGCTTTCACGTCAAGGTATCGCTGTGTCAGACCGCCATGTTGCTCGAGCGTCAGGGCAGGGTGGAGATCCCGTCACATGACCTGGATATCTCTCCGCAAGAAGCCGCCGCCCTGCAAATGGAGAGCGACACCAGTTATGGTTATTTGAAACACTTGGCCCCGGTCATTCGTTTTTCAGAATCAAAACCACACTGGTCCCGACCAACACCCGCTCTCGGTGGGGACAACGCGGAATGGCTGGCGTAGAAGTTGATCCGCAAATGAAAGAGATCAGCAATGTTATCCTGATGCGGGATAACAAAATATTACTCGGGTTGAGGTCTGCAGATCGGGCAACGTTTCCCGGGTGTTGGGCTGTCCCCGGCGGTCATCTGGAGCCTGGAGAAACTGCTGAAGAAGCTGCATTGCGTGAAATGCAGGAAGAATTAGGCGTCTCCGTCGGGAACTTGAGTGTTCTGGAGCCGATTGCTTTGGAAGCCGACAATCAGTCGATACTGTTTCACATGTTCACTGCGACACAATGGCAAGGTGGAGAGCCGTTGATACAGAATGAAGAGCATTCCAAAATTCACTGGTTTTCGATTACAGAGGCATGTGTACTCGAAAACCTGGCGCTTGAAGGTTATCGAAAGTGTTTTTCCGCGCTGACTGAAGATTGAGCTCGAAACCTGCAATCGGTAATCAGATCACCTTCTTTTGCTTGAGAGAGGTTATTTCAATATCTGACAGTCCAAGGTCCTTCAATATCTGTTCGCTGTGTTCTCCAAGACCTGGAAGGTCAAGGTTAAGCTGCCCCGGTTCGTTCCGGAACTTGAGGGGGGTGCCGAGATGTTCGTGTCCGTGGGCATCTTCGATGATCATTTCACGGTAACGCACATGTTCGTCGTCGACGGCTTCGCGCATGTTTTGCACGGGCACAAAGGCGCATTCAATATCCTTGAAAAACTCAACCCAATCCGCCTGGGTTCGGCTCAGGAAGGTTTCCTTCAAAAAGGCGCGGACGGGTTCTTGCGTGGGCCCAGGTGGTGGCTGACAAAGATCAAGAAGATCAGGTCGACCCAAAGCCTCCAGGACGTTTTTGGCAAAATGTAGTTCTGCTGCACCCATGACCACGAACTTGCCGTCCAGGGTTTCATAGATGTTGTACATGGCGTTACCGCCCCAGGGTCGCTGGTTTTTGACCACCGGCGGCTCCTTGTCGGCCAGTACTGATCCCATGTTGTTGGGCACAGAACTGATCAGCGCATCCATCATCGCCATATCGATAAAGTCACCCTGGCCGGTTTCCTTGCGTCGCAGCAGGGCCATCAGGACGGCAGAAAGCCCCATCATGGCGGAGATGATATCTGCGGCGGCAATCCCGGGCATTGCCGGTTTGCCGTCTTGTCCCTGGGTGACACTGAGGATACCGGCCAGTGCCTCGGTTGCCAGATCGTGGGCCGGGATACCGGCATAAGGCCCATCCTGGCCAAAGGCCGAGATCGAACAGTAGACAATATTGGGTGCGCGTTTCCTGATGGTGTCATAGTCAACACCAAGACGTTTGACGACGCCGGGCCGGAAGGCTTCGACAAAGACATCACTCTTTTCAGCCAGCTGGTAAAGTAATTCCTTGCCTTCATCGGTCTTCAGATCAAGTTCGATGGATTTTTTGCCACGGTGCGTGTTGGCGAAAAAAACCGAAACCCCGTCGCGCTTCAAATCGATCTCGCGGTTGGGCTCACCTTTACCTCTGGGTTCGACCTTGATCACGTCGGCACCATGATCGGACATCATTTGTGTTAGCATTGGTCCTGGCAGGAACAATGAAAGATCCAGTACCCGGACACCTTCCAGCTTCATGTTTTTTCCTGATCATCTTTGATTATTGTTGGTCAACCCGGAGATCGACCATACGGTATCTTCTGAAATTCCGGGGCTAAATGCAAATCACCGGCTGCCTCCCTTGTCCGCTTCGCAAAAGGATGGCATCAATATTTGGAATGATTGTAAACAGGAGTAGTTTGATGAGCTTGTTTGACCTGACCGGCAAGGTTGCCGTGATTACCGGATCCACCAAAGGCATTGGCAAAGCCATAGCCGAGGAGATGGCCGCCCACGGGGCAGAGGTGGTGATTACGTCGCGCAAAGGCGACGTCTGTGATGAAGTTGCACAGTCGATCCGGGACAAGGGCGGCAAGGCCGTCGCCATTCCCTGCAATATTTCTCACAAGGACCAGATGGAAGCCCTGGTTGCCGAAACGCTGAAGCTTTGCGACAAGATCGACATTCTGGTTTGTAACGCCGCCGCCAATCCCCATTATGGCCCGTCCATGACGATTCCTGACGAGGCATTTGAAAAAGTGCTCGACGTCAACATCAAGTCAAACCACTGGCTGGTTCAGATGGTGGCCCCTGATATGGTTGAGCGCAAGGACGGTGCGATTATCATTGTATCTTCCATCGGAGGTTATCGCGGGAGTGCTACTCTGGGTGCCTACTGCATTTCCAAGGCAGCAGATATGCAAATGGTGCGCAATCTGGCGGCTGAGCTGGGCCCGGATAACATTCGGGCAAACTGCATAGCACCAGGACTGGTGAAAACGGATTTTGCCAGGACCTTGTGGGAAAATCCCGGGCTTTCAGAAAAACGCATCAACGAAACACCGTTGCGCCGTCTGGGGGAGCCCCGTGATATCGCAGGGATTGCCGTCTACCTGGCGTCGCAGGCAGGCAGCTGGACCACAGGTCAGACCTTTACGGTCGATGGTGGTGTCACCAGTATGGGAAATGGTTAGGGCCATGTCAGAGGGAGGAAAAGTTGAAACGTCGAGCGTGCGGGAAGCCCATCGTTTTGATGAAGCGGTCCTGGCCGATTATCTGAAAAATCAAATTGACGAATTTGATGGCGACATCGAAGTGCGTCAGTTTGCGGCCGGGCAAAGCAATCCGACCTACCAGATTATATCGGGAACCAGCAAATATGTGCTGCGCAAAAAACCGCCGGGAAACCTGTTGCCCTCGGCCCATGCTGTTGACCGCGAATTCCGGATCATCAGCGCCCTGCAAGACAGCGGTGTGCCTGTGCCGCGTGCCCTGCACCTTTGTCGGGATGCCTCGATCATAGGCACTGATTTTTTTCTGATGGAAATGGTTGAAGGACGGGTCTTCCACGATCCGGGATTGCCGGGCATGACGCCACCGGAAAGAACGGCCTACTTTGATGACTTCGCCAGGGTTCTCGCGACCTTGCATAAAGTCGACTATGAGGCGGCAGGGCTTACTGACTTCGGCCGGGCAAGTGGCTATCTCGAACGACAGGTGGCGCGTTGGTCCAAACAATATGAGGCATCGAAAACCGAAGACATCCCGTCCATGGACCGGGTCATGGCGTGGTTGCCGCAAAACCTGCCAGCGGATGAGTCCGTATCAATTGTGCATGGGGATTATCGTCCCGGAAATACGATCACCCACTCAGCAGAGCCAAAAATTGTTGCCTTGCTGGACTGGGAGTTATCGACCATTGGCCATCCCCTGGCGGACCTTGGCTATTGTTGTGCCAGCTATCATGGCGACGTGCTGAGTGTTGGTGAATTCAGTTCACTGGATCACAAGGCCATGGGCATTCCGTCTGAACAGGAATTTGTCGACCGCTATTGTCACTACAGTGGTCGGGACAGCATCGAAAATTTCCATTATTTCGTCATATTTTCCCTGTTCCGAAGCACGGCAATTATTCAGGGCGTCTATAAGCGCGGGTTGGATGGAAATGCGTCGTCCGAAGATGCCTTGAACTATGGTGAACTGGCCAGGGGCAGGGCAGACGCGGCCTGGAAACTGGTTGAGGAATATTTCTGACCACAATAATCAGAGGACGCCGTCGTCTTTCAGTTTATTGATTTCCGCCGGGCTGTAGCCAAGCTCTGTCAGGATATCCTGGTTGTCGGCACCCAGCTTCGGGGCCGGGCGGTTCTGTACAGGTGCGCCCATACGAATGGGGCTGGCGACGACTTTCAGGTCGGATTTATCGGGATGCTCGACAGTGCGAATACCACCGCGACGGACAAAATACGGGTTATCGAGCGCCTGGGCGATATCGTAAACCGGACCACAAGGTACATCGCCTGCCAGCAATTCAATCCACGCCTCTGTTGTCTGGGAGGACAGGGCTTCATCCAGAACCTCAGTGATAGATTCGCGGTTATGGTAGCGGGTTTCTTCGTCGATAAAGCGGGGATCAGCGGCCAGATCAGGCCGTTCCATGCGCTCACATAATATGCGCCAGAATTTCTGGGTCTGGCACATCAGGAATATCCAGCCATCAGCCGTTTTGCACAATTGTGATGGCACGGCATAGGGGTGGCTGGAGCGTGCAAACCGGCCAGTGACAAGGCCATCATTCAGGTACCAGGCCGCTGGATAGGTCAGCTGATGCATGGCGACATCATACAATGAAACATCAACATCACGCCCGGCGCCTGAGCTGCGCGCTGCCATGATCCCGGCCAGAAGGGCAAAGGCTGCGGTCATGCCGGTCATGAAATCAACCATCGACAGGCCAAAGCGACTGGGTGGACTGTCGGGTTCTCCCGTCATGGAAAGGAACCCGGCCTCGGCCTGCATCAGATAGTCGTATCCAGGCCAGCCCCGACGCTCGTCTTCACGGCCATATGCCGAAATATGGGCACAGACGATTTTTGGATTGCTGGCTTTTACATGGTCGTAGGTAAGTTTCAACTTGTCAGGCTGGTCACC
Organism: Alphaproteobacteria bacterium; assembly: GCA_018654745.1. Lineage (GTDB taxonomy): Bacteria > Pseudomonadota > Alphaproteobacteria > UBA2966 > UBA2966 > JABILA01. The sequence goes on from JABILA010000047.1 coordinate 9,236, forward strand.
GCGCAAATTATCGATCAGGCCATCGGCCGTCGCGATCAGGCGCTCCAGTACTTCACGCCCGGCATCCGATTTCAAATCCAGCGAAAGGGAGCGTTTGTTGCCATTGAAGGACTGGTAATAAACGGAATCATGTTCGCCCAGAAATGTTGGTCCGGTGGCGCGCGCAGCGTCGAGGCCGCCATTGACGTGCTCGATGCGTATTACGTCCGCGCCCAGATCTGCAAAATGACCGGTGGCATAGGGACCGGCACCAAAGCGCTCAACAGCGATTAACCGCACGCCTGCCAATGGGGCTGTATTGGGGGAAGTCATCTATGAAGCCTCACAACGGTTTCCATGTTTTGTCTGTCACGATCATAATTGAAGGATGATTACATCATGTCCTGCAATCTTCTAAAAGCCATTGATCAGGACTTCTTTTTGAAGCCTGTCCGCGTCATTTTCCCCCATCCCTGCACCTTGCGCAGGAACTGCCAGTAGCCGGCAACGCGCCAGATGTTGTTGAGTTGCCGATAGCCGAAGTTCTCCAGTACAGCCGCCAACGTCAGAACAACAAGATCGCTGGGTGCCGGAAACCGTTTGAGTTCCATCTCCTCAAGGATCAGCGAGCCGACGCTGATAAAGATACCAAATACAAATGTAAGAGCTGTATAGGCCAGCAAAAGTTCGAAGGTCATCATATCCAGGAACCAGAACAAGGGGATCATGAAATACCCCGCAACTTCAATGGGTGGGCCAATGACGTCGACGATCAAGGTGTTCAGAAATCCCAGCATGCCAACATTGCCATAGCGTGGATTGAGCAACATTTTGCGATGTTTGAAAAAAGTCTCCAGGGATCCGCGCTGCCAACGCGTTCGCTGACGATAGAGGACACCCAGTGTCTCGGGGGCTTCGGTCCAGCAAACAGGCTCCGGCACAAAGGCGATGCGGTACTTCGTCCCTTCTTCGTGAAGCTTGCGATGGATCTTCACCAGAATTTCCATATCTTCGCCGACGGTACCGTGACTGTATCCGCCAACCGAGATGGCGGTTTGCCGTTTGAAAATGCCAAAGGCGCCGGATATCAGCAACAGCGCATCCAGATAACTCCAGGCCAGGCGGGCCATTAAATAGGCGCGCAAATATTCCATGGTCTGAAACAAGGGCAGGATTTTCTTTGGCAAAGCGACTTTGGTTATGTGACCGGCCCGCACGGTGCAGCCATTGACGATACGGACAGTTCCACCGACCGCGACAACACTCGGGTCGTCGACAAAGGGTTGCACGACACGTAGCAGGGCATCGGTCTCCAGCAACGAATCTGCATCCATGGCGCAAAAAAGTGGATAACGTGAAACATTGATACCGGCATTCAGAGCATCTGATTTGCCGCCGTTTTCCTTGTCGATGACAACCAGTTTGCGATTGCGCGAGGACGCATATATCTGGCGAACAGGTTTGTGGGAGACGGATAGTTCAAAAGATCGTTCAACCGGAACCAATTCGAACGCATCAATCAGTGTTTCAAGTGTTCCATCCGTGGAGCCATCGTTGATGACGATGACTTCAAAATGGGGATAGTGCAAAGCCAGTAGCGAATGAACGCTTTCGACAATGTTTGCCTCTTCGTTATAGGCTGGGGCAAACAGGGAAATCGGTTGGGTGATGTCACTGGTCAGCATATGCCAGAGCGTACTATCCGGCGAAATCGGTCGTTTACGGCGCAATTCGACATAGGCCAGTACCAGTTGAACCAGATAGATCACATTTTGGAAGAGTGCGAATCCGATAATGCTGTGGCTGATATAGACGACTGCTGTCAGAGCTTCCGAGCGAAAATCAACGAGCAGGGTTTCCATATTCATTCCGCTGCGGGCAGTTTTTCAGCGAGAATCATGCCGGCACTTTCGCCTGCAAGTGTCTGTTCTTTGGCAACGACCTGCAGCATCTCCAGACCGACGTCTCCCATTGCGTACAGGGCTTCTCCGGCCCGGTAACGGACCCACCAGATATTGTCGGCCAACATTTTGATCAGGATCGGAACAACATTGAGCGCACCAACCCGCCCGGCACAAAAAGCCGCCTGCGTTCGCACCTCCCAGGACGTGTCGCGCAGGCCTGCCGGCAAGACACTGGAGACAACGGGGTGGCTCAATACTGCCAGGGATCGATAAACGGCGGCACGAATTTCAAGCCTTGGGTCATTGGCCAGTTCGATCAACGGATCAATGGCTGCATAATCGCCGATTTGACCAAGTGCATTTATGGCCAGAATGCGAAATTGCTCAGGTTGATCAATGTCTGCTGCCACAGCGGTCAGCTCCGGCACTGCGGCCTGGCCCAGGTCGCGAAAGAGGTTGCCCAGTGCTCTTGAGCGCAGTCCTGTACTGGCGTCCAGTTTGCTGATCAGGATATCGACCGACGGAATACGCCCGAGATCAGCCAGCGATCTGGCAGCAGAGATTCGCACGTCAAAATCCTTGTCGTCCAGGGTCTTTGTCAGGATATTGATGACCTTTTCATCGTCAAAATGGGCGAGGTTGGCACAGGCCGTAATCCGATCTCGCTGATTGCCTTTTATCAGGACCATGATTTGACGGTCTACGGTATCGAGGTGGCGCAGTAGATTGATCAAGGTCTTGCGGTTATCGCCACGGACCAGACGTAACAAATCACCCGCCAAACTGCCCAGAAGCTTTTTGTCCCGGCCGCGCAGGGAATCGAACCAGGCCTCGTCCATATCTTCGTCGTCCAGATAGGTCAGAACCTTCATGGTGAGTTCATCGGCCCGTGCCAAACGATTTTGACGCAATCTGATATAAAATATTCGATTGACGACCAGGACCATCATGACCACTGGCGATACGGCCGCCAGGACCAGGGATATTTGCCAGATTGTAATATGCAGGTCCATCGACTGCGCCTAAAAGCGAACCGTCAAGCCAACGCCGAGCACACGTCGAATATATGAATTTTCCCGATCTTCCCGTGCGAAATCGAAACGGATGTCGGTGTCTTTCGACAAGCCCGTCACAATACCTGCGAAAACGGATCGTTGGCCAATGGTTGCCTGTTCCACTGTTTCAGGCGCATCTGCCTTACCAAAATAAACAAGTGTCCGGTCTCTGATTTGCCAGTTTGCCTGGATCAACCAGCCAAAGGTGCGTTTGTTCGACGGGCTCCATGAATTTATCCAGCGCGCCGTGCCGGAGATCTGTCCGAAATACTGGGTAATGGCAGGATTGAAGGTGTCGCTGACACCGTTTTCGTAAAATTCCCTTTTGACATCAAGCTTCAAATGCGCTGGCCCCGCTGTCGGGAGACCGAGGTCTTTTAAATCGATACTATAGAGACCTCCTGCCAGTATCCTGTATTTGGCCAGAAAATCATCCTCTGGCGTCAGACCGACATTCAGGTAAGCGTTGTGACCATCATCGAACCTGTAGGCAGCACCGCCTTCAATCCGCACATCCTTGAGGCCAAATCGGCGACTGTAATCAATGTGCCCGTTTACAGTCCAGCGATCCGACAAGGTGTAGGCGAGGGCAATCGAAGGTTCCTGCCAGCGTTCACGACTGACCCTGGAAAACGAACTTTGCAGATAGCTGGCATCGAACCGCCAACGTTTTTTGTCTTCGGGCTCCGGCTTTTGTGTCTTGTTCGCGAGTTTGGTACGGGCAAGCGCAATACCGGCAATGGCCCGACGGGCATCCTCCAGGCCTTTTGCAGCCCGCTTCGATCCAGGGGCCAGTTTCAGAGCGGACTGATAGGCGGCGGCGGCTTCGCGGGGTCGTTTTTGAACATAATGCAACCAACCACCAAGGATAAACACTTCGGCGTTGGCTGGAGCAAGACGCAGGGCTTCCTGCATGTCGTCTTCAGCGGCAGCGTAATTGTTGGCCCAGGCCGCACTGCGAATTCGGGCCAGTCGCACATCAATATTTTCCGGATCTATCGTCAGCGCCTTCGTCAGAACCTTGTACGCTTCTTCAAGCCGTTCGGAAAAAGCCAGTGAAGTGCCCAAAAGATACAACACATCGACATTTTTCGGGCTGAGGGTCAGGGCACGGGAATATTTGTCTGCTGCCAGACGATGATTACCGTCGGCCCTGGCATCCTTTCCCGCCTGTAACAATGTCTGCAGCGTGTCCGGATTTTCGGCGTGCGCAATGACCGTCGAAGTCAGGACGCCAAGAAATACAAGGGCGAAAAAACCGGAGGGGTTGAAGCGACCGGCAATCACTTCTCGATATACCGTTTGATCCGGGCCATGAGTTCGTCAGGAATGAAAGGTTTTACAAGATAGTCATCGGCCCCAAGTGAAAGGCCGTCGACGATGTTAGTTTCCTGGGCACGGGCGGTCAACATAATGACCGGAATTGATTTGGTATCTTCTGATTCTTTCAGGCGACGAAGAACTTCCATCCCGTCCAGTCCCGGCATCATGCCGTCCAGCACAATCAGATCGGGTTTCTCGGTTATCGCCGTCTCCAGCGCGATGGCGCCATCGTGGACAGACAGCACTTCATACCCGCTTTGCTTCAACTTGTGCTCAAGCAAGCGGACAATCATCTGATCATCATCGGCAATCAATATTCTTTGCATCGACGGAAATTTACCTTCGAACTCTCGTACCCAAATAAACAACCAAAATAAACTGGTACCACACCACATTATAAACCGATAACGAGTATAAGCGAAGGAACACCCGGTGAATAATTGAAATTCGATCAGCAATGCGACTGATTAACAGGAACAGCCAAAATGTGTATGAATGCCAATCACCTGCGGCGTTTCAGAATCTGCTAAAAATGCCCTAAACCGGATTTCTGGCGATTTGCTGACGGGCAATGATGATCTTCTGCATCTCGTTGGTGCCTTCACCGATGCACATAAGCGGCGCATCGCGATAAAGGCGCTCAACCGGAAACTCGGTTGAATAGCCATATCCGCCAAATATACGCATACATTCTTCTGCATTCTTCAGAGCCGATTCTGAGGCGAAAAGCTTGGCCATACCAGCTTCCATGTCACAGCGTTCACCCTTGTCATAGGCTTGTGCAGCGGATTCAGTCAGTAACTTTGCTGCCTCGCAGCGGGTGGCCATGTCGCCGATTTTGGTTTGGATGGCCTGATGCTGACAAATGGGCTTGCCCATGGTCTCACGCACCTGGCTGTAAGCTGTAGCTTCCCGCAAGGCCGCGTTGGCGATACCGACGCCGCGGGCGGCGACATTGATCCGGCCCAGTTCGAGGCCGCCAACAGTGTGCTGAAAGCCCAGTCCTTCTTCACCACCTATCAGTCGGCTGGCGGGCACAACATAATCATCAAAAACCAGTTCGGCACTGTCGATGCCCTTGTAGCCAAGTTTTTTTAACTTCTTGCTGACGGAAAAACCGTCGCCTTTTTCAGCCAGAAACAGGCTCATGCCTTGATGGCGCGGTTCGGCATGCAAATCGGTTTTCACCAGCAAGGCAAAGCAGGATCCTTCGATGCCGTTTGAAATCCAGGTTTTGGTGCCGTTAATCACATAGTTATCGCCATCCCGCACTGCGTGGGTGCGAATGGCCTGCAAGTCCGTGCCACAGCCTGGTTCCGTCAGGGCGAGGCCGCCGCGTATTTCCCCTTTGGCAAAGCGGGGCAGGTATTCCTGTTTCTGTTCAGGTGTGCCGAAACGTTCAACAGCGGCACACATGATCAAGTGCGAATTAAAGATTCCAGACAGGGACATCCAGACTTCGGAGATGGTCGTGACAATTTTGGCATAGGTCGACGCGGGCAGAGCGAGGCCGCCATATTCACGGGATATTGTCGCGCCGAATAATCCCAGCTCCTTCATCTGGGCCACCATTTCGTGCGGATATTCGTCGGCGTGTTCCAGCGCCATGACCTTGTCCTTGACGTCACGGTCCAGCCAGCGGTGAATGCTGTCCAACAGAAGGGTTTCGTCCTCGGTGGTAATGCTGTCGCCTGCACGATTGAAAATTTCTGTCGACATGATCAAGCTTTTCCTTTTTCAGCAGCCAGCATTTTGTCGTCCACGCTGTGACCTATTTTCGGCACAAGCACAGATCGTTTATAGCTCATGACCTGTGTGCCATCCTGTTTGTAGGCCCTGGTTTCGACCGTGGCGATTCCCTGCGTCGGGCGGGATTTTGATTCGCGTTTTTCCAGAACTTCGGATTCCGCATAGATCGTGTCACCGTGAAAGACGGGGGCTGGCATGGAGATATCCGTCCAGCCCAGGTTGGCAATGGCCTGCTGGCTGATATCAGAGACACTCATGCCGGCGACAATCGCCAGGGTCAGTGCGCTGTTCACAACCGGCTTGCCGAACTCGGAATGGCTGGCATATTCATGATCAAAATGCAGGGGATGCTGATTCATGGTCAGCAAGGTAAACCAGGTATTATCGGCCTCGGAAATTGTTCGGCCCGGGCGATGCTCGTAAATCTCGCCAACACCAAAATCCTCAAAACAACGCCCGACCGATTCCCGAACCCGGTTTTCACCAACCTTGACTGACTTTGCGACCATCTGGAAAATCTCCTGAAAATGATGTCGTCTGGAGCGACAATGCTGATCAAGAGTAAATCACGTCCCCGATGCCAGTTAAAGTCGACATTGAATTGTTGGCCAGATGCCAACGATCAGGCATGTTTTGACTATTTGGGCGCAATCAAGGCCAAACCGACGACCAATAACATGGAAACGGCCATCAACATGTTGACGCGGCGTTGTGTGTCTGGCTTCAGATTGAGGCGATGGAACGTGATGCCTATAATGAGCCATGCAAAATGGACAGGTACTGAAATGGAATTGAAAATCAGCAGTTTGATCACCGTCTCGGTGGCCAGATTTTCCGGCCAGAAAGCAAACCCTGTTATGAGCGTTGTGATGATCGCGTAGGCTTTCGGATTTATGATTTGCAAAACCACACCTGCCCAGAACCCCGGCGCTTTTGTTGCTTTGATAATCGTGATTGTTGAACCCGCGAAAGCGATCCTGAAAGCAAGGTATGCGAGATATAGCAGCGAAGCCGTTAACATGATCAGGCGAATATGATCATTCGCCATGATCGATGCCGCTACTCCGAAGACGACAGCGGCGGCGACGAGGTTCGTTCCGACCATTATTCCCGCAATGTAGCGGGTGCCAGGACCAGGACCGAACGCAGAGCCTACTCCCGCCACGGACAGGACGCCGGGACCGGGTGTAATTAGTAAAAAGAAGAGTGCGAGCGCGTAGGTGAGCATGGCCTTAGATAGATTACGTGCCCTTACAGGTCAACGTTGGCATATGCCCGACCTGGGCTATCGCCGTACATCCTGGTGTATAAACGTCTATCGCTACTTTATTCGCTTTTCGGTCAGTCAGGTATTTACCGACCCACCATCCACGGCAATCGTCTGGCCAGTGACAAAATCACTGGCTGGGCTGGCAAGAAAAACAAGAGCCCCCAGAAGATCATCCGGTGTGGCTGTGCGCGGAATGGCGCGACTGGCGAGGACCCGGTCGGTGAAGCCCAGATGCTGCGGGTTCTCCATAACCGATGGGCTTTCGATCAACCCTGGTGACAAGGTATTCACGCATATACCATGGGCACCAACTTCGCGAGACAGGGCGCGCGTAAACGCGAGGATTGCGCCCTTGGACGTCACATAGGCCAGCATGTTTGGCATGCCTTTGTTGGCAGTGCCTGACCCGATATTGATGATCTTGCCATAATTCGCGGTTTGCATATGTGGCGTAATATGTTTCGCCATTAGAAACGGTCCGCGCACATTCACTGCCATGACCTGGTCCCACAGATCAGTGGCGTAGTCGGTGTGAGGCTGCACAGGCAATGTGGCAAACATGGCGGCGTTATTAACCAGGATATCAATTCGACCAAATTTCTGCATAACCTGGTCGACAAAGACAGATACCTGGCTTTCATCGCTGACGTCGACTGTCCCGGCCATGGCCTGAACCCCGAATTCACTTTCTATATCCGCCGCGGCATCACTGCCATCGGCTATATCGGCAATCGCGATCGAAGCCCCTTCGCGGGCCAGGGTGCGGGCGAAGGCCTTGCCCATGCTGATAGCACCACCTGTCACAATCGCAACGCGTCCGTCCAGTTGTCCCAATTTGATTCCCCCTTATATGCCGTAGATATCCGTTTCAGGATCATAACAATACCCGTTACATGAAACGTGAGACACCCACATTACATGTGAACTTCGCGGCTGGTAATTGTCGCTGATTACAGACCACCGCTACTCAATCATCAGAATATCACTCAGATCAAGATCGCCATTCTCGATATTTGCCACCAGCGTATATCCCTCCCCTGTGCCTGAGAGGTCATAAAAGAGATTTTCGGTTGACTGATCGAATACGAAAGCCGCGGAAGTTTCCGGGGAAGCGGGATCAAAGTCCGCGACGCTATCAAAGTCGGCGGCATCAAGCTCACCGGTCTCCTGGTCGTAATTTGCCTCAAATGCGTTGGCGTCGAAACTCAGACGATCGCTACCGCTTTTAAAATCGGTAATGGTGTCGTTAAGATCATCCAGCGAATCGTAATGAAAGATATCTCTGCCCTTGCCGCCGGTCAGGATATCATTGCCAGCACCGCCGATCAGCGTGTCGTCCCGTGCGCCGCCGCTCAGTTCATCGTCTCCGCTGCCGCCGTACAGCATGTCGGCTCCGGAATCTCCGCTCAACACATCATCGCCCGAGCCACCATAAAGTTGATCTGCGCCGCTTCCGCCCGTGATCACATCAGCCCCTGCCTCACCGTAAGCCGTATCGTCACCCGTACCGGTGAGCACCGTGTCTGAACCTCCGCCGGCATAGATAACGTCATCGCCCCGGCCCGTATCGATAATGTCGTCACCACCCAGACCACGCACGACATCACCATCATTCGTCCCTATCAGGGTGTCCGCACCCTCGGTGCCGACGATTTCGTTGGGTTCGACCGTAACCTCAAGCACGGCGGAGGTGGATGCTGTATCATTGCTGTCGGTTTCGAGCGACATCACGTTTACCGACAGGGCGAAATCGCTGTCGTCGCCTTCGGGTGCGGTGATCGTCAATGTTTCCAGGTTCCAGTTACTGACGTCCACGGTATCGTTACCAGCGGAACCGGTGAATTTGCGTCCACCGGATTTCAGCACAGCACCTTCGGGGATGCCACTGATCATGACTTCCAGCGTCTCCGTTGGATCAAGTAAATCGGCCGATACGTCAAGTGGGATTTCGGTTCCTTCAAGCCCCTCAGCATCGCTGACACGCACGACAGGAACGTCGGCGACGCCACTGATGGCAACCCGGAAATTACGCGACGTGGCGGCGGAAGTGCCTTCCTCCATGGCGGTGACTGTGACACTAAGCCGAATGTCACTGCTGTCATTTTCGGCAGGCGTGAGCGTTATGCCTTCAAGGTGATCAACGGTCAGCGCCCACTCACCGCCACCAAGATCCTGACCTGACGAAAGGACAGCACCTTCGGGCACGCCGCCAATCCGCACCAGCAGGATTTCCCCTTCGGAATCGGCCAACGCCGCCGAGATATCGAGACCAATGGCCGTGTCTTCGAAGCCCTCTACATCCGAAACCACGACGATTGGTTTATCTGCAACACCGCTGACCGTTACAACAAATTGCTCGGTTACGGTCGCGCTGGTGCCTTCTTCGGTCGAGGTTACGGTCAGGCCAAGTTCCATGTCGGTGCTGTCGTCGGGCGCAGGCCTCAGGCTCAGACCGGCGAGTTGATCGGGGGGCAGCGACCAGACGCCAGCACCCAGATATTCTCCTGTGGACAGGATTGCGCCGTCGGGCACGCCCGTTACCTGCACCGTCAAAACTTCACCGACGCTATCGGCCAGAACAGCCGAAATGTCTAAAGGGATCATCTTGTCCTCTAGCCCGGCGACATCGACAGCTGTCACCACTGGCATGTCGGCGACGCCGTCAACGGTGACCTCGAAACCAGCCTGGCTCGACATTGTTTCACCTGACTGTGGATTGGTAGCGATCGCTGTTACCGTCAGGACAAAATCGGCTGAGTCATCAGCAGGTGGTGTGATCGTCAACCCCTGCAGTTCGTCCGCACTCATACGCCAGTTGCCGCCGCCTTCATCGGTCCCCGCCGACAGTGATCCACCCGCAGGCACACCGGTAATCAGTACGTCAAGAACGCGCTGGTCGGCGGGGTCGGTAAAGGTGGCCTCCAGTTCAAGGTTGATTGCCGTATCCTCTCCACCCGATGCTGCCGCTACGGTTACGACAGGAGGAACGGGTTCAGGTTCAGGCTCGGGCTCGGGTTCAGGCTTTGGTTGCGGCACGGGTTGAGGCTCTGGTTGCGGTTCAGGATCAGGTTCGACGACGGATGGGTCGTAAACTGGTGCATCCGTCGAGGGTTGAGGGGTCGAGGGCTGAGGTGAAAATTCCTCCCGACGCTCGCTCGCTTCCGGTTGTGGCGGTGCCATTGCAGAAGTGAGCGTCCAGGTTTCGAAATCTTCCCCTTCAATTGTACCGGTTACATCTTGCGACATGTCCGCAAGAGGACTGGTCAAATCCCTGTCGAGGTCTGCTGGAAGTTCGTCGGCCTCGGCAATTTCATTATCATCAGGAATGTTTCCCTCGAACGCGCCTTCTTCTTCCGCCGCAGTCACGATGCCCTGGGTGTCAGGGGGGCCTGTCTTTCCGGTTTCGTCGAGTTCGGGAATAATAATCTCTCCGGAAATCGTGCGCAGTTCAGGCGGCGTCTCGCCTGTGAAATACCCGTCAATCATGAGAATTTCGCCGCTCGACGAAACAATCATCAGGTCGTCACCGACTTGCATGAAAACGGTATCGGCGTGGGCCACCCATTCCGGCAGGCTGGATAATTTGTCCCGCGAAATATAGTTGAAACCGCTATCGCTCTGTACGGCGTTATCTGACCGTGGTGTCGCGCCGGTTCGGGGTTGGGCAGGTTTAGCCACTTTGCTCACTCCAACATCATTAGCAGGAGATATACCTGTATATAGGTATGCTGGATGATGAGGCAACGCGTCCATTCGCCACAGTCTATTATGGAGCAGGTGAAAGGAACCGTAGCTGCACCGGAATGTCCATTTTTGTTTGAAGTTATTTACCAGAATATTATTGCCTAATATCGCGCGGCGATTTAGTTAAGGTTTGTTTTGAAAAACTATCTCAATCAAATCCTCAGCGTGCGGCCAGGCGTAATTGACTGGTTGCCTGGGTATCGGCGCAAATTCCTGCCAGGCGATATCATCGCCGGTGGCATCGTCGCCATTATGCTGGTTCCACAGAGCATGGCTTATGCGTTATTGGCTGGGCTGCCCCCGCAGGTCGGGCTATACGCCAGTATCTTGCCAGTAATCCTTTATGGCCTGCTGGGTTCCAGTCGTGCTTTGGCGGTCGGGCCGGTGGCCATTGTCTCGCTGATGGTTGCCAGCTCCCTTGGCGATCTGGCTGAATATGGCAGCGAACACTTCATGGCGCTGGCCCTGGCGCTGGCCCTGATCAGTGGCCTGATGCTGTTGATATTGGGCGTGCTGCGCCTGGGCTCGCTCATCAACTTCCTCAGCCATCCCGTAATTTCCGGCTTCACCAGTGCCGCCGCCCTGATTATTGCCTTCAGCCAGCTAAAGCATTTGCTGGGCGTCAACATCCCGCGCAGCCATCTGATCACGGATACGCTGGGTACGGCGTGGACCAGAATGGATCAGATCAATCCCTATACCCTGTTTGTTGCTTTCGTCTCCATCGCCATCTTGCTCTACAGCAAGGGCCCGATGGCGCGGCAATTGTTGAAACTCGGCGTGCCACAATCCGTTGTTGCACCAATTTCTCGCACCGGGCCATTGTTCGCCGTAATTTTCGGCACCGTGATGGTTTGGCAAGGCAATTTGGGTGTAACGCAAGGGGTCAACATCGTTGGCCAGATACCGGCGGGATTGCCAGGGTTTTCGGCACCACCATTGGATACTGCAATCTGGTGGGAATTACTGCCTGCCGCCGCCCTGATTTCCTTTGTTGGTTTTTTGGAGAGTGCCTCCGTGGCCAAATCCCTGGCCCGCAAGCGTCGTCAGAAAATTGACCCCAACCAGGAACTCATTGGCCTGGGCGCAGCCAATATAGGGGCGGCCTTCACCGGCGGTTATCCCGTGACGGGCGGTTTCAGCCGATCGGTCGTCAATTTTACTGCCGGAGCCAATACGCCACTGGCTTCTTTGATAACAGCAGGTCTGGTGGCGCTAACGGTGATTTCCCTGACACCGCTGTTTTATCATCTGCCCAAGGCGGTGCTGGCGGCCATCATCATGGTCGCTGTTTTCACCCTGGTGGATATAAAAAGCTTTCTTCAGGCCTGGCGCTACAGCCGCGGAGACGCTGCATCGCAGCTGGCGACTTTCTTCGCCGTATTGGTGCTTGGCATTGAAGTCGGCATCGTCTTCGGTATCATCTTGTCACTACTGGTTTATCTCTGGCGTACCAGTCGTCCCCATATTGCCGTCGTCGGTCGCGTGCCGGGCACGGAACATTACCGGAATATCCACCGCCACCGTGTTGAAACCCAAACCAACATTCTGGCCCTGCGCCCGGACGAAAACCTCTATTTCGCCAACGCCGTATTTTTGGAGGAGTACATTCTGAACGAGGTTTCCGAGCACCCGGAAATCAACCAGGTTCTGCTGATCTGCAATGCCATCAGCTTTATCGATACCAGCGCCCTGGAAAGTCTGGAAAGCTTGATTGTGGATTTACGGGAAGTCGGCGTGCAAGTGCATCTGGCTGAAGTCAAAGGACCGGTGATGGATCGTCTGGGTCGTTCCAACTTGCTGGATGACCTGACGCCGGGAAAGATTTTTCTCAGCACCCATGAGGCCTTTGAGGCTCTTCGCGCGCTTAACAAGTCAGATTCGCGCTCAGGGCCGGAATATATGATCTGATCTTCCAACTGCGGAAGAAACGGCCAACAATATGCAGGGTCGGCGGGAATGCAGTGCTGCTCGCCTGAAATCAGGTTTCAACGAGGGAACATCGCAATATGTCCAGTCAAAAAATAGGGTTCATTGGCCTTGGTGATATGGGACTTCCGATGGCAACCCGATTACTCAATCATCAATGGCCCGTAACGAGTTGCGTCAACAAAAGTCGCGTGGCGATTAATGAACTTCTGGAACTGGGGATATCAGAAGTTGCTACGCCATCTGATGTCGGCGCCGCCTCTGATATTGTCATAACTATGGTGCGCGATGCCCGCCAGACGGAGCAAGTTGTTTCCGGGCCTGACGGCGTGCTCGCCGGGATGAGAGAAGGGGCCGTCCTGATCATCATGAGTACTCTCAGCCCCGGGGACTGTCGGGAAATTGCCACCAGGGCTGCCAGACAAGGTGTTTCTGTTTTGGATTCGCCGGTGAGCGGCCTGCCGCAACGAGCCAAGCAAGGAACATTGGCTCTTATGGTGGGTGGGGATGCGGAAACCCTTGAGCATTGCAGAGAGGTCCTGGAGACTATGGGAAAGATCTTCCCCTGTGGCGGCGTTGGCACTGGCACTGTGGCCAAGTTAGCCAACAATGCCGTTTTGATGGGAACCATGACGCTTCTGGTTGAGGCACGCGAATTCGCCAGCAGCCATGACATGCCACCCGAAAATCTTATGGAGATATTTGCCAACTCAACGGCTAACAGCTTTCCGGTTCAGAACTGGGATGCGCTTGAGGCGAACTGGGATCACTACATCGCGCTCTTGATCAAGGACGTGGGTCTTTGCCTTGAGGCCGCCGGACACAAAGAGATCAGCATGCCCTTGACCGACGCCACAATTCGATACCGGGCCAATCAAACACCCGGGTAGCGGCGTCTGATCCAGCCACAAGTCACAAATTATCACCGCCTGCTTCCGCTTTTGGTAAATGGCGGACATCTCATGTGCTAAAACAAAGCGTCTGCTTTACCGCTGGAAACAAGGAAAATTGAATGATCATCTGTCTAATCGAATTTGAAACACTTCCCGGCATGGAAAGCCAGCAACAAAAATGGTTGGCGGACCTGATGCCGGTTGTCGAAAAAATGCCTGGCTTTAAGGGGAAAGAAAGTTATGCACATGTCTCAGGGGATGGGCGTGTGAATACGGTATCTTTTTGGGAAGATGAAGATGCTCTCAAGGCCTGGACCCTGGAGCCGCGTCACCAGGAGGCCATGAAAGAAGGGCGGGAAAAAATATTTTCTCGCTATGAAATTCGCGTGTGTTCCGAGTTACGTCATTATGAACATAGAATTGATCAATAACCTTGATCCGGTACACAACAGCAATGTCCGCGGTTCTTTGCAGATGAAAACAGCCGTAATCAGTAGCCGTTTCTAACAGGTGCTGCCAGTTCGGTATCATCCTCGAGAAAAGACCAAAGCAATCTGGCAAAGACTTCAGGGACGATGACGGTATTGCGATTATCCATTTCCTGAAGTTTCTCACGCAGGGCCTGACGCACTGCCGGAACGCCAGTCAGGTCAAAAATAATATCGAGATGGTCACCAAGTGCTGCAATTTCGCTGGCGTCAGTAAAAACAGATACACCCTCATCGCCGAACCGTTTGGCGACCTCGGAGTTCGGATCTTGTTCTGCGACGGCAATTATTGAGATTGGCTTGTCACCTTCCTTGATGTGACTGGCTAAACTCATAGCAAACTGTTGGCCGATCCGACCCAATCCCACCAATGCGACATTAATATTTTTTGACATTGACCCCTCCAGAGGCATTTTGTTCCCGACAGCATTACCGCGACTTTTGCTGTACGAATCAAATCACGATCGTTTGACCGCTATAGTTCCCTGGCACACATTATTTCTAGTGAGGATGAAAGGTTTAGGCGATCGAACGATGAACTGCGGTTTTGATACGGGGCAGGACGTCGTCCTCAAACCATGGGTTGCGTTTGAGCCAGCGATTGTTCCGCGGGCTGGGGTGCGGTGCGACAATTCGGTCCGGCCAAAACTCTTCCCAATCCGCTATCGTTTCCGTCAAAGGCTCTTTGGTACGTTCCGGCAGGTGCCAGTCCCTGGCGTAACGACCAATAATGATCGTCAAATCCAGGGCCGGTAACTGTTGCAGCAGTTCTTGTCGCCAGGTTTCAGCGCATCTCGGTGGTGGCGGCAAATCCCCGGACGAACCAGTGCCGGGATAGCAGAAGGCCATCGGCAGAATTGCAAAGCACTTTGGGTCGTAAAAAGTTTCGCGATCCACGCCCAGCCAATTCCGTAGCCGATCACCCGATGCGTCCTGGAACGGTACGCCAGACTCGTGGACACGAATACCTGGTGCCTGACCAGCGATCAGGATGCGCGCCCGCGGGTCGAATTGGAAAACCGGGCGTGGCCCCAGCGGTAGCTCCGGGCACAGCACACATTTCAGCACTCTCTTGATGAGCGCGGCCGATTTATGAGGAGGTGAGGAATTAGCCACGAGGCATTATCCTGTTTTGTATATCTAACCAGCGGCGCCTTCAGGATAGTGCTCTTTTAATACGCGCTTCAATTCGTCCATGTTTATGGGCTTGGCGAGACAGTCATCCATGCCGACAGACTTGCATTTCGTTATTTCCGCATCTGACAAAGAACCGGTGATGGCAATAATGGGCAATCTTTCCGATCCATTATCTTCCATTTCCCGGATGCGGGTTGCCAGTTCATAGCCGTCAACTTCAGGCATGCTCAAGTCGGTCAATAACATGCCGTAGTTTCGGGTCGCCATAAGCTCAAGAGCGACTTTGCCATCTATCGCCATTTCACTTTCGTATCCGACCAGGGAAAGTTGACGGCCGATAATTTTCTGGTTTATCTCGCTATCTTCTGCAACCAGGATCAATCGGGTGTCATCCCCGGCCTTGTCAGTCCTGTCTTCGTCATTGGAAGCAACAGGAGAGGCATCTGCTTCCGTGTCTTCTGGAAAGGCATGTTTGATTGTCTGAATGATTATTTCAAGCTCACGTGAATACGGGCCCTGACATTCGTCTATCGCGCTCCTGTCGGCGGCCTTGATTGCTGCCTCCAGTTCTCCAGAGACCTTGAGCAAGGAATCCATCCCGAGGTTTGCGGCAACACCCTTGACCGTATGCGCCTCTCGTTCCGCAAGGACATGGTCGTCTGCTGACAATGCCTTCGAAATTACTTCATCAGAGTTTGCCTGCTGCCGGACAAAGCCTTGCAGCAGACTGACATAGAGTTCGGCATTGCCTCCCAGTCGTTCCAGGGCAGCCGTAGTATCAATGCCTGGGAGATCCGGTAGCGAGGATGTTGTTTCCACGTCAGTATCTGGCTCTTCCGTGTAGCTGCCGCGCCTGTCTTCCGGAACTGTGATCCACTGGCCCATAACGTCAAACAGGTTCCGCACTTCAATCGGTTTGGCGACATGATCGACCATGCCAACTTCGAGGGCTTGATCGCGATCTGACGAAAAAGCATTTGCCGTCATCGCAATAACAGGGACGTCGTTCAGCCGCTCATCGTTGCGAATTTCTTTGGTGGCACCGTAGCCGTCCAGAACCGGCATCTGGATATCCATCAGGATACAGTCATAGTAATCAGGTCGTTCCTGCGCTGCCTTTACGCCTTCACGGCCATCAACAGCCAGTGTTACTTCGCAACCTGCTTTTTCAAGTATCTCGGTTGCCACCTGCTGATTGATATCATTGTCTTCGACCAGCAAAATCCTTGCGCCAAGGCAATGAGACGGCAGGCTTTGGGATTTCCGGCGCTCCCGAATGCCCAGTTCCTTGCCGAAGGCTCCAAGTATACCATCCAGCAATGATGACTGGGATACAGGCTTCACCAGAACGCCCTCATACAGCGTGCCGGAAGATTCCTCCTCCAGTTTTTCCCTGTCATAGGCGGTCACCATCATGACCGCCGGGACGGTCGACAGTTTGTCATCAGACTTGATCCGGCGGGTCGCCTCCAGCCCATCCATGTTGGGCATCTTCCAGTCCATCAGAACCAGATCAAACTGCGCATTTTCCGGGGCCGTTTCCAAAATACCAATCGCCTCTTCACCACTGCCAGCTTCTGATACGTCATATTCAAAGGCAATCAAATAGCGAGACAGGATCGTGCGTGCGGTCGGATTATCGTCGACCACCAACACTTTCAGGCCTTTCAGGTCGATATCAAGTTGGCGACGCACCTTGACGTCTTCTTCGGAGGCACGTCCGAAGCGGGCCGTGAACCAGAATGTAGAACCCTTGCCGGCCTCACTATCAACACCGATCTCGCCATCCATCAATTCGACAAGGCTTTTGGAGATGGTGAGTCCCAGGCCAGTACCCCCAAACTTGCGCGTCGTTGTCGAATCCGCCTGCGAAAACGCCTGGAACAACTTGTCCGTTTGTTCTTTCGTCATGCCTATGCCGGTATCGCGGACTTCAATGCGGAGAAAGACCTGATCGTCGCTCTGGCTTGATACCTGTATCGCCAGGGTGATTTCGCCTTTTTCGGTGAACTTGATGGCGTTGTTGCCGAGATTGATGAGCACTTGTCCAAGTCGCAACGGATCCCCGACCAATGCCGTTGGCAGATCTGCGTCAAAGTCGTAAAGAAGTTCAAGTCCCTGTTCGGCCGCCTTCATGCCGATCACGCTGGACAGGTTTTCCAACACATCTGAATGCAGGTCAAAGGCGATTTCTTCCATGGCCAGTTTGCCAGCTTCGATTTTGGAGAAGTCCAGAATGTCGTTGATGATACCCAGCAAGGCCTTGCCCGAGCCTTCGATCTTTGTCAGGTAATCTTTTTGCTTATCGGAAAGCACAGTCTCCAGGGCCAGGTTGGAAAGACCGATGATGGCGTTCATAGGGGTGCGGATTTCATGGCTCATGTTCGCGAGGAACTGGGCCTTGGCCTCGGTTGCTTCCTCGGCAACAATCAAAGCCGCTTCAAGTTCCCTGGTACGACCCTCAACCCGTTCTTCCAGCGTTTCGTTATTTCGTCGCAGGGTTTCCCGGTTTTCTTCGACTTCAAATATCTTGGCACGGATGGACAACCGCATTTTGTCGAAATTGTCTGACAGCATCCCCAATTCGTCATCGCGTTGAATTTCAACTTTCTGGTCCAGATTTCCGTTCGCGATTTCGATTGAGGACTGGGTCAAAGCCAAAATCGGGCGGGTAACGATATTTGCGATTACATAGGCCAGTATCAGCATGAGCAACGCGACCCCGGCTGCCATCACAACTACAAGATATTGCAGTTTTTCGATCGACTCGAAAGCTTCTGATTCGTCGATTTCGGCTATCAACGCGTATGTCGCTGCCCCGAATTTCACAGGTAAATAGGCATTCAGGACTGATACGTTTCTGTAGTCTGCATGGATCGCGCGTCCGGTTTTACCTTCTAAAGCTGCCTGGCTTGCTTTCGTCTCAACCGACCCAAGTTCAGGATTTTTAAAAGAAGCACTGACAGATCGGTTGTTACGGTCAAGGAAGGAATCCGACCTCATTAATCTGTCCGGGCCAACAAGGTAAGTTTCACCGGTCTTGCCCATGCCGGATCGTTCCAGCATGATTTCGTTGAGGGCCCGGTTGGTCATTTTCAGAACAACCGCTCCTATGGTGCCACTCCCTTGATCAATCGGCGCAATCAGAAATGAAATTACGCGCCCGTCGGAAGGTGCATATATTTGAAAATCGGTAACGACGGCCTTCTCGAAACCTTTTTCGAGCCAATTAGCCAGTTGGCTTTTGGCAAGAGGGGACGTGAAGATGTTTTGACCGAGGTCCGATTCCCTTTTCGTGGAATAAACGACATCCCCGTCCAGGGTCACCAGCATCAAATCGTAATAACGATACTCTTCGAGGAAATAGCGAAAGGAGGTGCCGTATTCAATGCTTTCGAAGTAGTTATATTGCTCAAGATCAATCTCGCCGTCCTGAACCGCAGAAGAAAATGCATCAAGAGCCGCGCCCATGTGTGAGCTTTGCGCCAGGACCTTTATGTCGGATTTGACACGTCGATCCAGCAATTGAATCTGGGATAATTTGCCGTCCCGAACGCTGATGAGGTGATTGAAGACGTCGCGGGAAATCGTCTCCCTTGATTGCTCCAGCACGAACCAGCTCACTGCAAACAGAGGAATCAGGCCGACCGACACCAAAACAAGAATAAGTTTGGCCTTGATATTCAGCCATGACGACATGTTATTTCTTGCCGTATGCGTAAGGAACCCAATCGTCTACCTTGACCGTTTTGATGCCGAAGATTGTTTCACCATCCTTGGTGATCATTGGCAGGTCTGGCGTTGTGACATTTTTAGGTACCCGCTGTCCTGAGAGAATTTTCAGGAGAACCCGAACACCTATGCCGCCCAGCAGAGGGGTGTAAGGGGCTGTGACCGCAATCTTGTCCGCTTTCATGGCTTCGAGCGCTTCGAACAGGTCGTCGTTACTGAGAACAATCATTCGACCGCCATCTTTCCGGCTGTTCCAGCGTTTCATCTCGTCGATGGCCAGGACCGTTCCCATGCCCTGTTCCGCGCCGGTGCAAAAGACAGCATCAATGTCCGGATGATTTTTGAGCGCTTCGATAACCTGCTTTTTTGACTCAATGCGTGAGCTTGCGTTGTGAAAACTACCTATAATTTTGAGGCTCGGAAAATAGCTGATCACTTTCAGGAAATGACCGGTCCGCATGGAATCTGCAGTACTGCCATGCGGCTTGCGGATCATCAATACCGATCCTTCGACCTTGCCCTTTTCCTGAAGCAATCGATGTACAAGGTACAAGGCTTGCTGGGTTCCGTTAGCCGGAAAATTACCGGTGACCTGCGCTCGTACTTTGCGTGATCCAACCAGCCTGTCGACAGACACGCTGGGAATACCGGCGGCGGCTGCCCGATCTACAGGTGGTCCTGTCGGTGCTTCCTGCATGGGCCAGATTAAAATCCCGTCGATTTTTTGCCGGGTAAGATCATCGATCTGTTTGGCCTGCAAGTCATTGTCAAATTTCGGATCCAATACGGTCAGCGTGACATTTGAATGGCGTTCCGCTTCCCATTTTGCGGTATCGGCATTGTTCAGCAACCAGGGGTGGGAGAGGCCGTGGATGGTGTAGGCGATATTGTAATGTTTGTCGGGGTCACCGACAGGCCCTGGCGGCAGGGCATGTACGTTCGCGAATGGAAGACGTAAATTCTGTTTGCTGATCGGACCAACGACATTTGTGCCCTGGCCCGCCTTGAACTTACCCATCCGCCCAAACGGTCGGGGATATTTGTTCATATAAATGGCAAATGCTTCCTTGCGGAAGATTTTGTTGACCTGCTTGTTCGCTTTGCTGACGGGAATGTTTTTCCAGAAATTCAAGGCGTCCTGATCCTTGAGATCAAGTGAAGCGGCATAGTCCAACAGGCTTTGGCCCTGAAGTTTTGAAACCTTGCGCCAATCGATCTTTGCCTCAACAGCGTTTGTTGAAAAAAGAATAACCAGGCACAAAGCAGGAAGTAATTTTACGAGTTTCACTCGGGCCTCCGTTTATATGAAGCAATATCTTGCAATGATTCGACAAAAGCTTCAATTGGACAATTTACTGATTATTTATATAGCAATCTTGTCGCCTATTGGTTGATATATCTAATTGGGTTGGATCGCCAATCAAGCGAACTTTGAAGCATTTAGCGGATTTGGTGACCATTCACTAAAAATGACAGCTTTTGACGCTTTTGAAACATGCACCCTGCGACACTGTTACACATTCCCTTCGCCCTCGGAACGCGCGACAGTCATGCATCAGATTTGGTTTGTGTTACGAATTATCCCACTGCAGGATCGACGCTACCACAATACAATTCTTTCCTTTGTGGCTCCCGTCCCCTGAAAACCCGAGGGGTTGCACAATGCGAAAATTTTCCAAAACTTCACGAATTTGCCTGACCGCATTCGGTCTGGCATTTGTCGCTGGCATTCTGGTGACGGGTGTACCTTACGCCCAGGCCGGGGAGCAATTGACGCTGGCAAACGGCGCCAAGCTTTATGACAAATGGTATAAGGTCATAAAGGCCAAAGCACCTGAAACCTCACATCCGGCCTATCCTGCCGACAAGAAATACGCCGGAAAACCCGCTGCGAACTGGCGCTGCAAGGAGTGCCACGGCTGGGATGGTTTGGGCAGGGATGGAGCCTACGCCGGGGGAAAGCACTTCTCCGGTATCAAGGGCATTAACGGCATGATAGGGGCGGACCCCGCCAAAGTGATCGCCGTCCTCAAAGATGCCAACCACCTTTATGGCGATGAGATGACAGACAGTGACCTTGGCAAGGTCGCCCTGTTCGTCAGCCGGGGTCAAATCGATTACAGCCGCTATATCGACAGCGCCACCAAGAAAGTCAAAGGTGGCAACGCCGTCAGGGGTGAAGCGTATTTCAATACGATATGCTCAAACTGCCACGGTACCGACGGTAATCGACCCAAGGACATGGGCAAAACGCTCGCCAAACAAATGAGCAACCCATGGGAGGTCATGCACAAGATTCTCAATGGCCAACCTGGCGAAGACATGCCGGCACTTCGTGCATTGGATCGTCAAATTGTTGTCGACATCATGGCGCATATCTCGACGCTTCCTACAGAGTAGGTGACGGTTGTGAAAGCCCCGGTCCGGACCTGTCTGGTTTGGTTCAGTGACCGGGGATCGCGTCTGGTCGTTGACGGTCATAATGACCGAAAGGAAGACCATTCAATCTCATAGACGTGAGAGTTATCCGGGCATGTCATAGCTTGACGAATGCTTTAATTGGCATCTTGATATGAGATGCCTGTCGTCTCGACATACATTTTTCCTTTTCCGGCACTTCCTTCTACTTTTCGAAGAGGTGACGTGTCCCGTGTCTTTGTAAGAACAAAACCAGATGCAATAAATCATGAAGACATCTGAAACAGAAATCTTTGACTATGTTGTCATCGGCGGTGGTTCAGCTGGTGCCTTGCTGACAAAGCGTTTGAGTGAAGATGGTTCCAGCGTTTGTCTTCTGGAAGCCGGGCCGCGTGATCTTAATCCCCTGATTCATATTCCGGCTGGATACATCAAGAATGTTTATTCGAAAACGCTGACCTGGAATTTTGAAGCCGAAGCAGGGCCCGGCACAAACGGGCGTCGGGTATCGCTGCCTCAGGGACGTGTCCTTGGTGGATCCAGTTCGATCAATGGACTGAACTACAACCGCGGACAAAGTACAGATTTTGATCACTGGGCAGAACTTGGCAACGCTGGCTGGTCTTTCGAAGACGTGTTGCCATATTTTCGTCGGACCGAGCGTAAAATCGGACCTGCTGATCCCCGCTTTCGTGGACGTAGCGGCGAACTTCCAATCACAGACCTGGATTGGCACCACCCGATATCCGAGGCGTTTGTTGAGGGGGCCGGGGAATTGGGCATCCCGCAAAACCCCGACTATAATACCGGGCACCAGGATGGGGCAGGGTACTTTCAGCGAACCATCTACAAGGGTTTGCGGGTATCTTCTGCCCGTGCGTTTCTGGGAACAGCCAGGCAACGATCAAATGTCGAGATCTACACCAACGCCCAGGCAACCAATATCGAGTTTGAGGGTAAACGTGCGACAGGTGTTCGTTATGTCAAAGGAGGTCCATCCGGAAAAGTCCATATCGTGCAGGCGCGACGTGAGGTCATTATTTCCGCCGGAACGATCAACACACCAAGGCTGCTACAAATTTCGGGTGTAGGTCCGGCAGGTCTGTTGAGCGATATCAATGTCCCTGTTGTCCAGGATTTGCCTGGCGTCGGCCAGCATTTGCGAGACCACTATGGTGTGCGCATGGTGTCGCGCGTCAAGAATATCCGCACGATCAACAACATGGTGCAGGGACCGCCGCTGCTTCTGGAGATCGCACGCTGGCTGCTACGTCGTCCCAGCCTGCTGGCGGTCAGTCCGTCATTGGCGCATGTTTTCTGGAAATCGCGGTCAGAGTTAAACCGACCCGATCTGATGTTTGTTTTTTCACCGGCGAGCTTTCGTCAGGGGGTTGTCGGTTTGCTGGACAAGGATCCCGGCATGACCTGCGGCGTCTGGCAGGAACGCCCGGAGAGCATGGGTTATGTCAACGCTCGATCGGCCAATCCCTTTGATATGCCTGTCATTCAGCCCAATTACCTGGCGGCGGAAGAGGACCAGCAGGTCTTGCTGGCCGGCATGCGGCTCGCCCGCGATCTCATGCGGACATCCGCCCTGGCACCCTGGTTCGACAAGGAGACAGCGCCAGGCGATGACGTGCAAAGCGACGACGAATTCCTTGATTTCGCACGACGTGAGGGCACGACGGTCTACCACCTGATTGGCACCGCCCGGATGGGACCTGCCTCTGATCCTGGTTCCGTTGTTGACCCTCAGCTCCGGGTCAAGGGCGTAGAGAATTTACGGGTTGTGGATGCTTCAATTATGCCGACCATGCCATCCGCCAACACCAACGCTGCAACGCTCATGATTGCTGAAAAAGCTTCAGATATGATATCGGGTCGACCAGCGCTAACGACTGCAGCTAACTGAATCCAGATATTCCCTGGTCGCTTGCGAGTGTGGATTGATTGACGCATAGTCGCTGGCAGTATGACCTTTAAAATCGAAGATATCCTGGACCTGGAAGCCTATCCGCTGGATCAACCGGATCACCTGTTCAGCGATGAACTCGTCTCTGAAAAGCAACGCAACTGGCAGGCTGAAGGCGCTTTTTTGTTGTCGGCATTTCTGCGACCCGGTATGGCTGATCGTGCAGCGGAGGAATTGACTGGGCTCATGAACGCCGACGCCTTTCGTCATGATGAACGCCATAACATCTATTTTTCTGATGATAGTCGGGAAATCCCGTCGGCGCTGACGTCAAACCAGCTGCGAACTTCGAACTGGACTTTGACTTGCGATCAATTAGGCGGAACCATAATTCGCACCATTTACGAGTGGCCACCTTTGTGCGAATTCATACGCCGGGTGCTGGCGTTGCCCTCATTGCATCGGATGGCCGATCCCATGGCGTGCCTGAATGTCATGTCTTACGGCGATGGCGATTGTCTGGATTGGCACTTTGACCGGGCCGAATTCGCCGTGACATTGCTGTTGCAGGCACCGGAGTCCGGCGGGCAGTTCGAATACCGTCGCGCCTTGCGTACGCGCGACAATCCGAACTATGACGGCGTTCAGATGTTGTTGAAGGGTAAGGACAGGAATATCCGTACGATCGAACCAACCGCTGGCAATTTGAGCGTATTCGCCGGATATGGTTCCGCCCATCGGGTCTCGCCGATTGTGGGATCGAGGCCACGCATGATGGCCGTGCTCAGTTTCATGGAAGAACCGGATTTCCAATATGGGCCGGAAGATCGTATGCGGTTTTACGGGCGCTCGTCGCCGCAAGGTTCTAACCCAGAGGGGGCCGGGACACCTTAACCGGCTGAAAACCGGATATCACGCCATATTCAGATCAATCCGCTCGACGGCAGTGACATTTCGGTTGCAGAAAACCAGACAGGCGGAGCAATATATATATTGCCAATACCGCCACATAATCAGGACGACAACGCATGAATAACCGTTTTGATGAAGTCATCACCAGTCGGGAACGCTTGCGCGAAATTGTGCCAGAACCCGCGTTTCTGCCCGACAAAAAAATTGATCATATCGACCCTGTTTTTCGTCGCTTCATTGCGGCTTGTCCATTCATCGTTCTTTCCAGCAAGGGCAGCGACGGTAAAATATCATTGTCACCCAGGGGCGACCCGGCCGGATTTGTTCATGTGCTGGATGATAAAACTCTCGCCATTCCGGATCGTCCGGGCAACCAGCGTATCGACACATATGAGAACATGATGTCAGATCCGTCGGTTGGGTTGATTTTTCTGATACCGGGATATGGTTACACCCTGCGCGTCGCGGGTAAGGCCAGTCTGGTGCGGGATGCCGCCCTGCAACAGCAAATGGCCATTCGCGGCAAGGAGCCAGATCTTGTGCTGATCGTGACGGTGGAGGATGCCTTTATGCATTGCGCCAAGTCCATCACACGTTCAGGCCTGTGGCGTCCTGATGTCTGGCCTGATACAGCCGAAGTGCCGTCGCTTGCAGAAGCCCTGAAAGCACATGCAAAATTGGCAGAATCAGAAGAAGAAATTCAGGTCCAGGTCGAGAATGACCACGACAACAGTCTGTATTAATACCAACGCGCGTCCATTGATTTACCCTGGGCTTTTAACCTTACCCTATTGATTATATCTCTGTCTGATTCCAACCTGATCACAGAATTCAATGCCTGATCCAGGGAAGAGTAAATGTCGCCGAAAAATGATCGTCCCGTCGTGCCCCGCCGCAGTTTCATTTTTGCCCCGGGGCTTAAACCCGAGATGTATCCAAAAGCCCTGGCTTCCGGTGCCGATATTGTCTGCGTCGAACTTGAGGATGGTATCGCGCCAAAAGACAAGGATGCCGCGCGGCACAATGCCATGGCGCTGTTCGCCGAGCCGCAAGCCGATGACGGGGTAGAACGCATCGTCCGGATCAACAGCCTGCGCGAAGCTTTCGGGGTTTCCGATGTTCAGGCGGTTCTTGCAACCGACACACCTCCACCGGCGCTTATGCTGCCGAAAGTGAGAACGCCTGATGAAATTGTCTGGCTGGACAATCTGTTGACCGAACGCGGCCACGATACGCGTTTGCATATCATCATCGAGACCAACGCCGGCCTGGAAGCTGTGCATGACATTGCCCGTGCCAGTCCGCGCATAGATGCGCTGTTCTTCGGCGGTGTCGACATGGCCGCAGAACTGCGTTGCCAGAACGCGTGGGGACCTTTGCTCTATGCGCGTTCACGGGTTGTCCATGCAGCGGCAAGTATCGGCGTGGATGCCATCGACGTGCCGTTCCTGGACCTGGAAGATCCTGAGGGCATGGAGAGGGAGGCACGCCTGGCCCTTGATCTCGGGTTCAGCGGCAAGGGTTCCATTCATCCCAAACAAATCCAGATTCTCAACGGTGTCTTTACACCTGACCAGGCCCGGGTCGACCATGCGAGACGCGTCATCCAGGCCTTCGAAGAAGCCGATACCGGCCTTGTTGTCATTGACGGCAAGCTTATTGAAAAACCGGTATTGCGCGAAATGCACAGGGTTCTGGCGATCTTCGAGCGCGTGTCAGCCTGAGCACCTGGAACGATAAAGGGGAATATTCCTGGTTCTCACTATCACCAGATTCTTTCCGCTATTGGCCGTATTGCAGGCATTGCCCCGAAAGTGATGTTCAAATTGTAGGAAATTGAGACGTTCGCTTGCAAGAAATTTCAAAGATACTATATAGTATAGCATGACTCGAAATTCATACTCCATTGTTGACATGGTCGTACTGGGCATAATGTCGAGGGAACCGATGAACGCCTATCGGCTGGCTCAATTTGTTGAACAGCACAATGTCACGCGCCTGGTGAAGCTTAGCACGCCAGCAATTTACAAGAGTTGCAAAAGGCTTTTTGAGCAGAAAAACCTGAGTGGTGAGTTAAAACGTGACGGGGAAGCGCCTGAGAAAATGATGTATAAGGTGACCCCTGCGGGTCGCAAGCGATTCAGGCAATTGATGAGCCATTTCGCCGGTACGATTACACCGTTCTATTTCGATATCAACAGTGTGGTCTACAGCCTTGAGCAACTGGATTATTCCGATGGCCTGAAACTGATTGATGCCTATGAGGCTGAAATAGTTGCTCTTCAGTCATGGCTGATACCACACTCGGAGGAAACTCAGGCAAAAGCCAGTTTTGCCAACCGAATGATCGTAAAACAATACTTGATGGTGGTAAATGTACTGGTGGATTGGGTGGAAGAAATGCGCACAGAGTTCGTCAGGGAACGTGGTCAGTGAAAAGTAGCAAACACCGAAAGCCAGAGAACACAGGTGTTATTTTGACTATACACTATACTATATAATAATATCTAATATAGGAAGGATCATACATGGAAAATATTATTGAACTGGAACAGGTGACCAGAAAGTTCACACAGGGGGAACGAACATTTACGGCACTCAAAAATGTCGGGCTGGGTGTCAGGAAAGGCGAATATGTTGCCGTTGTCGGCAAATCCGGCAGTGGCAAATCTACCCTGCTGAATCTGATCACCGGCATTGACCATCCTTCCAGCGGCCATGTCCGGGTGAATGGCACGGATATTCACGACTTGAGTGAAAGCGAACTGGCAAGATGGCGTGGTCGTAATATCGGTATTGTCTTTCAGTTCTTCCAGCTAATTCCGACACTGACAATTATTGAAAACATCCTTTTGGCGATGGAATTTGTAAACATTGTTCCCAAAAATGAACGACGAAACCATGCCCGTACGTTGCTCGAAATGGTCAGCATCGTGGATCACGCCAACAAATTTCCTGCCGCTCTTTCCGGTGGCGAACAACAACGTGCGGCCATTGCACGTGCGCTGGCAAACGACCCCGATATTCTGGTAGCAGATGAACCCACAGGCAATCTCGACAGTACAACAGCAGCTTCTGTCAGGGCAGTTTTTTCGGAGCTTGTTACCCGGGGAACGACAGTCGTTGTCGTAACTCACGAAGAAGTCGATCAGCAAAAATTCGATCAGGTTATCACCTTGCAGGATGGTGAAATTACACACTTCAACTTCGGAGACCCAGGCGATGAGAGGCATGGCAAATGCCTATGATATTCAAAAAGTCATTGCGTGACATGATGATCCACAATCGCTCGACGCTGGTCGCAATCCTGGCATTGACCATTGGTCTGTGGGGTGTCGGCACCTTAATGGTTTCGCTGCACATCATGACCAATGATCTCGATGAAAACTATTCGCAGACCAGTCCTGCCCATATTTCTGTTCGGTCGAAAGATTTTAACCGGCTGAACATCGAAGAATTGCGCAAAAACCCAAATATCATGGCGGCGGAGATTCGGGATAAAAGTATCCTCAGGGTCGAAGTGCGCCCGGATGAATGGTTGCCATTATGGCTATATTCTGTCGATGACTTTGAGCGTTTGTCTCTTGGGAAGTTTTTTCCGCAGAATGGGAGTTACCCTCCCCCGGAAGGAACGATTGTCATTGAAAGAAACAACTTGCTGGTATCTGAATTTGATATTGGCTCCAACGCACGTGTTCAATCCAGGGGCAGCATTGTTCGCACTGAAATCTCAGGTGTTATCTTTGACCCTGGTCAGGCTCCGTCTACTCAAGATGCGATAATCTATGGCTATACCGACCAGGCTAACTACAGTCGGATATCCCGGCGTCCTGCCGGTCAGAGACTGATCATCCGGTTTGCCGACGCCCATAGCAAGCAAGATGTGATAGTGAAATTCGACGAATTGTCGAAAGAGATGGCTCGTATGGGTATCAGGATTGACCGTTTTAAAATACCAAAATTTGATGAACATCCGCATCAGTTTCAGCTCAATACCTTGTTATATCTGAATGGCGTCATCGGTCTCCTGGCCTTTGTAATGGCGATGGCCTTAATTTCGCAATTGATGAACAGCATCTTTGC
Organism: Alphaproteobacteria bacterium; assembly: GCA_018654745.1. Taxonomy (GTDB): domain Bacteria; phylum Pseudomonadota; class Alphaproteobacteria; order UBA2966; family UBA2966; genus JABILA01. The sequence continues at coordinate 37,764 of JABILA010000047.1, forward strand.
CCGGCAGATCAGACAAATCGGCATAATGAAGGCCATTGGCGCTACTCGTTGGCATATCTTCGCAAGCTATACTGCCCGAGTATTGGTTATTTCGTTTTTCTCAATCTCCATTGGTCTGCCACTGGCGATTGTCACCGGCCAGGCCTATTCGGCATTTGTTGCCTCTATCATCAACTTTGATGTTCTTACCACGCAACTGCCACCGGCCATCTACATTGTGATCACCACACTGGGCTTTGTTTTGCCGTTGCTATTTTCACTACCTGCACTGCTAAAGGGGACAAGAATATCAGTCAATGACGCATTGGGTGATTACGGCATAACAGTGAATGAAAGTGCAGTTTTGAATAGGGTGACAAGCTTTACAGGTTCGAAAATCCTGTCGCTGTCGGTAAAAAATGTCGGACGCCGCAAAGGCAGGATGATCGTCACCATGGCGACCATGGCACTGGGCGTCGCCATTTTCCTGACTGGTTTTGATGTACGCGCTTCATTGAGTGACTTTCTGGATAATAACTCCCGGTCGATGAAGTATGACATCAAGGTGGTGTTGGGGGAAAAACTGCCGTCCGAAATTGCTATGTCACCCTTCACGGATATTGAAGCCATAAAAAGCATTGAAGGGTGGATTGGCGGTATCGGTCGGGTTCAAAGTGGCGTTGCGTCGACCGCCTCCGGTATCGGTCTCGTTGTTGCGCCGTTTGATACAGGGCTAAAAGACTATGATCTGATACAAGGAGCCTGGCTGACTGGATCACAGGAGCTGGAATTCGTCGTCAATCAAAAAGCGGCGGTTTCTTTCGAACCTCTTGTCATTGGCCAAAGGTATCCAATTGCCGTTGGTAATACGGAGGTGTTTGCCAAACTGGTTGGCGTGGTTCGGGAGTTTGACGTTGCCAAAATTTATCTCGATCTCACCAGATACAATGAGCTGGTAAATCCCGACAAGAAAATCAACAGCTTGATGATCAGCCTGAAGGATCGTTCCTATGAGAACGTCATCAAGGTCAAGAAAGAGATCGAGCGGATCATTGTGGAAACCGGCACGTCTGTTCTCTACGTGGAATCGCAAGCCGAACGGGCTGTAATTATCTTCGAACATCTGAACATCATATTAATGGTCATAGTGTTCCTGTCCCTGCTGGTTCTTGTGGTCGCCTCGATGGGCATGGGCTCTGCCATGGGTATTAATGTGATGGAGCGGACCAGGGAAATCGGGGTCTTGCGAGCCATCGGCGCTACACCGGAAACCATTGTTCAGTTGTTCGTCGTGGAAGGCTTCATCATCAGTGTACTAAGCGTTGCCGCAGGGCTGGTGCTGGCCCTGCCAATGAGCAGCCTCGCAGCTCAATTCTTTGGGGTGCTGATCCTGGGAGAAAATACACCGCTCGACTTTTCATTCAGCGAGATCGGGTTCTTTATCACTTTGATAGTAACGCTTCTATTCGGCTACATCGCAAGTCGAGTTCCCGCCAAAAAAGCAACCAGAGTATCTGTCAGGGAAGCCATTGCTTATGAATAAGGCAGGGATTCACCAAGTGATAAACTTCCGCTTTTGGCTATTAACGGAAATGACTAGCACGTCTCAAAGAGGTCTGCTTTCAAGGGTGAAGTGGACGTCGATTTGACCTATCAGAAACTTCTGTTTATGACCCGGAACGGACATGGCATGCCTGAAACTGCGACCCAGAGTACACCATCATCTTGTTGACGCCACTGACCCGGTGAACAAGCGTAGACCGCAACAAAAAGAAACCGCAGATTATTCAAGAACCTGCTTGAAGTGACCCCAGCGTCAATGAGCTAGGTCAGGAGTTCTTGTTCGAACTCCATATCCGACAACACTTCCGGACGGTTCTCAGTGATCAGGATTTGCTGTTCTAATTTTACACCTTCCCCATCACCGGGGGCACCGGCATAGCTTTCGACACAAATCACCATTCCTGGTTCCACTATGCCATCATGGCCTTTGGCGCGGATTTTGTCAGAATGGATCAGTAGTGGGAATTCATTGCAAAGTCCGCTGCCATGGGCAATCGCGGGCTGCTCAAACGCTTTGTATTTATCTGGCATGCGGAAGGCGAGATCGGCGAGTTCAAAAAAACTGCGGCCGGGTACAAAGAGCTCCAGATTGCGCTGAACTTGCTCATGGGCCAAAGAATATAAGCGGCGCTGCTCCGGTTTGGGTTTGTTGTCGCCGACTGTCCAGCTGCGGGAAATATCTGCGCCATAACCGTGCGGACCGATGAGGTCTGAATCAAGGCTAACGATGTCACCCTCTTCAACCTTCCGCTCACTAGCCTCCTGATACCAGGGATTGGTGCGCGAACCAGAAGTCAACAAGCGCGTTTCAATCCATTCACCGCCAAGTTCAATATTGGTCTGGTGCAGGATCGACCAGATGGCGTTTTCGGTCATCCCCGGTTTGGTTTCGGCGATCATTTTTCGGATCGCAATCTGACATACATCAACGGACTGGCGCACCGCATCGATTTCCTCCGGGGTCTTGATGATGCGGGCCATATGCGCCACCTCAAACCCGTCGACAATCGTAATATTATTGTCCTCAAGAAGATGAGTGCCAACAGGGTCCATCTTGTCGATTGCAAGGCGGCGGTTGCCTCCACCATATGTCTTCATGAGATCTACTATCTCCGCACACCAGGATTGGGCAAACTCCATCAGGCGTGGACCGGCTGCAAAATGATACCATGCTTGGGCGATGCGAACTTCGTC
>JABILA010000069.1 GCA_018654745.1 Alphaproteobacteria bacterium
CCCGCCAGTCTAGGCTGTTGTCGCGCAGGACATCCAACCCATCAAATATTCCCTTGCGGCGCATGGCCCGGCCTCCCAGCCAGCCAGGCCGTTGTGCCGAACGATAACGACCATAGCCGCCAAACAGTTCGTCTCCGCCTTCGCCTGTCAGCACAACCTTGATGTCTCTGGCTGCGGCACGGCCCAGCAACCAGGTTGGCACGATGGCATAATCGGCCACAGGATCATCCATGGCTGCGGCGATCTCCGGCAAGTGGGCCCAGAAATCCTGTTCTGTCACCGGGACATCAACAACATCGGCCTTCAGGGATTGTGCAACAAGACGCGCATGGTCTCGTTCATCATGTGCGCCTGTGCCGGGGAAACCGGCGGTGTAGGTGCGAACAGGTTGATCATTCAACCGTGCCATCAAGGTCAGCAAGGCGGAACTGTCGATGCCGCCGGACAGGAACATGCCATAGGGGACGTCAGAACGTTGATGAAATTCAACTGAATTCATCAGGGCATCATCCAACCGGGCAAGGGCATCCGCTTCTGAAATACGTTCCGGGCCGTCTTCGGGCAAGGTCTTGATTTGCTGACGCTCAACGATCTGTCCATCACGGATCACCAGTGTTTCGCCGGGTGCAACGCGCTGAATACCCTTGAAGGGTGTTGTGGTGCCGGTGGTAAATTGAAGCTGCAGAAGTTCGGCGCTAACCCTCTCGTCAATGGCGGGGCTGGCATATCCAGCGGCAACCAAAGCACTTGCCTCAGAAGCAAAGGCGAGGCCGTCCGGCAGTTCACAATAATAAAGTGGTTTGATGCCAAAGGGGTCGCGACACAACAGCAACTGTTTGATGTCAGCGTCATACAAGGCAATGGCATACATGCCTCGCAGATTGCGCGCGAACGTCGTACCGTCACGGCGATACAAATGCAAAGACTGCTCACAATCCGACGCGGTATGGAATGTTTCCGCTGGGAATTCCTTTTGAAGTTCCCGGTAGTTATAGATTTCACCATTGGTGATGACAGTTGCCCCTGACGTCTGCGCATCAGGTTTTTCAAACAAGGGTTGGTCGCCGGTTTCCAGATCGATGATGGCCAGCCTTGTGTGAACCAGCCCAACAGCACCATCAATATATTGTCCCTCGCCGTCAGGACCGCGATGGGCCAGTGCCTTCGTCAGTGCCGCCAGGGCCGCCTGGTCAGGACTTGCCCCGGAGCGCATCATGACGCCGGCAATCCCGCACATCAGGTCTTATCCGTAATGCTGGAAAAAAAGCCGAAATACTGCTGAACAACAGCCTGTTCCGTAAAGGCCTCAAGGTATGCCGCGTGTCCTGCGGCTGCCAAAGCCTTGCCTGTTTCAGGGTCGTCGACAAGTCGCCTGATGGATTTCGCCAGTGCCTTGGCATCTTCCATGGGCACCAACGAACCGTTTACGCCATCGTCAATCAAGGCTTTTGGACCGCTGGCGTCGGCTGCGATCACCGGACAGTGCTGTGCCCAGGCTTCAATGACAACGTTGCCCAGGGGCTCGTGCCTGGATGGACATACAAATATATCTGCGGCTGCATACAAGGCTGCCGTGTCGTCGCGCCAACCTGCAAAGCGAACACGGTCGGCAACAGCAAGTCGCTCTGCCAGCGCTTGAAGGTTTTCCTTTTCCGGACCTTCACCCGCGATCCACAGCCAGACATCGGGCGTTTGCGCCAACGCTGTAATCAGAACATCGAAAGCCTTGTTGGTATGAAGTCTGCCGAGGGCAACGAGTAAAGGAACCCCTTTGGGCGTGTCCAGATCGCTGCGTGAGATGGCTGGCAATGTTGTGCCGTCAACAAAGTTCGGCAAATAATGCGCGCGCTCCGCTGGCCAGCCTTCACGCTCCAGATAATCGACAATGTCCCGGGTGTTGCCGACGAGATGATCGCAATTCTGATAATATTTCAGATCATAATATCCACCCAGACGTGCCACATGTACAAAATTCTGATCCGGGCTACGTGACGGGCAATATTTTGTGGCCCGGTTCATCCAGGTCAGGACAATATCGGGATTGAACGAAGAAACTTCGTTCCTGAACCTGGTTCCGGTCGTAAAATCAAACAGGCCGCCAAAGGGCAATTCAACCGGCTGAACACCATCTGTGCGTAAAGGCTCGGACCAGACGCTGTTGTTTTTGACCAGGACGCGTTGTTCAACAGCCGGGTGTTGCTCAAACGACCTGGCCAGGCGCAGAAAAAAACTTTCGGCACCACCGTGCTTGCCGCCTGCCATCGCCTGAAGGATACGCACTAGTCTTCTTCCAGGCGGGCTTTAAGATAAGACAGGATCGGATAGAGACCTGCCATCAAGGCGATCAAAAATCCATAGTGGCCTTCACGATATCCCTTGCGACCGACATAACATTTCCAGAAGCGCGAAAAAATGCGCCGGATATTATGCCCCAGGGTGCCAATGTCACCACTGGCGCGTAAATCCATGGCCCGGGCATTAGTGTAGCTGTCCAGGCGTCTCAGCATGTCGGATATGTCACGATCAACATAATGCAACATGCGCTGTTGCAGCTCTCGCCGTTCACCTTTGAATTCCAATGACGGATGCACGCTTTGCTCACCCCAGCGTTTTGCGCCTTTAGATGAAAGTCGCGGTGCCGCACTGACGCCCCAATAGGCGCCCCAGCCATACCTGACCAGTGTGTCGCCGATGTAATTGTCAAACGGGATCAGGAAATATCCAGGTGATGCGGTTTGAATGGCATTCCGAATTTCTTTCGCCAGGGCAACTGGCAGGCGTTCATCTGCGTCAACTTCGACAATCCAGTCACCCGTGCAGGCATCCAGGCCCTCGTTGCGTCGGTGGCCTTCAATTGGCCAGGCACCTTCTATCAGTTTGTCCGTGAAGGTCGCTGCGATCTCCCGGCTGTGGTCTGTACAACGGTCCAGCACGACAATAATTTCGTCCGCGAAAGTCAGGCATTCAAGGCACGCTGCCAGATGGTCTTCCTCGTTGTGGGCGACAACCAGGGCGGATAATCGAACTGCATTATTGGGGGCAGGGCTTTCAGACATATGTTCTTAACCGCCGAACAGGCCGTTGAAGTGCGCTTCAGCGGCCTCAACGACGCAATCGACCGTCAGGGATCGCATATGGCTGGGTGCTTCGGCGCTGTAGTCGTAATTTTCGACACCGACGATTTCATCATAACTTTCCGGCGTCCGGACTGAACCTCCGAACATGCCCCAGGGCGCATAATGTTCCTCGCGGCTGGGACCAAAGAGGCCCAGGGTCGGGACGCCAACGGAAGAAGCGATGTGCATCAGGCCTGAATCGTTGCCAATAAAAAACGTGCAGGGGATCAGCGCTGCAGCAGCGGTCGCGACATCGATTTTACCGACAAGATCAATTGTCCGTTCTGCTGGCAAGGCAGCAAGAACCGGGGCGGCCATGTGTTCTTCTCCGGCGCCCCCGAATACAGCGATACGTGCACCGTCAAACAGGGCACCCGGCGCTGTCAGACGCAGGGCAGCTTCGGCAAAGTTTTCAGCCGGCCATTGTTTGCCCGTCCAGTTGGCCGTTGGCCCCAATGCCAATACAAATCCACCTTTGGGGATCAGTTCTTCACCGGCCGCCCGGGTTTCCCTGGATAACCAGACCCGGGGATTGGGTGGTGGATCAAGATCCAGCAGATTTCCCAGTTGAATGACCCGGTGCACAGGGTCCGCGGAATTGCTGGTGTCCAGAACATAGCGTTTGTCAGCCAGAAGCAGCCAGGCAATGGCAGATGCGCGCAAGTCGACAATGATGTCCCATTTGGTCGCCACCACACCCCGCCACAGCTTCACCCAGTGACCGGACTTCTTTTTCTTCGGCATGGCGATGATGCTGATGACATTGGCCGCTGATTCAAACAGCGGAACTGCCGCCGGGCCGCAGGCAACGGTGACTTCTGACTCCCGGTATCTATGCACCAGATGATCCAGAATACCGGTCGACAGCATGGCATCGCCGATACGATTGGATGTAATGAACAGGATTCTTTCGCTGCCGGTCGCCATTAGTTCAATTGCACCCGTTTTTGCTGTCAGGAGTGTATTTGTTTGGCTTGTGAAGCGGTTATACGCTGCCAGACAAGGCAATCCAAGTGATCTGGGTGACGTTCTCTCGTGCAAAGTTCATATTTCTGGTCATTTCTGCCTTGCCAATAGTAAAGACACTCCTTACTTCAGTAGAGTGATAACAAGGATATTCAGGTTCAAATGACCAATCTCCAATATACTTTGCTGGAAAACAGGGGTTTGTTGCACATCAGTGGCGACGACGCATCTGAGTTTTTGCAGGGCATGATATCCAACGATATCGAACTGGTGACGCCCGAAAAATCGGTCTATGCGGCCTTGTTGACGCCTCAGGGTAAATTCCTGTTCGACTTTTTTGTCCTGCGTGATCGGGCAGGCACGGGCTATTTGCTGGATTGTGACAGGGAACGCCTGCCTGCGCTGCAAAAACGGCTGTCCATGTATAAATTGCGCGCTGACGTCACGCTGGATGATGCCAGCGAACGCATTCTCATCGTCAGCTGTTTTGGTGCCGACACAGACAGCGCCGAAAATGGCAGCGATCAGGTTGCAGGCAGTACCTCAAGCTATGGCGAAGGCATCCTTTATGTTGATCCTCGTTTGGCTGAAATGGGTGTGCGGATAATTCTGCCACTGGAAGGTGCTGTTGAGACATTGGAAGCATCGGGCTTTGTCCGGGCGGACACAGATGCCTGGGATCATCACCGGCTGGCGAATGGTGTGCCGGACGCGGGACGTGATGTCCTGATTGAAAAATCCATGCCGTTGGAGTGTAACTTCGGCGAATTGGGCGCGATCAGTTATACCAAAGGCTGTTATGTCGGCCAGGAGTTAACTGCCCGTACACATCATCGCGGGACCCTGAGAAAGAGATTGTTGCCAGTACGGATAACGGGCGACGTACCTGCCAGTGGCACACCCATCATGCACAATGACCGGGAAGTCGGCATCATGCGTTCTGGTCTGGGCGAAAATGGCATGGCTTTGATCCGACTGGAACATTTGTCGTCAACAGACGCCGCCGTCCAGCCTGTCGATGTGTTTGACGTCGATGGCGCATCGGTTCAGCCCTGGATACCGCGCTGGGTGGAAATCAAGCCGCTGGCAGGCGAATAAGGCTGTTCCCGTTAGCCAGGTTTATTAAGAAGATGAATTCTGATCTCCTGATCAAACACGCTGAAGTCGCCTTCATTTCGAGCGTATTTGACAAAGTTTTCCCGTAACTGATCTCCACGATCCACAAAGGCCTGTGCGCGCGCCGGGTCTACCTGGATCATGGCCTTGTGATAGGCCTCAAAACTGGCATAAGGCGTTGGCCGGATAAAGGACGTTTCGACCTCTATTGTCATGCCATGGCTGGCGCTATCAAGTATTGCCGCCAGTGCATGATTGCGGACATCGGTTTCATCCTCCATGGGCAGGGATAAATTGAAATGTGCGCCTTCAGGTACAGGTTCCGCGACGATAACCTGGCCACCTGGTTTCACGACCCTGGCGCTTTCCGCCATGGCTGCTTGCTGCAAATCCACCGGCACGTGGTGCAGGCTGTTGGAAAATACCACAAGGTCAAATTCGCCTTCTTCGAAGGGCAGGTTCTCAGCACCGGCAACTTGATAATGATCCTGACGTTCCGGGTCGTTTTGTTTTGATATATCAACATTCAGAGAATTGGGTTCAATGCCAAAACATTCTGCACCAAGTTTTGTCAGTGCCCTGACCAGACCTCCGACACCACTACCGGCATCAAGAACCCTTTTCCCTTCAAGGGAGACAAGTTCCGGTATTGCGTTGACTATCGTGGTCATGGATTTCATGGCATCCTCCTGTCCGCACGTGTCATGCGACACAGTTCATAATTGAATTCAGAAAAATTCGAAAGTTCGCTGGATGACAAACATACATCGTTGTAGCTGGCCGGGTGAAGACCCTTATTATGTTGCGTATCATGACGAGGAATGGGGCGTTCCGGTCAGGGATGGTCAGGCCCTGTTCGAGAAACTGATACTGGATGGTTTTCAGGCAGGATTGTCGTGGATAACAATCCTGCGCAAGCGCGAGGCTTTCATCAAGGCATTCGATAGTTTTGATCCCCAAAAAATTGCCCGTTACACGCCTAAAAAGGTTGAACGTCTGATGCAGGATGCCGGAATCGTGCGCAACCGGTCCAAGATTGAAAGCACAATTTCATCGGCCCAGGCATGGCTTGATATGGAAGAAAGCGGACAGTCATTTGAGGACTTTATCTGGGGTTTTGTCGACGGCAAGGTCGTGCAGAACAGCTGGAAAAACGAAAGCAAGGTGCCTGTCGATTCCACCCAGTCCATAGCCATGAGCAAGGCCCTGAAGCAGGCAGGGTTTAAATATTGCGGACCAACGATATGTTATGCCTTTATGCAGGCGGTGGGCCTTATCAATGACCACACCACAAAATGTTTCCGCCATAAGGAACTATCCTGAATGTCATTTGAGGAAGCGCCGCGTTTGAAAGCAGAGATCTGGATCAAGGCATTGATCCGGCGCGCCCAGGTTGCCGGGGCCTTTGCAGCTGTGGTCAAACGCGGGGACGAAACGGCGGGGTCCTTGTTGCTCAAGCAGAACACGCTGGATGGCAAGTGCATCGTCTATGTGCCGGGATATGGTCTTGATGGTCAGCGTGTCTGGCGTCGTCATTCAAGTGCCGGATCAACATCAGAAGCCGACGCCGATCAGTATATAGAAAAAGCGCTGTCCCGCGACCCGGACCTGTGGGTGGTGGAGATCGAAGACGCGCAGGGACGGTCCTTTATTGACGAGCCTGTTGAGAATGACGGCTAAACAATCTCTGACAACTGGAACATCCAGCTTTCCTACACATCCAGCGGCTCCATGTAGGCTTTTTTGCGTTCCCGGTAAATAACGAAAATCCCGGCTCCAACGATCAAGGCTGCACCGCCGATCATGTGGGGCTCCGGCTGGTCGCCAAAATACAGCCAGCTAACAAAAATTGACGCCAGAACCTGAAGATAAGCGAAAGGTGCCAGCAATGACGCCGGGGCGATTTGCAGGGCCTTGATAAACAGGGAATGAGCCACCGTGGCGATGACACCCATGAAGGCCAGGGCTGCCCAGGTTTGTGGGTCAGGCGTCACCCAGACAAAGGGCAGGGCAAAAAGCATCAGGATAGACCCGATAATCGAAGAATAGAGAACGCCTGTCAGCGGGCTTTCGGATTTGTCGATTTTGCGCGTCACAATCTGATAAAGGCTGTAGAAGCAGGCCATGGAAAAAGGCAGGAACATGGCCCAGTGGGCGATTTCTGCTGTTGGCCGAATAATAATCATGGCACCGATGAACCCGAGCGTCACAGCTGTCCATCGTGGCAAGCCAACGCGTTCCCCCAGCAAGGGCACCGACAAGGCCGTGACCACCAGTGGCCAGACAAAACCGATAGAGGTCGCGGTCGCCAGGGGGATAAAGACCAGGGATCCAAAAAAGGACATAGTTGCACCCAGAAGCAAGACGCCCCGGAACAGGTTCAGTTTCAGGTGATTTGTTTTCAGAAGTCCGGGCAGTTTTCGCGGTCCGACAAACAAGACGATAACTACAAAATTAAAGAAGTAGCGTCCCCAGACAACTTCAAGATAAGGCGTGGATTGCGTCAGTTTTTTGGCAAAGGTGTCCAACAGCAAGAACAGCAAGGTGCCGGTAACCATCAGGGCGATGCCCTTCAGCTTCTGGCTGGTTTCAAGCTCAGCGTCGCCAGCGTTGTTATCCGACACGCGTCGGGTCAATCACTGCCGGTCGCAAAACCCTGAATGGCGGCCTGGGCGGCTGCAAGTCGGGCAATAGGCACACGATAGGGTGAGCAGGAAACATAGTTCAGACCGCTGTTGTGGCAAAAGGCCACCGATGCCGGGTCTCCACCATGTTCACCGCAGATGCCAAGTTTGAGGTCAGCACGGGTGGCGCGACCACGTTCAGCTGCGATTTGCACCAGTTCACCAACGCCGTCCTGATCGATAGAAACAAAGGGATCAACGGTGAAGACTTCCTGATTGATGTAGTCATCCAGAAAACGGGCGGCGTCATCGCGGCTGATGCCAAAAGTTGTCTGGGTCAAATCATTGGTGCCAAAGCTGAAGAATTCGGCGGCGTTCGCAATATCACCGGCGCGCAAGGCAGCGCGCGGCAGTTCGATCATTGTCCCGATCAGATAATGGGGGGCGGTACCTTTTTCTTCGGCAACCAGGGCCGCAACCGCTTCTATTTTGGCCTTCAGTATCTCCAGCTCTTTTGCCGTGGCGACAAGCGGGATCATGACTTCCGGCACAACGGTTTCGCCGCCTTCCTGACTGACTTCGATGGCGGCTTCAAAAATGGCCCGGGCCTGCATCTCATAAATCTCAGGATAGGAAATACCCAGACGACAACCCCGATGTCCCAGCATGGGATTGGATTCAGCCAGTTCCTTGACCCTGTGGCCCAGATATTTGGCGTCAACACCCGCGGCCTCGGCAACTTTTGCGATTTCTTCTTCTGTGTGTGGCAGAAATTCGTGCAATGGCGGGTCCAGCAACCGGATTGTGACAGGCAGTCCTGCCATGATCCGGAAGATTTCGACAAAGTCCTGACGTTGCATGGGAAGCAGTTTGGCCAGGGCCTCGCGGCGACCGGTTTCTTCTTCCGCGACGATCATCTGGCGCACTGCCAGAATGCGCTCGGCATCAAAGAACATATGCTCGGTCCGGCACAGACCAATGCCTTCGGCACCAAATTCACGGGCAACCTTGCTGTCTTCGGGGGTGTCAGCGTTCGTGCGCACACCCAATGCCCGAATGCCGTCTGCCCAGACCATCAAGGCGCCAAAGTCACCGGAAAGTTCCGGCTGTACGGTTGGCACTTCGCCCATCATGACGTTCCCGCTGCTGCCGTCGATGGTGATGATGTCGCCCTTGTTGATCGTACGTCCGGCGACTGAAAATATCTGTTGGCCGTAATCAACCGTCAGGCCACCGGCACCGGCAACGCAAGCCCGACCCATGCCACGGGCAACCACAGCCGCATGACTGGTCATACCACCACGACTGGTCAAAATGCCTTTGGCGGCGTGCATGCCATGAATATCTTCCGGGCTGGTTTCGACCCGCACCAGAATGACGGACTTGCCTGCAGCGGCTTCGGTTTCGGCTTCGTCGGCATTGAATACGACTTCGCCACACGCCGCCCCGGGTGAGGCGGGCAGCCCACGGGTCAGGATGTCACGTTCGGCATCCGGGTCCAGGGTTGGGTGCAGCAGTTGATCCAGCGACGATGGATCAATCCGGCAAACCGCTTCGTCTTTGCTGATTAAGCCTTCATTGGCCATATCGACGGCAATTTTCAACGCCGCCTTGGCGGTGCGCTTGCCGGATCGGGTTTGCAGCATCCACAACTTGCCTTGCTGGACAGTGAATTCAATGTCCTGCATGTCGCGGTAGTGCTTTTCCAGCTGTTTGTAGACGTCGACCAGTTCGCCATAAACTTCCGGCATGGTCTCTTCCATGGCAGGCAATTTGGACTGCTGGGCTTCCTTGGATTTGATGGTCAGTTGCTGGGGTGTGCGAATGCCAGCCACAACATCTTCGCCCTGGGCGTTGACCAGATATTCGCCATAAAATTCGGCGGCACCGGTCGATGGATCACGGGTGAAGGCAACACCCGTGGCGCAATCTTCGCCCATATTGCCAAAGACCATGGCCTGTATGTTGACGGCGGTGCCCCATATGGCGGGAATATCGTTCAGCTTGCGGTAGGTAACAGCGCGGCGGTTCATCCATGATCCGAACACGGCACTGACGGCACCCCACAATTGTTCTTGTGGAGATTGCGGGAACGGGCGACCCAGTTCTTCTTCGACCTTGTTCTTGAAGCCTTTGACGACCGTGCGCCAGTCGTCGGCATCCAGATCGGTGTCCAGGGTCAGGCCTTTGCCTTCCTTGTGGATTTCAAGGATTTCCTCGAAGTGATAATGATCAACCTCCAGCACAACATCGGAATACATCTGAATGAAGCGGCGATAACTGTCATAGGCAAACCGGGCATCGCCACTTTTGGCGGCCAGACCTTCAACGGTTTCGTCATTCAGGCCGAGGTTCAAAACAGTATCCATCATGCCTGGCATGGAAGCCCGGGCACCGGAACGAACTGACACCAGCAACGGGTCGCTGGCATCACCAAATTTCATGCCCACAGCACTTTCAATCAACGTGAGGGCGTCGCGGACCTGGCCATCCAGTTCATCGGGATATTTGCGGCCATTGTCATAATAAGCCGTGCACAAATCGGTTGTGATCGTAAAGCCAGGTGGTACCGGCAGCCCCAGGTTTGACATCTCCGCCAGGTTGGCGCCCTTGCCACCAAGCAAATTGCGCATGTCGGCCTGCCCCTCCGTCTTGTCTCCACCAAAAGAGTATACCCATTTACCGGATTGTGACTGATCGGGGGTCGGCGACATCGTTTGGTTATCCCTCAAGTTTGGAGAAATCAGCTACCTTGCTGACAGCAGTTCGGATATAGGCAAGCAGCATCAAGCGATTTACTCTAACCGCTGTTTCAGTTGTATTGACCGTAACATTGTCGAGAAAGGCATCCACTGGACCGCGCAATTTGGCAATGGAAGTCATGACCGAAGTATAATCTTCGAGGATCAGAGGGTTTTTTAATTCGGATCCGCAAGTTATCAGAGCTTCGAAAAGGGCGTATTCTTCCGTCAGTGATAAATGCTCGTCGGTAGCCGCGCCTTTGTAGGATACTTTGTCTTCCTTTTCCGCAGCTCGGACAATGTTATTTGCTCTTTTGTACGCCGACAGAATATTGGCCCCGTCTTCCGTGGCCAGAAAGATGTTCAGGGCGCTGACCTTCTTGACAAGTTTTACAAGGTCACCGTCATCAAAGGCCGACAGAGCAGCATCAATGCGGTCATGTCGAATGTTTTTATCTTTCAGGTGCACTTTCAGGCGATCAGCGATGAACGCCATTAAATCCAGGGCAACCTGGTTGCCGTTAATCTTGTCCGGCAGCTCGTTTGCGTAAAGCTCGAGGGACTGGACAATGGCATCCCGCAGGTTCAGGCGCAGATTATTTTGCAAAATCAGGCGAATGATCCCCAGGGCTGCACGACGCAAGGCAAAGGGGTCTTTTGAACCGGTGGGTTTTTCGTCGATGGCAAAAAAGCCAACCAGGGTATCCAGTTTGTCTGCCAGGGCAACAGCTACACTAACTGGTGCTGACGGACATGTGTCATTGGGGCCCTGTGGTGAATAATGATCCGCGATGGCCTGGGCCACATCCGCTGGCTCGCCATCCGCCATCGCGTAATAGCGGCCCATCAAGCCTTGAAGTTCAGGGAATTCGGCGACCATGCCGGACGCCAGATCAGCCTTGGCCAATCGGGCAGCCATACGGGCCTTGTCGGCCAGTTCCCCGGCCTGAGGTTCGGTTAACTCAAGTGACCTGGATACGGCATCAGCGATGATCCCGCCAGCCAGGTTCTGGACCCTGTGCACGCGCTCGGCAACCGTGCCGAGTTTGGCGTGGAAAACGATCTTCTCCAGCGCTGGCAAGAGGCTGTCCAGAGATGATTTGCGGTCCTGATCCCAGAAGAATTTGGCGTCGGCCAGACGGGCACGCAAAACACGCTCGTTCCCGGCGATAATGGCTTTGCCGCCATCATCGGCCTTCAGGTTGGCCACAACAATAAATCGCGGGGCCAGATCACCGTCGGCTGTATCAAGTGAAAAATATTTCTGGTGGGCGCGCATGGAGGCCGTCAGAACTTCGCGCGGGACTTCCATGAACTCTTCGTCGATCTTGCCCATCAGGGGGACCGGCCATTCAACCAGTCCGGCGACTTCGCGCAGCAAGGCATCATCGGTCTGAACCGTCAGGCCTTCCTCTGCGGCCTGTTTGTCAGCACCGGCGCGGATCAGGTCCTGGCGTTCAGCTGATTCCAGAATGACCGAGGCTTCAAACAGTTTTTCGCGATAATCGGCAAAATTCTGCACGGCGAAATAATCGGGTGCATGGAAACGGTGCCCGGCTGTTTTGTCTGAAGACGTTATGCCTGCATATTCGACGGGCACAACGGCACCGTCAAACAAGGCCAGGATGCTTTGCAAGGGACGTACCCAGCGAATACTGCCGTTACCCCACTTCATGGATTTGGCCCATGGCAAAGCTGCACAGGATGCGGCACATATTTCACCCAGCACATCGATGCTGGCGCGGCCCTGCTTTTCGATCACAGCGAACAGCACGTTGCCTTTTGGGGTTTCGCGCTCCTCTACCTGGTCGCGGGTCAAACCAACCGATTTCAGAAAACCTTCAATGGCTTTTTCAGGCGCGTCCGTTTTGGGGCCTTTGCGTTCTTCGCGCGTATCAGGTTGCTCTGTCGGCAGGCCTTCGACCACAACGGTCAGGCGCCGCGGCGTGGCAAAGCAGTCCACTGTTTCATGGATCAGGCCAGCTTCGTTCAATCCGCTGATCACTAGACGTTTCAGGTCAGCCGAGGCTGTGGCCTGCATACGGGCGGGAATTTCTTCGGAACGAAGTTCGAGCAGGAATTCAGCCATGATCAATCCTCCCCGCCGTTTTTGACCAGCCAGGCTTCACAGCAGGCCTTGGCCAGGGTGCGCACGCGACCAATGTATGAGGCGCGTTCTGTCACGCTGATGACGCCACGGGCATCCAGCAAATTAAAGGTATGACTGGCTTTCAGGCACTGGTCATAAGCGGGCAGGGCAAGTTTGGCCTCCAGGGCCAGGGCACATTCGGCTTCGGCATCCTTGAAATGCTGGAACAATCGATCCGTATCAGCGACTTCAAAATTCCAGGCCGAAAATTCCTGTTCGTTCTGCAAATAGACATCACCGTAGGTTACGCCCGCTCCATTCCAGTCGAGGTCGTATACATTTTCAACGCCTTGCACATACATGGCCAGACGTTCCAGACCATAGGTGATCTCGCCGGATACAGGGCTGCATTCAAAGCCACCGACCTGTTGGAAATAGGTGAACTGGCTGACTTCCATGCCGTCACACCAGACTTCCCAGCCAAGTCCCCAGGCACCCAGGGTCGGGCTTTCCCAGTCGTCTTCGACAAAGCGGATATCGTGATTGGCCGTATCAATGCCCAAAGCGTTCAGACTGTCCAGGTACAATTCCTGAATGTTGTCAGGCGATGGCTTCAGAATGACCTGAAACTGGTAATAATGCTGCAAACGGTTCGGATTCTCGCCATATCGACCATCTGTCGGGCGACGTGAAGGCTGAACATAAGCGGCTTTCCAGGGTTTCGGGCCCAGGGCGCGCAAGGTCGTCGCCGGGTGAAAAGTACCCGCACCAACTTCCACATCATAAGGCTGCATCAGGACGCAGCCCTGTTTGGCCCAGAATTGCTGCAGGGTCAGGATCAAATCCTGAAATGAGGGGGCGGAGGCGTTGTTGGCCGCCATGGAACTAATCCCGGTATCCTTGGCGCTAAACCGCAGAAAACCGGGCTTTTTCGACCCGTGGTTATCCTCGGCCAGTACCTGTTGAACGACAAAAATATTTCAAGCTGTTGTGCGCCGCAAACTAGCGACCAGGCCCGGAAGCGTCAATAGCCGGGAATTGGCAGTGCAGAACAGCTTTCAGGGATCAGTAGGGACAGTTTGCGCGTTCGCACCTGGCAGCAGAATTTGCGGCAACGAACGTGCCACATTCAGGACAGGCGATCATGTCTTCGGTGGTCGGGCTGCCAGAGGGTTTCTTGCGGCCCTCGACACGATCTTTGCGGTCTTCACTGATCCGGGTCATCATCTTGAAGCCGTACCATACGGCAGTGATGATAGCGGCCAGAACCAGAAGTTTCATAAAGCTGAATCCAAACATGCCTCAACATCCGATGTTCAGGGGGGCGTGGTCAAGGGGGATGGTGAAAAAGTTGGGATATGCCCTGTCTTTAAAAGAGAGAACTTTGCCAACACACACACCGTCACCCCGCACTTGATGCAGGGGTCCATACTGAATCGGAAAATCTACGGTGCAGTGCAAGTCGTGGCTCACCATGGATCCCGCATCTAGTGCGGGATGACGGACAGAGAGGGGAAAGCCTGACGTAACTTGCCCACTCAACTCCACCCGCAGGCACAAAAAAACCCGTCCTGAAAAATCATGAACGGGGCGGGTCTGCGGGAGAGGTCGGATCAATCGTATTACCAGAGCTTCTTTCGTTTCGAAGAATGGTGTAGCGCCAAATCTGTCATTGTTGGATTGCGGGGCAAGGGGTATTCACCTTCATCCGAAGGCTGCGCAAATGGATCAGCAGCGGCCAGCCGCCGGGCAACAGACTCAGTCTTCACCAGGTCCGGATATTTTTTGATGGCCACGGCCACAGCTTCGTCTGGCCAGGGCTCGTAAATATCCTCGTCATAGCCCATGGCCGGATAACTCATCTCTGGTGCCGTCAGTTCCTGGCCATCACGCCGAACCAGCGGCGGTAACTGCGGCTTGCCCATTTTCGGATAGAGATTATCCAGTAATTTCCGCTGCCGGGCATCTTCGACTTCCTGGTCGGTGATGGATGGGGTGGGTGATGCAATACTGTTCACGGAGGCTGCGTCGTTGCGCGTGACCAACAAAGAGTTGGGTTGTAAACCCTGGGCGAACTGAGAGGAAGGCTTGATATTATCTCCGTTCGCACCAGGTTGTAGCGATTGACGATTCCCGTATCCGTCAGCATGTCTAATATTGTTGAAGCCTCGCTTTTCTGAATCAAAAGAATCCTTCTGTTTGCCGTTCCCCGGTACATTATTGTCATCGGGTTCTGATTCAAGAGCTGTAATTTTGGCATTGATAGAGTCAATATTTTTATTGATAATTATCATCGCACTCACGGCATTATTTATACCAGTGACAATATTGCCGTAGGTTTTCTTTTTTTCTCTTCTCTCCGTTGTTTTTGGGGGTGCGCTAATATAGTCGTTGTATGCTCCAGATTCTTTTCCTTTTAGATCCCAGTAAATTTTGTCTTGGTCGGACCACAAACTTTCTTCTGCGGTCAATTGTTCCCTAAGTCTATTTAATCTTTCAGCCTTGCTGGCCATCGTCTTTTCCTCAATAAAAAAGACCGCGCTTGGCGGTCTCTGGTTTATTTGATAATTGTTAGGTGTTTGCTGAATATTCTACTGTTCGTTCATATCGTTTCCTTTCGGTATTTGGTTCTATTGCGACTGTTGAAATAAAGAAAATGTGGAGCTTAGTGAAACCCGTGTGGCTAACAGAAATATCTGCATGAGTGATTCTATCGAGACCCGAATGGCCCGGATTAGCTTGAGAAGCCGAACATATTGAGACCTGTCATTTCGTATATTGCCATTAGCAATCTCCCGATTGTTTCTGCGATTTCGTCGGGCAGATAATTATATTCACGGATATTGCCAATTTTTCGCGGATTGATACCCTGAATATCTCCATCCAGAACTACCGATACGTCCTTGCCATCCAGGTCAACAAATTTCGCTTCAAGTCCCCCCCAAACCAGATGCGGATAAAAATAGCCGCTGCGATCGGAATTTGGTAAACACGCAAATTTGTCATTGGCCTGAATGAATTTCAAATGCCCGTCATCTTCACAGAGGTCTTCGGAAGGCATCGCCAGAATCTTGCTTATGTAGGGGTGTGGTTTTACACGATCCATGAGGACGTAGTCTCCAACTGAGACAATATTTATATCAAGTCTCCTATGGTCATATTCGATGATGTCATGCAGGCAAAATACAGGGCAAAGAATATTATTGTCCTGGACCAGAAGTTTCGAATTTCCTGGATTGTGGTAGGGAATGGAATACAGCCCAAGGGCACAAACTGCGATCAGAAACAGACTGATCCTTGGTTTTCTGTTTTCCAGATTCTTGAAATCCAGCGCCAACAATATCCAGGAAACAAGCTGAACTAATAGTGCAATCTGAATAGCAAAATCCTGTATAGGATACGTGTCTATGGACAGGTCGTAGGGAAGTTTAATAGTCACAAATTCGGCAGCGAAGTAGACTGCCAGCAATAGACCTCCAAACAGTCGTCTTTTGCTTACGATCTGATGCAAACCAGGCACAATGACAAAGACCACCAGTCTGGTGACATATTTTGCCCCCCGCGCAACAGTCCAGTCAGGCGGAAGAAAAGGAATTTTTGAGTGCATGAGTTCCATACCCTCCACTATGAAGGGATTAGAGGGGTTTTTCACCAATTGTTGGATTTTGCTGTTGTGGGCCAGGGTTGGTCTATCCCAGGGGGCAGTTCAGGCGCGAACTGCCATCAAATATTTATGTAACATACAGGAAAGAAACTTCGTTATCAACGCATTAAACGTAACATGCGTAAATATTTCAACCCGAACTTCGTCACCCCGCACTTGATGCGGGGTCTACGCGTCAGGATTTAATGCATTCCCTATTGGGTAGGCATGGATCCCGCATCAAGTGCGGGATGACGGAGAGCTATGGAAGATGGGCGGGCTGCCCGTCAGCTTCCCGCCGAAGTTTCCGGTGTGGCTGTCGCCGGGGCCTTGGCAGCGGCTTCGTTCTCTTCCATCTGGCTCAAGCGTCGGGCGATGTGCCCGGAGGGTTTGGCGAAGCGGGCGAAGATGAAATAGAGCACGGGCACGATCAAAAGACTGAGAAATGTTGAGAAGCTGACGCCGCCAACGATCACGACACCCAATGCCTTGCGGGCTTCGGCACCGGCACCGGTGCCCATGGCCAGGGGCAGGGCACCGAACGCTGTGGCGATGGAGGTCATCAGGATCGGGCGCAAGCGACTGACTGAGGCTTCGGTCACCGCTGTCAGTATGTCTTCGCCTTTGTCGCGCAACTGATTGGCAAATTCGACAATCAAAATGGCGTTCTTGGCGGTCAGGCCGATCAGCATCACCAGACCGATCTGGCTGTAGATATTCAAGGTCAGTCCTTGCAGGACCAGGGCAGCCAGGCCACCCGTCAGGGCCAGCGGCACCGACAGCATAATAATAAAGGGGTGTACGATGCTTTCGAACTGTGCCGCCAGGGCCAGGAACACGATCACCAAAGCCATGGCAAAGGTGAACATCATGGTGTTGGAAGAATCCCTGAATTCCTTGCTGCTGCCGCCCCAGCTGATCCGGGCGTCGCCGGGCAAGACATCCTGGGCGATGGTTTCCAGTTCCTTGACGGCGTCTCCGATTGTGGCACCGGCGGCCAGTGACGCTGTGATCGTCACGGCACGCATGCGATCGGCACGGCGTAATTCACGGGCTCCGGCGCTTTCACGGAATTGCACCAGATTGGCCAGCGGGATCAACGTGCCGGAATTAGTGGATCGTACATAGATGTTGCTGAGATCCCGTGGTTTGGAGCGGTCTTCCGGTTTTGATTGCAGGATTACATTGAACAGCTTGCCGCCCTGATCAAAGGTGGTGACATAGCGTGAGCCCAACAGGGTTTCCAGTGAACGGCCAATTTCCTCCACAGGGACACCCAGGTCCGCGGCGCGGTCGCGATCGATATCGACAAACAATTCAGGCCGGGATTCTTCAAAATCGGATTGCAGTCCGCGCAGACTTGGCAAGGAACGGGCGGCCGCCAGTATCTTGTCGCGCCAGACCATCAGGGTTTCATAATCAGGACCCCCAATGATCAAGCGCACAGGTGCACCGAAGCGGCCCCGGCCTATGCTTTTGGGGCTGACCGGAAAGGCTCGGACGCCCGGGACCGTGACGATTTTTGGAAAGATTTCCTTGATCACTTCGCCCTGGCTGACAGTGCGTTGTTCCCACGGGACCAGCCGGAAAATAATAAAGCCCTTGTTCACCGGACCAGGCCGGCCCCAGCTGGGAGCGACAATGGTCAGCATGGACCAGGCATCACCACGGTCAATAATGGGTTGAAGGTGCTTTTCAATCTGGCGGGTATAGCGACGGGTGAAGTCGAGGCTGGCGCTGTCGGGGGCCGAGATCGGAATGAAGATGGCACCCCGGTCTTCAACCGGTGCCAGTTCCTTGGGCAACATCCGGTCGTTGATATAGATACCCCAGGCCGCAAAGCTGATGACACCGCCAATGATCACCACGACCAAAGGTGCCGCCAGCACAATCTTCAACAAGCCACGATAGCCATTGTGCATGCCGTCAAAGATACGTTCCGTGACTTTGTAAAAACCACTTTCTTCTTTTGTTTCCCGCAGCAGCTTGGAACACATCATCGGCGTCAGGGTCAGGGCCACGAAAGATGAGAACAACACTGCCGTTGCCACAGCGATACCGAACTCACTGAACAGCCTGCCGATCTCTCCTTCCATGAACGAAATCGGTACAAACACAGCGATCAACACGACCGTCGTGGCGATGACAGCAAAGGCGATCTGGCGGGTGCCGCGTACGGCAGCAAGCAGAGGTTTTTCACCTTCTTCAATACGTCGGTGAATATTTTCCAACACCACGATGGCGTCATCCACCACCAGACCGATTGCCAGCACCAGCGCCAGAAGCGTCAGGATGTTGATGGAATATCCCAAAGACGCCAGCACACTGAGCGAGCCTATGACCGAAACCGGAATGGCAATGGCCGGGATCAAGGTTGCGGTGAGGCTGCGCAGGAAAATGAAGTTGACGGCCACCACCATGGCCATGGCGATCCCGATGGCAATAAAGACTTCAGTGATCGCGCGGCCAATAAAGACGGACTGATCATAGGCGACTTCCAGCTGCGTTCCGGCTGGCAACGTCGCGTTAAGTCTTTCCATTTCCTCTTTGACGCCGGTGGCAACTTCCAGGGTGTTGGCCTTGGATTGTTTGACAACCCCCATGCCGATGGCGTTGCGGCCCAGGGTACGGAAATCATTACGGGCATTTTCTGCGGCCAGTTCGATTTCGGCGACTTCGGACAGGCGCACAAAATACCCATCCGCCTCCCGCACAACCACTTTGCCAAAATCTTCAACGGAACGCAGGCTGGAATCCGTCCGCACGGATATTTCCCGTTGCGACGATTCAATGCGTCCCGACGGCAGCTGGATATTTTGCCGTCTGAGTGCGCTTTCGACGTCCTGCACGGTCAGTTGGCGTGCTGCCAGCGCTTTTTTGTTCAGCCAGATGCGGATGGCATAGCGTCGACCACCGCCAATTCGCACATTTGCGACGCCGGATACGATGGATAATCTGTCGACAAGATAGCGCTCGGCATAATCGGTAAGTTCCAGGCCGTCCTGACGATTGCTGGTCAGGGCCAGCCACATGATGGCGCGGGCATCGTCGTCGGATTTGGCGATGCGCGGTGCGTCTGCTTCGTCCGGCAAGGAGCGAATGGCCCGGCTGACCCGGTCACGCACATCGTTGGCGGCGCTGTCCATATTACGATCAACGTTGAATTCGATCGTTATGGAAGATGATTCTTCGCGGCTGGTTGAAGAAATGTTAGTGATACCTTCAATGCCAGCCACTGCATCTTCCAATACTTGCGTCACCTGGCTTTCGATGATCGCCGCCGAGGCACCGCGATAAACAGTACTTACGGATACGATGGGGCGGTCGACGTCGGGATATTCACGCACACTCAGTTTGCTATAGCCAAATAATCCGAAGATCACGATGACCAGGCTCATAACCGTTGCCAGTACGGGGCGCTTTACCGAGACGTCGGAGAGAACCATGGCTTAACTGGCCTTTCCGGTTGGGGCAGGTTTTTTGCCAGTTGGCTTTTTGTCGCCCGGCTTTTTGCCCGTGCCAAATCCGCCAGGGGGCATGTTTTTCACGGCCTGGCCTGGCCGGACTTTTTGCACGCCGCCAACGATAACCGGTGTCCCTTCGGTAACGCCGCTGAGGATTTCGATGTCACCGTTGATATGTTCTCCGGTTGTGACAACGGTTTTGACGGCTTTGCCGTCCTTGACCGTAAAGACAAATTGTTTGTCGCTGGAAGACACCAGGGCCTCTTCCGGAATCAGGATTGCGTTGTCGCGCACCGCAGCGGTCAGGGTTGCGGTCAAAAACATGCCGGGTTTCAGCTTGCCTTGTTTGTTATCGAAGACAGCGCGAATTTCGATGGACCGTGTTGTCGGGTCGACCCGGCTGTCGATGGTTTGCACCCGGCCGACATATTCCTTGTCTGGCCAGGCGGCACTTTGGGCGGTGACGGTTTGATTTGCTGTGATATGTGAAATAGCGGTCTCGGGAATACGGAAATCGACCTTTAAACGCGACGTATCATCCAGCGTCGTGATCTGATCGCCGGGGCGAACCAAAGCCCCAAGACTGATCCGGCGCAAACCCAGGCGTCCGGAAAAAGGGGCCATGACTTTATATTCAGCCAGTTTGGCTTCGTCGGACCGCACCCGGGCTTCTGCAGCCATCAGGGAACCGTACAGTTCTTCCACTCTGGCGGCCGGCACATTTTTGCTACCGGCAAGTTTGCGGGTGCGTAGATACAGACGTTTGGCGTTATCGCGCAGGGCGATCTTTTCGGCCAGTTCACCCGTCAGCTCTCCGGCATCCAGATCAACCAGGGCTGCGCCTTTTTTGATCCATTGGCCTTCGCGGAAATGGATCTTGCTGACCATGCCTGTGACCTGGGTGGTCACGATAATACTTTCGTTGGATTTTGCCGTGCCGATGGCGTCGACTTCGATCATCACCGTGTCGACACGCGCCTTTTTGGTTTCGACAAAAACGGGCCGTCCACCGCGTCGTTTCTGTTTGGCCCCGCCTTCTTCGAAAAAGGCTGAGATGACCGGAATATCCTGTCGATAATTCCAGCCCACCAGGCCAACGCCACCAATCAAGGCAACAATCAATAATTGTCCCGGCAGCTTCATGATCTATATCCAACGTGCATTCGAATTTCCCAAACAAAGCTGTGCCCAAAAAAAGCGGAATAAGTTATGGTCATATATCCCGGAGGGCATTAGAGCCCGAATTGGGTATAAATAACAATCTTCTACACAGCCGGAATATCATAATTCCGTGACCCTGCCAGAACGCAAAATCAGGTAATCCGCCGTGACCACACTTCTTTTCAGCCATGATGCCTGCCTTGACCACGATACCGGCCAGGGACATCCCGAACGTAGTGATCGCCTGCGTGCTGTAAACAAGGCGCTTGCCGCCGATCCATTCGCAACCCTGGACCGTCGGCAGGCCCCGGAAGTATCCAGGGAAACCCTGGCCCTGAACCATCCACAGGCATTTGTTGAAGACGTTTTTGCAAAAGCCCCGGTCGACAATCAGGTCTTTCTTGATCCCGATACGGTGATGTCGCCAGGATCGACAGAAGCGGCCTTGCGGGCCACCGGAGCCGTTTGTGCTGCCGTTGATGATGTGGTGGCGGGGCATGCGGACAACGCCTTTTGTGCGGTGCGACCCCCGGGGCATCATGCCGAGCCGGACCGGGCCATGGGCTTTTGTCTCTTTAACAGTGTTGCTATTGCGGCCCGTCATGCCCGGGACAAGTTCGGCATGGAACGCATTGCCGTCGTTGATTTTGATGTGCATCACGGCAATGGCACACAAGCCGCGTTTTGGGATGACAAAGACATGCTCTATGCCTCCAGCCATCAGTATCCGCACTATCCCGGCACCGGGGCGTCTGGAGAAGTTGGACAAGGCAATATTATTAACTTGCCGCTTGCTGCCGGTACGGGCTCAGCTCAGTTTCGCGCCGCGTTCGCAGAACATATCTTTCCAGCACTGCACGCCTTCAAACCGGAACTCCTGTTGATCTCGGCTGGCTTTGACGCCCATGCCGATGATCCTTTGGCGCAACTGAACCTGCAGGACGATGACTACGGCTGGGTGACAGATGAGCTGATGGCCATCGCTGACAGCCACGCCGGGGGTCGGGTTGTCTCTGCCCTGGAAGGTGGTTATGACTTGGACGCCTTGAGCCGTAGCGTCGCTGTACACGTAAAATCTCTCATGCAGACCGGAGAAAGATAAATTGGATAATGATGAATTTCGCCGTCACGCCCACGACATGGTCGATTGGATGGCAGGTTATCTGGAAACGGTGAGCGAGCGCCCCGTGCGGGCTCAGGTCCAGCCCGGCGATATCACGGCACAATTACCAGTGGCCGCCCCTGATGCGGGCGAAGATATGTCAGACATTATGGCTGATTTTGAAAAGATCGTGGTGCCGGGCATTACCAATTGGCAACATCCGAAGTTCTTTGCCTATTTTCCGTCCAACTCCAGCCCACCTTCGGTGCTGGCGGAAATGCTGGTCACCACCATGGGCGCGCAATGTATGTTGTGGCAGACCTCTCCGGCGGCGACCGAGATGGAAACCCGGATGATGGAGTGGCTGGCTAAAATGTTGGGTCTGGGTGATGGTTTTGAAGGTGTCATTCAGGATTCCGCCTCCAGTGCCACATTGGTCGCAATCCTTGTGGGCCGGGAAAAAGCCACCAACTGGGCCGCTAACGAGGAAGGCCTGAAAGCCGTGCAGCCGCTGGCGGTCTATGCCTCCGCAGAAGCGCATTCTTCCATCGAAAAAGATGTGATGGTGGCGGGGCTTGGCCGCAAGGCTTTGCGCAAGATCGCCGTCGATCAAAATCTCAGCCTTGTTCCTGCCGAGCTGGAAGCCGCTATCGAAGCCGACATTGCAGCCGGCATCAAACCAGCTGTTGTCGTGGCTTGCCTGGGGACCACTGGCACGGGTGCCGTTGATCCATTACGTGCCATCGGCGAAATCTGTCGTCGTCATGATATTTACCTGCATGTGGATGCGGCCTGGGCCGGAACGGCATTGTTGCTGGAAGAACAGCGCGCCATGATCGACGGCATCGAGCACGCAGACAGTTTTGTCTTCAATCCACATAAATGGATGTTCACCAATTTTGATTGCTCGGCCCATTTCATTCGCGATTCAGAGGCCCTGGTCAAAACCCTGTCGATCCTGCCTGCTTATCTGCAAAGCCGGGAAACCGGATCGGTCATAGATTACCGGGATTGGAGCGTGCCACTGGGTCGCCGTTTCCGCGCCCTGAAATTGTGGTTCGTCATCCGCAGCATGGGCGTCGACGGCATGAAGGACATCTTGCGCAACCAGATCAAATGGGCCGAAGACCTGGAGGCAACAATCGCCGCCGAGCCCGAAGCCGAGCTTTTGGTCCCGCGCAGCCTGACACTTCTGACCTTTCGCTGGAAACCTGCAGGCATGACAGACGATGCTGAACTGGATGCCTTCAACGAAAAACTGGTTCATGCGGTTAACGATGATGGCCGTTTGTACCTGACCCAAACCCACACCAGTGGCCATTACGCAATTCGCTTCGTGATCGGTCAGACCAATACGACCAGCGAAGACGTGACTTCGGCCTGGGCAGATTTGAAAGAGATTGCCGGGAATATCTGACAAAACCGGATTTTGGGTCTTCAGCCGCCTGATTCTTGACCAGGGTTATTGCTCCTGGCCGCAGTGCAGCATAAAATCCGGGTGAACAAGGGAGTTCTCATGGCCAAAGCCCCGAATAGTACCGCTGGCAAGGATTTGCCGCCTGAAATTGTTGCCCTCAGCTTCGAAGATGCCTTGCGTGAGCTGGAAGATATTGTGGATCGTCTGGAAAGTGGCAATGTCAATCTGGATGAATCCATCGATATCTACACCCGGGGTACGCACTTGAAACGCCATTGCGAGAGCAAACTGGGTGATGCCAAGGCGCGGATAGACAAGATTATTCCAGATGGCAACGGTGGTATTGCTACCGAGCCTCTGGATGTTGAGTAACCAATAAGCGGTTGAGCGGAATTACACGGCATGTCACTGAGATTTGAAGCGGCCCTGAGTGCCTGCACCGAAGATATGGTGCGGGAACTGGAAATTGTTCTACCCAATAGTGACGGCGCTGAAAGCCGATTGCATGAAGCCATGCACTATGCGGCTTTGGCTGGCGGCAAGCGACTACGTGCCTTTCTGGTGCTGCAGTGTGCCAGCCTGTTCGGCGTTTCCAGATCTTCTGCCCTGCGCGTTGCGGCTGCCATTGAACTGATCCACACCTATTCCCTGGTCCATGATGACCTGCCTTGTATGGATGATGATGACGTGCGTCGGGGCCAGCCGACAGTGCATATCAAATATGACCAGGCAACGGCTGTGCTGACCGGGGACGCGTTGTTGACGCTGGCTTTTGAAATTCTCGGCGATGAAAGTTATCAGGCCGACCCGGCCATCCGGGCGCGGCTGGTTGTTGCCATGGCAAAGGCTGCCGGACCGCAAGGTATGGTGGCTGGGCAAATGATTGATCTGGCGTCGGAAGACGTTGCCGAACCGAATGTGCAGCATATAACCCGGCTGCAACAATTAAAGACCGGTGCCCTGATTGCTGTGTCCTGCGAGGCAGGTGCAATCCTCGGCCGTGCTTCTGAACATCAGTTCCTGGCCCTGCATGCCTATGCCCATGATCTGGGGCTGGCGTTTCAGATTGTCGACGATATTCTGGATACCGAAGGCGATGCGGAAGCCATGGGCA
Organism: Alphaproteobacteria bacterium; assembly: GCA_018654745.1. Lineage (GTDB taxonomy): Bacteria > Pseudomonadota > Alphaproteobacteria > UBA2966 > UBA2966 > JABILA01. The sequence continues at coordinate 24,554 of JABILA010000069.1, forward strand.
AGGCGGTAAATAAAGACTCCGAAAGAGGAAAGGCGACATTTGTTTCAGTTCTTGGTATAGAACGAGCCAGAACCCAGGCCCGGATGCTGGCAGATCAGGCTGCGAAACATCTTGAACCTTTCGCCGAAAAAGCCGATCTTCTCAAGGACTTGGCTAATTTTGTAATCGAACGACGGAATTGAGACAGGATTGACTGTGGCGACCCAAAAACCACACAAGCAACCTACGCCCTTGCTGGACACGGTAAAAGAACCGTCTGATATCAGGGATTTCGACGAAGATCAGCTAAAGCAGCTGGCCGCCGAAGTGCGTAGTGACATGATTGACGCCGTCTCTTTGACCGGTGGTCATCTGGGTGCTGGCCTGGGCGTGGTCGAGCTGACAGTGGCCCTGCATCATATTTTTGATACACCATCAGATCGATTGATCTGGGACGTGGGCCATCAAAGCTATCCACATAAAATTCTGACCGGACGTCGCGATCAATTGCGCTCTATTCGCCAGGGCGGTGGTATTTCCGGTTTTACCAAACGCAGCGAAAGCAAATATGATCCGTTTGGTGCCGGTCACAGTTCAACGTCGATTTCAGCTGGCCTTGGCATGTCCGTCGCGCGTGATCTGGCCGGTGACGATAATCGAGTGATCTGTGTTATTGGCGACGGTGCCATGACAGCGGGTCAGGCTTACGAAGCCATGAACAATGCCGGGTCCATGTCCAGCCGTTTGATCGTTATTCTGAACGACAACGACATGTCCATCGCCCCGCCCGTAGGTGCCATGAGCGCTTATCTATCGCGGCTGATTTCTTCGCGGCCTTATCTGGGACTTCGCAACATCGCCAAACAGGTTGCCCAGCATTTGCCGGACAGTCTGGAGAAACGCGCCCGCCTGGCTGAGGAATATGCCCGTGGCATGGCCACTGGCGGCACCTTATTCGAAGAAATGGGTTTCTATTATGTTGGCCCTATTGATGGCCACAATCTGGATCACATGTTGCCGACGTTACGCAATATTCGCGATGCAGATGAAAACCGGCCGGTTCTGGTGCACATGGTCACCCGCAAGGGCCACGGCTATGCACCCGCCGAAGACAGTGCCGACAAATACCACGGCGTGTCTCGATTTGACGTTATTACGGGTGCCCAGGAAAAACCGGTGCCCAACGCGCCAAGTTACACCAGTGTCTTCGCCAAGGGGCTGCTGGCCGAAGCAACCGCAGATGACAAAATCGTCGCGGTGACCGCAGCCATGCCATCCGGCACAGGTCTTGATAAATTCGGCGATCAGTTTCCGGGCCGCACCTTTGATGTCGGTATTGCCGAACAGCATGCCGTGACATTTGCCGCCGGTTTGGCGACGGAAGGTTTCAAGCCTTTTGTGGCGATCTATTCGACGTTCCTGCAGCGTGCCTACGACCAGATCGTGCACGATGTTGCCATTCAGAAACTGCCTGTGCGTTTTGCCATTGATCGGGCGGGACTTGTGGGGGCGGACGGGGCAACCCACGCTGGTGCCTATGACATTGCCTATCTTGCCTGCCTGCCGGGTATGGTTGTGATGGCGGCTGCTGATGAAGCTGAACTCATGCATATGACGGCGACGGCAGCAGCCTATGACGATGGGCCCATTGCCTTTCGCTATCCACGGGGTGAAGGCGTTGGTGTTGATTTGCCTGAGCGCGGCGATGTTCTGGAAATCGGCAAAGGACGTATCATTCGTCAGGGAACAACAATTGCCCTGCTGTCATTTGGCACTCGTTTGACGGAATGTGAGATCGCCGCGGAGGATCTTGGTACACATGGTATTTCGGTAACCATTGCTGATGCCCGCTTTGCCAAACCGCTGGACGAAGACCTGATCCGTTCGCTGGCGGAAAACCACGACGTGCTGATTACTGTCGAAGAAGGTTCCGGTGGCGGTTTTTCTGCCCAGGTTCTGGACTTCCTCGCCGGTGAGGGATTGCTGGATATCGGTCTGAAAGTACGACCTATGCATTTGCCGGATGTTTATCTGGATCACGACAGCCCGGCGAAACAATATGTTCGCGCCGGTCTGGATGCTGATTCAATCGTGGCGACGGCCTTGAATGTACTGGATCGGGACGCAGCCGAAAAACCGGCGCGCGCCTGATCCTTATCGGCAAGCCAGGCCTATGGCAAAAAAATCGAAATCTGCAAAATCGGCGAAAGTTGTAAAACCGTCTAACAAGATGCGTCTTGATGCAGCCCTTGTCGAACGGGGGCTGGTTGATACCCGTGGCAAGGCCCAGGCCCTGATCATGGCGGGCAAGGTTTACACAGAAGAACAAAAGCTCGACAAACCAGGTTATCAGGTCCGGCCGGAAACACCCCTTGATGTGCGTGGCCGGCAACACCCCTGGGTCAGCCGCGGTGGATTGAAACTGGTTCAGGGGCTGGATGAATTCTCCATTGATCCTGCAGGCATGATGGCCATTGATGTTGGTGCCTCGACCGGCGGCTTTTCGGATGTGTTGCTGACGAGAGGGGCTGACAAGGTTTACGCCGTTGACGTCGGGCAAGGGCAACTGGCGTGGAAGCTGCGTTCAGATGACCGCGTTGTTGTGCTGGAGAAAACAAACGCCCGATATCTGGACGAAGCCCTGATTCCAGATGCAATTGATATTGTGGTTTGCGACGCCAGCTTCATCGGATTGCAAACCGTGCTGCCAGCAGCCATGACCCTGGCAAAATCAGGTGGTTATCTGATCGCCTTGATCAAGCCCCAGTTCGAAGTCGGGCGGGGCCGGGTTGGCAAGGGTGGTGTTGTACGTGAGCCTGAACTGCACCAGGAAGTTTGCGACAAGATCGAAAGCTGGCTGAGCGAATTACCGGATTGGTCCGTGCTTGGTTTGACCACCAGCCCGATCAAGGGGCCGGAAGGTAATATCGAATTTCTGATCGTGGCCAGAAAATTGCCAGGTGCAGCGTCATGATTCCCATTCACGACGATAACCCAACCTCCATCCGGCCTTACGTCACCTGGATGATCATTGGAATTTGTGTGTTTGTCTTTCTGTGGCAGGTCTCCCTGGGTGGACAGGGAAACCGGATTGTCCTGGCGCTTGGGTTAATTCCGTCGAACTTGCTGGGTACAAAAGTCTTGCCCCCGGAATATGTGCTCATCCCGGCGTGGTTGTCGGTACTGACGTCGATGTTCATGCATGGTGGCTGGATGCATTTAATTGGCAACATGGTTTACCTCTGGGTTTTTGGCAACAATGTCGAAGATGCCATGGGGCATAAACGTTTTGTGGTTTTCTATCTGCTCTCCGGCCTTGGTGCCGCAGCCGGACAAATCCTGGCAGACCCTGCTTCGACCGTGCCGATGATTGGTGCCAGTGGCGCAATCTCAGGTGTGCTCGGGGCCTATTTACTGCTCTATCCTCATGCCCGTGTAACGCTGCTGCTGTGGTTTGGGTTCCTGATTTATCCCATTAAAATCAGGGCCTTGTGGGTTCTTGGTATCTGGATCGGCTTGCAGTTTTTTAATGCGGCGGGTGATGATGGCGGCGGTGGAGTCGCCTGGTGGGCCCATATTGGCGGCTTTGTGACCGGCATGGCCTTGATCCCGTTTTTTCGTTATAGACACGTCAAGATGTTCGGTCATGGCAAGGAAGCGCATGCAGCGCCTGAAATGATCAGGCCTTTCAAGGTGGCCCGGCGTCGTTCAAAAGGATCCAGCGCGATCCCTTCATCACACAGCCCGTGGGTCAAACGAAGCCGACCACGCGGACCCTGGGGACCCAGACGGTAATGTCAGAGACTAAATTCGAAATCGAGATAGCGTCCATCGGTGCCCAGGGGGACGGCATTGCCATGCACAAGGGCCAGAAGGTTTTTGTGCCGCATACAGTGACCGGTGACCGGGTACTGGTGCAGACAAATGGTAAATCAGGTGAGACCATCAAGGCCCGATTGCTGGAAGTGCTGGAGCCAGGTGCGAATCGACAAACGCCGCCGTGCCCATATTACGGAGAATGTGGGGGCTGCTCCCTGCAACATTTGACGGAACAGGCCGAGCAGGACTGGAAACGTAATCTGGTGGTCGATGCCCTGGCGCGCCGGGGTCTTGAAGATGTTGAAGTCGCGCCCACACGCATGATACGCCGGGACAGCCGTCGCCGCACACGCTGGACGGCGATCCGGGCCGGTGGGCAATTGTTATTGGGCTACCAGAAAAAAGGCACCAACCAGGTGATTGATATCGATCACTGCGCCGTTCTCGACCCTGGCCTGAACGCCATCATCGCCAATGTCCGTGCGCTGGTCGGGACTCTCAAGATACACAAAAAAGGTCTGGGTATATCGGCAACCATGACCGACACCGGCATCGATCTGACAATTGAAGCCCAGGGCGAACCGGACATGCCGTTGCGTATGCGCCTCAGTGAATTTGCACAAGCCAACGAAATCCCGCGCCTCAGCTGGGGGCAGAAGTTACCCGAAGTTATCACCATGGCGAAGGAGCCTGTGATCGCTTTTGGCGGCACCAATGTTGTGGCACCTGCCGGTGGCTTTTTGCAAGCCAGTGCCACAGCGGAAGCAGTACTGACGGAGCTGGTGACAGCGCATGTGGGCACGTCCAAAAAAGTTGCCGATCTTTATTCTGGTGTCGGCACGTTTGCATTGACCCTCGCGGCGCAGGGCTGTCAGGTCTCGGCCTATGACGGTGATGAACGCGCCATCGGCGCACTGCAACATGCCGTCAACCGCAGCGCCGGGCGCGTTAATCTGCATTCAGAAGTGCGTGACCTCGACCGCCGTCCCTTGCAAACAAAGGAATTCAAAAAACTCGACGCCGTCGTGCTTGACCCGCCCAGGGCCGGGGCGCTGACCGTATGCGAAGAACTCGCTATGTCGTCGGTATCGAAAATCGCCTACGTCTCCTGCAACCCAGGCACCTTCGCCCGCGATGCACGGGAACTGGTGGACGGCGATTACGAACTCACCCGTGTCACCCCCGTCGGCCAGTTCGCCTGGTCCCCGCATGTGGAACTTGTGGCGGAATTTGTGCGGGGTTAAGCCCTACCGGTTTTGCCCGTGGTATTGCAGGTTGGGCATCATGTCGATGGCCAGGGCGACGCGGTTGGACATGTTGAAGAAAGCGGCGGTGTCGGCGATGTCGAAAATGTCGGCATCGGAAAAGCCTACATCGCGCAGGCTCTGACGGTCGGCTTCGTTCATGTTCTTGGGGTTTTCTGTCATTTTCACGGCAAAATCGAGCATGGTGCGCTGGCGTGGTTCCAGCGTGGCATTGCGATAGTTCATGACCAGCAATTCACCCAGCACCGGATCACCGGAATAGGCCCGTACAGCCTGGCCATGTGAGACGAGGCAGTACACACATTTGTTTTCAGACGACACAGCAACGGCGATCATTTCACGTTCCAGTTTGCTGAGGCCCGAATCGCCCAGCATCAAACCGTTATACATGGTGCTGAAGGCCGCCAGTTTCTCGGGGTGCCAGGCATAGGCCAGCAAGACGTTGGGCACCATGCCCAGCTTTTCCTGGCATTTTTCGAAATAGGCGATTGTACGCTCGTCCAGATCCCCTTGTTTGAGGTCGAGAGCCATTATGTGATCAGGTTGGTAAGCAGACATGAGAGGGGGTCCTTGTTGCAAAGAAAGAAGAAACGTCAGCCGGTCTGGCCGCGATGACGCAGCATATGGTCGGCCAGGGTGCAGGCCATCATGGCTTCACCCACAGGTACACCGCGAATACCGACGCAAGGGTCATGGCGACCCTTGGTCAGGACATCTGTATTTTCGCCATCGATGGTCACGGTTTGGCGCGGGGTCAGGATACTGGATGTTGGCTTGACGGCGAAGCGGACCACAACGTCCTGGCCGGAAGAAATTCCGCCAAGAATGCCGCCTGCGTGGTTCGATGTGAACTCCGGTCCATCATTGCCCTGGCCTGCCCGCATTTCGTCGGCATTTTCTTCACCGGTGAGGGCGGCGGCGGCAAAGCCTGCACCGATTTCAACGCCTTTGACGGCATTGATGCTCATCATGGCGGCGGCAAGGTCTGTATCCAGTTTGGCATAAATTGGTGCACCCCAACCGGCAGGCACGCCGCTGGCGGTGACTTCGATAATGGCCCCGACCGAGGATCCACTTTTACGTAACGTATCCAGCAGGTTTTCCCAACGCACAGCAGCGTCCGCATCGGGGCACCAGAAATCGTTTTGACCAATAGTGGCGTCATCCCATTTGCTGCGGTCAATTTGATCTGCACCGATCTGCACCAGAGAGCCCCGAATAGAAATTGCCCGGCCCAGAACCTTGCGGGCAACGGCACCGGCGGCAACCCGTGACGCAGTTTCCCTGGCGGAGGCCCGACCAGAACCCCGATAATCGCGGTTGCCATATTTGGCCCGATAAGTGAAATCAGCATGACCCGGGCGGTACTTGTCCTTGATGTCGTCGTAATCTTTTGACCGTGCGTCGATGTTGGCGATTTCCAGGGCGATGGGCGTGCCGGTGGTGCGGCCTTCGAAGACGCCGGACATGATGCGGACTTCGTCGCTTTCACGGCGCTGGGTGACAAAGCGGGAGGTACCGGGCTTGCGCTTGTCGAGCCACGGCTGGATATCGGCTTCGGTCAGTTCAATGCCTGGCGGTGTGCCATCAATGACACAGCCAATGGCCGGGCCATGGCTTTCCCCCCAGGTTGTGACGCGAAAGAGATGGCCAAAGGTATTATGCGACATGATGTCAGACCGTGGAAATATCGGGTGCGTCGACGGCTTTCATACCCACAACATGATAGCCTGAATCAACATGGTGCACTTCACCGGTGACACCGGATGCCAAATCGCTGAGCAGGTAAAGTGCCGACTTGCCGACATCGTCGATGGTGACGTTGCGGCGCAGTGGTGAATTCAGTTCGTTCCATTTCAGGATATAGCGGAAATCGCCAATGCCGGAGGCCGCCAGGGTCTTGATCGGACCGGCAGACAAGGCATTGACGCGAATTTTGCCACGGCCGAGGTCTTCGGCGAGGTATCTGACGCTGGCTTCCAGGGCGGCTTTGGCCACGCCCATGACATTGTAATGAGGGATCACGCGCTCGGCACCGTAATAGGTGAGGGTGATCAGGCTGCCGCCATTGGGCATCAGTTTTTCCGCGTATCTGCTGATCATCGTGAAGGAGAAACAGCTGATGTCCATGCTCATGAGGAAATTCTGGCGACTGGTATCGACGTAACGACCCTTCAGTTCTTCCTTGTCCGAGAAACCAATGGCGTGTACGACAAAATCGATTGTGCCCCAACGCTTTTCCAGCTCGGCGAAAGTGGCTTCGACGCTGCTTTCATCGGTGACATCGCAAGGCATGATAAAATCACTGCCAATCGATTCAGCCAATGGTCGCAAACGTTTTTCCAGGGCTTCGCCCTGATAGGTGAAGGCCAGTTCGGCACCATGTTCGTGTAATGCTTTCGAGACGCCCCACGCCAGGGACCTGTCGTTCGCGACCCCCATGATCAGGCCACGTTTGCCTGCCATCAAAGCCTTTGGTTCAGTCATAAGCCCTCACAGTTTCCGCCAATTTCCTGCTCTGGTTTGGCGATTTATTCATTTCAACGATTTTACACCAATGACACAAAGGTGCAATTGAACAGCCAGGGTTATTCGGGGACTGGTGGTGGCGTGTTCGCCTTCTGGATGGCGGCATTGATCTCGGCCCCAAACAGGAAAATGGCACCCAGCAGGTAAAAGAACAGCATGGCAATGACGATACCACCGAGACTGCCGTAGGTCACATCGTAATTATTGAAGTGCCCGAGATAGAGGGTGAAGGAAAGGGCAGCTCCTCCCCACAGCAGCAATGTCAGCAAAGCACCCGGCACCACGGCTCGCCACAGGGGGCGACGCGCAGGCAGCATGGCGTAAAGGGCCGTCAGCACCAGCAGGACAGACCCTATGCTGATGACCGTCCTGGTCGAGCCGAAATCGAGAATAGCCATGCCGTCATAGCCCAGTGAGCGGGTGGTGTCGGCCCACAGGATCGGCGCGAACAATAATATGGTGGATACCGCAAGGATCAGGGCCGCACCGACGACCACCAGGGCCAGGCTTTCCAGTCGGCGTCGCCAGAAGGGAATAATCATGCTTTGGCCAAAGGCGCGTTCAACCCCGGCCCGGGCACCTTCCAAGGCAGAAGATGCGGTCCACAAGGCACCGGCCACGCCGATGGTCAACAAACCGCCGCGCACCTCCTGCAGGACTTCCAGCAAAGGTCCTTCAAAGACGATGGCAACGTCTTCCGGCATGTTTTCAAGGATATAGGCAACGACCATGGTGCCGGCTTCTGTGTTACCGGCAAAGCCAGCCAGGGCAACCAGGAATATCAGGAAGGGGAAAAGGGTCAACAGGCCCATGAACGCCAGATGTCCGGCAATCAACGCATCGCCGTTCCTGAGAAAACCAAGGACTGCCTGTTTAACAAGGGAATACAGGAAATGTGCGGGCGCGATCATTCCGACAGTTTACGGAATATCCCCCGAACATCATAGTCATTGCCAGGGGCCCATTGTTTGACCAGCTTCTCGAAACCTGAGGCATCTTCGGGCAGTACAATGCGGATGACCAGATGCTGGTCGCCGCGCGTGCCGTTTTTCGGATCGACAATGCCTTTGCCTTTCAGGCGCAGGCGCACACCGGCATTGGCTCCTTTGGGCACCGTCACGCTGACCGGACCATCAATGGTTGGTATTTCTACACTGGCACCCAGCACGGCTTCCTGCACGGTAACCGGCAGTTCAACATGAATATCTGCACCTACGCGTACAAACCACGGGTGATGTTTGACGGCGATTTCAACCAGGGCATCGCCAACGGCCTTGCCCTTGCCTTTTTCACCCATGCCTTTCAGGCGAATGATCTGACCGTCTTCAACGCCGGGCGGGACGGTGACAAAAACGTCTTGCCCGGCCACCAGGGTCATACGCTTCTTGCCGCCCTTGATGGCGTCCAGCAAACCAATTTCAAGTTTGCATCGGCGATCCAGATCGCCAACACGGCCCATGGCGGCGGGGGCTTTTTTGTCCTTGCGGAAAAAGGGCTGGAAAATATCGCTGGCCGTAAAACCGGCAAAACCAAAATTGCCAAATCCGCCTTCCTCGACGGTGGCTTCTGCTTTTGGTGCTCTGGGTTGGTCGTTTGTTGTCCCGGTCCCGGTTTTTGCCGATCCGGCTTGTGCGGAACCAGCAGATGCCGTTTTTGCACCGAACGGGCTTTTGGCTTTTGAACCGGACCTGGTGCTGGAAGGGCGGGATGGTTTTCGCGCACCTGCACGGGGTTCAGATTTTGGCGGTGGCTGGTACCCCGCCATACGGTTTCCGTTGGCGTCGATTTCACCGCGATCAAACTTTGACCGCTGTTTGGCATCGCCCAACACATGATAGGCCGCCGCAATATCCTTGAATTTTTCCGCAGTCGAATTATTGCCGGGCTGGCGGTCCGGGTGCAGTTCCTTGGCCAGACGCCGATAATTCTGCTTTATTTCAGCCTGACTGGCGCGACGAGAAATTCCAAGTGTTTGATAGGGATCCAGCATGGTCCAACATTTGTTCGTTGAATTTTCCGGTGATCGCCTGAACAGCCCACCGGACCCCCGAAAATAGGCGCGGAATCATACCAAATCGTTAACTTTTGCACCCCAACCGCGGGCACAAATTGGCCTCCGGCGAAATATTCAGGCAAATCCCTCTATTCTGTTGAGTTGTCCTTGATGCGCTGGTTCCAGTCCTTGACCAGTTGGTCGGCGGCTACCAGTTCGTGGGGCAGCATTTCGGCGCGCAGTTCACCGAGAAAACGCTTGGCTGTCTGGTGGCCGTTTTCCGAGGCCAGGAGCCACCAGAAATGGGCCTGTGGCAGGCTGGAGGTGACGCCGGCACCATCGCGGTAGAGGCCACCGACATAGAACTGGGCGTTGGCGTTGCCTTCTTCGGCGGCGGGTTGCCAGTGTTTCAGGGCCTCATCATAGTCGCCTGACTGATACGCTTTCAGACCGGCATCCAGGCGTACGGATGGGGGTGGTGTCGCAGATGCCAGTTGCACGGCAGGCTTTTCCTGGACGGCGCTGGCTTCCTCTGAATTGTCAGACGCCTGTTGTTTCGCCTTTTGATCGGCTTCTTCTTTTGCCTGGCGAATTTCCTCGATGCGTCGCCGGGCTTCTTCTTCGGCCAGGCGCTGGGCCTGCTCAGCCTTGCGACGGGTTACGGCTTTGGCCCGAACGGCTTCCAGCTGTTCTTTCCTCAAGGCCTCAGCCGCCAGACGTTTGCGTTTTGCGCGACGTTCTTCTTCGGTCTGGGCAGCCTCTTCGGCTTTTAGTTTTTCTTCCTTGATCAGTTCGGCGGCGACACGGGCTTCTTCTGCCTTGGCATTTTCCGTCGCCAATCGCTCAGCCTCAATTGCCTTGTCGGCGACGCGTTTCTCATCAGCCTTGCGTTCAGCTTCGGCCTTACGCTCGGCCTCAGCCTTGTCACGTGCCTGTTGTTCCTTGCGGCGCAGTTTTTCAACGGCGCGTTTTTCATCGGCCAGTCGTTGTTTTGTGGCGGCGGCTTCCGCTCTTGCCCTGGCTTTCTCTGCAGCAACACGTTTCGCCTCGGCTTTTGCTTTTGCCTCTGCGATCTTCTTTGCCTTTTCAACCGCAAGCCGTTTGGTTTCAGCTTCCGCTTTGGCTTTTTCTTCAGCCTGGCGTTTTTCTGCGGCCATGCGCTTCTCTTCGGCCAGCCGCTTTTCCTCAGCCAGACGTTTTTCTTCCGCCAGACGTACGGCTTCTGCTTCTCGCTGTGCTTTTTCTTTGGCCTGGCGTTTCTCGTCTGTCAGTTTTTGCGCTTCGGCTTCGGCTTTTTGGCGTTCCAGTTTTTCCTTTTCGGCCAAAGCTGCTTTTAACCTGCTTTCCGCCTCTGCTTTCTGACGAGCCAATTCCTCGGCGTGACGTTTCTCTTCCGCCAGTTTTGCAGCTTCTTCGGCCTTTTTCCTGGCTTGCGTGTCGACAACGGCTTTTTGTTCGGCAATTACTTTTGCAGCCGCCAGCTCACGCGCCTTTTTTTGCTCGTCTGCCAGGCGTTGCCTTTGGGCAACCAGCTCACGTTCTGCAAGGCGGCGTTGTTCTTCGGCTTTTTTCGCGGCCTGTTCTGCCTCAATTTTTTCGGCTTCAAGGCGTTGTTTTTCGAGAGTCAGTTTTTCCGCCTTTTCTTCGGCCAGGCGTTTTTCTTCGGATTCAGCGCGGGTTCTCAAGCGGTCGAACAATTGCGCAGACTTTTGACTGGCTTCGGTCTGAACCTTTGCTTCGATTTCGCCAAGAATTTTGGTTCTGCGACGTTCCTCGGCCAGATGTTGCTGCTGAGCGGCAATTCTGGCCACAAGCTGGGCCCGGCTTTCGGTACCGTTCTTGCCCGGAGAAGACAACATCTTGCGCCGGTCTGCAATCAGTACTTCTTCAATTTGCAGGCGTCGTTCTTCTGCCTTGCGGCGCTCCTCCGTCAAACGAAGGGCTTCTTCGGAAAGTCTACGAACTTCTTCCGCCAGCTTCACTTCTTCGGCTTGCTTGCGTGCTCTGGCCTCAAGCTGTTCGCGGTCCCGGCGGAGCTTTAATGCTTCCGCTGCCATTCGGGTTTTTTCTGTTGCCGTGTCGCTGGCGGCGTCAGCGCGGATTTTCTGCGCATCTGCCAACGCCTTTTCTGCGTCGGCAAGGGCAGATTTTTGCGCCATCTCCAATTCACTGGCGCGGGTTCGGGCGGCACTGGTCTCACTTTGTTCCGTTGAAACTTCGCGTGTCCTGGCCACAAGGCCCTCGCGCGTTTTCTCAGCCTCCCGGGCCTTTGCCTCGGCTTCGGCAACAGCTTTGTCGGCTGTCGCCAGCCTGGCCGTCAATTCCTTGTTTTGTTTTTCAAGCAGCGCACGTTCGCGGGCAAGATCGGCCTTGATCTGGCGGCGGGTGCTTTGCAATTCGCGGTCTGCTTTTGCCCTGGCTGCTTTCAGTTCTTCTGATGTTGAAGATTTCAGTTCGTCGATGGCTGCTTCGCGTTTTTTGATATTCAGGGCACGACGTGTGATCTCTTCTTCGATCGCAACCCGGTCTTCCATCTTGATACGTTCAACGGCGGCTTCGTTGGCAATTTGCTCGGCCTGACGAACAGCCGTGCGGGAACGCCGGTCCAGTTCCTCAATAGCCTTTTGCTCGGCGGCCAGTCGATTGGCAGCATCACGAACACGCTGTTCCGAATCGCGACGGCGAAGCTCGGTTTCTTTTTCCGCTGTCTTCGCCGCTTCTTCGATGACGACAGGTGAGGGTACGGATCGCTTTTTGGCCAGGGCACTGTCCAACAATAGCTGTGCCTTGGCGGCTTCGGCGGATGCGTCCTGCGCTGCGACCTGTACTTCGCGAGTCTGGTTCAGAATTTCGCTGGTTTTGGCCTCTTCGACTTTAAGCTTCTCTTCGGCGTCGGCACGTTGTTGTGCCGCAAGTTCAGCCTGGTGTTCCAGCTCAAGCCGTCTCGCTTTTGCCACCTGCAAGGCTTCTTCGTGCTCAAGACGTTTACGCTCCAGCGCCTTGATGGCAACTTCCGCTGCTTCGCGTTCCGCTGCCAGTTTTGCGGCTTCTGCAATTTTTGATGCCGCAGTTTTTTGCGCTGCCCCTGTCGCCTCACGCTCGATTTCCAGTTTCATGCTGGCGGCGTCGGCTGTCTTGCGGGCGGCTTCGGTGATCCTGGCCTGACGGTCAGCACTGGATTTTGCAACTTTTTCAGCTTCGTCCTGGGCCGCCTTCAGATTTGCTTCTGCCTCTTTGCGTTCGACCCCCAGTCTTGCCGCTGTTTCTTCTGCTTCCTGTCGGGCTGCTTTGGCAGCGGCCAGTTCCTGTAGATTGCGGGCAGCTTCTTCACGGGCCTTGTCTGCCGCCAGCTGGTTCTTCTTCGCTTTCTTGGCTGCGCTTTCAACTGATGGGGGCAGGGGTTTGGCTGGTGGAGTAACAGCAAGCGGCGTATCACTCGCCGGTGGGGCAACGCCCTTCGCGATCAGTGCTGAAAGCTTTTGCAGTGACTTGCGATGGCCCTGGCGCGAAGCTTCATAATACCAGCGCAGGGCTTCGACATCGCTTTTGGCAACACCGACGCCGGATTCAAACAGCAGGCCAAGATTGTACTGGGCAATGGCATGGTTTTGCGTGGCGGCCTTGAAGAACCATTTGGCTGCTTCTTTCGGGTCCTTGTTTGTGCCCTGGCCGCGCAGATACATGTTGCCAAGGTTGGCCTGGGCCCGGGCAAAGTTTTGCTCTGCTGACCGCTTGTACCACTTCAGGGCTTCACCGAAATCCTTGGCGACGCCCTGGCCCTTGCGGTACATGTGCCCGACGTTGCGTTGCGTCACCGGGTCCCCGGCTTCTGCTTCCACCAGCCATTCCTTGAGTGCGGCTTTGTAATCGCCATTCTCATAGGCTTTCAGGCCGGATTGGAAGTCAGCCAGAACCGGCGTGGTCGCGAAGACCAGGGGAGCAGCCAGCGCGACAATCAGCGCGGCGGTTGGAAGAATGCGAGAACTGGACATGTGGCGGGGCAGAACCTTTTCCGGATCAGTCAGGGTATCAGATTATGACAAACAGGCGTATCAGCGAACTATTTTTACTTAATAATTTTCCACGTGCCATCTGGCTGACGACAGGCTTCGCCATAGGCTTCCTCGGTGCGTCCGCCAACTGTAATGGTTTGCTGGTATTCCCGACAATAGACGCCCTGGGCAGTCTGTCGAGCAGGTTGTGGCGTAATCGTTCCGGAATTGCCGGAATCAGGATTGCTCCACGTGCTGGTCTTGCCGCTGGGGTTATTCTCCAGCGTGCCCTGCTGGGTTCTCTGCAATTGGATCAGATCCAGCTTGTCCAGGGATTTACCTACACTGGAGCCTGCCAGCGAGCCTAATAGCGTGCCAACTGCAACCGCCGTTGTCCGGCCCTTGCCACTGCCGACCTGACTGCCAACAATTGCACCTGCAGCTGCACCCAGGATCGTACCAAGTTTTTCCTTTTCGCCAGCACCCTCACAACCCGCCAGGGTCAGGGCGGCAATACAGACAATAATTATTCCAGATTTTTTCATTCGATTCATTCCCGTGTTTTCATGATCTGCCCGATCACCGCTGCTAATTTTATTCAGTTGCGCTTCGAATTTCATTAACAGCGAATCGAGACCAAAATATGGCACTGATCGTGCCAAAAACATATATGCAGGGTTCAGAGCGAATTATAGCAAGCATCGCTCAACTTTGCAGCTTTCGTTTCCACTTTTGAGTGAAGTGGCTGTGTCGACAAGCCTGTATGTGATTGGCTAGTATAGAACCCTCGCCGCAGACCAAAAACAGCCGTAAATGCGCCGAAAAAGGCAGGAAATGAGAACAAATGTCCGCTAAAAAGGACCCGTTTGAGACGTTTTCCCAGTGGCTTGAAGAGGCCACAAGGAAAGAACCCGATAACCCGACGGCGGTTGCTCTGGCCACTGCTGACGCAAGTGGTGCGCCGTCAGTACGCATGGTTTTACTGAAAGGTTTTGATGAACGGGGGTTTGTCTTTTACACCAATACGGAAAGCCGAAAAGGCCGCGAGGTAGCTGAAAACCCGCGCGCAGCCTTGTGTTTTCACTGGAAAACACTTGCCCGTCAGGTTCGTGTCGAAGGTGCTGTCAGCCCCGTTTCGGACGAAGAAGCCGATGCCTATTACGCCAGTCGCGCCCGTGACAGCCGGATCGGCGCCTGGGCATCGAAGCAGTCCACAGCCATGACCGGTCGCTTTGATCTGGAAAAAGCCGTCGCCAAATACGCAGCCAGATACGCCATCGGCGAAGTCCCCCGCCCACCCTTCTGGTCGGGCTATCGGATCGCTGCAGAACGGCTGGAATTCTGGACGGACAAGCCTTTCCGCTTACACGAACGACTGATTTATGAGCGCGAAGGCGATGGCTGGCGCAATGAAATCCTGTTTCCGTGATGCGGATTATACCTGAATGAACACCGCGCCTGAAAACGAAAACCCGGCAGAGAAATCAAGCCAGGCCGGCTTCAGCGGCGGGATCGACCCGGGCAAAGCGCGGCTCATGCGACTGGCGACCTATGCGTCGGTCGCGGTTGCGATGACGCTGATTATTATCAAGGCCTGGGCGTGGGTGATGTCGGATTCCATCGCGCTGTTGAGCTCTCTTGTTGATTCCATCCTTGATGCACTTGCTTCGGTAGTTAACCTGATTGCCGTACGCCATGCGTTGGAGCCAGCGGATGACGAGCACCGGTTTGGACATGGCAAGGTGGAGTCCCTGGCCAGCCTTGCACAGGCTGCTTTCATCGGTGGTTCAGCCGTTTTTCTTGTGTTTCAGGCGGCGGAGCGATTTATTCATCCACAACCAGTTGGTCACGGCGAGCTTGGCATCCTGGTGATGTTTGCCTCGATGGCCCTGACATTGGTATTGGTGCTGTTCCAGCATCACGTCGTGAAAAAAACCGGTTCGGTCGCAGTGTCGACTGATTCGCTTCATTACCGTAGTGATCTGTTGGTCAATGCCGGCGTTATCCTGGCCCTGGTGGCCGTCACCGTTTTTGACTGGCGGGTCGTTGATCCTTTGGTTGCCGTCCTGGTCGCCCTGTATATTTTACACGGAGCCTGGAAAATTTTCCGCCAGTCCTATGACATGCTGATGGATCGGGAGTTTCCGATTGAAGACCGCAACAGGATTAGCGAAATTGTGCTTGCACACGGCGATGTTCACGGATTGCACGATCTCAGAACACGGTCTTCCGGCATCAATTCCTTTATCCAGTTGCATGTCGAACTGGAAGGTGGGATGCCCCTGCTTAAAGCACACGAAATAGCTGACGAACTGGAAAACTGGATCGGGGAGGCCTTCCCCGGTGCAGATGTTATTATCCATCAGGACCCGCTTGGTATTGCCGAGGACCATCCCCATACTATTTAAACATATAATGACTGTGAAATTTGGCCGGGTTGAATGATCTGGTTGTGGCCTTTCTGACACTGCGAGCAACGGGAACGTAATTATGCCAATCGGGGATCAAGCTGTTTTGTCAGCGGGTCAGGTAAACGTTGAAGGTTTCTTCGATACAGCGACATCAACTGTTTCATATATTGTTTCGGATCCGGAAACCGGATCCTGTGCAATCATTGACCCGGTTCTGGATTACAGCGCCAGGAGCGGACGCACCGACACAGCCAGTGCCGACCGATTGATCGAGCATGTACGAAACAAGGACCTGAATGTACGCTGGATATTGGAAACCCATGTCCATGCAGACCATTTAACCTCAGCGCCTTATTTGCAAAGCGAACTTGGTGGACAAACGGCGATCGGCGGTAATGTTGTGGCTGTACAGGAAGTTTTCGCTGAGGCATTTCATGCCGGTGAGAGCTTTAGCAAGGACGGGTCCCAGTGGGATATTCTGGTTACAGAGGGACAGGAACTTGAGCTTGGAAATGCGACCATCAAGGTGATGGAAACTCCGGGTCACACACCTGCCTGTGTTTCCTATCAGATAGCGGATGCTGTCTTTGTTGGCGATACAATTTTTATGCCTGACTACGGAACTGCACGGTGCGATTTTCCAGGCGGGGACGCGGATATTCTTTTTACGTCGGTTCAGCGGATATTGACGTTACCCGACGAAACACGGGTATTTACTTGCCATGACTATGGCGGTGAAGGGCGGGATTTTTCGTGGGAAAGCAGTGTCGCCAGTCAACGCCAGGATAACGTTCACCTCGGGGGCGATAAATCCAGATTCGATTTTGTCACCTTACGTCAGTCTCGTGATGCAGGCCTTCAGTTGCCGGAGTTAATTCTGCCTTCGGTACAAGTGAACATGAGGGCGGGTGTGTTTCCGCCAGCGGAAGAAAACGGCGTTTCCTATATCAAAATTCCGTTGAATAAATTCTGACTTGCGAAGGCAAGGGAAAGACCTCTGTAATGATTGTCGAGAACCAGGACGAGGTTATTTCCTTTCTGGACCAACCTGAAAATTATCGAAATTACCTTCCCGACCTTTCTGAAATCACGGTCACCCGAATTGATACTCATGGCGCTGTTGTTTTTCTGGTCGGTCCGTTTGCGTTCAAGATGAAGCGTGCCGTGTATTTCGAATACATGGATTTTTCGACCCTGGCGCGCAGGGAAAAGTGCTGCCTGGCTGAACTCACTCACAACCGACGAACTTCGGCAGAAATTTACAAGAAGGTCATTGCTGTCGTTCGTTCACCATCGGACCAGCTGGTGCTGGGTGGCGAAGGAGAGGTCGTAGAATGGCTGGTTGAAATGAACCGCTTCGACGAAAACAAGGTGTTTGACCGTCTTGCACTCAGAGGTGAACTTGGAACCGACCTCGTTTCCGAAACCTCCGACATGATCTGTACGTTTTTTGATCAGATCGAAAAAAAGTTCGAGGCAGGTATCGCCGATACCATCCCTGAAATCGTCGAGGAAACGGCCCGTCAACTGGTTGAAGGCGTCCCGGAAGTTTTTAACCAGACAGAAGTTGATGCCTTGATCCGCGCTCAAAGAGAAGCCTGTGCTGGATTGGGCAGCATATTCGATCAAAGGCGGGAAGAGGGGTTTGTGCGTCTTTGCCACGGCGACCTGCACCTCAGGAACATTTGCCTGTTTGATGACAAGCCGATGTTGTTTGACGCCATCGAGTTTAATGATCGTCTGGCAATATCAGATATATTGTATGATTTGGCCTTTCTCCTGATGGACCTGTTGCATCGGGAATTGAACGCGCACGCCAACCTGGTATTGAACAGATATCTTGAGCGAACCGGCGACGATGATGGCCTGGCTCTGTTGAAGTTGTATCTTTCTGTTCGGGCTGGCATTCGGGCGTTTACGGCAATACCGGCTGCCGCCAATCAGTCCGATACGCAAGTCGCTGAGCGTGTTCGCAAAGGCGCCAAGGAATATCTGGCACTATCAACGTCGTTCCTGCAACAAACCAAACCCGTTCTCGTTGGTGTTGGCGGCTTTTCCGGCAGCGGAAAATCAACATTGGCGTTGCAACTTGCATCCCGGCTTCCAGGTCCGATCGGAGCAGTTGTACTGCGCAGTGATGTTATTCGAAAGGCAATGTTTGACTTGATGCCAACCGAAATACTGGGCCCTGAAGGTTATTCGAGTGAGGTAACGAAAAAGGTTTACGACAAACTTCTGTCGCGGGCGTTGGGAATTTTGCAGTCAGGCACAAGTGTCATTGTCGATGCCGTGCAGGCACGTGACGATGAGCGCAATTCACTTGAAGAAATCGCCGGGAACCTGCAACTGCCATTTCATGGTTTCTGGCTGGAGGCACCCGTTGAAACAATGTCGCTACGCATTGAAAAACGTATTAACGATGCTTCTGATGCAGACGTAGATGTTCTCAGGCAACAGCTGAAGTTCGACACAGGAAAAATGACCTGGTCTGTTCTGGACGCTGATCTCGCCCGTGAAGAAACCCTGAAAACAGCTTGCAGCATCATCTCTGGGTGAAAACTTGTCTGAAAACGCTGTGTGGCATCTCGTCGCGGTGACATCAGTGTCTGATGATACCAATTACATTATCAGCTGTTCGTGCTAAATATATAGATAGAGACTGTTGGAACAATAAAGCGGGAGGCTGCAATGGCCACAAAAACAATCCTTGTTCCCATGAGTGGTTTAGCTTCGACGCCGGCGCCGCTGGATGCTGCGCTTACAGTCGGCAAAAGATTGAGCGCCCATGTAGAGGCTTTGCACGTATCTATCGATCCCAGGGATTCCGTTGCCTATGTCGGTGAGGGTATGACCAGTGCGATGATTGAAGACGTGATGGCCAGTGCAGAGCAGGAAGCAAACGAAAGGCTGGCGCGTGCCCGGCAGCGGTTTGAGGCTGCCTGCGAGGCTAACGCTGTGGCGCGAAGTGATGGGAGTGGGCAAAGTGACGATGCGTCTGCGTCGTTCACCGAAGTTGTCGGTCGCGAAGAAGATTATGTTGCATCGAAAGGTCGACTGGCCGATTTGATTGTTGCTGGCAGATCTGAAAGTGATGAAGATGTATCCTTGTCCGCCACATTGGAAACAGCCTTGATGGATACCGGACGTCCGGTGCTGGTCGTACCGCCAGGCGAGTCCGCTGATCATCTGGGAACGGCAATTGCAATCGCCTGGAACGGAAGTGTTGAAGCCGCCAGGGCCGTAAGTGCCGCGATGCATTTCCTGTGCGAGGCCGAAAAAGTTATTGTCCTGGAAGTTGAAGAAGCAGGTAAGCACGGCCCCTCCGCCGCTGATGTTGTCAGCTATCTGGCGCAGCATAAGGTTTCTGCTTCAAGTCGGGATATTCGCGCCAGTGCCGGGTCTGTAGCTGAAAACCTTCTGACCGCTGTGCGAGAAGAAAATGCAGACCTGTTGGTTATGGGTGCCTACACCAGAAGTCGCCTCAGGCGTCTGATTTTTGGCGGTGTAACAGGCGACATCCTTGATAATGCTCCTGTCCCGGTATTACTGGCGCATTGACCATCTGATTTTGATGGTGCTGTATAGCAGTTTGGTCCACCATGGACTCCGCAGATAGCGGTAATACTGCCTTGCGTCTGAGCAGGGTGGGCACCAAATACAAAAGCATTAGCATCTTCGTCTCATCGAAGGTCGCCCGGGTTCGATTTCAGGAAAGCAAGACAACGTATGAATAATGACCGACGCACGATCATTCTAACCGGCGCGAGCCGGGGCATAGGTCACGCCACCGTAAAACGTTTCAGTGCGGCTGGCTGGCGAGTAATTACTGTTTCCCGACAGGCGTTTTCGGAAAACTGCCCTTGGGAAGCTGGTCCGGAAGATCATGTTGTTATGGACCTTTCCAGCATGGAAAGTCTTGCAAATGGCGTCGAAACCCTGAAAGAACGCCTGCAAGGGGGCCCGTTACACGCCCTGGTGAACAACGCAGCCATTTCACCCAAGGGGCCCAACGGCGAAAGACTGAATTGTCTGAATTCCGAAATGATTTTGTGGCGGGATGTATTCCACGTCAATTTTTACGCGCCCATCGTACTTGCGCGAGGATTGTTTGAAGAACTCAAGGCCGGACAAGGCAGTATTCTGAATGTGACGTCGATTGCAGGCAGTCGGGTACACCCGTTTGCAGGTGCAGCTTATGCGACATCCAAGGCGGCACTTGCTTCCCTGACCCGGGAAATGGCTGCGGATTTTGGGCCGTCCGGAGTTCGGGTCAATGCAATATCGCCTGGCGAAATAGAAACCTCGATGATCGGTCCGGAATATCAGGCTATGGCCAAAGATATTCCCCTGCGTCGTTTGGGGCAGCCAGAAGAAGTAGCATCGATGATTTACATTCTCTGTTCCGAGCAATCATCCTACGTTAACGGTTCGGAAATCCACATCAATGGTGGGCAACACGTTTAGACGTGCTCCTGATTTATGGAGGCACTTATCCCAGTGTACATGTTGCCCTGCCTGATTTTCCAGGATGTTCCAATCTCAATACTGAATGCGCGACGCTCTGGAGCGTTTCCGAATTTCGCGGAAACGCAGCGTTGCCTCAACCCCATGGTATGAGCCAACAATCGAAGCATGAGCGATTCCGTTTATACCGGAATCGCTTTAGTTTGATGTACGCAGTCCACCAGCATCAACCCACTCTTCCGTAGCATTCAATGCAGATGTCAGACGATCAAACATTTCGTTGATTTCAGCTTCAGTGATAATCAGGGGTGGACACAATCCAATATTGTCACCCATGGCACGGATGATCAGTCCCGCGTCCGTGGCGCACTGACTGAGGTAGGCACCAACGCCCTGAGTCGGCTGGAAGTTACGCCGGGCTGATTTATCGGCAATCAGTTCGATGGCACCGACCAGTCCTACACCCCGAGCTTCACCGACCAGCGGATGATCCGACAAGCCGTTCAGTCGAGCCTGGAAAGTTGGGGATACGCGAGCGGCGTGACCCATCACATCCCATTCTTCCATAAGTTCAAGGTTTTTCAGTGCAACTGCCGCGGCAACGGGATGGCCCGAATATGTAAAGCCGTGGCCAAACACGCCAATGCGATTACTTTCCTCCATTACCCCTTCAAACATATCATTGTTGATGGCAACGGCTGAAATCGGAAGATAGGCCGATGACAGGGCTTTGGCGATGGTAATGGTATCCGGCTTTATGCCAAACGTCTGGCAGCCAAACGGGTTCCCGGTTCTGCCGAAACCACAAATGACTTCATCGTCCAGAAACATCACATCATGTTTCGCCAAAACCGCTTGTATTTTCTCGAAATAGCCTGCGGGCGGTACGACAACTCCACCAGCGCCCATTACTGGTTCCGCAATAAAGGCGGCAACGGTTTCAGGGCCTTCGTTGATAATCATTTCATCGAGATTGTTTGCCAGGCGTGACGAAAATTCCTCTTCGGATTCGCCATTATTTGCACCATGGTAATAGTGCGGACAGTCCGTATGGAGAATGCGATCAATCGGCAGATCGAAGGAGCGATGATTGAAGGGAAGACCTGTCAGGCTGGCGGAAGCGATCGTGACGCCGTGATAGGCGCGTTGGCGTGAAATGATCTTTTTCTTGTCCGGCAAGCCACGAGCATTACTGTAATACCAGACCATCTTGATGAGGCTGTCATTTGCCTCTGATCCAGAATTTGCAAAAAATATTTTCGATTGCTCGATGGGCAACATGCCTGTCAATCTGTCCGCGAGGTCAATGGCAGGTCCGGTCGATTTGCTGGCGAAGATATGATAGTAGGGAAGTTTTCGCATTTGCTCGGCGGCTGCCTCTACCAGCTCTTCAACGCCGAATCCCAATGCTGTGCACCATAGCCCGGCGAGTCCCTCAATATATTCCTTGCCGCTGTCATCATAAACATAGATGCCTTTACCGCGCTCGATGATCATAGGCCCTTTCTCGCGATGAACCGCAAGGTTTGTATATGGGTGCAATACCGAAGCAATATCACGCGCCGCAGGTGAATTTCCCAAGTCAGTCATCAGTTATCTCCGGTATTTATCGAGGTTTGAAATGCAGACGTATTCCACAGTCGAGTTAAGCAAGTTCGATGGGGGGATGTCAAAGGGGCGAAAACAGAAACAATCAAGTTGCATGCGGCGCGAAATTCCCTGACCCACACGCTTCATCGGGCATATCGGCAGGAATATCTGGAATTCCGTTTCTACCGCATTGAAATAAAACATACATGGTGTGACAAATCACCTCATTATGTGGGGTATAAAAAGATGACATATCTTCATGTCGCAAATTTTCACCTCTCAGGATTCCGAAAATTGTGAGCTGCCTGTGCAATGTTCTGAAAAGATAAATTGCCTGGTTAGCAGGTTTTCTGGGCTTGGGTGAAACTCAATATTTTACTTACTCGAACGTTTGGGTCGCATGAATCTCTCTGTTGTCACTGATGAAAAAACCAATGTGAGTTCTCTGAAGGGACTTCGCACAGGATATATATTTGTACTGGCCGTTGTCGGTATCCTGTCCCTGGCGAGTTATTTGTTGCTGGGTACGACCCTGCTTCAACAAGATACGCGCGGTGCCGAGATCAACATGGCTGGCCGCCAAAGAATGCTGACCCAACGAATTGGATTGTTGCAATTCCGTTTCAGGCAAGCAGACAGCGTTGAAGAAGGCGCAAAAAGCCTTCAGCAAATGACTGAAGCGACTGAACTTATGGAGCGATCCCTGAACGGATTGACCAGGGGTGACGCTGCAATGGGCGTTTCAGCAGCTTCCAGTCCCGCCTTGAAGGCAATGTATTTTGGCCCGGATATGTTTGTGGAACGGGACGTTCGAAAGTTCATCACGTTGACTCATCAGTTCATCCAGGCTGCGCAAAGCGGTGGAGGTGTTGTTAATTCCTCTTTACTGATATCCAGTGATTCCTCCATGAAACTTCTTGCTCAACTGGACAGGATAGTTGGTCAGTACCAGAAGGAAAATGAAGACAAAATAGCGCAAATACAAATACTTAGGCACCTCACAGTTATTGTGACTTTGGGGGTGTTGTTATTTTCGGGCCTGCTGGTTTTTCGACCAATGGTCACGCGTATTCATCGAAATGTGGCTGAACTGGCAGCGGCAGAGTAGCGTTTCAGGTCGATTACCCTGTCTTCAAGACTTGGGATGATTATTGGCGAAGGTGAAGAAGGACGGATCGCGGGGTGGAATCCGGCGGCAGAGGAAATGTTTGGATATTCGTCGGACGAAGTTCTTGGTCACAGGATATCCATGTTAATCCCCGAAAGATTTCGTGCTGCGCACGATGAGGGATATGCGCGTGCGCGTGATACGGGACGTTTTGCAAATGGGTTGATTGTTCATCAATTAATGGCGCTGCGTAAAGATGGACATGAGTTCCCGATCGAATTGTCGCTTGGGTCCTGGGAGAAATCCGGAAAGACATATTTTAGCGGATTTATTGCAGATATATCCGAGCGATTGAAGTCCCGGATAATGACGGATCGGTTGGGGCGTATTGTAGAAAATGCCACAAACGAATTCTACCTTTTTGAAGCCGAGACCATGAAGATCGTCTTCGCAAATTCAGGGGCGCTAAAAAATCTGGGTTACAAGTTTGAAGATTTCCTTGAACTTACCCCTCTGGATCTGGTTCAGGGGTTTGCCTATGAGGCCTTCGAAAAAGCCGTTCAACCCTTGCGATCCGGAACAAGTGATGTTGTTTATTTTACGGAAACAATGATCCGTGCAAACAGTAGTACGTATGATGCGGAAGTCGTCGTGCAATTGATGCAAAATGAAAATCCACCTTTGTTTCTTGCTGTTGTGAGTGATGTTTCTGACCGGGTGACTTTGGAGCAGTCTTTGCGCAGATCCCAGAAACTGGAAGCTGTGGGACAGTTAGCGGGTGGTATTGCCCACGATTTCAATAATTTGCTGGGCATCATTCTGGGAAACCTGGAGATGCTGTCACGCAAGGCGGAACTGGATGACAGGAATATCCGGCGGGTTGATACGTCGCTGAAAGCCACGAAACGGGCCGCTGATCTTACCAAGCAAATTCTCGGTTTCTCTCGTTTGAATCCGGCCCATCCTGAGAATGTGAACGTAAACAATGTTCTTTCGGGCATGCATACTCTGATCCAACAATCCGCTGGTCGAAATGTAGCCGTTGAGCTCAAGCTCCAGGATGATTTGTGGGCGACCAATCTTGATCAGGGCGATCTTGAAGATGCAATCGTAAATCTTTGTGTGAACGCTGGTCACGCGATGGAAAATGGTGGAAACCTCAACGTCGAAACCAGGAACGTGACACTGGATCAAGGGGAAATCGGGGTAAATTCGACGACGGAGTTTGTGGCTGTAAGCATCAGTGACAACGGAGATGGTATTTCGCGGGAAAATCAGGAAAAAATCTTTGAACCATTTTTCACAACAAAGGAAAAAGGTCAGGGGACAGGTCTTGGATTGGCAATGGTCTTCGGGTTTGTTCATCGTTCCAAAGGCGAAGTGAAAGTCTATTCCGAACTGGGCATGGGAACGACATTTACACTCTATCTGCCACGCTCACTGATCGAGATGTCATTGGCGGAAGAGGATGCGCTTGCACCTGAGTCGATAGATGTGAACGGTCTTTTTGGCGGTTCAGAAAAAATAC
The DNA here is from genome assembly GCA_018654745.1 of Alphaproteobacteria bacterium. Classification (GTDB taxonomy): domain Bacteria; phylum Pseudomonadota; class Alphaproteobacteria; order UBA2966; family UBA2966; genus JABILA01. Next base: position 49,232 of record JABILA010000069.1, read on the forward strand.
TTATCGTTGATGATGAAAGCGAACTGGCTGAAGTCGCTGCTGAATATCTCTCCGGTGTTGGATATGAGGTTTTGGTCGCGAATAATGCGGAGGCAGCATTGCTGCTGGTTCAACAACATTCTGACATTGCGCTGGTTTTTACCGACATCGTCATGCCAGGTGGCATGAACGGATTTCAACTTGCTGTGAAACTGTTCCAGACCACGCCCGGGGTCAAGGTGATATTGACCTCTGGCTTCGCGTGGGAAGGGGACAAGGCGATGCAATCAAGCGTGCAGTTTGTTAAATATTGTGTTCAGGATATTGTTCGTAAACCGTATCAGGAAAAGGAATTCCTGCAACGTGTCAGACATTCTCTCGATTGGGAAGATTTGATAAAATGGACAGATGATCTGGACACAGGTGTGCCGACAATTGACGAAGATCATCGACTGCTTGGTGCATTGCTGAATATTGCCAGGGTATCAGTCATGCGTGGTGAAAGTGATGACAGAATTCGCACAATTCTTGGCGACCTGACATCCTGTACCATCTATCATTTTGATCGTGAGGAAGTTGTCATGGGCATCGTCGACTATCCGGATTGTGATGCACAGATGTTGATCCATAAAATGTCGTTGTCTCGCCTGATGCGGCTTGTGTCAAAATATGAAGCGTCCGGCAATATTGTCGATGCGAGGCAAATTGTCGATTTTCTCAGGGACTGGTTGATGAGCCATATCGAAGAATCAAGGCAAATCTATCCGACTCTGACAAAAGGCCATAATCAACAAATACGCGCAGCCGTTGAAGAAATTGGCCACCAATCACGGGAAGAAACGTAATATGTTGTTACCTTGTCCCGACCTGAATCCTTTGTCGGAAATTTGTCAGGAGTATGCAGCTTGAGTCGTTCTCTCCTTGTTGTTGATGACGAAATGGACATTTGCGAATTCGTCCAGGATGTTGCTGAAGATATGGCGTTCCTGGTCACAACGACGACGACGACCTATGATTTCGATGCCGTTTACGTTGATGGACTGGATGCGATCATTCTGGATCTGTCGATGCCGGATCAAGACGGTATTGAAGTTATCCGGTATCTGGCTGAAGCCGGCTGTCGCGCAGCACTCGTTCTAATGAGTGGACTGGACAGTGGTGTCCTCGCGACCGCTGAACGCCTCGCCCGGGAAAGAGGTTTGACTGTCATTGGTGCGCTCACAAAACCGATTGAGGTCGCAACGCTTGAAGAGCTATTGGATCAGGTGCCATCCGCAGACGGAAAAACTGTTCAGACACTAACGGTGCCGACAGAACCTTCCAACTCCATTCCGGCAGAAGAACTCGCCATAGCTATCCGTGAGGGGCAAATCGTTCCGTGGTTTCAACCTCGTATCCGACTTGAAGATATGTCTTTCGTCGGCGTCGAAGCTCTCGCCAGGTGGCAGCATCCTGATCGGGGATTGATCCCGCCCGACAAGTTTATTCAACTGGCAGAAAACAACTATCTGATTGATGCTCTAACCGATACCATGGTCAACCAGTCGCTTGCGGCGGTTGCAGGTTGGCAACAGATGGGGCTGACTGTCGACGTCTCGATAAATTATGCGGCCCCTTCACTTGCAGATTTGAATTTGCCAGACGATCTTTCGCGCCGGGTGTCCAGTCATGGATTAACAGCCAACCGGGTTACCGTCGAAATAACGGAAAGTTCGGTTTTGACGGAGCTGCAGAATTCCCTGGATGTCTTGACCCGTTTAAGAATGAAGGGGTTTCAGCTGTCGATTGATGACTTTGGAACTGGTTTTTCATCCATGCAGCAGCTGCAAAACATCCCGTTCACTGAACTGAAAATTGATCAGTCCTTTGTCAAACGTGCCCTTGGCGATGCAGATGCGAAGGCCATCGTTGAAACGACCGTTGAACTGGGGCGCCGGCTGGACATGTCTGTCATTGCCGAGGGTGTCGAAGACCTGGAAACGCTGGAATTATTGCACCGTTGCGATTGTGAGCAAATCCAGGGCTACTTCATCGCCAAACCGATGCCAGGAGATCAAATTCCGGCATGGGCTGACGACTGGACCTCTGTAGCGGAAACGCTCAAATCCTGACGGTGGCCGGCAACGTGACCTATGGTCCGGCCGGATGAAATCTTTCCTCGTTTATCTCTGGTTTCCTGCATGAAATAACGGCAATATTCTGCTTCACGGTTCAGACAGCCAGATATCATCAAGTACTTTTGCCATAAAGAGGAAGTCCCATGCTCGGAATCATGCAAGATCGGCCTTTGCTGATCTCATCGTTGATCGACTACGCTGCCCAATATCATGGAGAGGGTGCGATTGTTTCGAGGACGGTTGAAGGGCCAATTCACCGATACACCTACACTGACGCCTGGAAGCGATCAAAAAAGCTGGCCAAGGCGTTGCAAAAACTTGACGTCAAACTTGGTGATCGTGTTGCCACGCTGGCCTGGAACGGGTTCCGGCATTTTGAGCTTTATTACGGGGTTTCAGGAATTGGTGCCGTGTTGCACACAATCAACCCCCGCCTGTTCGCCGAGCAGATCATCTATATCGTCAACCATGCGGAAGACGACTACATCTTCACCGACCTGACATTTGTGCCGCTGCTGGAACAAATCCAGGATAAATTCTCCGGCGTCAAAGGCTTCGTCGTTATGACCGATGAAGAGCATATGCCCGACACGACCCTGGAAAATGTTCTTTGCTACGAGACCTTGCTTGCAGCGGAAGATGACGAATTTGAATGGCCGGCATTTGACGAAAATACCGCGTCGTCGTTGTGCTACACCTCTGGTACGACCGGCAACCCCAAAGGTGTGCTCTATTCACACCGGTCCACCGTATTGCACAGTTTTATCGTTTGCATGAAAGACACGCTGGGACTTTCCAGCATGGAAACTGTGTTGCCGGTTGTCCCGATGTTCCACGCCAATTGCTGGGGCATTGCTTATGCGGCACCCATGTGTGGCGCCAAACTGGTCTTTCCGGGAGCAGGCATGGATGGTGCCAGCGTCTATGAATTGCTGGACAGCGAAAATGTTACATTAACGGCGGGTGTGCCGACTGTATGGCTCATGTTGCTGAACCACATGCGCGAGAACAAACTGACGCTTGATGTTCTGGAACGCGTCATTTGCGGCGGTTCCGCAGCACCAAGAGCCATGATCGAGGAATTCGAAGAAGCTCACGGTGCACGCATGATCCATGCCTGGGGCATGACGGAAATGAGCCCGATCGGCACCTGCGGGACACTGAAAACCGGTATGGAGAAATTCACCCCAAAAGAGCGTTACGACATCCAGGAAAAGCAGGGCCGGGGAACCTACGGCGTCGAAATGAAGATTATTGACGACGATGGAAACGAGCAACCACGCGATGGTGTTGCCTTCGGGAATTTGCTTGTTCGCGGCCCGGCTATTTGTGCTGGGTATTACAAAGGGGACGGTGGACAGGTTCTTGATGATGATGGCTGGTTTGATACAGGCGACGTCGCCAATATCGACGATCAGGGATATATGCAAATCGTTGACCGATCCAAGGACGTTATCAAGACCGGTGGTGAATGGATCAGTTCCATTGACCTGGAAAACACGGCCGTTGGACATCCCGAAGTCGTGGAAGCATGCGTCATTGGCGTTTATCACCCCAAGTGGGATGAGCGGCCCTTGTTGCTGGTGATCAAGTCAGCGGGAAGTTCACTGGATGCTGCCGGCATGTTGTCCTACCTGGAAGACAAGATCGTAAAGTGGTGGATGCCGGATGATGTCGTTTTCGTTGATGAATTGCCTCATACGGCGACAGGCAAGTTGCTGAAGTCCCAGTTGCGTGAGGAATACAAGGACTACAAGCTGCCAACAGCCTGAATTCCCTCTTTATTGCTGAGGTGAAATGCAGATATGAGATGAGCGCCCCCCGGTTTCAACCGGCGGGGCGTTTTCTATTTCCCGAGCCGGTATTCTGATTTCAAAGTTGGAATCCCATCGCACCGAACTTCACCGATTTCGGTCAGATGGACCATATGGGAAAGAACTGATCTTTGCGCGGCAGGGTGCAGGAAAGCCGGGACATCCGCATACATTGTTTCAACCATTTCCGGTATGCCCTGAATGCCGTCTTTCAGACAGCTGATAATCTGGTCGTTTCGGGCCTCGCGGTGCGCGATGTAGCTCCTGACAAAATCCTCTGGATTTTCTATCGCTGGACCATGACAAGGCCGATATAAAACGTCGTCCCGGGGGAGCATCAGATCAAGGCTGCGCATGTAAGCTTGCATATCTCCGTCGGGCGGCGCGACGATTGTTGTCGACCAGCCCATGATGTGATCGCCGGTAAAGACCGTTTTCTCTTCTTTCAGGGCGAAACAAATGTGGTTTGATGTGTGGCCAGGTGTGTGCAGGGCTTCGAATGTCCAACCATCGCCCTCGACGATATCTCCGTGGCGCAATTTGTGATCCGGCTTGAAATTATGGTCCGCACCTTCTTCCACCATACCCCCGGCTTCTGGTCGACCTGAACCATGAGGACCAAAACCCCATGTCTGTGCCCCCGTTTGTTCCTTGATAGCCGCTGCCGCTGGTGAATGGTCCATATGTGTATGGGTAACCAGTATGTGGCTGACCGTTCGCCCTTCAACGGCTTTCAGTGTCGCTTCAATGTGCCCGTCCAATGCAGGGCCCGGGTCGATGATTGCAACATTATCATCGCCGACGATGAACGTTCCTGTGCCCTTGAACGTGAAAGGGCCTGGATTTTCCGCGACAACGCGACGGACCAGTGGAGACATGGTTTGAGCGCTGCCATAGTCGACGTCATCATCTTTGTTGAACGGGATACCGTTACTCATCGTATTTTCCTGGGTTTGAAAGAATTCAAAATTGCGGGTGTAACTTCAAAAAATCAAGACTATATAAGTCAACTACCAGGTGCCAGAGAGCAATTTCCACAAGAAATTCGATCCGATAGCGTCGGAGAAGAAAACTGGTAGTGTTTGGGATTGATAAAAAGTGATAGTGATATGGCATGAATACATTGAATGAAACGGATATCCGGGATTTACAGTCTTTTGACACGCCCGAAGCCGCAGTTTCGCGGATGGAAGAAATATATAATGAAGGATGTGAGCTGCTAAGTGCTCATTTCGACCGATTTGCTGCGGGTGAACGGGGATTTGAAAAAGTTGATGCCTGTTATCCGTACTTGCGTATCGAGGTGCCGTCTGTGTCACGACAGCAACGCGGCTCCCTATCTTATGGTGCCGTCGCTGAGGCCGGTGTTTACGGGACAACCGTAACCAAACCCTCGTTGTTTCGCGGTTACTATCTCGAACAGATTGGTTTGTTGATTGAGAACCACGAAGTGCCAATCCAGGTTGGTATTTCGAACCGGCAAATTCCACTGACTTTTGCCATGGAATCGCTGACCGCTGATTTAAAGGCGGATGAAGTCGCTTTACTGGCTGACATGTTTCATCTGCCTGATCTGGCCCGTACTGATGACCGGGTTGCAAATGGCACTTTTCGTGGCCAACCAGGCGAACCTCATCCTTTGTCCCTGTTCAGTGCAGAGAGAGTCGATCTTTCGCTGTCCAGGTTAAGCCACTACACAGGCACATCGTCTGAGCATTTTCAGGGCTTTGTCCTGTTCACCAACTATCAAAGATATGTCGATGAATTTGTCGAGTATGGTCGGCGTGAAATTGAAACCGGTGACACATTCCGCGCCTTTGTCGAACCTGGCAACGCCGTATCCTGCAATCCGCGTTTAACTGATAAACCGTCATCCGGAGAAGTGGCTGGAAAATTGCCACAAATGCCTGCCTATCACCTGGTCAAAGACGGGCATATGGGCGTCACATTGATTAACATCGGTGTCGGGCCATCGAACGCCAAGACAATCACAGATCATGTTGCTGTATTGCGACCGCATTGCTGGTTGATGATCGGACATTGTGGCGGGCTGCGTCGAAGCCAACGTCTGGGAGACTATGTTCTGGCGCATGCTTACGGCCGTCTCGATAATGTTCTGAACAATGATTTACCACCAGAAATACCGGTGCCGGCAATCGCTGAAATTCAGGTCGCCCTCAGTGCGGCTGTCGCCAAAGTCAGTGGAGACAAGGCCGCGGACATGAAGCAACATTTACGTACAGGAACAGTTGTCACAACTGATGACAGGGACTGGGAATTACGACACGACGCCTTGTCGACCTATTTTAACCAGACCCGCGCCATTGCAGTTGATATGGAATCGGCAACAATCGCCGCCAATGGGTATCGGTTGAGGGTACCCTATGGAACGTTGTTGTGTGTTTCAGACAAACCCTTACATGGTGAAATCAAACTGCCGGGCATGGCCAATGCGTTTTATCAGGAACGGGTGAGCCAGCATTTCAAGATCGGCCTGGAGACGATAAGCATGCTGCGCGATGAACTGGACCAGCGTGTCCTGCATTCCCGAAAACTCCGTAGTTTTGATGAACCTGCCTTTCGATAGACAATGAAACGCCGGTAATTCTGGTAATTTCGGGGCAGACGCCCTATCTATGATGGATGGGAAAGCGGCACTTATACCTGATGTTGGGCTTCGTCTTTTTTGGCGTCGGTATCGTCGGCGTTGTGCTGCCTGTATTGCCGACAACTCCTTTTATGCTTCTGGCTCTATGGGCATTTTCGAACAGTTCTGAACGTTTTCACAACTGGCTCTATACGCACCCGAAATTTGGACCTTCTCTGCAAATCTGGAGCACGCATGGTGTCGTTCCCAAACGCGCAAAGATATCTGCCTTAACCGTTATGGCCGGAAGCTTCATTTTTTTGACAATGTTTTCCGAAGCCCATTGGGCAATTATCTTCTCGGCGTCGGCATTCATGCTGATAGGTGCAACGTTTTTGATGACGCGGCCCAGTCAAATTCCCGTGGAATACGATACCTCAACGGATGATGTTGTCTGAAACGGTGCGCCTGAGCGCATGTGCGCAGATTACCAGGTTGTCTTTTTCTGAATGATTTCGATGGCGCTGTCGTAATTCAGGGGTCTGGACATGTAATAGCCCTGACCGTACTGGCAGCCCAGATCTTTCAGTGTTTCCATCTGTGCTTTTTCTTCGATACCTTCAGCGACAATATTGGTCTCCAGCGCCAGCGCTAGCTGGGCAATGCCGTTGACAACCCGCAGACTGTTTTTGGATTTGTCCATATTAACGACAAATGTTCGGTCGATCTTGATTGTATCAAGCGGGAACTGGTGCAGGTAACTAAGACTTGAATATCCAGTGCCAAAATCATCAAGGGCAATGGACGTTCCCAGGGCTTTCAGTTTCTTCAATGCTTCCGTGGCATGGGCGAAGTTCTCGACCATCATTGTTTCGGTTATTTCAAGCTTGATATTGGCGGGATTAACGCCACTGTTTGATATTATCTCTGCGAGTGTATCTATCTCTTTCAACTCCGACAATTGCAGTCCGGAAACGTTGACACTCATGAATGGCAGTGATTTTTCAGGGAATGATTTCTCAAATTCAGACATGATGGTTTTGTGTTGTTCGAGGGAAGTTTCCAGGGCCCATCGACCCAATTCCACGATGTAACCGGTTTCTTCCGCCAGCGGAATGAAATCGACGGGCGATATAAAAGTTCCGTCGGCCTTTATCCAGCGCATCAGGGCTTCGAACCCTGCAATATGGCCGTCCTCCAGGGAAACAATCGGTTGAAAGTGCATTTCAAATTCGTTGTTTTCCAGCGCGGTACGCATATCCTTTTCTATATTGATCCGACTGAAGGCCAGATCCCTGATTTCATCCAGCGAAGGATCGTTCCCGCTATCAGGTATCTTCTTGCCGACCAATAAATGCTGTGTTTCCCGGAAGCGGTTCAGGATCACCCGAATGATCAAATTCATCATCGGGTTATCTGAACGCAGATTTCCCATATATCTGGCTCGCTGGATAACGATGACATCCGTATTCACAGCCGCACGGACAGTCGCTGAGCGTGGTGCTTCGTCGATCATCGACATTTCACCAAAAATCTCACCGGCGCCAAGAGTGGCGATCACGACTTCCTGTCCATCCTGGATGTTCGATATCTGAACTTCACCCCGTTCGATCATATAGGCATTTCGTCCATGATCCCCGATGCGGAATATTTCTTCGCCAGCAGCGAATGATTTTGAATAGATCATGTCGGACATGCAAAAATCCCCGGTAAAAAACTAACTTTCAGACTCAGTAGATAATAGCCTAACAGCAAATCGTTAAAAGAATATATGAGTAAATAGCATAGGGCCCACTGATCCGTCGCAAAAAGCGGTTGGCATATCCCTGAAATCGATTATTGATCGGGCTGCAGCGGGCGGAATTAATCTCGCTTGGTTCATAATGACAACAAGATTGTGACGAAAACTAGCGGTTAGTCTTCAAAATCGGAATGGCGCCGGGAAAGATATATTCAGTGCGCTCTCTCGATGCAAAAGTCGATGACATCGACAAGGGCTTGCTGTTCTTCACTGGCAGGAAAGAAACCAATTGCATCACGTGCCTTGGCGCCATAGTGGCGGGCCCGCTCAATTGTATCTTCCAGGGCTCCGTGTTTCTCAAGAAGGCCCATGGCGTGCTCCAGGTCACCTTCCTGTTGATCCAGGTTCTCCAGAGTTCTGATCCAGAATGAGCGCTCTTCGTCGTCGCCCCGTCGGAATGCAAGGATAATTGGCAGGGTAATCTTGCCTTCACTGAAATCATCACCGACGGTTTTGCCCAGGGTTGCCTGTTTTGCGGAGAAATCCAGAACATCGTCTATCAACTGAAATGTGATACCGATATTTCTGCCGTAGGATTCCAGGGCCTCTTCTTCTGCCTTTGGGCGATCCGCCACAACAGCGCCAATACGGCAAGCTGCGGAAAACAAAGCGGCGGTTTTGTTGCTGATGACTTCAAGATAGGCATCTTCTGACGTCGACGTATCGTTGGAAGTAACCAGTTGCAGGACTTCTCCTTCCGCAATAATTGCAGAAGCTGTAGACAGGATATCCAGAACTTTCAGCGAGCCATCCTTGACCATTAATTGAAAGGCCCGACTGAATAGAAAATCACCGACCAGGACACTGGCCTGATTACCCCACAAGGCATTCGCTGTCGCATTGCCCCGGCGCAAGTCACTTTCGTCAACGACATCGTCGTGAAGCAGCGTGGCAGTGTGAATGAATTCGACGCAGGCAGCCAATTGGATATGACGCTCGCCTGAATATCCGCACATATGTGCACTGGCCAGGGTCATCAAGGGGCGCAAGCGTTTACCGCCAGATGCAACCAGGTGACCAGCCAGCTCAGGGATAAGCGGAACACGGCTCGACATGCGATCAACGATGACTTTGTTGACTTTCGACAAGTCATCCGCCACCAGTGACTGGAGTTTCTTTAAAGACGCCTTTTTGGCGGTTTCATTTTTGCTTCCAAGTGGAACAACAACACCCACGGAACAACCTTTCGAGACATTGATTTACTTTGTTGGAGCATAGGGTGGGGGTCGAACAACGGTCAAGCGCCAGGCCAAAATATTCGCCCGGATCGTTGATTTTGCGACGATTTGGCGCAATCGTATGGCACTATGGTTGAAGTTCTCCGTACAAACGACGTTGTTCTGCTTTCTTTTGTTTCAGCCTTGCTGGATGAAGCAAATATTGATGCCCTTGTGTTCGACACACATGCTTCAATAATGGAAGGTAGCATTGGTGTATTGCCGCGCCGAATCATGGTTGCGGACAGTGATTTGTATTATGCGCGGAAAGTGATCGACGAGGCGATGGAAGACCATGACGTCGAAAACTGAGCACACTGTCCTGGGTGGACGACTAGTATTGCGCCAGCCTGCCGAAGGCTATCGGGCAGCAATCGATCCGGTATTATTGGCAGCGTCGGTGATAACACGTCCAGGCGAGAGGGTACTTGATCTCGGGACCGGAATTGGAACAGCTGCACTGTGCCTTGCGCGTCGCTGTCCGGATACCAGTGTTATCGGACTGGAGTTGCAATCTGATCTGGTTCAACTGGCAAATGAGAATGCCGACCACAACGAACTTTCGGCTATAGCAAGTTTTTTGGTCGGCGATATCAATTCGCCGCCAGGTACACTTGCAGATACTATCTTTGATCAAATTATTGCAAATCCACCGTATTACAGGGCGGATCAGGCGCAAATATCGCCAAATCAAACCAAGGCACTGGCGAATGTCGAAGGTGAGGGCGGACTTCAAGCGTGGATGGATTTGGCACGCAGGTATCTGAAGGACGGTGGGGTTCTCACAATTATTCATACGGCAGACCGATTGGCAGACTTGATGGAAGCCGCGGGTGATCATCAATTTGGCAGTGTGGAGATCATGCCGTTCTGGCCGAAACAAGGCAGAGCCGCCAAACGTATCATTTTGAGATGCCGAAAGGGTGGCAAGGCGGCAACGATCCTTCATGCGGGCCTTCAGTTGCATGAAGGTGATGGAAAATATACCTGTGAGGCAGACAGGATACTTATGGACGCAGGCCCGCTGGTTTTTTAGAGAAATCGGGCAAGCAGAATTGCGGCGATCACTGACTACGCGCTAGACTTTGGTCTATGGATATTGATTTTCGCTCATTGCTATCGTGGCTACCCCTCGAACGTTTCCGCAACCCTCGTCCGGTTGTCGCAGTTGTACGCCTTTCCGGTGTGATCGGGCAGGGCGGTCGATTTCGTCAGGGGCTGGACATTCAGTCCATTGGCCCGGTTCTCAAAGCCGCATTCAAGACCAGTGGTCTGACGGCTGTGGCCCTTGCCATTAATTCTCCGGGTGGTGCGCCCGCGCAGTCAAATCTGATCTACGCACGCATTCGCGCTCTGGCAGCTGAGAAGGAAATCCCGGTTCTGGCCTTTGCCGAAGATGTTGCAGCTTCCGGTGGTTACTGGCTGTCCTGTGCAGCGGATGAAATTTATGCTGACGTCAATTCAATCGTTGGCTCGATCGGTGTGGTTTCAGCCGGTTTTGGTTTTCAGGATATGTTGGAGAAAATTGGTGTTGAGCGCCGTATACATGCCCAGGGGGACCGCAAGGCCATGCTGGATCCGTTTGAGCCAGAACGGGATGCAGACGTCAAACGACTGCTGGCGATCCAGAAAAATATCCACGAAAATTTCAAGAACCTGGTAAAGGAACGGCGGGGCGAGCGGGTGAAAATCAGTGACCGCAAGTTGTTTTCCGGCGATATCTGGACAGGACGTGAAGCGTTGGATGCCGGTCTGATCGACGGCCTCGGGGAAATGCGTGAAATCCTGCACCAGAAGTTTGGGGATGACGTGAAAATCAGGGAAGTCGGCGGACGAACATCGTTCCTGAAAAGGCTGTTTGGGCGAACAGAGGCTTCGACCTCAGACCCGGATTTCGAAGGTGCCTTGGGAAACCTGCCCGGCCAATTACTGACGGCAGTAGAAGACCGGGCATTCTGGTCTCGTTTTGGACTTTAGATATTAATAACCGGATAGCGTCGCGAAGCGGTCACGATGCCATGCGGATGAACCAAAGGTATGTTCGGCGACCCGGGCCCGTTTGAGATAGAGACCGGAATCATGTTCATCTGTCATGCCAATGCCGCCGTGCATTTGTACGCCTTCACTGGAAATCAGGTGCATGGCATCGCCTACCTTTGCCTTGGCAAAGCTGGCCATAACCGGCACATCTTCACGCCCTTCGTCAATTGCTGTCAGGGCTTCCATCACAACTGACTTGCAAATTTCCAGTTCGCCAAACATTTTCACTGCGCGGTGCTGCAAAGCCTGAAAAGTACCAATGGGCTGGCCGAACTGATGGCGTTCTTTCAGATATTCCAGTGTAAATTCAAAGACTTGTTGAGCGGCACCCAACATCTCGGCGGCCAGGGCAATACGGCCCCGATCAAGGATCGCATCCAGGACGTCCGCCCCTTTATCCTGCGTGCCCAACGCGTCACTTGCATCCAGACGGACATTGGCAAATTTGACATTGGCAGAATTTCGATTGTCGACCATGGACAGGGCCTCAATTTCAACACCGTCTGAATCAGCCGCCACGACAAATAACGAGATGCCGTTACGGTCGGTGCTGGCGCCGGATGTCCGGGCAGTGACAATCAGTTGGTTGGCGACATGCCCGTCCAGTACCTGGCATTTGCTGCCGTTCAGCACCCAGCCATCACCGTCGGCTGTTGCCGCTGTCTCGACAGCATAAGGAGCATGGTGGGCCCCTTCTTCTGCCGCCAGGGCCATCAGGCATTTACCCTCGGCAATCGCAGGCAACAAAGCTGATTTCTGCTCGTCTGATCCAGCCAACATCAAGGCTGAACTGCCCAGCACGATGGTGGACACCAGGGGGGAAGGCAGCAAGGTGCGACCGGTTTCTTCCAGCACAACGCCCAGTCCCTGAAAACCAAAGTCGGCACCGCCAAATTCTTCCGGGATAATGACGCCAGCCCAACCCAGTTCGGCCATCTCGGTCCACAAGGCCTTGTCAAAACCATCGGCGTTTTTTTCGTCCCGGATTTTGCGGAAGGCACTGACAGGTCCTTTGTCGCTGACAAAGTCGCGCGCCGAATCTCGCAAAAGGTTTTGTTCTTCGTTTAAGATCATCGCCATGAAACTATTCCTGAACTACTGATGGTCGCGCAGGCCAAGAACCTGCTTGGCGACGACATTGGTGTTGATTTCCGAAGTGCCGCCTTCAATGGAGTTGCCTTTCGAGCGCAGCCATTGACGGGTTGCAGAAATTTCATTTTCGCTGAAGGCATCACCCGCCCAGCCAAGGCCCTGGGCCCCCATGGCCTCAACAGTCAGCTCACAACGATCCTGATTAATCTTCGCACCATAGGATTTAAACAATGAAGAGGCTGCACTGGGGCCAGACCCCTGGGTGGCTTCCATGGCGACGCGTTTCAGTGTGAGTTGAAAACCAAGGTCTTCCATTCGATGGGCGGCAATCCGGTCCCGCAGGCTTGCATCGGAAATTTTTCCATCTTTGGTCAAACCAACATAATTTCGGGCAACATATTCCAGCGGTACAGGTTCTGAGCCTGTGACGGCACCAAAGTTGGAGATGGATGTACGTTCATGCTGCAGCAATCGTTTTGCGATGGTCCAGCCTGCATTCAGTTCGCCCACCAGATGCGACTGAGGCACCCGCACATCCGTAAAGAATGTTTCACAGAACGGAGATGACCCGGAGATCAGTTTGATCGGTCGGGTTTCAACACCTTCCGTCGCCATATCAAATAGTATGAAGCTGATACCTTCATGTTTGACCGATGTATCCGTGCGCACAAGGCAAAAAATCCAGTCCGCCTCATCGGCATAAGACGTCCAGACTTTCTGACCATTAATGACATAATCATCACCATCAGGGACGGCGCGTGTTTGCAATCCAGCCAGGTCAGAACCGGCACCGGGTTCTGAATATCCCTGACACCAACGGATTTCACCCCGAACGATCTGCGGCAGGAATTTCAATTTTTGTTCTTCGCTGGCAAATTCCAGCAGAGCTGGTCCCAGCATCCACAGACCGAAGCTGAACAGTGCCGGGCGGGCATTGATGCGCTTTAGTTCGCTTTGCAGGACCATGTTCTGGTCCTTGCTTAGGCCGCCACCACCATATTTAGTTGGCCAGACAGGTGCTGTCCAACCACGTTCGCCCATACGTTCGAGCCAGAGTTTCGAATCCGGGTTGGGGAATTCGGCATTGCGGCCACCCCAGACGATTTCACTTTCACTCATAGGCTCCCGCATGGAGGCGGGGCAATTCGCTTCCAGCCATTCACGGGTTTCCTGTCGGAACTGGTCAAGATCACTCATATCCTAGTCCTGCTTTTTCTGGGCGGCCTCGGCTGCCTGCTGAATAAATTTCTGGGTCTGATCGGAGGCACCGTTCATTTCCTGCAAGGAAGATAAATCGGAAATCTTGTCCCAGTTTCCTGCAACGTCATCCGCACTGACATCCAGGCCAATATGTAATCCTTCAGATTCCTGAATGGCTGCGCGGGCAAAACTGCCGGCCCCGGCACAAAGGATGTTCCGGGTTGGCGCCTGGTCACTGGCCAGATAGACAACACCTGCGGTGACACTTTCAGGTTCCAGCATAGCATGGAATTCTGCCGGAATAATTTCTTCGGTCATTCGGGTAAGGGCAACCGGCGCGATCGTATTAATGAAAATGTTGTTCTTGCGTCCTTCAAGGACCAGCGTATTCATTAAACCCACAACACCCATTTTGGCGGCACCGTAATTTGCCTGCCCAAAATTGCCATAAAGTCCACTGGCGGAAGTTGTCATCACGATACGACCGTAATTTTGCTCCCGCATAATGGCCCATACAGCTTTGGTGCAATTTGCGGACCCCATCAAGTGAACGTCAACAACCATCTGGAAATCTGAAATCTCCATGTTGTTGAAAGACTTGTCCCGCAAGATACCGGCGTTATTGATAAGAACGTCAATTCGACCCCAGGCGTCCATCACTTTGGCAACCATGGCGTCGACACTGTCCAGATTAGTAACGTCTGTCCCGTCTGCCATAGCCGTACCACCGGCCGCTTCGATTTCAGCCACAACTGCATTTGCAGCCGCACTGGACCCGCCACTGCCATCCACAGCACCGCCAAAGTCGTTTACCACGACTTTGGCACCACGTGCTGCAAGTTCAAGCGCATGACTGCGGCCAAGACCGCCACCAGCTCCGGTGACAATTGCTACCTGACCATCAAAACTAATTGCCATCTGGTTATTCTCTCTCTAGCAAATTTCGAACAAACCGGCACCGCCCATGCCACCACCAATGCACATGGTGATAACGGCATATTTGGCTCCACGTCGTTTGCCTTCGATCAGGGCATGTCCGGTCATCCTGGCACCACTCATGCCATAGGGGTGACCGATAGAGATAGAACCACCATTTACATTCAGGTTTTCATCCGGGATACCCAGCTTGTCACGGCAATACAGAACCTGCACAGCAAAGGCTTCATTCAATTCCCACAGGTCGATGTCGTCCATTTTCAGACCATTGCGTTCCAGCAGCTTGGGAATGGCGTAGACGGGGCCAATACCCATTTCATCCGGCTCACAACCGGCAACGGCCATGCCGCGATAGATGCCCAGGGGCTGAAGGCCCTTTTGTTCGGCCAGCTTGGCGTTCATGACGACAGAAGCAGATGCGCCGTCAGATAGTTGACTGGCGTTACCCGCAGTGATGACCTTGTTTTCACCCAATACGGGTTTCAATGACTGCAGGCCTTCCAGGGTCGTGCTGGCACGGTTGCACTCGTCGCCTGTGACGGTCACTTCGGCGATGGAGATTTCCTTGGTTTCTTTGTTGACCTTTCCCCACTGTGCAGTGACTGGAACGATCTCGTCGTCAAATTTACCTGCTTCCTGTGCAGCTGCTGTACGCTGCTGGCTTTGCAAGCTGTATTCGTCCTGAGCTTCACGGCTGATACCATAACGTGCGGCAACAGTTTCAGCTGTGTCCAGCATATTCATGTAAATTGCCGGCGCGATCTTCAGCAATGCAGGATCAGCAGCCCTGTGTGTATTCATATGCTCATTTTGCACCAGACTGATGGAATCCAGACCACCACCGACAACGATCGGCATGCCGTCGTCGCTGACTTGTTTGGATGCAGTGGCAATGGCCATCAGGCCTGACGAACATTGGCGATCAATGGTCATGCCGGAAACTGACACCGGGCAACCAGCGCGCAAGGCGATTTGACGGGCAACGTTTCCACCCGTGCTGCCTTGCTGCAAAGCTGCGCCCATGATGACGTCATCAACTTCGCCCGGCTCAAGTCCAGCTCTCTGGATCGCAGCCGAAACTGCATGACTGCCAAGGGTTGGCCCCTCTGTGTTGTTGAACGAACCTCTGTAGGCCTTGCCAATGGGTGTACGGGCGGTCGAAACGATTACGGCATCTGCCATGGGACTCTCCTGAGAACAAGAAGTGGGGGTTGTTTGATGGATAGATTTAGACGTGTTGTTTATGTACCTGGAAGCAATTCGGATTGAACTTGTTTTATATTATCGACCAGAGAAGACCGGCGGACGTTTTTCGACAAAGGCTTTTGTTGCTTCCTGGTGATCTTCGGTCATGCCGCAACGAGAATGGTGTAGCGCTTCCATATCCAGCATGTCTTTTAATGGGGCACCGCTTTCAGCGGCGTTCAGATTTCTCTTCATATAACGATAGGCGATTCGGGGGCCAGCTGCCAGTGCGTCCGCGAATCCAAGCGCCTCTGCTTCAAGTTCCGCATCCGGGAATACATGATTGACCATACCCAGGGACAGGGCTTCGTCGGCCATGACCAAAGCAGCCGTATAATAGAGTTCACGTGCTTTCGCCGTTCCCACAAGGTGGGTCAAATAGAAGCTGCCACCAAAATCGCCGGAATATCCGACCTTCGCAAACGCTGTCGTGAATTTGGCCGAAGAGGCGGCAACACGCATGTCGCAGGCCAGGGCCAGTGAAAGTCCAGCGCCTGCTGCGGCCCCGCCAACCATGGCGATTGTTGGTTTCGGCATTTCATGAAGAAGTCTCGAAGTTTCCATGACCGCACGCAACTGCTGGGTCTTGCCTTCAAGTGTATCGGCATCATCCTCTACGCCATCAGCCATGGCTTTGACGTCGCCACCGGCACAAAAAGCGTTACCCGCCCCGGTCAACACAACACATCCAATAGAATCATCCATTGAAAGCCTGCTCAGCGATTCCAGCATCGCCATCAACATTTCCTTGCTCATGGCATTTCGCCGATCAGGGCGGTTCATGGTCAAGATGGCAACACTACCCCGAATTTCTTCCAGTAAATGGTCAGTCATTTTATTTATCCTTTTGGTCGATTAATCGGGTAAGGCCTTCCTGGGTGACAGAGGCAATCAGGGAACCGTCCCGGGTATAGATTTCTCCAAAATTAAGCCCCCGTGCGCCTGACGAACTAGGACTGGTTTGTGAATACAACATCCATTCATCGGCCTTGAAATTGCGGTGGAACCACATGGCATGATCCAGGCTTGCCATCTGTACATTGGTGGACAAAATACCCAAGCCGTGTGGCCCCAGGCTGGTTTCCAAAAGAGAAATATCCGAGGCATATGCCAATACACATTTGTGTATGCTTGGATCGTTTGGCAACGCATGACGGGCCTTGAACCAAACATTCTTGGCGGCTTTACGAACCGGTGGATCAAGTGGGTCGTAGGGGGCGACAGGTCTGATTTCTATCGGACGCTCTCTTGTAAACCAGCCGCGATGCTTCTCAGGAATCTTATCCAGAATATCCTTGCGTAATTCTTCATCGTTTTGAAGATCTTCGGGCATTGGCACATCGGGCATCGTATTTTGATGTTCGAACCCGGCTTCTTCAATGTGATATGACACAGACATGCTGAAAATTGCTTTGCCATGTTGAATGCCGTTCACGCGCCTCGTCGTGAAACTTCTGCCGTCCCTTATACGATCAACATCATAGATGATCGGTATCTTGGGATCGCCGGGGCGCAGGAAATATGCGTGAAGTGAGTGAGCTTCACGGTCTTCCACTGTCCGCGAAGCTGCGACAAGCGCTTGACCCAGGACCTGCCCGCCAAACACCCGGAAGGCTGGTTCACTTGGACTGAGGCCACGGAACAAATTCACCTCGATCTGTTCAAGATCAAGTACAGCAACGAGTTGATCTAACGGGTCAGCTGTCATGTCGAAACCTGTTCATTTAACCCCTGCCCAGTATGGTTCGCGGAGTTCGCGTTTTAATATTTTGCCAATCGTGCTGCGTGGCAATGTATCGCGCAACTCAATGTTTGACAGACGCTGGGCCTTTCCCAGTTTACTGTTGGCCCACTTCGTCAATTCCTCTGTTGAAATTGTTGCACCAGGATTGGTAACAACCAGACCCAGTGGCGTTTCGCCCCACTGATCAGACGGAATGCCAATTACAGCAACGTCTGCAACATCGGGATGATTGGTCAAAACAGCTTCCAGATCAGCTGCATAGATATTAAAGCCGCCCGAAATAATCATATCCTTGATACGGTCCAGCAGATACAAAAAGCCGTCTTCGTCAAACCTGCCCATATCTCCTGTCCGGAAAAACTTGATACCTTCAGGTGACAGCCAATACATTTCGTCAGTCAGGTCCTCGCGTTTGTAATATCCCGCCATCATACCTTGCGACCGCCCGACAACTTCACCGATCTCCCCTTGCGGAAGTTCGTTCCCCTCACCATCGATAAGTCTGATATCCGCTGTTTCCGCTGTGACACCAACTGATTCCAGCTTGTCAGGAAATTCCGTGCAGCTCAGGATCGTAGATCCACCGCCTTCCGTCAGGCCGTAAATTTCAAACATTTTTCCAGGCCAGCGGGCCACGATCTGTTGTTTGATGCCAACACGTAATGGCGCGCTGGTGGAAAATTTCAGTTCGTAGGAAGACAGGTCAGTTTTATCGAAATCCTCGTGGTCAAGTACGCGCTGATACTGCACTGGTACCAGCATGGCAGTGTTTACTTTTTCCGCCTCCGACAAACGAAGGAATTCATCGGCCTTGAATTTTTCCATCAATACCACTGTACCGCCCCAGGCAAGCGTAGGCAGGGCGACAACCAACGTTGTGTTGGAATAGAAGGGCGTCGATACCAGGGAAATCGTGTCTTTATCAATGCCGGAAGCGCCAAAACGTTCTACGTGGAAAGCACGCATGTCATGGCTCTGCATTATACCCTTGGGCACGCCGGTTGTTCCTGACGAATAGATGAGGTTAAAGCCATATTCAGGTTTGATCTCAATGTGTGGATCAGTGTCATTTGCGGCATCTCGCCAGGCATCAAATTGTTGCCAGCCTTCAGCGTCAAAATCTGCAGCGATCTTACCGCCCGGTAAAAGATTTGGCAGTCGATCAATAAAGCCAGCTGTCAATTCCCGCATACTTTGTGAAATCATTAGAACCTGAGTGTCAGAATCATTGACCATCACTTCAAGTTGTTCTGCCGAGGCCATACCCGATAGGGGCACAACACAGGCGCCTGCTCTGAGGGTGCCAATGAACATTTCGACATAGGCCAGCGACGACGAAGCCAGTACTGCCACCTTGTCCTCAGGTTTGATACCCATGGCCACAAGTGCATTTGCAACTTGATCAACATGCCGGGAAAAATCTCGCCAGCTGGTCCGCGTGCCGTTCAATATGATCGCTGTTTGGTCGCCCTGTTGGCGACCCATGCGCATTATCTGGCTGGCAACATCTTCAAAAGCGGTTTTTTCTTCCCCTGTATCCGGGGCGTCAGTCAAAGTCATTCTTACTAATCCTGTAGAGAGAAAATTTGGTGTCGCGTTATTTGTTCCGCAAACCAGCAATCGTAGTGTATGCAGAGATATGTTCAAGGCTACTGTGAAAGTTGATCAGCGCTGGGCCATGGTGTTCAAGAGCCTGTGAAAGTGCCGGTCCAATCTGGTCGCTGTCGGATACATCTATACCCAAAGCACCGTATGCGTTTGCCATCATGGCGAAATCGGGATTAGTAAGAGCCGTCGCGGAAATTCGTCCCGGGAAGTGTTTTTCCTGGTGGGTTCGAATCGTTCCAAAAGCGCCGTTGTCAGAAAGCAATATTTTGATGGGAAGCTCATATTGCACAGCTGTTGCAAGTTCGTTTCCAGTCATCATGAAGCCACCATCACCAACCAGCGTTACAACTTGCCTTTCGGGACACCTGAACGCTGCGGCTACCGCTGCTGGAACCCCCATGCCCATCGCACCCGCAACAGCACCAAGCAAAGTGTGTTTCTCACCGAACTGAAAGTGGCGGTGTAACCAGCTGGAAAAATTGCCTGCATCGGTTGCGATAATGGCGTCGCCGGAAATTTGTTTTTGTAATTCGGCAATGACAAACCCAAAGTCGATACCGTCCGGCGCCTTTTTTGCGCCCCAGTCAGACAGTGATCTGGCGTGACCGTTCAGGCGTTCAATCCACTCCTGTCGCCCGGAGGCTGGAAATGCCGGAGTGCACGTCGCCAGAGACTCCAGAAAATCCTCGCTGCCGCAAACCAGGCCGAGTGCCGTCTCAAAAACTTTTCCCGGGACATAGGGGTCAGGGTATATGTGAATGAGTGGTTGGGATGGTTCCGGTGCCGTCGGTAAGACATATCCTTGTGTCGTTGCATCACCCAGTCTTGTTCCCAACGCAATAATCAAATCTGCTTCAGACATGATTTCGACCTGGGGGCGCGGAATGTTGTAACCCAGATAGCCACCGAAATTGGCATGTTCGTTCGGGAATAAATCCTGGCGTTTGAAAGACGGGACAATCGGAAGATTCCAGGTTTCCGCCATCTGGATCAAACCGGATTTGAGACCTGCTGTTTCACCGCCGACGATAACGAGTGGCCGCTCGGCAGCGGCAATCATGTCGGCGGTTTTCGCCACATCCGCATCAACAACAGCTGGAACGATCACGGCTTGCGGAGGTTCAGCCTGCACGTCAACTTCGTCATCAAGCATGTCTTCTGGCAAGACAATGACAACCGGTCCCTGCGTCGGTGTTTTGGCTATGCGAACAGCTGCTGCAATTACCTCGGGAAGCGTCTCCGGATCGACAATTGTATGAACCCACTTTGCCATGTCTTCGAAGGTTGTCTCGTAATCCACCTCCTGAAAGGCACCCCGACCGAGGTCGTCGCGTGAAACCTGTCCAATGAAAAGGATCATTGGCGCCGCATCCTGTTCTGCCGTATGAACGGCAATGGATGCATTGGTCGCACCAGGTCCCCGGCTGACAAAGGCGATGCCTGGTTCTCCTGTCAGCTTGGCGTCAGCGACGGCCATGAAGCCGGCTCCGCCTTCATGTCGACAGGTAATAACATCGAAATTATTGGCGGAAGAAATTGCATCCAGTACTGGCAAATAACTTTCGCCAGGCACACAAAATCCGCGGGTGAGATTATGCTGTTGCAGACAGTCTATTAATAGGTCAGCGGCTCTACGTGACATGGTTTTCTGATCTTGTGACAGGGGTAATAAATCCGAAGTTGGATATCACAAGTGTATCCATGCCCAACTGCGACAGCAATCGCACGATGGGTAGAATTATTGTCAGGCCGTATTGATGTGGATCAGATAGTAAAGCGAAGTGGATCAGATAGCGAAGCCCGGGGCTTTTGAGATCAGGGAAGTTGCCGAATCGATTGTCAGGGGGGGGCTGAACAGGAAACCCTGAAATTCGTCACAGGCCATGGGGCGTAGAATTTCCAGCTGATTTTGATCCTGAATACCCTCAGCAACAACCTTGAGGCCAAGATCGTTCGCCATATTGACCATGCTTTTGACCAGCAAGGCATCGCGGTTGTTGGTAGCGATATTGCGAATGAAGGATTGATCAATCTTGATCGAACTGACAGGCAGTTTACGGATGTAATCCAGAGAGGCATATCCAGCGCCAAAATCATCCATCGCAAACTTGATGCCGAGCTTGTCCAGACGGGCCATTGTTCGAATAACCTGGTCCAGATTGTCGAGTCGTGTTGATTCAGTAATTTCCAGCTCAATTTCAGCGGGTGAGACACCGGTGGTATCCAGCAATCGTTCCACCATATCGCCAAAGGCGGGGTCGACCAGTTGGCGCGGAGAGACATTCACGGCCATTATCCCTGGCTCCAGATCTGCCTCTTTCCACTGGCGCTGGGTTGCCAGAGCTGTAAACAGCACCCATTCACCAAGTTCCGTAATCATGCCGGTTTCTTCCGCAACCGGAATAAATCGTTCAGGTTCAATGAGGCCAAGATGGGGGTGGTGCCAGCGAACCAGCGCTTCACAGCCACTGATTTGAGCGGTCTTCGTGGCAATACGGGGTTGATAATGCACGGAAAGTTCGTTGCGGCGCAGACCGTTTTGCAAAACAGTGTGCAGCCCTGTCGCCAGTGATTGGCGACTTACGCCTTGCCGTCTTTCGGCAACAGCTGGCTTATGAAAAATGATCTGATCACGCATATTCTTGGGTTCCTGTACAACCCTTCTGGGTTGATGATCCAGGAGTATGCCCGAAGAGAGTTAACGGACAGTTGCTTGTTGCAATTTTATTTTGTGCCCGAGACCGGATGGTAACGGGGCTTTTTTGTCGTTTACCCACGACAAAATGTCTTTCCAGACAGTTTTTGCCTGTAAATCCCGCAAAAGCATATGAAAACCTTTCGGATAGATGGCTTCAGTCCTGTCCGATTTTAACACTTTCAGCAGTTCCTGGTGAGCGTGCCCGGGGATAAGTTGATCATCTGCCGCGCCAAGCACCAGAACGGGGCGAGCGACATGAGGCGCATTTTCCAGTGCGTTTCCCATCAATTGAACTAACCCGTAAAGAGTATCAACACGTGTGGATTTGATCACTAAAGGATCGCGTCCAAGCGCTCTCAGCATAGGGATGTTGTCGGATGGTTTTATCCTGAGGCCTTCACCCGTGAGGTGATTGGCAGGTACGGTGTGTGCTCCCATCCAGAGCACATATCTGTAAAATGGATTCATTGTTGTGGGGCCCCAAACGGCAGGGCCGACCAGGACCACCCCGGCAACCCGGGATCTGGACGCCTTTGATTGTTGGTCTCCGAGCGCGGACAGGATAACAGCTGCTCCCATACTGCTGCCCAACAAATATATTGGTAAATCCGGATGACGACGACTTATTACCGACAAGGCATCGTCGAGGTCTTCCGTCATTGTCCTGGTGCTTGACCAAAGGCCAATATGTGGCGCCTGTCCAAATCCGCGCTGGTCATAGGCATATACAGTCAAACCAGCCTCCGCCCACCAGGAAGCCGGGTGGTCAAATGCAAGCGAATAGTCGTTGAATCCGTGAAGGGCAATCAAAATGGCGTTTGCCTGTCCATCCTTCGCCGGCCATTGTCGAACAGGCAAGCTCACCTGATCAGCGGTAACCAGATTGTCTGCCTTCAAAGTTGGAATGGCTGTTCGGTCTCCGCCAGGACGAAACTGAGGCGAACAGGATATCAACGCCATCGAAAACAGTAGAATGGCAACAAGACGCATTCATTTCCCTCAGTCAAATATTCTTGCAGGTGCCCTGGCAGGCACACCGGTTAGTAAGATCAGAGTGAAAAACCTGGTTGCGAAACCGTCACCTGACCATCCTTGTTTTTGCTGATCGTCAACATGCCGTTCTGGGGTGAGCCCTCGATATCAAGATTGGCAAAAACCAGATCGCCGACCCGCAGCATATCTGCCGCTCTGTCAAAATGTCCACAGGACATAACTTCGTTAACAGTATCTCTGGATCGGTAATGCCACAGCGTGAAACCGTTTGCATATCGGGTCAGGCTTGAACCTGTAGTTGGTCAATTGCGTGTGATGTTTGGCGGTGAAGCTATCGTCGATACCCGGCAGGCGTTTGTGCTGTTGGAGACACGTCATGCGCCGGTCTATTATTTTGCGACGTCGGATGTGGGGGCTTCGGCTCTGTCCCCGACGGATCACACATCGCATTGTCCTTTCAAGGGTGATGCCCGTTATTGGTCGCTGAAGGTTGGTGATCAGATTTCGGAAAATGCAGTTTGGGGTTATCCGGATCCACTGCCGGAAGTTCCGGCGCTTGCAGATCTAAAGGCATTCTATTGGGACCGGGTCGACAGTTGGTGGCTCGACGATGTACAGATAGAAGCGCCTGTGATGCCCGCTGAATGATCGGCAGGCGAATGTCGCCTGTCCCGGAATTCCATATTGAACCTTTCCCACATACGAACAGAATTGTCATTTGTGCGCATCGATCCGCGCCTGCTGGCCTACGGGTTCTTGATGACCATGTGTTCGACATTTGGGCAAACCTTTTTTGTGTCGCTCTATGCCGACTACATCAAGGCAGACTTTTCCCTCAGTAATGGTGAATTCGGTGCTGCATATTCCATGGGCACAATCGCCAGCGCCGCCGTTCTGACCTGGTCCGGACACTGGATAGATCGACTGGACCTTCGGCTGTGGACAAAAATTGTTATTGGCTTGTTCTCCCTGGCTTGCCTGACTATGGCTTTGGCGCAGAATTTTCTCACTTTGGTCATTGCCATATTTCTGTTGCGACAGGCAGGACAAGGCCTGATGACACATACGGCAATGACAAGCCAGGCCAGATATCATGATAAAGCACGCGGACGCGCCGTTGCCACCGCAGGTCTTGGATTTCCAGCTGCTGAATCTTTTGTACCTGTTGTCGGGGTGATGTTGGCTGTGGCAATTGGCTGGCGCGAAACCTGGTTTCTCTATGCGGCCTTTATGGTTGTCGGCTTGCTGCCATTTGTTCTTTGGCTATTGAAAGACCATGACCAGCGTCACGCCCAATATTTACATCGGGACTCCCAGTCTGCAGCATCTGGCCTTGAGCAGAACGATACAACTCCGCAGTCTGGCTCGAGCTATCTGCACAAGGTCTTTTCGCATAGCAGAAAACACTGGCAACGGCGTGAGGTTCTTAGAGATTATCGGTTCTATATTTTGTTGCCGGTCATACTGGCACCTTCGTTTATTTCTACAGGATTGTTTTTTCATCAGGTCAAGCTGGCCTTTGACAAAGGTTGGCCGGTTGAACAGTGGGCGCTGACATTTTCAGCACTTGCCGGGGCTTCGGTTATTGCCGCCATTGTTTCCGGTATCGTCACCGACCGTATCGGAGCCGTCAAAATCCTGCCTTTCGTATTAATCCCTTTGGGTCTCGCTTGTTTCGTGCTTGCCCAGTCTGATGCTATCTGGATCGGGTGGGTTTTCATGGCATTGATCGGGATCACAACAGGGTCACTTCAGACATTTTTTGGTGCTTTCTGGGCAGAAGCCTATGGCACCCGACATCTCGGTGGGATCAGAGCTCTGGCAACGGCCTTGATGGTTCTCTCCAGTGCTTTGTCACCGGTCATCATGGGCCTGTTGCTTGATATCGACATCTCCATGAACAGCATTGCTCTGGCGTGTGCTGGCTATTGCGTTTTTGGGGCTATCATCAGCATTTTTTCCAGCCGGATATATCAAAGAACAATCTGAGCCCTTGTCGTGCCGCAGAAAGGCCTTACATCTCCATCTCATTGATAAATATCAAGATCGGGATGCAGAGTATGAAAGACGATGTCGGCGGGTATCCGCATGAAATCACGGTAGCGGCCCTGGCGTCTGCTTTGGAAACAAGTGACGGATCAGCGGAAACCAAAATCACAGTTCTGGATGTTCGTGAACCCGCTGAAGTGCAGACCTGTGCCATGCCTGACTTTGTCCACATCCCCTTGATGGATGTGCCGCGTGATTTTGCATCGCTGCCGCAGGACCACGCCCTAGTTGTTGTGTGTCACCACGGCATGCGCAGCGCCCAGGCCGTCGGCTTTTTGCGCCAGCAAGGTTATGAAAATGCGATCAACCTGCAGGGTGGAATTGACGCCTGGGCACGGCAAATCGATCCTTCCATGCCAACCTATTAGACGAAAGCCAGGACCCTATACGGCGCCGCCGGCTTCACTGTAGGCCATGGATAGTTCTGCATCATCATCAGCCTCAAGAATTTGTTCCAGTGCAGGCAAAAATCCCATTTCTTCCTTTTGAATGTGAAAGACTTCGCGTTCGACCAATTCGATGCCCTGGGCGTGAAAGCCTGACCAGCCAGCGGAATCGAAACCGGATTCCAGGGCTGTACGGGCGCTGACCAGCAGAGCCTCAGCCAGTGGGCGGATTATTTCGTGTTCTTCGAGCAGCATTGTTGGAATGCCCGGATCAACATATTCAATAAAGATCGGGAAAAGTCTGCTCTCTTCAAAGGCGAAGTGACCTTTGACATCAGCCTCAAGGATCGCAACAAGCTCAGATAATAAACTGCGCCATTCAGAGTTATCCGGTGAAGGTGCTGTGCTGCCGCCCTGTTTGTTCAAAGCTGTTTCCAGCTTCTCCAACATGGCAAGTGTTGCGACGTGGTCGCGGTGCAGCGCCTTGGTGATACTCAACTCAAATTCAAACATGCTTTGTTCCAGATGTAGGGGACATCAGTCTTGTGCTGCCGTCCGGTGGTAAGAGAAATAGCTTTGCAGAACCGAAAAACAGAACCAGACAAAGCTTGCCGCACCGATAAACCCGATCACCCCGGCCGCCTGCAGTCCAACTGACTGGTCGACGGCAATGCTGGCAGCCCCGAGAACGATTGCAAGTACGTGGCACACTGCATGAAGCTTCAAAGGAAGACCTGCTGCCAGCTCTGACAACCTTGGTGGTTTGTGGTTTCGTTTCGACATATTCATTGCCGCCAGAAATGGCACAATTCGCTGCAACATGCCCTTGATGTAGGTCAAGAGCCAGCCAAACAGCAGCACAAATCCGAACAGGGCCGGCCCCTGATCTCCCAACAGATCAAGTATCAGCGCCGCACCCAACGCGATGCTGAGCAACATCATGCCCCACGCCCCCTTGATCAAAACAAAGGACAATCCAAGTTTTTTGCGCATGCCGTTTTGCAGGCACCAAACCATGGTTTTGATATGAAGGGCGGCACCGATCAACCCAACCACAGCCGCAATCAAAATCAGCGCGTTCAACTGAAAATTCAACCCGGCGAGGACGCCCACCAGCCCGGCAACCAGGAAAGTCCAGGACACCCAGCCTACCTTGCCGGACGGACTTTGGGACAGGGCGAACATGGGAACCAGGATGTTGCCAAATCCAATGGCAAGGAACCCCATGAATCCACAAGCCGCCAGAACCATATGCTGGGCAGCCGTGTTTTGATGGTCCAGCAGCCAGGCAAAATCAAAATCCAGAACCAGGGCCACGCCAAGACCCAGTAATCCGAACAACGAGGCCATGGATATCCAGGCATGCGCGACCGCCAGTTTCAGAGTCGTGGCACGCCACAACATACTGGTGACGATATGCAGAAAAACCATTAATGCGAGGGTCACGAGCAAGGCACCAGCTGACATCAGGAACTGATCAGTGAGCATGAAACCGGACGTCAGACACAGAACACCTGGTAAAAACAGCCACATCAAAAGTCTGGCAGGCAGTAAACTCTTGTGCGCAAGGCCCGTCGCAACGGGAAGCAACTGTATCGCAGCACCTATGGCTGTTGCCATCATTACGCCCAGTGTCAACAAATGGAGTACGGCCAATACTGGACCCGGTCCGCCGGTATAAGAAGGGATATCCTCGGCAACAAAAATTACGCCCAACCAGACACCTGCATGGCAAGTCGCGGCAACAATGAAAAACAGAAATGGCAGCAGGGGCGGCAACAATCTTCGTTGCGCGTCCATCAGGATCATGCCGGGTAGCTTGGGGGGCTTTTTCATTCAGGCAGTCTTTTCAGGAGCAATTCAAACGCCCCCGGTTTTTCAGACAGGTAATCCCAGGCCCAATTGATATCCGTCAGCTCTGGAAACAGATATACCGGGTCACGTTCCAGACAGACCACAACCTCAGGCGCATCAGGGTGAGTTTCTATCCAACCCATGATCGCCACAAAAGGTCCCGGTGGTTCCATGCCGGTTGTATTAATGCGTGGACGCCCTTTTGCGTCTGTCCCGAATTGCGCTTCAATCGTCATTGTTTTGCCATTATTCCAATCTAATGTTTGATCCTAACATGTTGTTCAAATGAGTTGGATTTCCTTGCCTTTGGTCATGATAATTCCACATTCATATAGAACCAGAGCCCGTATTTGACCCCTGGGCGCAAACTATTTATATGTAGTAATTCAGACCTGATCTGACAGTTACCGATTTTGACGCGGCGTCTGTCAGGTCAAGTTTGGTCTATAAACTTTTCCTTCCAGATACGTTTACCATCCTCCAGGGTTTGCATGGGCGTGCGGCCCTCGCA
>JABILA010000045.1 GCA_018654745.1 Alphaproteobacteria bacterium
GGCGGCAACCCGCCACAGGCCACCGGCTTCGCCCAGCAGACGCGTACCGATCAGAGCGGCGGCGATGACGCTGGTTTCACGTAATGTCGAGACATGTGCCATGGGTGTCAGGCTCATGGCCCAGATGACCATGCCATAGGCCAAACTGGCGACCATCCCGCCGAGTGCACTGGTTTTCCAGACCTTGCGGGTGTTTACCCGGACAACACCCCAGCGTCGCCAGATTGTCAGCGCCGTAACAATCGCGCCCTGGATCAGGAACAACCAGGCAATGTAGGAAAAGGGATTTTCAGTGCGACGTACCCCGGCCCCGTCCGCGACCGTGTATAAACCGATCAGAAGACCAATAAACAATGCATATAGTAGCGGTTTGAATCCAACCGCGTGTCGTTGGCCGATAACCGCGAGACTGAGAATGCCGCCACATATGGTCAGAATGGCGATGGTCTCTCCGGTGTTGAGGACTTCGCCAAAGAACAATGCGGCCAGCAGTGCCACGTACAAGGGGGCAGACCCCCGTGCAATGGGATAGATATGCGACAGATCACCGTGCGAATAGGCGCGCGCCAGCATGGCATTGTAGGGCACATGCAGGATTACGGATGCGATCAGATATGGCCAGGATTCAGCGTCGGGCAGGGGCAGGACAAAAACCAGCGGCAGGGACATCACGCCGCCCATGCCAAGAATGATGGTCATGGAAATCAGGCGATCGCCCGAGCTTTTGACAACCGCGTTCCAGCCAGCGTGAAAAATGGCAGCGGTCAGGACAATGGTGACGACAAACGGGTCCATATGGAATTCGCCCCGATATCAAAAGCATTGAAAAACTGGAGGCCAGGACCGGATTCGAACCGGTGTCCACGGCTTTGCAGGCCGCTGCGTAGCCACTCCGCCACCTGGCCTCCGGGACCGCTGAAACTGATCCGGGACAACATCGAAAAATGACTTGTCCAAACTCAATTGCGGTCAGCAGAGACAGGGTGTATAGGCTGTGATGTCTAAAGGGTCAAGAGATCGACGGCTGAATAGTTAATTGACGTTGCCAGTCACTGTTCATCGCGCCATTATGATGGCGGTCATTTTGATCAAACCACAGTTAACCTATTGTAATCAGGACAACAAAGATGCCCGATTTTGCCGCCGCCCGGCACCAGATGGTGCAAAATCAACTGGAACCTAACCGCGTAAGTGATATGCGTGTCACCGGCGCCATGGAAGCTGTCCCACGTGAGCGCTTTGTGCCTGAAGCCATGGCTGGCGTTGCCTATCTGGACGAAGATATTGAGATCGCACCAGGGCGCTATTTGATGGAGCCGATGGTCTTTGCACGCATGCTTCAGTCTGCCAGTTGCGATGGCGGCGAGATCGCCCTGGATGTCGGCTGTGTCACCGGCTATTCGGCCGCTGTTCTGGCCAGTCTTGTCGGTACTGTTGTTGCCGTTGAGGCAGATGAGGAACTGGCGGCGAAGGCGACAGAAAACCTGACCGCGCTGGAAGCTGACAACGCTGTTGTCATGGTTGGTGAACATACTGCCGGTTATGCCGAGCAGGGACCCTACGACATCATCATGATCGAGGGACAGGTACCACAAGTGCCGTCTGCGCTGAGTGATCAACTGGCGGAAGGTGGACGCCTGATTGCTGTGATTGGAACGGGGAATGTCGGTCGTCTTGTCCGCGTTACGCGCAGTGGCGATAACCTGCTACAGGAAGAGCTGTTTGATGCGATGCTGCCGCCGCTCACCGGATTTGATCAGCCAGCCGGATTTGTGTTTTAGGTATTCCGTCCAAACAATGCCATAAACCTGATTCTGATCGATTTGCAGGCCTTTGGGGCCGGTTTTGACCAGAATACTGAAAATTAACCATGATTTGGCCTTTAAATAGCACTTTTCGGAAAAACAGTATGTTTGCATCAACAGGATATGTTGCGAATTGTGTTTGCCTTAAGTACTATATCTTGTATAAGACAGTATTTTCAGGCGTAGCGTGTGAACGTGTTCTGGTCGGTAATCGGCCCTTTTTCTGAGCAGATCACGCAAAACGGCTGGAAACAACGATAAACGAGGGCGACAAGCGGAAATCCGGTGTCAATTAATGACCAGATGAGGGATTTCCCGGGGGAAACAGGTTTGATGTGCATGGTCGGCTTGAAAACAATCGATCCGGGGAAATACCTCGCCATATTCCGGTTTTGGAAATGAGTTACGTTTACGACACTATTATTGACCGTCAAAGGGTTGGCATGTGTGTTTGCCAACCATATCTATTAGACTTCGGCATGCCAACATGCTGCCAAACGGTCAACCACAGGAAATCTTGATGTTATTCCCCTTGCAAAAATCCCCCGGCACGAATTCGAAAAGTACGCTCGCAAAGCCGATCCGTCGGCGTCCGTTGTTTCTGACAACCCTGTCATCACTGATCGCAGCGATACTTGTGCCGCTGGTCTGCACATCGGCCAGCCAGGCTGAGACGCTTGAAGAAGCGCTCGCCGCTGCCTATGGCACAAACCCGACCTTGCTGGCGCAACGGGCTTCCTTGCGGGCAACAAACGAAAATGTTTCCCAGGCATTGGCAGGTTGGCGCCCAACCGTGAGTTCTTCGTTGACTGTTGGTCACAAGCGGGTGCACACCGGCACCGTCAGTGATATCTCACTTGGTCAACGGTCCTATTCATTGTCTCTGTCACAGCCTTTGTATCGTGGTGGCCGTACGGTCGCTTCAACGGCACAAACTGAAAGCTTTGTGCAGGCAGGGCGGGCCCAGCTCGCAGTTGTCGAGCAAAACGTGCTGCTGTCCGTGGCCACCCGCTATATGACTGTGCTGCGGGATCAGGCGGTGCTGGATCTGAACCAGCACAATGTCGAGGTCCTGCGCAAGCAGCTGGAAGCCACCCGGGATCGTTTTGAGGTGGGTGAAATTACCCGTACCGACGTTGCCCAGGCCGAAGCCCGTCTTTCGGGCGCGATTTCGCAACGCGTTCAGGCCTTGGGTAATTTGAAGGTCACCCAGGCCGCTTATGCATCCGTTGTGGGTAAAATGCCGGGTAAACTGGTGAAACCGGCAGCCTTGACCGGCATGCCGGGAGGCGAGCCCATGGCGCAGGAATTGTCGCTGGAAAACAATCCATCATTGCAGGTATCACAGTTTTCTGAAGAAGCGTCCATGCACGATATTGACGCGACCCGCGGCCAGATGTTGCCGACTGTTGCCTTGAGCAGTGACGTGTCCCATGCGTCTGACGCGTCAGCGCGCGGTGGACGTACGACATCAGCATTTCTTGGTGTCACGGTTTCAGTTCCGTTGTACCAGGCAGGTGGCGTTTATTCGCAGTTACGCCAAAGCCGGCTTCTGAACAGTCAGGCCCGGATCGAAGTTGAGGAAACCCGCAGGTCTGTGCAACAGCAGGTCACACAAGCCTGGGAGCGCTGGACAACAGCGAGTGCGGCAAAGGAAGCGCGCAAGGATCAGGTTCGCGCCTCGTCCATTGCACTTGAAGGTGTGCGCCAGGAACTTGCCGTGGGTTCACGCACAACATTGGACGTTCTTGACAGTGAGCAGGAATCGCTGGATGCCCGGGTTGCCCTGGCATCGGCGGAGACAGATGAAGCAATTGCCTCTTTTGATCTGGTAGCAGCGATGGGTGGGTTGACCGCCGAGGCACTTGGCCTCAATGTCGCGCTTTATGATCCGGCGGTAGATTACAGCAAGGTACGCGATAAATGGTTCGGAGCGGACGTTGAATAGCGTTTCGTTACAAACATTTAACGATTACCCTGTCAGATTATGTGGTTTTTTGAGGATGCCTGCTGTGCGATTGCAGTCGGGCTGTATGGACAACAAGGGTTGAAGACTTGACAGACGCCGAAGCCCAAGCCGAACCGACCATGGAGGAAATCCTGGCGTCGATCCGTCGGATTATTTCCGAGGACGACGAGCCGGAAGATGGTGCTGTTGAGGCTGCTGAAGAAGTTGTTCCAGAACCCGAGCCGGTACCTGAGCCAGAACCTGAGCCCGAGCCAGAACCTGAGCCCGAGCCAGAACCCGAGCCGGAACCTGAGCCTGAGCCTGAGCCAGAACCGATACCTGAGCCAGAACCGATACCTGAGCCAGAACCGATACCTGAGCCAGAACCAATACCAGAGCCAGAACCAATACCAGAGCCCGAACCAGAGCCGGTAGAAGATATTCTGGAACTGACGGAAGTGATGGAAGAGGAAGTTCTGGAACTGGACGCGGCCATGGAAATAGTTCCAGAGCCCGAACCTGAGCCAGAACCAGAACCCGAGCCAACGCCAGCGCCAACGCCTGCTCCGGTACTAGAAGTAGAACGCCAAGATGTAATGGAGGGACTGGTGTCGAACGTTACTGCAACAGCGACGACGGTTGCCTTTGATCAGTTTGCCGGGGTCATGAACCAGGCCAAGGGTGTGCCCCTTGGTGGTGCTGGTCGTACGCTGGAAGAACTGGTGAAGGAACTCCTGCGGCCCATGTTGAAACACTGGCTTGATGAAAATCTGGAAGCCATCGTGGTTCGTACCGTTGAACGCGAAATCGGCAAACTGGCTGGTCGCTCCGACGACGAATAGGGTCCGCTTCTTCCGGAGACCGAATATCGTGATGGATACCGCATCAAGTGCGGTATGACGCGTGTCATGCCAAGCGGCCCGGAAAAACCCAGGCTCGCAATCTTTGACAGACATCAAGGCGCAGTAGACGTATCAGGCGTACATTGCCGCCATCGAACCATGAGCAAGCAACGCACCTATAACAGGATTGCCAGGCTGTACGATCTTCTCGATCTGCCGTTTGAACATCTGCGTTACAAGCCTGTGCGCAAGATCATATTCTCCGGGCTGTCGGGGCAGGTGCTGGATGCCGGGGTGGGGACGGGGCGCAACATGCCGCATTATCCGCCCGAAGCAACCATGACCGGCGTTGATCTCAGTCCGGGCATGCTGGCACGGGCAGACCAGCGCCAGCGCCGCTTGCAGGTGCCCGTCACCCTGCACCAGGCCGATATCATGGCCACAGACTTCGACGATCACAGCTTCGATTGTGTCGTGGCGACCTTCCTGTTTTGTGTGCTGGATGCCGAACACCAGACCCCGGCGCTGGTCGAACTCAACCGCATCTGTCGCCCCGGCGGCGAAATCCGCATCATCGAATATGCCATCTCGGAACACCCGGTACGCCGCGCCATCATGCGCCTCTGGGCCCCCTGGGTCCGCTGGGCTTATGGCGCTGCTTTCGACCGTAACACCGAACAATATCTCGACGCCGCCGGCCTCGAACTGGTCGAACAACGCTTCATCCACCGCGATATCATCAAGTTATTGGTGGTGCGGCGAAAAGCGTGAAAGGCAAGAAATAACGCAAATACCTTGTCACGCTCCAACGCTCTCATACCGAACAGGTAGCCAGCGCCATTGAGGCGCAAAGCCGCAAGCGGCGCCTGAGCGTAATATCAAATCTCCCTAAGCGAGTTTGGATTTATCCGAACCGCCTCTTTTCAAATCTGCATTGCTTTTCAAGGGCCAACGACCATCAAGTGTTTCAAAATAGATTTGAAACATTTAGGAAGGGAGGTTTGGAAACAAGCTGTTGCGAATATCGTGTCCCTATCTTCCTGACGACAGATTATCGGCGAGGCCCTGCAGGTTACTCAGCATGGTCTTGCCCATCACCATTTTCATCATGGTCTGACCCAGCAGCCAGCCGAAGGGGCCGTATTTCATCCGGAAATCCATGGTTTGTTTTGTCCGCGACCGCCCACCGGCCAGCGGTTCAACTTCCATGGTGGCGTGTAATTTGTAGTAATTCAGACCTGATCTGACAGTTACCGATTTTGACGCGGCGTCTGTCAGGTCAAGTTTGGTCTATAAACTTTTCCTTCCAGATACGTTTACCATCCTCCAGGGTTTGCATGGGCGTGCGGCCCTCGCAGA
>JABILA010000044.1 GCA_018654745.1 Alphaproteobacteria bacterium
CCCCCCCGTCCCGCACGCGTTAACCCGACAGGCCTTCTGCTACCGGTGCTGTTCAACGTATTCTTCTTGTTTGCGCCGGGTTTGGTTCTGCTGTTCCACAATTGCGGCATCCGGTTTGTCAGTGGGTTTGGTGATTCTTTCTATCTCCGCAGGCACTGTGACCAGCCCGATAACTAGAACCATCGCTGCGCTCAACACTCCCACAGCCAGATTTGCTCCTTCGACAATCGCTTCTGCGTCCATATCAGAATGCCTCCTTGGCTAATCCAAAGTGTGTTTGCTTAATGGCTGCGCCTG
The DNA here is from genome assembly GCA_018654745.1 of Alphaproteobacteria bacterium. Taxonomy (GTDB): domain Bacteria; phylum Pseudomonadota; class Alphaproteobacteria; order UBA2966; family UBA2966; genus JABILA01. The sequence goes on from JABILA010000044.1 coordinate 298, forward strand.
TATCGTTTAGTCTGTATTGTTCTACGCCACCGTCCGTATTGAGTGTATCTACCCAAATTGTACGCTCGTTCAAGTTTTGTAGTGTACTCTCTGTAATTGAATCTGTCACAGATAATTTCTCGGCCACCTCTCGGCAGATCATCCTTTCGTCTGGCTTCAGCGCGCTCATGGTGTTCGCCTTGACTTCGCCTTCATGCATGTAGCGCCTGGTGAAATCGTGGCCGTTTTTGGACAGCGTAAATATACGTCATAGATCCTTCTTACTCAGTTCCCATTCCAAAGATTAGTATTTGGCATGGCTTTGGAATAGAGATCGAACATGTTGATAGGCCCGGTATCGGGCCCTTCAATTAGGATTTAGCCAATACCTCATTTCCAATCCGAGGAGTGAATACCGTTCAACGCTGTCGAACAGCGGATTCCATATCCGCTGTTCGGAACTAAGGAAATAGAGCTACGGATACTGCATCCGCTGCTCTGCTTATCTCCATTCAGAAATCAGATTTTCAAAATATGATCGTAAAGGAATTTTTCGGCAAATCGGCCAAATCGGCCATGGCGGCCACCCTCCGTTAAACCTTCCGCAAAATATGGCCGCTATGGCCGCTATGGCCGGTTTGTTCTTGGAGTATTCTATCAAGAATGGCGGTTTTCTGCGGTTTACAGGCGGATTTGCGCAGGATTTCTAATCCGGTTGTCGCAGGTTCAAGTCCTGCCGGGGTCACCAATCTCCCATCGTTTCTCATCTTCTTCCTGATTTTATTGGCCGATGGTCGGTGGGGCGGAACCACCAGGTTCTACACCTCCAATCCTGCTACGTCACGCTCCAGCGGAATGAACTCAAGAACTTACTCAAACGGCCAATAGTCAGTTTTGTAGCACATATAAATCGATTGGTTTTTAGGTGAAAATTTGCTATCATGAGATGAAATACAGCATTTCTGTGTGCTTTATTTTTCATGAAAGGAGTTTCACATGCCTGTTGAATCAGCTGCTGCGTCAGCAAAGGACAGTTATATTAAAAAAGTGGATACTTCCGACCAGAGACGCCAATCTGCAAAGAATTCTGATATTGCTGCACGTGAAGATGTAAGCAATGGCGAGAGAGCCGACCGCCGTCAACGGGAGCAAGTCGCTGCTGAACGCCGCGGCGGCGTCGACGTCGACGCCTGAACGGATCAATTGTATCGATTTATTTCCTGGAATTTGAGATTGATCCAGGTTGACAAAATTTCTTTGCCGCACTTTTAGTAGTGCTGTTCCGCACCAACATCAGATGAACGAGCCGCAAGGCCTGAATCCTGTTTTCCAGTCACTATTTACGATGCCTAGGGTGCTGTAAGGCTGGCGAGTAATGGATTCATTAGCCTCGTCAGTGGAAAGTCGGATCTACTTCCTCGTCATGGTCATCATGCTCAACTTCAGCACAGCACATTGCCTGCGCAACCAGGGCGGCTCTTTCACGCAGGGCATTTTGCCCTTCGGCCAAAGTTTTTTCGATAACCTGCACCAGTCTTTTCGCAAGTTCGGTTTTCATCATACCCTCCTCAAACCAAAGACACTTTCTTGAGGTTTGGATATGGGGATCGAAACTGCAAGACGAAATGTGACAGTTCGCCACAGCTGAATTCACGAAGAAAAGCCCTTATCCTCTGCGACATCTGGGCGCATTCCAAAGCACTCATGAGATAATTAACTTTCCACTGTAGGGATCATGCGCATCTTCTCCCTGGGATCGCACGCCAAACCCTGTACATCCGGCGAGGTGCCGAATTATAGCACCTCGCCTTTTTTTGCCAGGCACCACAATGAAGGAAGTAAAAATGACCACGAATTATCCTGAGTTGGCGAACGACCTCAGCGCCTCAATTGCTCGTCTTAGAAAAGGCATCCCCGACACAATGAAGGGGTTCTCGATGATGGCTGCCGCGGCAACTGCCGATGGCACATTAGACCCTAAAATGAAGGAGTTGATTGCCACAGCGATAGGTGTTGCCGTTCGCTGCGACGGGTGTGTCGCATTCCACGCAAAGGCAGCGGAGAAGAATGGTGCAAGTCGTGAAGAAGTATTGGAAACCCTTGGCATGGCTGTCTATATGGGCGGTGGCCCTTCAATGGTCTATGCCGCGCAAGCCCTGGATGCATATGACCAGTTTGCGGACGGATCGAACGTCCAAAATTGATCCGCGACCATGGTCGTTTTTCCCAACCGGGCAAAGAAAACCAAACCGGCACGTGCCGGGGTACCTGTAATCACAATGGAACTTATTGGCCTTCCGGTGGGAGTATTTCAACAACGCAAATATCATCGATCAATTGCTCACGACGAATGTCTCTCAAGTGGGCTCGCTTTTCATCGTTGGTGAGATTTGCGCCAATACCCTGTGTCATGGTCAGCACAACGGATTTATCGGGTAGATCCATCCAGTAGCTGCGACGGACCAGTTTGCCGTTTTCGTCCCTGGCAAATGGATTATCGGGATTACGCCCAAGGTCCGGTTCAAAAAATCCTGGCATATTCTAACCTTTGTAGTTTGTTCTATCGATCGACCTGAAGGCTATAGACGGGATGCGTCTTCAGCACTATCGTCTGGTCCGATTAATTCACAGGAGCCATGCAGCAATATGACTGAACGCGGATTCAAACAAATGATGGCAGAGGCCAACGCCGTCATAGATACTATCTCTGTAGTTGATGCAATGAAACTGATTGATGACAAGACCGTTAGTTTCATCGATGTTCGAGAGAAGCATGAAAGAGAAGCAGCACACATCCCGGGTTCGTATCACGCAGCTCGTGGTTTCCTTGAACTGATTGCCGCCAAGGATGGGCCTATGCATCAAGAAGTATTTGCCAGCGGAAACCATCTTATCCTTTACTGTGGAACCGGTGGGCGTTCGGCGTTGTCTGCAAAAACTCTTCTCGACATGGGAATAAGAAACGTCTCCAGCATGGCAGGTGGTTTTGCTGCCTGGAAGGAACTAAACGAATAGCATTTCCAAAACGGCAGTATCAGACCTGTCATCTCTCCACGAAGTAGGTGCTGTTGTCCACGGACTGCGCGGTTCTCGGCATTGGACTTTGATTTGATCAGGATCAATGTCTTTACTCTCGCTTTGACAGGAAAATGCATGATGCCTTCCATTTTCCAGGTATTGAAACCCCGGTACGATAAATGATTGACCGACAAACGCGGCCACGATGGGCTATTTTCCTTGGAATATTCGTTGGGATATTTGGCCTCTTGACGCTCAAGTCAGGAGGGGAGGTTTTGTTCCTTGATGGAGCCGCGCGAGAAGCTGCAGGAGATTTCGTACCATTTGTTGTTTGGTTCAATTTTCTTGCCGGGTTTGTTTATATCCTTGTCGCTATTGGTCTGGTTCTCTGGCGGCCCTGGCTCTTTCCTTGGTCTGTCTGTGTTGTCGCCTTGACAGTTGTGGTTTCGATAGCCTTCGGTGTCCATATCGTGGCAGGAGGGGCGTATGAAGTCCGCACTGTTGGCGCAATGATCTTCAGGAGCCTCGTTTGGTTTGGTGTTGCGTTAGCTGTGCGCCAGAGCCGCTAACCAGGTCAGTCACATTCTTTCCACGCAGGTAGTTTGCAAACCGGTCAAAGCCACCGCAATATGCAGCGGCATCGTTTGCCGACAATTCTGCGTTTCCGTGAACCCCGGAAACGCTCTAATATCCAGGGAGCGTAGTGGACAATATGCCGAAAAATAGAAGCAGGGCCGGGCGTTATATTGTTCCCGAAATCAAAGTTCTGATTGATGACTGGGAGTGCGATGTTGTTAACGTGTCGGCCAGTGGGTTATTGCTTTTTTCCGAGTATTTGCAGTTTGAAGATGGCGATGACTTGCAGTTTACGATCAAATTTCCGACCAGTGTGCGGCCAGCCAATATCGTCATGAACGGGGTCGTCGTCCGGGGGGGCAAAGACGAGTTTGCCATAGAAAGCATTTCCCCGGCTATTACCTGGAAAAGGTTGCTGGCAAAACATGTTCGTGAAAGGGACAGTTTTTGATCGCGCGATTCCGGTCTAAATGAATTTGCGGCTGCATCACCGTCAATGTCGGAGATGCTCATGCACTATAATGACGCTTTGATCAGGTGCTTTCATCGCCACGTCTGTCTGGCCCTTCATAATGACCGTAAACACGCTGTGGCAGTCGCCTCCGACAGGGACCGATATAGGTCTCGGTTTTGATTTTTTGTGGTGGCTTTAACAACATGTTCTTGATGCTGACTCCCAGATCTTTTTGTGTCACCGGCTTGACCATATAGTGGTCAACACCCTGTTTGATGGCATAGGTCACGACCTCAAGTGATCGTTCCGTACTCATCATAATGATGGGAATATGAGCCGACGGGGTCGAGGCTGGATTTCTTAACTTGCGAACAAAATCCAGACCGTCGCCGCCATCCAGTTTGCTGTCCAGAATAACCATATCGACAGATGAGTTTTCAATTTCGTAATAACCATCGTCGCCGTTTTTAGCCATGGGTGTACTGCCAACGCCAAGATCGCGAAGCAGTCCGGTTATCAAATGTCGGAATTCCTGATCATTGTTGATGCACATGATCCGCAGGGCATGCCAGTCGAATTCTTCAGCGTCAGTCATAAAAATAAACTGCTATCAAAGTCCATGCGCCGCAATTGGGCAACAAAGGTGAAAATCAATATCGCGCACGATATTTCGAAGAAAAGAGATTAAATGTCAGCTGTGAAAGGAAATACAACTCTGCCTATGCGTATTATCGTGCACATTCAAGTGTGACTGCAAGGCCGTCAGTTCAAGTTTATTCAGCGTCAGATTTTCTGTCGGTGACAACAATAGGGTTTTCTGCGACGCCTTGGGGGACGGCGATCTCGTCTCTGGTCAGAGGTTCATAAAAAAAGGCGGGGATCAGGGCTGCGATACCAGCAAAGACAATAACAGCTTTCCAGTCGAGATCGGCTAACCGGAATCGCCGATGCAGCCGCGAGCCGCGACCCAGAACCAGCCCGCCAAAAACCACGACAAATGTGCCCAACCAGACAAGAAAACTTTCCATATGACCTCTGCTCCTGGATGTCAAACGAGCTAGAGCTATTCCGGTTTAGACGCAATAGCTTCTGTTCTTGTTATCGTTGCCCACAGTGAGTTTGCGGGAGCGCAGCGTTTCCTCCTTCGTCGGAAACGCGCTGAAATATTAGACCGTTTCGAACCGAAACGGAAACATAATATGGAATTTATCTCAGGAAGATGAACTGTAGAAGAACAAGGTCTTTTCGCGTCTGGACCTGTATTATATCCGTCTGAAAATAACGGAATAATTGTTAGCTGGCATGTCGATTATTTCTTCGAATTCGAGACTGCATTCCAATGCTGCTGCGATAACATCTTCGAGGTTTCTAACACCCCATGAATTGTCCTGCGATTTTAACCAGTCATCGAATTGCACATTGCTTTGCGCGGTGTGTTCACCACCCCGTCGATAGGGACCATAAAGAAACAGTGGTGCACCGGAAGGCAGAACAGATTGGGCCAGGGCCAACAGATTTTTCCCGGCTTGCCAGGGTGAAATATGAATCATGTTGGCATTGACCATGGCCGAAACATCTTCCATCGCTGGCACCGATTGCTGCGAAAATTGCAAAAGATCAATTTCCACGGCGGGCAACAGGTTGGCGGTGCTGCTATGTAGCCGCCAGGCTTCGATACTCTTGAGGGCTTTTGGGTCTTTGTCGCTGGGTTGCCATTTAAGGTGTGGCAAGCGCGGCGCATAGATCGCGCCATGCTCACCAGACCCACTGGCAACTTCCAGCACAGTGCCGGACGTCGGCAACAAGTCTTGCAGAACAGCAAAAATTGGTTCTGCATTGCGTGACGTTGAGTCAGCCTGGAACCTGTCTTCAGGTGTAATTTCAATATTTGTCATGGATCAGAGCTTTGCGCTGTTACAGGTCACTGAAGAAAGTCAGACTGGTCACTGAAGAAAGTCGATAAATTCACTGGCCGGGACAGCGACACCATATTTTTCACGACGTTGGCCCTTAATGGCCTTGAGATGGGCTGTGCCGACATGTAATCCGACAATCGACATTTGACCGTCTGATATCTGAAGAATTGGTGAACCAGAGTCACCTTCAACAGCGTCGCAATTATGGGCCAAAAGGTACCGCGTTTTGTTCAAACCAATTATGCGGCAGTCCGGGTTCAACGACAGTCGTTGGGCCATATCGTGACTGTATCCAGCTTGCAGGACAATTTGGGGATGTTCCGGAATTGCTGATATCTGGGCCGAAGTCAGGCTGACAACAGGAATAATGCCAAGAGATTCTTCAGCTGGGCGACGAAGATTGAGGATCGCCCAGTCATTATTGATATGTTTGGGGCCTGCACCACCTTTGGCCGGATATTTCGGGGCGAGAGTGTAGGAGACAATCGCGAAGCTTGAGACAGCGTCGCCGCGATAATATCCCGCCA
>JABILA010000144.1 GCA_018654745.1 Alphaproteobacteria bacterium
GGTTGTTGTAGTTAACATTGTGGCCGTCTCCAGTTCTAAGTTGTTCCCTCGCATCGTTGCTCAGGAATTTTGGTTGCAGTTTTCCGTAGCCGAGTACCCTGTGTTTTTTTCAGGAGTAGGGTCAGCTTGTGTCTTAATTGACGATGGGTTTTGAACATCCACACCGCATAAAGTTTGCTAGATATTGCTGAGCGTCTGCCTTTTTAGTTTGGGACCTAGGCTCAGCAGGTCATGCTTGCTTACATCTAATAAGATATCAGAAAATGTGTATTACTGTTGATCAGTCAACATTTAATGTATTTGTTGTTTATTTTCAGCAGGTTAATGTGTGAATTTGATAGAAATATTCACAAAAATTTTGAGCAAGAAACAACTAACATATTGTTTTTATGACTTATATCTGTGATTATTCATTATAATGTTCACGAAAAACCCATGAAGAAAGCTATTGGCTATATCCGTGGTCGTAAATACAACGGCAAATGGGCTATAGATCGGGCTTCTCAGCGACAACAGCTTGTAGAATATGCTGAGGCATATAACTATGAATTGTTAGGAGTCAGAACTGAAGATCAAGAAATAAGTCTGAAAGATAAGAAGACTCTCCTAGGACTACTTCAACTTTTGAAACGCTGCAAACGGGAAAAGGCAGATTTTCTATATGTCGATCTTGGCCGATATCGTCGAAATATATTTTTTGACCAGATCATTGAAGCCGCTCTCAAGGATGAGCAAAATAATGAAAGTCTCCTCAGGACCTCAATTGCCATCCCAGCCTCTCGCGCTACCAGAGAAGCTCTAGAACGTCATGCGCGATATGAGCTGTACGATTACCGTTACAAACGATCAAGACCGAAAAAGAAAGTGGTCAAACTAAAAGATGACACTGTTTCAGTTTGGCAACCAGAACTTGGCACCCTCGGTCTGCTCGATCCAGAGGCCCAGAACCTCCTTGTGGCCCTCGATTGTGAAGCCCAAGGCCAGATAGACCGCCTTGTTGCGGACAGTCCCTTCGTCCCGGATCTTAACCCGCAGGGCATCGAAAATGATGATCGGATAGATCTCGTCCAGCGGGCGGCTCTGCCATTGGCGAACTTCGTCCATGACTTCGTCTGTGACGCGGGAGATCAAATCAGGCGAGAGCTCGACGCCGTACATCTCCTCTAGGTGCCCCCGGATTTCACGTACAGACATGCCCCGCGCATACATCGAAATGATCTTGTCGTCAAAGCCATCAAAGCGCCGCTGGCCCTTTTTGACAATCTTCGGATCGAAGCTGGCATCGCGGTCGCGCGGCACAGATATTTCCATCTCGCCATCATCGCCGGTCAGCTTCTTGGAGCCGTGCCCGTTGCGGGAATTACCTGACTTGCGGCCCTTTGGATCACTTTTCGCGTAGCCCAGATGGTCGTCCAGCTCAGCGCTCAAAGCGCGTTCCAGCAGCGCCTTCTTCAGTTCCTTGAATATCCCGCCTTCACCAAAAAGGTCTTCTGGGTTCTTATAATTCGACAAAAGGTCGTCGATAATCTCTTTCTTGATAGCCATGGGCATCTCCATTTTCTCCGGAGTTTACATCATGGCCACTTACACAGTTAATCGGACAGGCTCCCCCTTGGAATTTATATTTCCCTTAATATTACAGGCTGATCTATTCCCAGCTTTTGTGACCATGGATGACAACCGTTTTCCGCGTCTGTAGTCCCATGGCATCACAAATTGGCCAGACCACATCCCTGCTCCGTTTAGCTCCGCTTGTTCCTGAAACTTGAAGTAATCATTGCTGTATCGACTATAAGCAACCGCCATTCCAAGTTTGACCATCTCTGCGTTCAGATCGCGACCTTGAACATAACAAACGCCGATGATTCGTTTGTATCTATCTTTCCCAAGCTCAGTGCATGTGACTACCGACTGGTTAATCAGTTCTTTCAGTGCTTCTGTCGATTCAAGACCACAATTCCAAACAGATTGATCGCGCATACAAGTCTGTTTTTGTTCTGGCGCATCGATCCCATGTAGTCTGATCTTGGCTGAATTAATGTGGACTGTATCACCGTCAACAACACGAGCAGTGCCAGTGACATCTGCCGATGCGACGGTAGGGATCAACAATAAGAGTGAAAGAAATTTTTTCATGTACCCTATTATAACGGTCTACAGGATTTGTTGGCTCTAATTCGCTCTTTGCGGTATTTATTCTGTTGAGGTCGTGTCTCCCCTTACACAGCAATTTTGGACTGAGGTGTCTAGCGGCCATTCCCAGAACTTGGCAGGCTACGCCCTTATTATCTCAGCAACAGATGGGAGTGCTGAAGGTGAGAGATGTAGCATTTGATTCAAAATCGAAAGAAAACCCTTGTCCAGTTCTCTTTGCAGCCGCAAAGACTTTCAGTTCAGTCAAATCGGATTTCTGCTCATTGTTCAGCAGAATGCTGCGACCACCCTTGGCTTTGGATGCAACATATTTCTATAAAATGACAGAAACTTTGCGAAACGAGTTCATTCCTCCAACTTCGCATGAGACAAAATTTGTGTTTATTTTCAACGCCTTGATTACCATTCGGGTGTACCTGCAACACGCATTCCCTGCTTTCTGGCAAGTCGAAATTTCTGGCAACTTTTTTTGAGCACCGACTTGCCAGATCTGGCAACTTTTGCACTTTCAGGGTGGTCTGGAAGCCATTGATTTAAGGAAATAAAAAAAGCTGTTTTCGCCAAAACCGCAGAAAACAGCCAATCAGCGTACCTAGCTACGCAAGAAAAAAGCCCGAAAACCGAGGTTTACGAGCTATTTCAGACTGGCTGGGGCGGGAGGATTCGAACCTCCGAATACCGATACCAAAAACCAGCGCCTTAACCACTTGGCCACGCCCCAATATCCAGTCAGCCGGGAACATAGTGCGGAACGGATTTGTGTGCAACGGCTTGTTTAAAAAACTTTGTTAAAGCGTTATCAGGCGCGATTGCCGGTCAAAATGTCTGAGACCACATGCCCTAATTCCGCGGGCATGGATGGTTTCAGTATGTAGCCGTCAATTCCAGCAATTTTTGCAGATTCTTGTGTAAAATCAGCGCTGTAACCGGTGCAGATAACGATGGGAATAGTCGGGCGGATGCGCCTTAGCTCTTTTGCCAGCACATCACCGGTCATATCGGGCATGGAATGGTCAGTGATAACGAGGTCAAATTGATCCGGCTGCTCTCTGAAAAGCCGTAATGCTTCAACACTACTGTCATGCCCCACCACGTCGTAACCAAGGCGGGGCAACAGTTTTTCTGCCATACGGACGACGGCTGGCTCGTCATCAACAACCAAAATGCGTCCAGACCCCCGCGGCGCCGGTTCCACTTCAATCTCCGGCACAGGCTCTCCCTGCCCCGCCAGCGGCAACAGCATTGTGAATGTGGTACCAGCGCCAGCAGCACTCTCCACAGCGATATGCCCGCCATGTTCCTTCACGATACCATGCACAACAGAAAGTCCCAGACCGGTACCAGACCCTAGTGGCTTGGTCGTGTAGAAAGGTTCGAACAC
>JABILA010000043.1 GCA_018654745.1 Alphaproteobacteria bacterium
AGATTCCTAATCTTGAGGCCAGAGGTTCAAATCCTCTCGGGATCACCACTTTTCCCTATAGGCCGATTAGAAAATGCCGGACGCCGTCCCAGTAGGTGCCGATGATAATAAGCATTCCAAGGAAAGCCAGACCCGTCACACCAACAACGGCTGAGACGACGGACTGAAAGATATTTCTTGAGTGCATTCCGGCAGCGTTCATTTTTTGCTCTCCAGCTCAATCAGCACCCGATTGCCATCGCCACGGATCCAGGCTTTTTGATGTCGTCCGTACATCTTTCTCGCCGCACTTGTCATGTATTTATCCAGATACGACTGGACTTCATTCAAAGTGACTTTCTGGTCATTATTTCCAGTATCTCCTGCATCGGCGGCGCCATATAGCGCATCGAGAAGATGTCGGGTGAACAGGCCATGCTCGCTATTTTCATCCCAGGAAGCGACCTGGTCACTTTTGGCAGCAGCCAATACCGTCATTCGGGTAAATGGACCCTCCGGCATTTTTGGTTTTAATATCATCCCCGACGCCGATTTTATCAGATATCCCTTCTGGGTCTGGCCAGAAAAACAGGCATCAATAAAAACAGTTACCGACCGGACATTCAACTTTTCAAGGTTTTCCAGCATTACTTTCAACGGAAAACCATTCATTTCCGGCGCTTCAGGGTCTGCATCAACCGGTAACAAATAACTCTGCTGGTCTTTCAATCCTGGAACGCCGTGCCCGGAATAAAATACAGTGACATTTGACCGCCCCTCGGGGTCAATATCGCGCCATAGTTTACCTTCGTGTGTTCTGTGGTTGCCAAAAACAGATTCAATCTTTGCGGAAGTAACCTCGCGCAAGTCAATAATATTATCAGGACTTAATCCCATCCTTCTAATGATAAGATTCTTCATGGCGTCCGCATCATTGTGGGCGAACTCGACTTCTGGAATTCGCCCCTGATAGGTCTGGTTTCCAATAATCACGGCAAAGTCGTACGGCCGGTCACTTTTTACGGCGGATTTGTTTATGTTCGCCCGGTTTCGTTCTCTTTCTCTTTCTCGCCGATCTGCTTCCAGAGAAGGTTGTTCGCAGGCCGCCGGGTCGTTAAAGCACTTCAGAAAAGATTTGTGTTGTACGGCCAGGGCGTCGCCAGACAACATTATCACGACAAAAGGTATAATAAGTGCCTGGTATAATATCCTGCCTATTACAGAATTTCCTCTGGTCGCGTTTCGGGAGACGAACTTTTCCATATGAAATATCATTCGGGAAAGTTTGGATATTGAAAATCGATCTGATCGTCATTCAAGCGGGTAACAAAAGCAAAAACTTCACCTGTATCCAGGGCACCACTACCCACAGCATGTATTTTCTTGAAGAAACTGCTGATGGAAAGAACTCCTTTTGCCCGAACATTCCCCTCGTAGCAACTCAGATCAAATCCACCCTCACCAATCGAAAAAGTCATTTCACCATGACAGATTTCTTCGAAGTTTCTGTTCAGGATTCTGCTTTTCTGACCGACCAAAGCATCCCTTTCATATTCCAAAAACCCCCTTACGGTCTTTAAAGAACCATCTTTACCTTTGGTAAATAGCTTGACTGTCGCCAGCTTGTTCTTCCGTTTAAGGATATCTTCTCGCTTTATATTCCTGTCTTTCAGAACAATAACGCACTCACATTTTTTCTTCGTGTCATCGTCATAGTCTCGTAGAATATCAATCAAACCAATTGAACAACTATCGAGAGCCCGGGATTCGGGCCGGTACCCACCCCAGTTAGCGGCATAGTATGAAGGGCAATTCGGCGGTGTCGATGCAAGACCATAGGCTCGATCCAGGTAGTTCAATGAAGCGGGCAGGTTCCTGTGAAGATCCATCAGGGGATAGTCATTGGCGAACACTTCTGTGCCATCGGCGCGATAAAGCACATGCTGCTGTGCACAGGCAGTTAACATAAACCCAGCCAACAAAAGCTGACATAAATAACGCCAAAATCTGACGGATAACCAAATTGAACTGATCACAACCAAAAACTCCGAACGACATGTACTTAGCATACAGTCATACTACCCATGCTGGCGCATGGATGCGACACCCTTTTCAAGGTTAATGCACGGATCAGAGGTGGTTTTTCTGGTTCCAGGACTTAATCGTTGGCTTTTTCCAGGCGGCCGTCGGGGTGTCGGGCGAAGCGGGCCTCGTCGCGGGGGTGGGTGGGGGCGTTGTCGGGCCATGGCCAGCCGCCAAAGCCGGTTTTCTGGTAGTCCGAGATGGCGTCATGGATTTCCTGTTCGGTGTTCATGACGAAAGGACCGTACTGGGCAACGGGCTCGTTTATGGGCAATCCCTGCAGCAGCAGGAATTCACTGGGTTTGGTGCCGTTTTTCAACTCAATGTTGGCTTCGGCCTTCAGGGTCAAGGCATTGCCGACGGCAACGTTTTGTCCACAGGCCTCGACGGTGTCGCCTTCGAAATAGAACAGTCTTCTCGTGCAACGGGCATCGGTTTCGGGCAGCGTCCAGCTGGCCCCGGGGGCCATTTTAATGGTCTGGATCACGACCTTGTTTTGTGGATCAGCAGCCCATGAATCCGGCGGTGGTGCGGGTGGTTCCGCTGTGGCGGCGGCGTTGTCCCCGTTGGGCAGTGATCCGCAATAACCAACAACCGTTGTCTCAAGACCATCCGTATCTGTTGTCGTCACGTCCGGAATGCGATGACGCCAGAACATGGAAAAATAAGACGGCACCATTTTGCTGCGTGCTGGCAGGTTCAACCAGATCTGGAACAGTTCGGTATGATTTTCCTGATCGGTTTGGCGCAAGGGAAACATTTCCGAATGCACAACACCGCTACCTGCGGTCATCCATTGCAGATCGCCTTCACCAAACCGGGCCGAGGCACCAAGGCTGTCGGCATGATCGATAAAGCCCTTGCGGGCCACGGTAACGGTCTCAAAGCCGCGATGGGGGTGTTGGGGGAAGCCCGGCACCTGATCACCGTGATACATGCTCCAGCCGTCCTTGCCGCTGAAATCCTGGCCAATGGCGCGACCGGCGAGGGATGTTGCCGGACCCATGATGTCATTGCCCGCCGGATAAGCGTCATCGTGGTGAGCGCAAAACAGAAACGGATCAAGCGTTTGCCAGGGCATGCCAAGCGGGGAAACATCAATCAAATCGGAGCGGGACACAGGCAAAACCTTTGTTTATTGGCTGAAACAGGTGGAAACAGCCCATTTCGTTTACCTCGGGTAAACGCTTGGGGTGTAATTAATATTTGTTAACTATAACCGGATTTCAATGTCTTGATTGAATATCGTTTGCCAAAGGAATGAATAATGGCTGACAATAAGAATGCCCCGCCTGCTGAAAAGGCGTCGAGCTTTGAGCTTGTTCCCACAGCCGTAGATGAGCAGACACACGCTGAATTGTGCCTGTTATACAAGGAATCAACGGATACAGTGCGCTTCGCCAAACATCTTCAGTGGTGGACTTTGGGGTCCACCCTGATGTCATTTGGTGCCATTGTCATGCTGGGCAAATATGTCGGCACTGATATGACTTATGCCAACCAGCTGACCGGGGCGGTCATTCTGGTGACCATGGGTGTCATTTTTACCCTGATTGTCTATCAGTTCTGGCAGCACAACGAACTACGCAAGATCCGCGAAATCAGTTTACATATGTCGAACCTGTTTGGACGCATTCGCCGGATGAAATCCCGTCGCGAGGCCAACATCCAGCGCTATTTGCTGCTGATATTTATGATCAGTACGGTCATCCTGGGAGCGGTCATCGCCTATCTGGGATTACAGCAAGTGGTCTACGGCAGATAAGGATTGTTGTTCTTGTCGTCCTGACTTTCGAACCCGTCAGGACGACAATTACATAATGTCAGGCTGATTTTATAGCCAGCCGGGCTGGATCATATCCAGCTGGCCTGAATCACATCCAGCCGATGATCCGCAGGAAGATCATCACCATACCAATCCAGGCGACGAAAAATGCCAGTGTCCGGATCCACGGGATACCAAGACTGTGGACGATGGCATGCACCAGCTTTGCCCAGAAAAACAGCATCGCACCCAACGCTGTCGTCTCATTTGCCATACCACCCACATGCGCCACCAGAACCAGGGCCGTAAACGCGCCCATATTCTCCACCATATTGGCATGTGCCCTTGCGGCAAGGGTAATCCATTTGGCGACAGGTGGCGGATCATCCGGATAGCCAGCAGCCACAGCAGGCCCCCACTTCAAAGCACGGGCTGTCACATGCGGCATCCACATAACGATACACAGAGCAGCCGACCAGGCCAGATAAGTCAGATCAACAGTCATGATATGTCCCCCTTGGACTTTCCAGGTACATAATCGTACCAATGGCGGGGATTGAATCAGAGCGGGTCTATCAGGGCAACAAGTTTTTTCTTGAGCTGAAGGGGTGAAAAGGGCTTGGCGATATAGCCACTGACGCCTTGTGATGCCGCTGCCTTGATCGAGTCGACATCAGCGTTGGCTGTCACCATCATGAAGGGAATTGCCGGGTGGCTCTTGCGAACTATCTTGAGCAATTCGATACCCGTCATACGCGGCATGCGCCAGTCACACAGAATGACGTCGATCCGTTCTTCTCCGGCATCCAGAACTTCCTGTGCTTCAACGCCATCCGCAGTGGTGATGACGTGGGCAACTTGCATGTCCATCAACATCATGCGGATCAGTCTTGTAGTTTGCGCGTTGTCCTCCACGATCAGAACGTGGGTATCTTCCAATATCATTTTCCTGGACCAACCTTTGAATTCCCAAAATATTATTCAGGGCGTCCACCAGGGGCATTAGCCAATAACAGGCAGCAGTGCCGTAACGGTGGTTCCCTCACCCTTTTTCGACTTGACGTCAACCATACCACCCGACCTTGAAAAAACTGAATATACCAGCGCCATCCCGAGTCCACTACCTTCAACCATGTCCAGCGTCGAATAAAGTGGATCAAACATGCGCTGGCGTGTCTCCGTGGACATCCCGGACCCGGTGTCCGATATACTGAGGCAGAGATACGGACCGGGCGCCGCATCATAAAATGTTCTCAAATCCTTTCTGCTCATTTCGCGCCGGACCACGCGAACAACAAGCCGCCCACCTTCCATATCCGCCATGGCATTGATGGCATTTTCAGAAAGTTCGAGTATCGCCTCAGCCATTTGACCGGGAGACAGGAGGGCTTTGCTGAAATCATCTTCAATTTCAACAGATAATTCGATCTCCGGCGGAATCAAAGACTGGATTAAACCCGTCGTATCCATGACATGTTGACCGACGGTAATCGGCTCTGGTTCAAATAATTGCCGCCGACCAAAAACCATGAGACGGGAGACCTGTTGGGCACCGGCGTTCGTTGCAGCGACGACTTCATCCAGACACATCTGGATACGTTCCGGGTCATCCATTTTTACCAGGGCCATCTGGGCAAAACCACTGGCCCCGCCTAAATGATTATTGAATTCGTGCGCAATATTCCCCGCAAGTTCGCCAAACCCTTCGACCTTCAATTTAACCGCCAGATGTTCAGCGGCTTCCCGATAGGGCGTGTCGTCGACCAGCGATACGGACTGCATTAATTGTCCTTCATGTTCGAAAGGTTCAACAAAAAAGTCGATTTCATCTCTGCCAGATATCAGCTCCTCCAGCGATCGTCCGACCAGCTCCTGCGCAGATTGTCCGAACAAATCTGCGGTCGCCTGATTGGCGTCGATCACCACGCCGTCCCTGTCGCTGATGACAATAGCTGTCATCGAGGCCCTGGCAGCGGCTGCCCATATCCCCGTGTCTGACGTCAAAACAATCTCCTGAACCACACTCTTTTGTCGCGCGATAACAACCAAAAACCCGGAGCAATTTCAAAGAAAACAGGGTCACTGTTTTTGCAAAAATTGCGCGATCTCAACATGCTGGACGTTTCCAATGTTTCAAGAATCATTGAAAACGCTCTAGCGACTTGCGAACTCTTCATAAAATCCCAGCTTGCGGTGCAAGGGGGCGTCGTCTACATGAAACAGGAAAGCAGGCTTGCTTGTCGACCTGTTTCTGTGACGCACCTGCGCGTGGGTAGGAATACTGGCTGTATCGCTCTCCACCCAGGTCAGGGTTTCGCCGTCAATTTCTGTTTCACCCTCGCCTTCAATCACATGCATGACCGAAGAAGCCGACCGTCGAACGGGCTCCACCTCTTCGCCCGGTCGCAACATCTGCGCTGAAAAGCCCAGAATGGGTAAACATTCTTCACCTGTCTCCGGATTTACATATGCCAGTTGTACGATTTCACCCATCGCCGTATGGGCGGCAAGATCGAACAGGGCAGCGCGAACTTCTGTCCACGGATAGCGGCACAGGGGATACCGGCCCTGCTTTTGCCCCAGGCTTTGAAAGGGAACCAGACCGGCCCGTCGATATCGGGTCTGGGAGGCGTCGGGCAAGTTACTCGGCGGAAAAACCTCTCCTTCGATACAGTAAGAAGCTTCCAGGTAATGAACCGTTGGTAAATCCAGCGCGTCCAGCCAGACCACAGGGCCGTCGCCCTCGTGGCCATGATCATGCCACATGCCGGATGGGGTCAGGATCAAATCACCCTTTTCCATGGGTAACTTTTCGCCTTCGACAACCGTATAACCACCATTGCCTTCGACAACAAAGCGAACCGCTGTTGGTGTGTGTCGGTGGCAAGGTGCCGTCTCGCCCGGCAGGATCAACTGCAGGCCCACATAAATTGACGGCGTCGCCCGCATGCTGTCGATACCCAGACCTGGATTTGCCAGCACAAGCACCCGGCGTTCGGCTTTTTCCATCGGCGTCAGCTCACCGGCCCGCATCAAATAGGGACGCACCTTACGATAGCTCCATTTGAACGGCCGAGTGGCACGTATCGGCTGATCATAGGGCAACACCTGGCGCAAGCTTGGCCATAAAGGCGTTACGGACATGGCCTCAAGCTCGTCCAGGTAGTCAGCTGGCAGCTCTTCGCGGGTACCCAGTTGTGAAGACATATAACGCTCCCTGAACGAATGCGACGGGTTTGCGAATATGATAAGGCAGGCTAAGCTGATTGCAAACTTGGGGATCAATAAAACAATCTGGTGGGGAGAATTGTTATGGATTTTGGTTATTTCACGCTGAGTGACAATCGTTATCCCGATAATCCACGTACGGCAGAAATGTTCGTGAAAGAAATCTATCAGCAAGCCTTGTATGCGGAAGAAATCGGCCTGAATTCCGCCTGGATCGGCGAGCACCATTTTAACCTGCTGGGCGTCAACGCCTGCCCTAACATGATGCTGGCACAACTGGCCGGTGCCACCAAACGCATTCGCCTCGGCCCTGGCGTGGTTCTGCTGCCTGTGCATCACCCCCTGCATGTGGCCGAAGAATGGGCAACCCTTGATCTGTTGTCGGGCGGGCGTGTCGATTTTTCTGCCGGTCGGGGCTATGACAAAAAAGAGTATGAACCCTTTGGCGCCCCATACGAAAAATCAGCCGAACTGTTTGCAGAGGGCCTGGATATCCTCTGGAAAGCCTGGACGGAACCTGGCAAGTGGTCTTATGACGGCGAATTTTATCAGTTCAAGGATATCGAGATCAGACCCAGGCCAGCCCAGTCTCCCTTGCGGCCCTATGTTGCCTGTTTTTCTCGCCCAAGTATGGAACTGGCCGCACGCAATGACTGGAATATCATATTTGCGCCCTTTGCTGCGGCCATGGTCTATGGCTCACTGGCTGATGCCATCAGTACCTACCATGAAGAATGCAGCAAACATGACAATCCTGAACGCCGGGCCATGTGCAGCTATTTCATTCATATCGCCGACACCCCCGAAGAAGAAGCCTATGGCCGGGAATCCCTGATCCGGTATTTCCATGATGCGTTGCTGGCAGCCTTTCCATCAGACATCAAAAAGATGCCACCAACCATGCACTACTTCATTGAGATCGTGGATATTCTGAAAAACATGAAACCGGAAAACCTGACAGGAAAATCGATTTTGACCGGGTCCACGCAAGCCATCATTGAACAGCTGAAAGAAGTGGAAGCATCCGGTGTGTCAGAAGTTATTCTGTATTTCAATTACGGTCTGAAACCCGACAGCATGGTGCGCGAACAGATGGACCGTTTCATGCGGGAAATTGCGCCCTCATTCCAGGGCGCCCATTCAAGTCTCAAGCTTTGATCGGCTGATTGGCGTTGTGCGATCATCATGGTACAACCGTAGCCAGAACAACAAACGGATCAAGACTTTCGGTTTGTCTTAGGTTGCGCAAAGTTTACAGGCTGGACCTTTTCAGAGGATACGGCATGAAAGCTATGTACCGGTCAGGAACAGAAATAGATATGCCCCGTCAGGACCTCAGCGAAAAACAAAAGCCGACGGACAAATTGTTCCGTCAGCTTCTGATCGCACCTGCCCTGGCGCTGTTTATTGCGGCATTTGCCGGCATGGCAACGCTGGTATATGCGCCCGAAGTCCAGGCACAGTCAGAAGAAGAAGCGGCTGAAGGTGAGGATGAGGAAGGCGAAGAAAAGAAAAGCGTCGGCAAACATGTTTTCATCAAACTTGAACCGCTGATTTCTCCCGTGCTTGACGACAGGTCCATCAAGGGCAAGATCACGCTTGTTCTCAGGCTTCATCTGATCGATACAGCCGTTGAAGAAAAAGTTCGCCACCGCATTCCACAACTGAACGATGCCTATTTAAACTACATGTATCGTTATGGCAGCTCGGCCGCATCCACCGGCGTTATGCAACTGGAATCAGTACTGGGTACCTTGCAAAGGCTGACCAACAAGATTTTGGGTAAGAAGATTGTCACAGTTTTGATCGACGAAGTTTCCCGAACCCGATCGAACTAAGGCGTTTCCGGGCTTGAGTTTAATCAGGCGATCTTCAGCCACATTCTCAGGAAACCATCCAGCCAGCGAATAGTTTCGCCATCATACCGGCGGCGGGCCCTTACCTGATCAACATGCGGTTGGGCACCTGGAAACTCCAGCATATGTGCTGCATTGGTCAACCACCGCATCATCATGCTGTTGGTGACTTCCGGGTGAAACTGTATTCCGTAGGCATTATCGCCATATTTGAACGCCTGGTTTTCAAAACGTTCACCACTGGCCAGAAGCTCCGCCCCATCTGGCAGCTCGAAGCCTTCCTTGTGCCATTGGTAGACGCACATGGGCTTGTTAAAAAAATCTCGCCCGGAGACCGTGGGCTTGATCCGGTGATAGCCTATTTCCACCATTTCATCCTTGTGCAGGCGCACTTCGCTGCCCAGGGTGCGCACCATCATCTGGGCACCGAGACATATGCCGAGATAAGGTTTGCCTGAGGCCAAAACAGTTTCAATCCAGTCGATCTCCGCCCGGACAAAATCAAGATGATCGTCATTGGCGCTCATGGGTCCGCCAAAGATCACCGCACCTTCGTGATCATTCATATGGGCAGGCAATGGATCACCGCCGGACGGACGGCGTATGTCGAGGCTATAGCCCAGGCCCCGCAATTGCCGTGCAACACGTCCCGGATTCGATGTTTCCTGGTGAACAACCAATAATATTTTGCCAGTCATGGCGCAAAAAGTAGGGCGCTGTTACCGTCGAGGCAAGCGTAGAAGGCAGAATTAATCGTGTCGGAGTCCTGTTTACGATGCCACGCAGGCGCTTTAGTCTGAATTACAGTGGTATGACGGCGTATCCACAATTTGCGAAAACATTGTGGATGAGGATGGACGAACGTGACCGAGAAGACAAATCTTGTCAGAACTGTGGATATCGGTGTTGTTCTGATTGATCGGGATCATAGAATCCTGTCCGTGACTGATACGACTGAATACATGTTCGGCCACGATAAAGACCATCTTGTTGGCAACACTATTCAAATGCTTTTGTCGGATGAATCTGCTCAGGATCTCGAACGTATCCTGCTGGATCATGCCAGTGGCGTTGCCTCCGATCTGGTTGGTGTCGTCCGGGAAGTTCATTGCCAACACCGCGACGGGCACCAGTTTGTTGCAGATTTTTCCATTAACGAAATCGATTACGCGGGCCAACCGGCATATTTTTGCGGCATTCGGAATATCGAAGACAGGGATAATGTCCGCCAGCACAGCCGCAAGCTGGTGGCAGAAATGCACGCTGTTCTGAACAACGCGAGCTATGGCACCATGATGCTGGATAATCAGCTGCGTGTGCGCCATACCAACGACACATTCAGATTAATGTGGGAAATCGATCCATCCGAACTCACCGACAGTGAAACCGTTGAAGATTTCCAGAAAGTACCAGGCAGACAAGACATGTATCCGGACGGAGGTCTGGAAACCTTGCATTCAGAAGACGGCGAAGCTGTGGAAATCCGGCTCGGCAATGGTCGCATTCTGGAACGGCGTTGTGTGTTCCTGCCCAGCGACAATATCCTGTTGACCTATTACGACATTACCAGCCTGACCCGGGAGGCTGATAATGCAAGAAGTAACGCCGACCGACATACATACGCCATGCAGGCGGCGGACCAGGCATTCTGGGACTGGAACCTGCTGACGGAAAAAATGGTTATCGGCGAGCGATTCTGGTTGCAAATTCAGAGGATTTACCTGGGACCCGAGATCGACTGCAGAGATTTTTTCGAACTGGTTCATGAAGATGATCGGGAATTCCTCGAATTTACCTTGCGGGCCTATGCCGATGGTGAAGTGGAAGATCTTGTCGGTGCCGTTGATACCTTCCGCATTGCAACACCAGACGGCGATGAAAGGTTTTTTGCCCTCGGTTTTTCAGTCGTTGAATCAAATGCAACGCCTTATCTTACCGGCTTGATCCGCGACATCACTGAGCCCCGACGGCTGCGCCGGGCCATCACCGAGGCCCGGGATGAAGCCCGCGAAGCCAATCAGGCAAAGTCTGATTTTCTTGCGACCATGAGCCATGAAATTCGAACACCCATGAACGGCATTCTGGGTATGGCGGGATTGTTGATGGATACACCGCTGGACGCGACCCAGCGCGAATATGCCCAGATCGTGAAAGAATCCGGTGAATCGTTGCTAACGATCATCAACGATATTCTCGACTTCTCAAAATTCGAGGCTGGCCGCCTGGAACTTGAGGTTATCGAATTTGACCTGCAGTCTGTAGTCGAGGGGGCCTGTCGATTATTGGGACCCAGGGCGCACGCCAAGAACCTGGAACTGGAAACCGAATTTACAGATAATCTGCCGCATGTCCTGAAAGGAGACCCGGGCCGACTTCGACAAATTGTTCTGAACCTGATCGGTAACGCGATTAAGTTTACCGAAAGCGGCGGCATCAACCTGCGCATCTCAACACTGAATCAAAAATCTGAAGTTGTCACGGTGAGAGTGGAAGTCATCGACACCGGCATTGGTGTTCCGGAAGACAAACTACAGTCCCTGTTTGAAAAATTCTCCCAGGCTGATTCCTCGATGAACCGGCGTTACGGTGGCACCGGATTGGGACTGGCCATTTGCAGGAGCCTGATTTCGTTGATGAACGGTGAGATCGGCGTCAGCAATAACGAAGGCGGTGGCAGCACATTCTGGTTTGAAGTGCCACTGGAGATAGCGCCTGATTTGCCTGTAGAGTCATCACACGCCAGCGACATTGCCGGGCTGCGCATCTGTGTCGTCAGCAAGGTAGACAGGGATCGCAACCAATATCATAGCCTGTTCAGTTCGTGGAATATGGCGGTAGAAGCAACCGCTTCTGTTTCTGGCGCGGCCAGTATGATCCGCCAGGGCACCCAGACCGGCACCCCGTTCGACTTCGCATTGCTGGAGGCCAACAGCGACGACATAGACCCGGCAGCCTTCGCAAATACCATCCGAAGTGATCCGGAAACGGCAGGCACCTACCTCATTCTGACAACCTCCTCAGGCGTCCGCGGCGAGGCCGCTGAAATGAAAGAAGCCGGTTATTCTGCATATGTAACCAAGCCGGTTGAACGCCCGATCCTGTACCAGATCCTGAGCGAACTGGCCGCCAGCAAAGGAAGCCAGGAAACGCCATGGTTGACAAAACACCTGGCTGCAGAACATGGCCGACACCACTTGCGAATTCTGGTTGCCGAAGATAATCCGGTGAACCAGAAACTGATCCTGGCCCTGCTGGACAAACTTGGCCACAGCGCAACCCTGGCTGCAAATGGCGAAGAAGTAATGGCCATTCTGACCGACGGTGAATTCGATATCGTGCTTATGGACGTATTCATGCCGGTTAAGGGCGGCATCGAAGCAACCATGGAAATCAGGGCGCTTCCCGGTGAGCTCGCCAAAATTCCCATTATCGCCCTGACGGCAAGCACAACATCAGAGGATATCGCACGCTGCAGGGATGCCGGAATGAACGGCTTCCTCGGCAAACCGATCGATCCGGCCCAACTGGCTGACACATTGCAGGATTCGACACGACCCGGAAGTATTTCCATCATCCCGGAACCAGAAAAAATATTGATCGACGAGTTTGATCCGTCGACAATTGATCAGCTTACCGCTGTTCTCGGGCCTCACAAATTCCTCGATCTGGTTGATACTTTTATTAAGGATCACAGCGCCCGGATTGATCGACTTGAAATTATTGCCGAGGAGAAGAACCTGGATGCTCTGACGCGCGAATCCCATGATCTGAAAGGAACCTGCGGAAATATGGGATTTGTCGGGCTGGCAACATTGGGCCAGGAAATCCACGACGCCTGCAAAGCGGATGACATCGGCCTGGCTGTCCATAAACTCAAAAGCTTGCCAGGATTAAATACCAGGGCCCTGGTCTTGTTGGCAGAACGTAAAAAAACCCTGCCGGGGTCAAAATAAAACTGACCTGGGCAGGGTATTTATTGCAGCGACAGCTCAGGCACATGAGCCAGAATGCCGGGTCTTTTATTGGGCAGTAATACCGCCGTCCAGCACAAATTCCGATCCTGTCATGAAAGACGATTCATTGGAGGCAAGATACAAAATGCCCTGTGCAATGTCGTCAGCTACGCCCAGGCGTCCGATGGGGACCTGACGGATCAATTTGCTCTTCACCACTTCAGGCTCCGGTGCATTTTCATACATCGCCCTGACCATCGGCGTATCAATGAATGTCGGGTGCACAGAATTACAGCGGATATTGTAGCCTTTGCGAGCGCAATGCAGGGCAACCGATTTGCTTAGCAAACGCACACCACCCTTCGAGGCATTGTAGGCAGCCATGTTGTGCCCGCCAATCAAGCCAGAGACGGAAGATATATTGATAATCGATCCACCTCTTTCCTTTGAGGATTTTTTCATGGCGGCGATACTGTGTTTGCAGCCCAGGAACGTACCATCCAGATTAACTGCATTTACAAACTGAAAGCCTTCAAGGGTTTCAGTTTCGATATCATTCATGTTGCCAACACCTGCACTGTTCAGCAAAACATCGAGATACCCAAAGGCTTCCATCGTTTTATCAACGGCGGCAATCCACTGTTCTTCGTTCGTGACGTTCAGGGATACAGCAATGGCGCGGCCTTCACCGCAGGCCTGATTGATTCCATCGGCAACGGCCTGCGCCCCATCCAGGTTCATATCCGTGACAGTGATGGACGCACCGTTCTGGGCCAGAACCATTGCTGACGCAGCACCCAGTCCGGAGGCACCGCCTGTGATCAGGGCAACCTTGCCAGCCACACGACCTGTTTGATCTTTATTACTCATGATGATTATACCTGACTATCTATGGGGCCGTTCGGGGTAACCAGGACCTTGCCATCCCGACTACCTGCCATGGACCTGGCCAGGGCATCAGAGATGTGATCCAGATCATAGGTACTGTCGACTGCTGCAACCAGTTCACCGGTTGCAATCCTGCCAGCGATTTCGGTCACTACTGCCATACGTTCACCAATCGGTGCATTGCGGAACCAGCGCGCCAGCCAGAACCCACGAAGTGTGACATCATGGAAAATTGTTGCTGCGGAAGATAATTTGCAAGGTTCACCCGAGAGCAAACCGTAATTGACGACAACGCCGTCATCCGTCAGGCAATCACCAAGGGCCAGGGTTGAGTCACCACCGATTGCATCCAGGCCAAGTTTGACCGGTGCACCACCCGTGATTTCCCGAACTTCCTTTGACATGCCGGGCCCTTCAACAACGACCGCATCGGCACCCATTGCTTTCAGTTCATCAGCCAGCTCAGCCCGTCGCACAATGTTAATGCTTTTGGCCCCCTGTGCTGCTGCCAATTGAATGACATAACGACCAACACCGGAATTTGAAGCGTTCTGGATAACCCAGTCACCTGGCTCCAGGCGTACAAAATCGCGCAACATCAAATAAGCCGTTGGCGGGTTAATCGTCAGCATGGCCATCTGCAATGGATCTGTTCCCGGTGGCACGGGCACAATTTCAGCGGCTTTTGCCGTGATTTGCTGTCGCCAGGTCCCGGCGCCCACCGGTAAAAAGACTTGTTGACCAACTGCAATATCTTCAACGCCTTCACCCAGAGACGCTACACGTCCAACACCTTCATTGCCGCAATAGGCAGGCAGCGGCGGCAAAATGCCATAATCACCGGTAACGGTCAGCACATCCGATGGATTGATGGGACTGGCCAATACATCCAGAACCACTTCACCTGGTCCGGCCGACGGAGCGTCAACTTCAAGCACTTTGACGACGTCAACAGGATTGCCGCGTTCGGCATATTGCACAATTTTCATGGGAGATCCTTCTGAATTTTTGAAGCAGCAGTGTAAGGGGCAAACGTCTTCCTATGCTACAGTTGCCATCAATTTTGTTATGCGAAGAAGTTTGGCCCTTGAGGTCCCATAAAATGGCACTATATTTTTCTGAATTTATTTATGAATGGGAAGTTGATGGAAGAAACAAGTAAAGAGACACTCGCCATGATCCAGCAGATATGGCAAACCGCGCAGCAAAGCCTGACGGAATATGGTCTGGACGTCGTCGCCGCCATTGTCATCCTGATTGTTGGTGTCTGGATTGCAGGTCGGGTTGAAGCCGTCATTAAAAAAGCACTGGGTCGGGCCAAACGTGTCGACGCGATGCTGGTCAGCTTCTTTGCCAGTGCCGGGCGTTATCTTGTCCTGATTTTTGTTGGTGTGGCTGTTCTTGGCCGCTTCGGCATTGAAACAACGTCTCTGATTGCGGTTCTGGGTGCCGCCGGTCTGGCCATTGGTCTGGCTTTGCAGGGGACCCTGAGCAACGTCGCAGCCGGTGTTATGTTGTTGATCTTCCGCCCCTTCAAGGTGGGCGACTTTATCGAAGGCGGTGGACATGCCGGGACCGTCAAGACACTGAATCTGTTTTTCACGGAATTAGCGACGCCGGACAATATTCAAATTGTGGTACCAAACAGTGACGTCTGGGGCACTTCAATCCGCAACTTCTCAACCCATGCAGAACGCCGCGTCGATTTTCTGATTGGCGTCAGTTACGACACGGACCTGGATCAGGCCATGGCGGCACTGAACGACGTTATTGCCGCAGAACCCCGCATCAAATCAGACCCCGAGCCCATGGTCGCAGTATCTGAACTGGGTGACAGTTCGGTCAATTTTGTGGTGCGGGTCTGGACACAGAATGCTGATTATTTTCCCGTGCGCTTTGATATGACCAAAGCCATCAAGGAAAAACTGGACGCCGAAAAAATCGACATCCCGTTCCCGACACAAACCTTGCACGTGGTCAAAGACTGACAAAAAATAAGGGACTGATCGGCCTGACACCAATCAGTCCTTTATATTAAGGGCAATGCCTGGAGCGTTTCCGGGTTTCACGGAAACGCAGCGTTGCTTTTAACTCAAGGTGTGCGCCAAATTTTAATGCAGAAGCGATTCCGTTTAAGTCGGAATCGCCCTAGAGGTTTTTGGCCATACGTCGATAAGTAGGCGTTTTGTATGCGTCCCAGGTGTTGGTGGGTATCTCACGAAAACCAAGACGTTCAAACAAACGATGGTTTTCCTTGTGATTTGCCGGTGCATTCAAGGTCACTCGGCGATATCCGCCCAAACGGGCACAGGCACAGACATGTTCGATCAGGGCCACTGCGATGCCGCGGCGTCGGTGATCCGGTGAAACTGCCAGTGTGTGCAGGAAGAGATCATCTCCCTGTACTGTATACAATACGCTACCTACCAGCCCGCGCCCAAGATTGGCGACGGCCAGGGTTTCGTCTTCAATAGTCTGGCGCAAAGAGTCCTGAGTGAAAGTCAAAGCAGGGACTTCCAACTCGAATTCTTCTGTCTGATCCGCGTACGCTGTGTGGATCAGCTCCAGAACTTGTTGTGCTACTGCCGCAGAGGGCATGGGTTCTTTAATCTTGATTACCATTGTCTCACTTTGTGAGGCTTAGCCTCGCAAGGGGTTTCTCATCAATTGGCCAGTGTACAATCGCAGCACCAATACCAAGTGCCACGCCTGTCCACCATATCACATCATACGATCCTGTGGTGTCAAAAAGTCGCCCTCCCAGCCAGATTCCGAGGAAGCTGCCGAGTTGATGACTCAGGAACACGATGCCAAACAAGGTTGCCATATACCTCAAGCCGAAAATTTGTGCAACAATTCCCGACGTCAGGGGTATCGTAGATAGCCAAAGTAGCCCCATTGTAGCGGAAAACGTGTAAATCGTCATCTCATTTTTTGGTGAGAGCAATAATCCGAGGATAACAAGCGCCCTGAACAGGTAAATATAGCTCAGTGCTTTCTTCTTGCTCCAGCGTTGCCCGGCCGCCCCCGACATCAGCGAGCCGATGATATTAAATCCACCGATCAGAGCGAGGCCTATGGCACCAACTTCTGCGCCCATGCCCAAATCGCTGATATAGGCAGGGAAATGCACAGTGATAAAGGCAACATGAAATCCGCAGACGAAAAACCCGATTGTCAGCAACACAAAGCCTGAATGGTCCTTTGCTTCACGCAGGGCATTCAAAAGGGTCTGATCGCTTTCATCTTCGCCTTTTGCCGTCGTATCGGATGGCAGGGCAAAGGCCAGCGGAATGATCAGAAGCACCAGGGCCGCCATAATATAGAGCGCTGGTTGCCAGCCATAGGCATCGATCCAGTAGCGGCCCAGCGGGGAAAACACCACCTGCCCCAGCGAACCTGCTGCCGTACCCAGCCCCAGCGCCAGAGAACGCCGTTCCGGCCCCACAACGCGCGCCATCGCCGCCATGGCTATGGAAAAAGACGTAAAGGCCACTCCAAGGCCTGTCAGCAATCCGCCAAACAGATGCAAGGCCTCGGCACTTTGCGCGCCAGACATACCCCAGACGCCAAGGCTATAAATCAATGCGCCCAGCATCAGCACCCGCATAGGTCCGAATTTATCGGCAACGGCACCGGCAAGGGGAACGCCCAATCCCCAAACCAGGTTCTGAATGGCCATGGCAAGGCTGAACGTCTCGCGGCTCCAGCCATTGGTGATGGTCATGGGTTCGAGGAAAAATCCGAATATGGAACGCGTGCCAAATCCGACAATTGCGATCAGGCAGCCTGCCGTGATGACGACAGCAGGTGTCCGCCAGGAACCGGGAACCATAGATGTTTCAGGAACTGTCATGATGGTGCTTTCAAATTAAAGCGGGAAAATCAGACACGTCGTCGTGCCGTGTGCCAGAACATTGCCTTTGGCGTCCCGAATCGTACCCTCGGACACACCTACTCTTTTTCCAGCATTGATAACCGTGCCAACAGCTTCAACCTCACCAGTATCAGCCGTCATGCCGCGCACCAGATTGATTTTGTATTCCAGCGTCGTGTAACCCATGCCTTTGGGCAAGGTGGTATGAACAGCACAGCCCATGCAGCTGTCGAGCAGCGCCCCGGCCCAGCCACCATGGACGGAACCGATCGGGTTATAGACTTCGATTGTCGGCGTGCCCCGAAAAACCGCTCGGCCATGCGCAAATTCAGCCGCATAAAACCCGAGGGCTTTGGCAATGGGTGCCGCAGGAATTTCTCCCCTCGAAATGGCCATCATGAATTCAAGGCCACTCATGGATTTCAATGTTTCAAGTGTGGCAACCCCATGACTTGCGGCGGCTTGATCCTGAACGGACGTTTCACTGGACATATAACCACTTTCAATACATAATCGTGTAACTACACATGTGTATATACACGATACATCTAAAAACTGGCAAGCAGTTATTATGAACGCGCCAAACATAGCAAATGCAAATAACGGGTCTGGAGATTTCCAGGCAACGCCCTGTACGTGCCATATGCTCCGACGAACTGCCCGGCAACTTACGCGGTTCTACGATCAGGCCCTGAAACCTGCAGGCCTGAGTCTTTCGCAATATTCTGTTCTGGCACATACGCATCATGCGACATCGCTGACAATCACAGCCCTGGCTGAGCTGCTGGATGTTGAACGCACCACTCTGACCCGCAACCTTCAACCACTGGTACAGGCCGGCTGGATAGATATTCGAGATGGCGCCGATAAACGCAGTCGTGCTGTTCATTTGACGGTTGCGGGCACCAGGCTATTTAACCGCGCCCGTCCTCTTTGGCAGCGCGCGGAAAAGGAATTCCGCCACAATATCGGGCGTGATGAAGCCGCCGGATTGCGACTATTGCTGGATGACGCCGCCCGCGCCGCTGATATCTAAAGCATTTTCTGAAAATTCAAGCAGATATTAACCAGCCGTTTACCCACCCCTGCCATAGTACTGTCAGGGGTTGCGTTAAACGGGGCACAGGCGGAGTTAATTACGTGTTTGAAAGAAGACAATCAGGCGACAAGTTCCCGGATAACAAATCCGGCAAGTCAGATTCAGGCCGGCAGAGCAAATCAGAGCGCCGCAACAAGGAACGTCGTGGCCAGCACCGCGGCGACACCGTTGATCGCCGCTATCACGATCTCCCACGTCGCTGGAGCGGCCTGCACGGCATTTAACCGACCCGGCATCTACATCGGTGTAGTTTGATTCGGACGACAACTTTGTTATGGTCTGCGACCTTTCCAATCAGATTTTTATGACAGGCCGCCGATTGTGGAAAATTCACTGAAGCACCAATGGATGCGTTTTGACGGCTGGCCCGTCAGCAGTCACCTGTGGCTGGTTATCCTGATTGGCTTTCTGGTATTCTCGGTTTCGGTCTGGCGACATGGTGACCGGGCGCCGGATGCTGAAGCCATCGGCGTTGTCCAACACGCTGTCGCCCTGCATCAGAATTTCACCTTCGGTTATGCCAAAAGCGAAAGTGCCGCGACCAAACCGTCAATGTTCCTTCCCCCGCTGCAAAGTACCGTCATTGCCGGCGTCATGAGTCTGGATCAAAATCTGGCTCAGAGCCTTCAATGCCATGCCTGGGCTTCACAGGATAAAGCAACAACAACTTGCGCAACGGCCTATCGACCTTTTTTCCTTGTCCAGGCCCTGATCCTGTCACTGGTCCCCTTCTTTGCCTGGCTGATGGCCTGGCAGCTCAGCGGCAAAAAAGCCATTGCGTGGAGTAGCGTTGTGCTGGTGTTGCTCAGTGGCAGACAAGCTTATTACGTGACGTCGTTTTCGGACAACGTCTTCATATTACCGCTGTTTGCTGCGTTGCTCTTTACCCTGGTTGTCACCCTTCAAAGCCGCTATTGGTTGTGGATCATCGCAACGGGTCTTGTATGTGGATTGCTGGCACTGACGCAGCCGATCTTCGCCTGGATTTTCTATGCCCTGCTTGTGATGCTGTCATACTGGAGAGCAACAGACGGACAGAACTCCCGGTATTTCTGGCAAACGGCAGCCCAGCTTGTTGTGCCCTATTTGTTGGTCACCGGTCCCTGGATGTGGCGAAACTACTGGGCTTTTGATACCACGGCACTAACGGACGGCTATATCGCTTCGATGTTGGCAGAACGTCTTGCCTGGAATGTGATGAACGGCCTTGAACTGGCTGTCTCCTTTGTCTGGTGGCTTGGTGGCATTGGTCCGGATCTGGCGTCGGCTGCCTATCCGCAAGAAGCCTGGCAACGCCTAGATCCAGCAGCGGCAGGTGGAATACACGCGTCTGTCACAGAATATTCCCGCCAAACCCTGATTGCGGCGGGGAGCCTGAAAAATCATTTATCCTATTTGCTGGACGCTGAATTGTGGCCCGGCATCGGCAAGCATTTATCCGTTACCCTCGCCTTTATCTGGCGCGGTCTCTGGGTCGGAGGTATCTGGAGTTTGCTGGCAGTGCCGCTTGCAATCGCCTTTACCGCCGTTTCAATTTCACGTCGCCGCACGGACATCACCATGCCCATGTCCACCTGTGGATTGATGCTGCTGATGTTCGCCTTTGTCAGCGCCGACCTGCCTGCTAACAGCGATATCTATATTCCAATGATCAGTGTTCTTGTTGCCATGCTGGCGGGCGAATGGTTTCGGCACAATCAAATAACCGACGGCCAGGAGCCGGTGTAACTCTTTCCAGGCAACCCGGATTAACCCGAATACGCGTTAACGCTTTGAAAGCGTGACCACGCCTGCACAGTTCCATTCATCGACCTGTGCCATAAATTCACCCGACCACATCCGACCGTCATAGACCAGTTCAAGAGCTGCGACGACTTGCGGACTGGCAACCGTTCCTTTCAGCACATCAAACCGGGAATCCAGTTCTTCGTTGATCTGGACGCCTCCGTCTGTCCAGGTAAATCCACTTTCCGTCAAGGTTATTCTTTCTTCCAGCCAGGGCAGGCTGCAAATTGAACCATCAGGTTCCATTCTCAGAATCCATTGCCCGAGAACGGACCGTGCTTTTTTGACAGGAGGTGTGTAAACCGGTTTTGGTTTGACATAGACAGGTTTGGCCACGGCAACCTGTTTCCGGACGGGTTTTGGTTTGGCCACGGGCTTGGGTTTGGCCACAGGCCTGGGTTTTGGCTTTGCAACAACGCGCGGCTTTGTGCGGATTTCAAGTTTTCTTTCGGTTGCAGTGGCAAGGACAACATCCGACTGACCCGAAAAAGAGGCGTTTTGCCGCCGACCAAAGCGGCGACGCGCCTGGTAAGTCATTTCATCACTCAGATATTCCCGCACTTCCTCAAGAGAAACCTCGCCATCCGCATTTCCCCAATCACCCTTGTCTGCTTCTCCGTAAAGTGCCTGCAACAGATAGCGTGTAAACAAACCCATGCCGGCATCTTCATCCCAGCTGGCGAGCTGGTCACCACGAGCGGCCGTAATAGAGATAACACTGCCCGTCGATTTTGGTGCCTGCGGCACGATGCTGAGACCGGAAGCGGATTTGATCACCAAACCAGCAGAAGTCTCACCCGAGAAACAGGCATCCAGATATACAGCGACAGATTTTGCCGGAACTTTTGCCAGGTTTCGGTACAAGGTATCAACAGAATAACCCGTTATTTCTGCCCTGTTGGGATTACCACCGACCGGCAGTAGATAGGCCTTTTTGTCTTTCATACCCGGTACGCCATGACCGGAGTAAAAAACCAGAACATCGGATTTACCGGGCCTGACCCAGTCAAACAACTTGCCTTCGTGTGACTTTTCATTGCCAAACACATTGACCATCTGTGCCTGGGTTGCATCACGCAAATCGATGATATTGCCGTCCCGATATCCCAGAACGTCCGTCACGTACTTTTTCATGGCGTCCGCGTCATTGTGCGCGAATTTTACATTCGGGACATCCTCGCCGTAATCGCGATTGCCAATAATAACCGCAACGGCATGTCTGTTCGACTTTGCAGCAATAGCGTTTGACGCAGGCAAGACAGACACCAGAAAAGAAAAAATCGGTAGGAGAAGAGCGACCGCAAATACAATCTGACCGAGGTGACTGGCGTTCCTGATTCGACACTGTTCAACAGGGGATGCAAAAGCAATCATGATTGCCTCTCGTATATTAATTTTGCGGATGAATATTCTTACCACAAAAAGTGATAATTTCAGAGTCATTTCACTATTTGTTATCGCCGCAGATAGCGATGCAAGACCGGCTGATTAGATCAGATTATAACTTGAGCTTCAGCAGCGCCCATCTTTTTTGGCATTGATTCCGTCTGCCTTCGTCATTTCGGCTTTGACACGCGGAACCATGCGCTGGGCACGTTCAGCGGGACGCGTTTCCATATCCCCCTGTGCACCGGCCAGAAGCCAGAGCCAGTCACCCTCGGCGGCACGGGGCAGCCCTGAAATTCTGACCGCAGGTTTTTCGACTATGATACCGCTCTGACGCTCGGCAACTTTATAATTAAAAACAAAGTATGGCGTCATGCCCATGCGAAGATCGGCGTAGGTGATATCGTTATTGTCCTCAAGCAGTGCAAAAAATCCTTGCGAAAAATCGGCCAGTCGCGCAACCGATGCCCCGCGTTCCCGGGCGGCATTCAGCCAGCAATTCA
The DNA here is from genome assembly GCA_018654745.1 of Alphaproteobacteria bacterium. Classification (GTDB taxonomy): domain Bacteria; phylum Pseudomonadota; class Alphaproteobacteria; order UBA2966; family UBA2966; genus JABILA01. The sequence goes on from JABILA010000043.1 coordinate 22,402, forward strand.
GTCCGGGAGAAAAACGGGTCTGCTGATATATATGCGTTTCATTCTTCTTCCCGAGGACAGGCAAATAGATGTTGTAGTAGCGATCATGATCAACCGCGATCACCCGCCAGAACATTGTGTTGAAAGGTGTTGGCGTGGCGATGATCTGATCGTGGCCAAGGCCTGCGTCCTCCAATACCTGGCGGCCACGTTCCTCTATCATTTGTTGGGCAAAAATACTCCAGACCAGATAACCCGTCGAAACCACAAGAGCTGCGGCAAGTCCTCTGCCATATCCAGCATGGTATTGCTTCCTAATAAGCGCCCAAACGGTCATCACCAGCAACGGTATCGTATAGACCGGATCAATAATAAACATGGACCCGACGGCATAGGGTATCCTGTTAAGCGGCCATAACAATTGCGTGCCATAGATCGTTGTTGCATCCAGCAGGGCATGCGTTGTCAGGCACAGGAAGACAGCACCCCATGCAAGCGTCACACCCCGCCGCCAGGGAAGTTCTTTCAGACCAGACATTGTCCGGCGCAAGCCTTCCCCCAGCACAGGTGTCACAAGGGCATGCATGAGCAAGGAATGTGTCGCGCTGCGGTGTGTGACAAAGCGTTCCACCGGGTCACTTTCCGGCCAGAAAACATCGAGGTCTGGCAGGGTCGCCAAAAGCCCACCGGTAATCGCCGCTTTGCGCAGCCCCAGGCGGCGCCCGAGAACGGCAGCACCAACAGTCGCCCCAAGGGCAAATTGTGTGACAGAATCCATGACCAGACCATAGCGTCACAAGTCACAGGATAAAATGGCTTGCCTCCTTTTCCTTGCGATGGCTGAATTGTAGATTGGTAAGCCTGACACATTGCCCAACATCATCCGGGCAACCACGGGGGAAACTGATGAACAATATTTCTGTGACCAGGGTGCAACCCGAAACGCTGGATGCCAACGAGGACACTCTGGCTCTCATCCTTCAAGCCAGTGTCGAGGCCGGAGCCAGCATCGGATTTGTTCAACCCTGTAGCCTTGACGAAAGTCGTGCTTTTTGGCGCGAGAGAGTTTTCCCCTCTGTCATGGATGGTGGTCGCATTTTATTGGTCGCCGCAGCCGACGACAAAATTGCAGGTACAGTTCAGTTGGTTTTTGACATGTTGCCGAGCCAGACTCATCGCTGCGAAGTGTCAAAGCTTCTGGTCCATCCCGATTTTCGCAAACGCGGAATTGCCAAAATGCTGATGGCGGAACTAGAGCAACGCGCCGCTAGCCTTGGCAAGAGACTAATTACTCTGGACACAAAAACCGGTGATACCGCCGAGCAGATCTATACTGATCTTGGCTACCAGACCGCTGGCAGCATTCCCGGCTATTGTCGCTCCCCCGAAGGGGATTGCGACGACGCCACGACCTATATGTACAAAGCCATATAGGTCAGTTCCGCATCACCCGGTGAAAAGTTTCCGGCGATGCGGAGCCGCCTTATACTTCTCCCCAGACCTCCTTCGCGAGATCAACAATCATGGCCAGCTTGTCCCACTGCTGTTGCGTCTCCAGAACATTGCCTTCTTCAGTAGAGGCAAAACCACATTGTGGGCTGAGGCAGAACTGATCGACGTCGGCAAACTCTGACGCCTCTTCAATGCGCTTCTTGATATCGTCCCGGCTTTCCAGATCACCGAATTTCGATGTCACCAGGCCGAGCACGACGCGCTTGTCACCCTTTGGCAGGAATCGCAGCGGCTCGAACCCACCGGCGCGGTCACTGTCATATTCAAGAAAATAACCATTATAATTCGTGCCACCCAGAAGCATTTCGGCGATTGGCTCGTAGCCACCTTCCGAAATCCAGCTGGACCGGAAGTTTCCGCGACAGACATGGGTCGTGATGACCATATCATCAGGCTTCTCGGAAAGAGCATGGTTAATCATGCCAGCATAGATCTCCGGCAAGGGATCAGGATCATCACCCCGCTCGCGGGCCGCTTCACGTTCCTTTTCGGAACACAAATAGGCCCAAACCGTGTCATCAAATTGCAGATAGCGACAACCCGCAGCATAAAAAGCCGCAACCGCCTTTTTATAAGCCTCCGCTGTATCCTGAAAAAATTCATCCATATCCGGGTAAACATCCGAACTGATTGATTTGCGACCCCCCCTGAAATGCAGGACCGAAGGCGCCGGAATTGTCATTTTCGGTGTCTCGGTCGCAACACTTTTCAGATATTTGAAATGTTCCAGCATGTAGTGATTGTCAAAATCAACCTTGCCAGTGACGCCAATGCTTTCCGACTTGGTCTGCACCCCGGCAAACTGCAGCGCATCCGCCTTGATCCACTCAACACCTTCCAGGCCTGCCAGAAAATCAAAGTGCCACCAGGAACGACGATATTCACCGTCCGTTACGGCCTTCAACCCGACTTCTTCCTGTTTGGCAACGACGTCACGGATGCAGTCATCTTCTACAGCCTTGAGGCCAGCGGCATCCAAAGTGCCTGCTTCAACTGCAGCACGGGCATCCTTGATCGCCTGGGGGCGTAACAGACTGCCGACTTCATCGGCCCGGAATGGAGCGTGACTACTCATGTGAAATTCTCCCTGAAGATATCCAATGGATACAATATTTGACGTTGTGGTTAAATTTTGAGATATTTTACCCGACTTTGGATCCATTCTGTCAAGCATATGCGAGCGATATATTTATGGGACAACAATTCCAACGGGCGCTCGCATCCTTGAGACGCATGATCGTCAGTGGTGAACTGGCACCAGGTGAACGTCTCACTGAAATTCCGCTGGCAGATTTACTCGGTGTGTCCCGCATGCCGATCCGCATGGCTTTGCCCGCCCTTGAACAAGAAGGCTTGCTGGAGCGCGCCGGAAAGCGAGGCTACCGTGTGCGTCAGATCAAGGCCGAAGACATCGCTGATGCCATTGAAGTTCGAGGCACTCTGGAAGGCCTTGCCGCGCGTCTAATGGTGGAAAAGGGTATTTCCGACAAAACACTTGAAGGTCTGAAAGCCTGCCTGCGTCAGGGTGATGCTGTCTTTACCGACGGACAGCTGCGGGAAGGAGATTTTACGGCCTATCACGCCATGAATATGCGTTTTCACGGGATCATCGTAGCCGCGGGTGCAAACTCTGCCATAACAGTCGCTCTGGCCCGCAATGACGCCTTGCCGCTGGCATCGGCAAATTCAATAACAATTGACCAGTCTCATCTGGCGCAGGAATTCAAGCGACTGCATTTTGCTCATATGCAGCATCACCTGATCGTTGAAGCCGCGGAATCAGGTCAGGGTAGTCGTGCCGAAGGTTTGATGCGCGAACATGCCAACGCGGCACTTAAATATACTGACCTTTTCAAACAGGATAGTCCCCTGCCCGATAATTACCGGGTTATCATTGGTCGGCCCGGATAATCAAACCCTCGCTATAATTCTTCTGTGACAATACATCGCGGCGGAAAACTTTGCCTTACTTCCTCATTACTGTATGAAAGGTTGTATGTTTTGTATGAGTAGTTCTGTAGTTCCGAATAAAGTTTCTGGCGAATATAGGCGAATCAAGATGACGGAAAAACTACTCAACGACTTGCTGCCTTATCTGTTGCAAAGAGCAAGCTATCTGGTCACGAAGCAATTCCACGACACTCTCAAGTTGAACGACATTTCAGTCAGTTGTTGGCGCATGCTGGCGTGGCTTTCGGAAAACGAGCCATGTTCAATTACCGACCTGACAAATGAGTTGATGTTGAAACAGCCCTCGGTCACGCGCCTGGTGGAAGCGGCGCGCAAGGACGGGCTTGTCAACACGCGTCAGGACGAACATGATCGACGGCGCGTCCATGTTACTTTGAGCGTTGCAGGAAAAGAGCTGATCCGGGAGCTGAAGTCTTCAGCCTGGGGATCAGATCAGAACATTATTGATAGCCTCGGCAAATCGCGCGCCTCGCAAATCAAAAAAACCTTGCATCAAATCATCGATCACTACGAGGCCTGACAACCTGCAGGGAAACGGGTTTACAATTTGATGGAACCGGGGCGGGTTCCAGGGGGGTGGCTGAGTTGAAGATCATTATTGATACGGATCCGGGGCAGGATGACGCAGCCGCGATCATGTTGGCTCTGGGCAGCCCGGAAATAGAACTTCTGGGCATCACGGCAGTCGCGGGAAATGTGCCGCTTGAACTGACCGCCCGAAACGCACGCATCATTTGTGAAATGTCCGGTCGAACGGATATCAAGGTTTACGCAGGTGCTGACAGGCCCCTGGGTCGACCCCTGGTTACAGCGGAACATGTGCACGGCAAAACCGGACTGGATGGTCCTGAGTTATTCGAGCCTTCATTCGCGCTGCAGGATAAACACGCCGTCGATTTTATCGTCGACACGTTGATGTCTGAACCCGCTGGTACAGTAACATTGTGCCCTATTGGCCCCCTGACCAACATCGCCCTGGCATTGCAAAGAGAACCTGCCATCGCCGGTCGCATCCAGCAAATCGTATTGATGGGCGGCGGTTACTTCGAGCAGGGAAACGTCACCCCATCCGCCGAATTTAACATCTATGTCGACCCGGAAGCTGCCGCCCTGGTTTTTGCCTGTGGCGCTCCCATCGTCATGATGCCATTGGATGTCACCCACAAGGTTTTGACAACAAAATCCAGAATCGATCGTATTCGGCAAATCGATAACCGCGCTGCCCGGGCCATGACAGAAATGTTGCTGTTTTTCGAACGCTTTGACGAAGAAAAATATGGCACCGACGGCGGCCCTCTTCACGATCCAACAACAATCGCCTGGCTGCTGAAACCGGAACTTTTTTCCGGTCGCGAATGCAATGTTGAAATCGAGACAACGTCAGACCTGACGCGCGGCGCAACCGTTGTCGATTGGTGGGGTGTAACTGACCGAGCCAAAAATGCCCTGGTCCTGCGCGACGTTGATGCCGATGGTTTTTTTGAACTACTGACGAACCGTTTGCAAAATCTGGGCGCACAGACTTAAGGGGCACCCATACAGAATGCCCCTTGGTATCGTTCGCGAATAGTGATTTTCAGAATCAGTTATTTAACAGGATGAAAATCGAAAGCGCTGTTTGCGTGAAAGTAAAACTGACACGGCTGTTCTGACACACAGGCAGTGGCGTGTTCTGATTTTGCCGGCACATACCAATATGACCCTGGCTTCAACGACGGTGGATTTTTTTCACCCTTGAACGGATTTGTCATGGTGCCGGAAATTACAACACCATGATAGGCACCTGAGTGCGTGTGGAATGGCGTGATGAAGTTTGCCGGGAATTTTCCGAAAGTCCCATGCCCCCCTTTCGACATGTCACCATATGCGCCGCCCATACTGATCGCCGGGTTAATTTTGTTGAAGGTAATTTTTGATGCTGGCGTAGCTGTATCTTTGGTCGGATCAAAACCAACGATTCCATTTTGTCCGGCCATAGCTGACAGCGAAATGCCACTGATGACCGTGATGATAAATGCTTTGGCAATTTTTGAACTAAGGCGTTTCATTGTTTGTATCCTCGATTGGAGTTTCGGTGAGGAGACGAGAAATACTGCGGCAAACCGAAACAACCAATGATCAGAAGTCCAAACAAAATGACTGATCGTCCATACAACTGGTTGTGAGTTGTGGCAGCGAGGGAAGTTACCTAAGTTCATTTCACGTTAGCCAGTTTCCTCAAATCTCTTGACAGGACAGCCGGATCGGAGCCGATGCCATGCCGGAAATTTCAGATGACCCCATTAGTGATATCCTGCGACTGATCAGGCTAAAGGGCTGCGTTTATTTTCAATCCGATTTTTCGTCTCCCTGGGGCATGGAGATGGGCGCAGGTCCATTCGCCCAGTATCATGCCGTACTTCGCGGTCAGTGTTGGTTGACCCTGGAAGGAGAACGTCATTTGCTTGAGGCTGGAGATGTTGTGGTGTTGCCGCAAGGCGATGCGCACGTCCTGGTCGACAGCCCTGCAACTGCCACCAAACCAGGAATGGAAGTCTTGTCGGCCATACAATCTGGCCAGAAACCTTTCTCCGATGGCGAGACAAGCGCACGATTGCTCTGTGGTCATTTTGAATTCGACCGCACAATGAACCACCCCTTTGTCAGGGACCTGCCACGACTGATCCACGTTAAAAGCACAAGCAACGGCGAGCCGAACTGGCTGGAAGCGATTACCCCGATGCTGGCGGGCGGTACAGGCACCGAACAGCCAGGCACCAACACCATCGTTGAACGCCTGGCGGAAGTTTTGTTAATACAGGTTCTGCGATCCTATTTACTGGATCAATCCGGGGAGCATGGTTTCCTCGCTGCTCTGGGTGACAGGCACATAAACGAGGCCCTCAAATACATACATGTCGGTGCAGACCGCGACATTACACTGGCTGACGTTGCCAGGGCCGTTGGCCTCTCCAGATCAGGTCTGGCAACACGTTTCAAGGAGCTGGTCGGTGATACCCCCATGAACTACCTGACAAGCTGGCGTATGCTCAAAGCCAGGGAGATGCTGCAATCAGCCAGTGTGCCGCTGGTAGAAGTAGCCGAGCGGGTCGGGTACACCTCGGAATCTGCATTTAGTCGCGCCTTCAAAAGAGAACATGGGCAAAGTCCGGGCGCATTTCGGCATTCGATAGAGCGGTCCGGAAATTCTCTCACCGTAAATTGAAGTTTGCTTGAGAGGCTGAATTTCGGTGCGAACCACCCGAATCAACAAAACCCCCAGCTTTAGGCTGAGGGTTTCGATGGTGGGCACGGCTGGGATTGAACCAGCGACCCCTGCAATGTCAATGCAGTGCTCTCCCGCTGAGCTACGCGCCCTTGAAGCGCAGGTTTATAGCGAAATGGGCGTGTTTGGCAAGCCCCGTGCGCGTTGCAGGGCCAAATTGTTCGCTGGGGCTCAAAATGAGTGCCTGAAACGGCAGATAATGGTGCGACCAACACTTTTTATGCACTACCTGGATAATTGACGGATGCTCATTCGAGCCGGTTGTGCCTGGCAATCAGGCAATTCCATCAAACAGGGTTGCCGGGACCGGCCAGGCACCGTAATTATCAATAGTCATGTCTAAATCTGATCTTCCTGCGGGCGACGTGCAATCGCCCTTGTATCCTTCTCCGTTCGGTGTTCGCCAGCCCGTGCAGGATCTGTCACCTTGTATATTCACATCCCCACATAGTGGCGCTGACTATCCCGCGGCTTTTGTCAAAGCTTCCCGTCTTGATCCTGTCGCCCTGCGAGGATCTGAAGACGCCTTTATCGATGAGCTGTTTGCCGCCGCACCTGATCATGGTGCCCCGTTGCTGAGCGCCCGATACCCCAGAGCCTTTGTCGACATGAACCGTGAGGCCTGGGAGCTTGATCCTGGAATGTTCAATGGCGAATTGCCGCACTTTGTGAATTCGTCTTCGCCGCGCGTCTCCGGCGGGCTTGGCACCATCGCGCGCGTTGTCAGCAACGGCGCTGAAATTTATTCAAAAAAGCTGCCCTTCAGTGAGGCCGAACGCCGCATACGTAGTATCTATATGCCCTATCACAACGCCCTGAAAGAATTGATTGGCGCAACCCAGGCTGCAACCGGATGCGCTGTCGTAATCGACTGCCATTCCATGCCGTCTATCGGTGGCCCCATGGATCAGGATAAGGGACGACAACGGGCCGACATCATTCTGGGCGACCGCTTTGGCTCCAGTTGTGCAAATGTGGTGACCGATACGGCAGAAGATGCTTTCAGGGAGCTTGGTTATACCGTAACCCGCAACCTGCCCTATGCCGGTGGATATACGACCCGAAATTATGGTCGCCCCATCGGGGGTATTCATACCCTGCAAATTGAGATGAACCGGGCGCTTTATATGAACGAGCAGGACATTTCCCGCGGGCCCGATTTCGAAGAAATCCAGGGTCACATGCAGATCATAATTGCACGGCTTTGTGAAATTGATCCGCAACCACTGGCACCCTTGAGGTAATAAAATCTGATGCCTGAAGCCTTTCAAATTCGTCCCGCGCTGAAAAAAGATTTGCCGCAGATCCTGGCTATCTATGGCCACCATGTCCTGCACGGGCTGGCGTCGTTTGAAGAGCAACCACCGGGCCTGGAAGAGTTCACCCAACGCTGGGAAGCCGTATGCAAAAGCAACTTGCCCTATGTCGTCGCCGTCACTGAAAAGGATGTCGTTCTGGGCTACGCCTATGCAGCCCCCTATCGGGCCCGGCCTGCCTATCGGCATACGGTTGAAGACAGCGTCTATGTTGCCCCTGATGCTGCCCGACAGGGTTTGGGCAAAAAGCTGTTGGTACGGGTGATTGAAGACTGCGAAAGTCTGGGCTGGGTTCGGCAGATGATCGGTATTATTGGCAACAGCGGCAATGACGGATCTATTGGATTGCACGCCCATCTGGGTTTTGAAATGGTCGGCACACTGAAATCAGTTGGCTTCAAACACGGCGGCTGGGTCGACACTGTGATGATGCAGCGATCGATAAGCAACGGTGATTCTTCTTTGCCGGATTGAATAATTTACAGACGGTTCCAATCAGAACAGAAACAGTGGCCGCGCCGGCGTGAGCGAGGGGAGGTCGACACCGACGCAGCCTCCGTCTGGAACGATGCTCATAATGTGAACATCTGGGCCCGATGCAACGAGGGGGGAGGTCATGGGCCCTGCAAGAGATATGGTGTTGACCGGGTACTGAGTCCAAGTCCCGCTCACGTTAAGTTGACTGCGAGAACCCAAGAAATAGCCAGGGTTATGGCCCTTCAGGAGAGCCGGACAGGCTGGCGCTTGCGGCCCCAGTTTCCAGGCAAGCCATTGAAAACACCCGCACAAACGTGCCCACACTGCTTGCACGCACCAGCGTCTGACAGACCCCAGTCGGACAACTGATACCAGTCCCGACCGATCAGTTTATGCCCACAATTCGAACACCAGGTACTGCTGGCCTTTTCATCATGAACATTGCCTACAAATACATGATGAAGCCCTGCATCCAGGGCAATTTGCCGGGCCTTCAACAAGGTCTGGTGTGGAGTCGCCGGAATATCCCGCATGCGGTAATCAGGATGGAAGGCCGAAAAGTGCAAGGGCACCTCCGGACCCAGATTTTCAGCAAACCATGCAGCCAGCCTTTTCAATTCATCTTCGCTGTCGTTTTGCCCCGGAATCAGCAACGTTGTTACCTCGAACCAGACATCCGTTTCGTGTCGCAGATAGACAAGTGTTTCCAGGACTGGCGATAAACTGCCGGTGCATAAATCGTGATAAAATTCTTCCGTGAAGCCTTTTAAATCGATGTTGGCAGCATCCATATGGGTGAAGAATTCAGCCCTGGGTTCGGGGCAAATATAGCCGGCCGTAACCGCCACCGTTTTGATGCCAAGATCATGGCATGCCTTCGCCGTATCGATGGCATATTCCAGAAATATAGTCGGATCATTGTAGGTAAAGGCAACCGACTTGCAGCCTGTCTTGTGTGCCGCGCGTGCCAGTTGCCCGGGCGTTGCAGCGTCCGCCAAAGTATCCAGTTCGCGTGATTTGGAGATATCCCAGTTCTGGCAAAATTTGCAACTAAGGTTGCAGCCCGCCGTTCCAAAGGACAGGACAGGTGTGCCCGGCAGGAAATGGTTCAGCGGCTTCTTTTCGATAGGATCAATGCAAAATCCGCTGGAACGCCCCCACGTCGTCAACAGCATCTCTCCGCCCTTGTTGGCGCGGACAAAACACAGGCCACGCTGACCATCATGCAATTTGCAAAACCGCGGACAAACATCACACTGCAATCGACCATCTTCAAGTTGATGCCAATAGCGTGCCGGGGTGCCGGTAATGTCGGATCCGGTTGTTTCTGTTTCAGTCTTCATTCACTTCCCGAACGCAAAGCTTGCCGAGGTGTCAGGCGAAGTTCTATCATACATACTTCAGATAATACTGCTGATCACTTTCTCCCTGAAGGGCAGGAGAGCGTCGCATGAACCGTTCAGAAATCACAAGCCACGAAGCCGTCCGCGCACCAGCTGTTGCCGGTCAGTTTTATCCAGGCGACGCTGCTGCATTGGGTAAAGCTGTTGATGATTTCCTTGCAAACGTTGCCGCCCCGGAGGATGGAACAACGTCCTGGCCCAAAGCTATTATCGCGCCGCATGCCGGTTACGTTTATTCAGGCCCTGTTGCTGCCACGGTATATGCCTGCCTGAAAGCCGCAAAAGATACGGTTAAGAGAGTTGTGTTGCTGGGGCCTGCCCACCGGGTTGCCTTTCGCGGGATTGCTGTGCCGTCTGTTGCAGCCTTTGACACACCGCTGGGGGCTGTGCTCCTGGACGCAGACGCAATTGAAAGCATCAAGGCATTCTCGACTGTGCTGGTATCCGACAAGGCACATGCGCAAGAGCACAGCCTGGAAGTTCATCTGCCGTTTCTGCAACGCATTCTGGGTGATTTCTCCCTCGTGCCATTGTGTGTCGGTGATGCTGATGCCGCTGATGTGGCGGAGGTTCTGGAGCACTTGTGGGGCGGGCCTGAAACCCTGATCGTGATTTCAACTGACCTCAGCCATTATCATGGCTACGACGAAGCCCGCTTGCTGGATCAAGCGACAGCGCAAGCCATAACTGAATGCCGTACCGATAATGTAACAACACATGGTGCCTGTGGTGGTCGGCCTGTTAACGGCTTGCTGAAGGTTGCCGGGAAACGAAACCTGAAAATATCCTTGCTGGATATTCGAAATTCAGGTGACACCGCGGGCACGAAAGATCGGGTCGTTGGCTATGCTTCCTTTCGAATCGATGAGCCTGAAAAGATCGAAAAGCCTGCCGCGAAATATAATGACGCGCAACGACAACACATGATCTCGGTGGCAAGGAGCGCTATTGAGGCCGGGTTGAAAAACGGCAAACCATCGACCCCCGAATCTGATCTGTATTCTGACTGGGCTCAACAGCAAGGTGCTGCATTTGTGACCCTTGAGATAAACGGAAAACTCAGGGGCTGTATCGGGTCGCTGACGGCACATCGCGCCTTGATCAATGACATTGCAGAAAATGCCTTTGCCGCCGCTTTTCGCGATCCCAGATTTCCAAAGTTGACGGAAGCAGAATATGGACATCTGGATATCAGCATATCCGTGTTGAGCGAGCCGGAACCGCTGCCTGTAACTGATGAAGCTGATTTGCTGGACAAGATGCGACCAGGGGTCGACGGCTTGATCCTGCAATCCGGGAGCCGCCGCGGCACATTTCTGCCGCAGGTTTGGCAGCAACTGCCTCAGAAACGTGTTTTCCTCGCCCATCTTAAAACCAAAGCGGGTTTTGCTGCAGATTATTGGCCCGACGACGTCAAAATCTGGCGCTATACGACGGAAAGCTTCAGTTAATCCAATTCACTGCCTTTACCTGAACGCTCTGCAGCGCTAGAGAATGGCACGCGTTTTGTCTTGTTGATCCTGCCTGACCATTTCATATTTCACTTCTATAATAATTGAGATTCAGCCGGAGACTCCAAACACATCTTGGCAAATTCTTCATATTTGCATGAGAGAAGTGATGGAGAGCCTTGATTCAACAGGAAAAAATACTTGACAACGATTCAAGGGTTTTGCATCTTGTTTTGCATTCCACTGCTTAAACCGCAGTTTCCGGTCACTTCACCGGAAAATTCAGTTATATCGGGAGTTAGATTTGCAGTACGGCGATAACGAACAACCACAATCAGGTGAGTATAAACCCCGCCTGGATGCGCCCAAATTAGCTGCATTTGCCGCGATCAGCCTCGCCGGTGTTGCGTTGGTTGTGGTTTCGGTCACTGGTGCACCCAGCGTTGGTGCCAGCATCATCAATAATCTGCCCCTGACAACTGTAACGCATTCCGGGATCGTTGAGCGCGCAGCAGTTGATGTTGCCGTATCAGCTAATTCCGAGCCTGCTCAAAGGGTGTCCGGTCAAAAAGCTTCCGTTCAGATGGCAGCACTGGAACCTGCACCAACGACAGTTTCGCCAACTACACTTGCCTCTATCGAAACAAAGACAGCCAGCCTGCCTGCCTCTGCGCCTCAGCCAGACATCAAAAAAATTCGTGTGCGCAAGGGTGATACCTTGATGAAGGCCCTGGTTCGCGCTGGCGCACCGCGCCCTCAGGCGTATGAAGCCATTGCAGCCCTTGGCAAGAATTTTAACCCGCGACGTTTGAAAATCGGTCAGGAGTTGCAGGTCGCCTTTACACCCAAAGCGGAGCAGACAAAATCTGCTGCTGAACTGTTGTTTGTCCAGATCAACGCAGACGTTGACCGGGATGTAATTACGGAACGCGAAGAAAACGGATTTGTTTCTCGCGAAATCCTGCGTGAGCTGAAAAAGGTTCACATGCGCAGTGTCGGTACAATCAACGACAGCCTTTATTTGTCAGCCCGCCGCAGCGATATGCCCATTGGCATCTTGATGGAAATGATCCGGATTTTCAGTTGGGATGTGGATTTCCAACGCGATATCCAGCGCGGTGATTCGTTCGAGCTCTTTTATGAGCAATATACCGACGAAAGCGGCAAGGCCATCAAGAACGGTGATGTTTTGTTTGCCAGCATGATGCTGAGCGGAACAAAGGTTAGTCTCTACCGTCACAAACTGGCTGATGGTGCGATTGATTACTTTAACGAAAAAGGCCAGAGCGCTCGCAAGGCGTTGCTGAGAACACCCGTGAACGGGGCGAGGTTATCTTCGCGTTATGGCAAGCGTCGCCACCCGGTTCTCGGCTATACGAAAATGCACAAAGGTCTTGATTTTGCCGCCCCGCGTGGCACCCCGATCATGGCTGGCGGAGATGGCGTCATTGAAATGTCGCAACGCAATGGCTCTTACGGGAACTATGTGCGCATCCGGCACAACAATAATTACAAGACAGCCTATGCTCACCTGAAAAACTTTGGTCGCGGCATTCGCCGGGGCAAGCGTGTGCGTCAGGGTCAGATTATTGGCTATATCGGCACGACGGGCCGTTCCACTGGACCACATCTGCACTATGAAATCCTCAAGGCTGGCCGTCAGATCAATCCTCTGCGCCTGAAGTTACCGACGGGTCAGAAGCTCAAGGGAAAGGCCCTGGCACGCTTCCAGGATATGCGATCCCAGACAGACCAGTCGATTGCAGCGACTCTGACGGCGTCGGAAGTAGCCAGCAACGCAAACTAAAAAACCTTCGAATATATTTCCAACAAGCCGTCTTCCCATATGACCCGGCTTTGATTACGCTTTGTCTCTGAGTTCACATCTTTGAACTCTCCCGCCGAATGACGTCCAATCCAACATTCCGGAGACAAACATGCAGACCCGCATTACAGAACTTCTTGGTATCAAGCATCCCGTCATACAGGGTGGCATGCATTATGTTGGTTTTGCCGAACTGGCGGCAGCAGTTTCCAATGCCGGTGGCCTGGGCATTATTACGGGTCTGACGCAGAAAACACCTGCAGACCTGGCCAACGAAATCGCCCGATGTCACGACATGACCGACAAGCCCTTTGGCGTCAATCTGACATTCTTGCCAACATTTGCGGCCCCGCCTTATCCTGAATATATCGAAGCCATCATCAAGGGTGGCATCAAGATCGTAGAGACGGCCGGGCGCAGTCCGGAAGCCTATTTACCCGCCCTGAAAGACGCCGGGATCAAGGTCATTCACAAATGTACTTCTGTGCGCCATTCGCTGAAAGCTGAAAAAATCGGCTGTGATGCCGTCAGCGTGGACGGGTTTGAATGCGGTGGCCATCCCGGTGAAGACGACATCCCCAATATGATCCTTCTGCCCCGTGCCGCAGAAGAACTCACCATCCCGTTCGTTGCATCCGGCGGTATTGGTAACGCCCAGCAACTGGTTGCAGCCCTGGCGCTGGGTGCTGACGGAATCAACATGGGCACTCGCTTCATCGCCACCACCGAGGCCCCGGTTCATCAAAATGTCAAAGACAGCATTGTTGCTGCCAGTGAACTGGACACCACCTTGATCATGCGGGGATTGCGCAACACGGAACGGGTGATCAAGAATACAGCTGTTGAAAAGATTGTTGAGATCGAGCGTGAAAAAGGTGCAGACCTGGCGATCGATGACATCATGGATTTGGTTGCCGGTGTCTACCCCAAAGTCATGACCGATGGCGACATGGAGTCAGGTGCCTGGAGTTGCGGCATGGTAGCCGGGCTTATTCACGACGTCCCCAGCTGCCACGATCTGGTAAACAACATGGTGGCAGACGCCGAAGAAATCATCCGGGGTCGCCTGGCGTCAGTATTGTAATCTGACGTGCCGAATTAACCTGGCGCAAAAATACTGAGTGCAAACCAGTCGGGGAACGCCTTGATCTGTGCCCTTGATCCATCAAGGGCCAGGTCACCGGCGCTTACGGCACTGGTAATCGTGCGTCGACCAATCCAGACGTCAGCCGCCACGGACATCGGCATGGTAATGTTGAGATCAAGATCAAAGCCAGGGTCTTTCATGCACAAATCCGCTTCACCATTTTCAAACACAATCCACCAACGCCCATATTTGCTGGAAACGCCCGTCAGGTTAAATTGCACGGTTGTACGCGGTTGATCAGGCGTGCCGTCAGGATCGACCCGTCGGCTGATATCCCACATCAGTAGCCCCGGGTCGAGGTCGCGTCCTTCCAGTTCGGGTTTCAGATGTTGTTCCGCCCAATGCCCCAGACCTTCAATCAGCGGCCTGAGTTGTTGTCCCCCTTCGGTCAGGAAATATTCCGAACCCCGTCCCCCCTGGGCAGGTCGAATTTCGATAACTCCAGCAAATTCAAGATCTTTCAGTCGTTGCGACAGCAACGACGGCGACATCAACGGCACACCTTTTTTCAGATCGTTAAACCTGCTGCTGCCGCACAAAAGCTCTCGCAGGATCAATAAATTCCAGCGTTCAGCAACGATCTCAGCGCCTTTTGCGACAGGGCAAAACTGTCCATAGCCTTTTTTTCTGGTCATGCCGACAATCCTAATCAAAACACCGGGCCTGACGCTAGTACAAATTTTGTACTTTCAAAATTGCCCTGGAAGATCCATGTTGGAATTATCAAAATTAGTAACAAGGGGATTTGGTCATGACCAAAGTACTAACCGACAGTCTGGATATCGTTCGTAAACTGGGCCCTGTATTTGCCCAACGTGTGGGACAATATGAAGCCGAGGATACATTCGTTAAGGAAAACTATGCCGACCTGAAAGCTGAAAAGTTCTTTTCGGCCATGGTGCCGGTTGAATTTGGTGGTGGGGGTACCTCACACCGCCAGATGTGTCAGTCCCTGAAAGAACTTGCTACTTTTTGCCCTTCAACCGCACTGTGCTCATCCATGCACCAGCATTTGATTGCTGCTGCTGTCTACAATCATACGAACGGCAAACCCGGCGCAAAACTACTGGATGCTGTGGTGGCAAAGGAGCTTGTTCTCGTCAGCACAGGTGCTACCGACTGGCTGGCGTCCAATGGCACCATGATCAAGGTCGATGGAGGCTACAATCTGGATGCCCGCAAGATCTTTGCCAGTGGCAGTCCGGCTGGCGACCTGGCCATTTCAAGTGCGCCTTATAACGATCCGGAAGAAGGCTGGCAGGTATTGCATTTTCCTGTGCCGCTGAATGCCAAAGGCGTTCTTATCGAAAATAACTGGCAAGCTATGGGTATGCGCGGCACCGGATCAAACACCCTGATCTTTGACGAAGTATTTATCCCTGAAGACAGCATTGCTCTGCGTCGACCGCAAGGTGACTTCCATGCCGTCTGGAACGTTGTGTTGACCGTCGCCATGCCTTTGATCATGAGCGTCTATGCAGGCATCGCCGAAGCCGCAGCGACAATTGCCCGAGAAAAGGCCGCATCCCGTCCCGATCCGTCTGCAACTTATCTTCTGGGTGAAATGGAAAATGCTCTGGCGACAACACAAATGGCCCACAACGAAATGGTCGATATAACCAATGACTTTGATTTTGACGCTGTTGACGAAACCGCGAACGCCATTTTAATTCGTAAAACCATTACGGCCAAAGCGGCGAAAGAAACCGTTGAAAAGGCCATGGAAGCTGTGGGCGGCACAGGTTACTTCAGGTCAACCGGGCTTGAGCGATTGCTGCGCGATGTACTGGCTTCCCAGTTCCATCCGCTGGCCGAGAAAAAGCAGTTGCTGTTTACGGGCCGTATGGCGCAAGGTCTCGATCCGGTCGAGGCCCTTGGCTAGACGTTTTCGTTTGTACGAAAAGCGTCAGTGATAAAGCATATTGGGCAGGAAAAGTGAGATTGTCGGCACCATCACCAGCAAGGCAAGTCTCAGGATATCCGCACACCAGAACGGTGTAACACCGCGGAAGACAGTGGCTGTACTGACGTCCCTGAGGACGCCTGATAGCACAAAGACGTTCAGTCCCACCGGAGGTGTGATCAGGCTGATTTCGGTAACGACAACAACCACGATGCCAAACCAGACCGGATGAAAGCCAAAGGATTCAATCAGAGGAAAGAAGACTGGAATGGTCAACAGCAACATCGACAGGCTTTCGAATACACAGCCGAGGGCGATATAAACCAGCAGGATCAGCACAACAACAACCATGGGTGCAACATCAAAGCTGCTGACCAGGTCGCGCAATGCATCCGGCAATCCGGCGCGATTGACGAAACTTGAAAAGATCAGGGCACCAATCAAAACCGTGAACAAAGTCGCAGATGTACGGGATGTTTCTGCCAGGGTTTCGAACAGCGAACGCCAGGTCAGCGCCCGACGCATCAAGGCAATAATCAAGGCCCCGCCAGCACCAACACCGGCGGCTTCGGTCGGCGTAAAGACACCGCCATAAATGCCACCCATGACAACACCAAAGAGGATCAACGTGCCCCAGACACCCTTCAAGGCAACAAGGCGTTCAGCCCAGTTCAGACGCTCACCGCGTGGGCCAGCGGCCGGGTCGCGCCAGACCACATATTGCACAGCGCCGAGGTAAAACAGGATGCCGATGAGGCCCGGAATGAACCCGGCGGCAAACAGTTCCCGAATACTGGTTTCCGTCATTAATCCGTAGATAACCAGAATCACGCTGGGCGGAATCAAAATGCCCAGCGTACCACCGGCTGCGATCGAAGCTGTCGACAGACTGTCCGCATAGCCATATTTCCGCATGGGCGGCATGGCAACCTTCGACATGGTCGCTGCTGTTGCCAGGCTGGATCCGCAAATCGCCGAGAACCCGCCACAGGCCACAATGGTCGCCATGGACAACCCGCCCTTGCGATGACCCAGAAAGGCATTGGAAGCGGCATAAAGTTCACTGGAAAGGCCGGCACGACTGACCAGATTCCCCATCAGGATGAACAGGGGAACAACAGAAAGGCCATAATTCTGGGCTGTCGTGATGACCCGTTGCCCGGCCATGGAAGTTGAAGCCAGCCAGTTCCAGTCACCCAGATAGGCAAACCCGACAAACCCCACAACACCCATGGCAAACGCGATGGGCATACGCAGGAATACAAAAGCCAGCAGAACGGCAAAACCAACAAGTGCCTCAGTCAACAGAAAATACCCTTACATCTGGTTCCCACAAGACAATACATCATGGAGATAATGGCCCCCGGCCAAACACATAGCGAACACAACTATACAGCAAGGCAAATGCGGTCACGCCGCTCATGATGCTGATAAAGAAGGTAATATATTGCACAGGGATTTGCAGGAATTCGGTCGTATCGCCATATTCCTGGGCCCGTTCAGCCAGTGCCCAAACCCGCCATGCAACACCCGACATGGCCAGGGCGGCGATCAAGTTCATGGTCGCCTGGCGAAAATTGATGACAAATTTCGGTGAGAACGAATCCAGCAAATCGACAGTGATGTGCTCTTCGCGCATACAGGCGACCGGCAATCCACAAAAGACCACAATGGCCATCAGGATTCGTGTTAGTTCTGTCGCGCTGTGGAGGGGGGAATTGAAAAAGTAACGTCCGGCGACGTCCACACAGGTAATCGCCATCAGCGTAAAAAGAGTGAGAGCGGCAACTATTTCAAGGAACCTGACGGTCCAGTCTATTTCTCGTCTGTTGCCCAAGTTGCCGCTCCCGTTCTTCAGTTGAAGTCAGGTACAATTTGTAACTTTGTACCCGGCCGTCAAATCACATGATTTCCAGAATTAGTAGCTTCTGGCGATGTCACGCAATTCTGCCAGCGCAGCTTTGGAGTTGATACCTTTTTTGGCGGCATCCGCAATCCAGTCGGTTTCGATGTGCGCCATCATGCCATAGAATTCCTTGGTCATGGCATCGCTTGCTGTATCGATGGTGTTGCCAAATGCCTTGGCATCTTTCAGGCCAGCAGCATCAACATCATCCCACATTTTGCCGGCAGCACGCGCCATAACTTCGCCTGAGCATGCTGTTACAGCGGCTTGCTCACTTGAGGACAAACCATTGAATTTGGCCGGGTTCATAACAAAACCGAAGCTGCCATAATAAACACCGCCCGGTATAATCAGGGAGAACGGAGCCACTTCTTTCAGCTTGAAGCTCTTTTTGGTTTCCATCGGCATGAACACACCGTCAGCGACACCACTGGCAACGGTTTCATATACTTTTGGTGCCGGAACGCGCACACCGACAAGCCCCAGGGCCTTGCCAACGGCACCCGATACACCGCCACCAAGACGAATTTTCATGCCCTTGAATTCTGCCAGGGAATTGATCTTTTTCTTGGTGTGCATGATGCCCGGGCCATGTGATGTCAGAGACAACACTTTCAGACCCTTGTGCTCGTTTTTATCGGCCAGATATTTTTGATGAATGCGCCAGTAAGCAACAGAAGCTGCTTCGGCACTTGTGCCAAGACCTGGTAGTTCAACAACCTTGGTCAGAACATACCGGCCAGGGTTATAGCCATGGAACATCCAGGTGGCGTCAGCAACGCCATCGCGTACGACGTCCGGCTGTTGTGGTGGCGGCGCAAGACCATATTCAATTTTAACATTGACTGAACCACTGGTGGCACCCGAAATACATTTGCCCCAGTTAGGCCAGACAACGGAATTTATGCCGTGTTTGGGCGGCGCCCAGCTGCTGACACGAATTGTTGTGGCGGCTTCAGCAATTCCAACTGTCGTAGCCATAATAGCGCCCGTCAGGGCAATTAAACCTAATTTACGCATTGATCGTTCTCCCGGTTGACGCCGCCTCGAAATAATTCCGCAGCGGCAAAGCCTCATTTTTGAAGGGTCCGTTTATTTTTCTTTCCGTAACCTTCACACAAAAACGTCGTTTGTTCTATTCAAGTTCTAAAAAATAATCTTCGTTCAAGTCGTTGTTATTACTGAGTTTCATCCGCAATTGAATTGCTGAGAATACCAATCGAGGAAATTTCGACTTCCACGTGATCCCCAGGCTTCATAAATACTGGCGGCGTGCGTTTAAAGCCAACGCCGCCCGGCGTGCCCGTGACCAGCACATCGCCCGGCAACCACGGCAGCGCTTTCGAGACATAGGAAATCAACAGCGGTATATCAAAAGCAAGATCGGCCAGCGTCGCCTGCTGCATAACCTCGCCGTTCAGCCTTGTTTGCAATTTCATCTGGCGATAATCAGAAACTTCGTCTGCGGTTACCATCCAGGGTCCAAAAGCCCCTGTCTTCTGGAAATTTTTGCCCATGCCAAACTGCCGGGTGTGGGATTGCCAGTCGCGAATGGTCGCTTCGTTGTAACAGGCGTATCCAGCGATGTGGTCCAGGGCATCGGGCTGATCAATATGCGCCCCACCCTTCCCGATGATCACCGCCATCTCGCCTTCGAAATCAAGATGCGTTGAAACCAGCGGTCGCTGGATGGCCTGACCATGTCCAACCTGGGTTTCAGGATAGCGATGAAAGATGACCGGATTGTCTTTTAATTCCCGTCCGGTTTCCTTGACGTGATCAATGTAGTTCAGGCCAACACAGACAATTTTGCGTGGGTTGGGAATAACCGGTAGTCGCTGACATTCGTCCAGAGCAAAAGATGGCGCAGCACCTTCCAAGGCACCTGCGACATCCGACATCGCGTCTTGCTCAAGCAGATTACGGATATCGACAGCACCTTTTATCTTGCCAGTCAGGTCAACAACCTGGTTACCAACAACTGCGCCAAAGCCGGTTTGTCCGTCGCGATCAAACGAGATCAATTTCATTTATGCCACCACATTATTATCATTTGAAAAACCATAAAGTAGAAATATTCGAAAATCAATATTTTTTTCGAAAATTTTGACAACATCGAAAATTGTGCCTAGGATGATGCAAACCAGATAACAGAACAGGTCCCTGGCATGACAAGCGCCGAATTGGAAATCCCGGAAGCAACTGGACGCTCGGAGATAAAGGTCTCTGTCGCCGATGATGCACATCGAAAGCTGCGTACCAAAATTCTTCAGGGCGAAATTCTACCTGGTCACAAACTCAAATTCGAAATCCTGCAGCAGGAAATGTCCGTGAGTGCCAGTTCGCTTCGCGAAGCACTAACACGGTTGGTCAGTGATGGTTTCGTAACATCCGAGCCCCGGCGGGGATTTTCTGTTGCACCTGTTTCAATTGAAGAGTTGAAAGACATATCGCGCTTGCGGACAATCCTGGAGCCCCTGGCCTTGCGCGACGCCATTGAACATGGCGACGATGCCTGGGAAGCCCAGATCCTGGCAACCTATCACCGGTTTTCCAAAATTGATTCACTCCAGGGTGATGCGCCTGGCATTCGTGATGAGCAATGGTCGCATTGGCACCAGGCCTTTCATGAAGCCCTGGTTGCGGCTTGTCCGTCCAAAAAGACCATGCAGTTCAGAGCTGTGCTGTTTGAGCAGTCTGAACGTTATCGTGCGATATCAGCCGCCCGGCGAAAACAGTCACGAAAGAAAAGTGACGAGCATCGAAATTTGATGGAAGCCGTCCTTTCACATGACGCTGATCAGGCAGAAAAATTAATGGTCAAACACATTGAACTGACATCAAATTCATTGATTGAAATCCTTCAAGCCGCCCAGGTTCAGGAACAGAAAGCCGTCTGATATGCAGCTACAAATTCTTCTACAGGGTGTTTCCTGGGCACTGAACTTTACCGCCTTGCAACATGCCTCCTTCAAGGAAAGGCTGCATGAAAAGGAATTCATCGCCCAGGTAAAGGTCAAGGATAACTCCGTCGGACGGCACTATCATTTTGGCAAAGGCAAAGTGATTTCTCATTCGGGTGTTCACGATAATCCTGACATGACGATCACCTTCAAGAACGCGGCCCTGGGTGTGAAGCTCCTCAGGCCACCTATTGACCACACCGACTTTATCAACGCTATGAAGAACTTTGCCTTGCAGATGGCAGGCGAAGACGAAATAACACAATGGTTCACGGACACCATCAGCATCATGAATACCATTCGCTGGGAATATGGTGTCGATGCAGGGAACGGTGAACGACGCTACACAAATTTCACCAATGGCGGACCTTTGTTTGTCTACGTCAAGGATGACAAGATTGTCCGTATGACACCTATTGATCTGGCGGACGACGATGCCGCCAGCTGGACGATCACGGCCCGCGGCAAGACCTTCACGCCGCCACGCAAAACCACGATCAACCCGCACGGGCTGACGTCAAAGTCCGTGGTCTATTCTTCCAAGCGTCTTCTAAAACCAATGAAGCGTGTGGATTTTGACCCCAACGGTGAGCGTAATCAGCAAAATCGCGGCAAGTCGGGTTACGAAGAAATCAGCTGGGACGAAGCCCTGGACATCACTGCCAACGAGATCAAACGGGTCAAGCGCGAACATGGCCATGGAGCCATCATGAACAGTCATGGCTCGCACCATACCTGGGGCAATATTGGCCACTATCTCAGCGCCCAGATGCGCTTTATGAATGCCATCGGTCATACCAAGATGCATTTGAACCCTGACAGCTGGGAAGGCTGGTACTGGGGCGGCATGCATCACTATGGCAACTCCATGCGCAATGGCGCGATGGAACCTTATGGCCAGTTGCAGGACTGTCTCGACGAAGCTGAAATGATCGTCTTCTGGGCCAGCGATCCGGAATCCTCCAGTGGTTCCTACGGCTCGTTTGAAGGCACACCACGGCGTCACTGGGCCCGCGAACTCGGCATCAAGATGGTGCACATTGATCCCTATTGTAACCACACGGCCAATCACATAGGCGGCAAGTGGATCCCAGTTATTCCCGGCACCAGCCCGGCCATGGCCCATGCCCTCGCCCATGTCTGGATGACCGAAGGTCTTTACGACCAGGACTATGTGGAGACTCGCACCACTGGCTTCGATAAATACCGCGCCTATGTGATGGGCGAAGAAGACGGCCAGCCGAAATCACCGGAATGGCAGGAAGCTGAAACGGGGGTTGCGCCTCATACGGTTCGGGCCCTGGCACGGGAGTGGGGTAACAAAAAAACCTACCTTGCTGCGGGCGGCAAAGGTACGACTTTTGGGGGTGCCAACCGCTCGGCCACCGGAGCCCAATGGGCGCGGGCGATGATTTGCCTGATGGCCATGCAGGGTCTGGGAAAGCCAGGCATCAACTTTGGCAATCTGCAATGTGGTGCGCCCATTGACTATGAATTCTATTTTCCCGGCTATGCCGAAGGCGGTATGTCTGGCGACCTGACCGGGACGGCGTCGCCTATTCAGCTTTACCAGCGCCAACCTCATTTGCTCAGCATGAATTCGGTTACTCAACAAATCCCCAGGCTCAGAATACCTGAAGCTCTGATCGATGGAGAAACCAGCGGATACCCCACGGATGCCCGATCCATCGAAGGGCAATTCATGGGTTACAAGTACCCGTCCCCCGGACATTCGCGGGTCAAAATGATGTACAAATACGGCGGCAGTCATTTTGGCACGACCATGGAATCTGACCGCCTTGCCAAGGCCCTTCAATCCGAAGGTCTGGAGTTTATCGTCAACCAGTCAATCTGGAATGAGGGCGAAGTGTCGTTCGCTGACATCATCCTGCCAGCCTGTACAAATTTTGAACGCTGGGATATCGGCGAATGGGGTGGGGCCGGTGGCTATTCGCAACATAACCAAACCATGTTGAACCACCGCATGGTTGCTATTCAGCACAAGTGCATTGAACCTCTGGGCGAAAGCCGCTCGGACTACCAGATATTCACCGACATTCTGAAGCGCCTGGGGTTAAGCGCATATTTCACCGAGGGTGCGACGGAGCTGGATTGGTGCAAGGCGCAGTTTGATGCCTCTGATTTGCCAAAGCATATCTCCTGGAAGAAGTTCCTGAAAAAGGGTTACTACGTAGTACCCGCTGAAAAAGAAGAAAATCGTCCACCGACAGGTTTCCGCTGGTATGCCGAAGGACGCAAAAAAGATGTCCCTGAGCCAGCGCCGCTGCCGTCCGAATATGGCGAAAAATATCTTGAAGGTTTGCAAACCCAGTCCGGTAAAATCGAATTTGAAGCACAAAGCCTGAAACGCTTTGGCCAGGATCCGGAACGACCGCCGGTGAACAAATATATTCCCTCGTGGGAAGGTCGCCAGACTTCTGAGCTTTTTGCCAAATTCCCCCTGCAACTTCTGACGCCGCATCCGCGTTACAGCTTTCATACCCAGGGCGATGGCAAGGATGGATATTTGAATGATATCGAGGATCACCGGGTGCTGGTTGACGGGTACTATTACTGGGTCGCGCGTATCAACCCGGTGGACGCGGAAAATCGTGGCATCAAACACCATGACCTGATCCTGCTGCATAACGAACGCGGCTCTGTAATCTGCGCCGCCCAGATCACGGGCCGGATCATGCAAGGTGTCGTACATTCAGCTGAAAGCTCCGCCGAATACGATCCCGTCGGAGAACCAGGGAATTCGCCGGACCGGGGCGGATGTGTAAACATCCTGACACCCAAGCGTCATATGACGGCAAAGACAACGGGCTCCGCACCCAATTCCTGCTTGATCGAAATAGAAAAATGGACGGGTCTCGCGGCCACCAACCTGGAGGCCGCTTCATGAGCAAATGGCATTTGATCATTGACGTGGCCCTTTGCCACAATTGCAGCAACTGTTTCATCGCTTGCAAAGACGAACATGTCGGCAATGACTTTCCTGGCTACGCCGCATCGCAACCCCTGCACGGGCATTCGTGGTTTCACGTCGAACAAACAGAACGGGGACAGGCCCCGATGGTCGAGACTGCTTACTTGCCCAAATCCTGCAACCAGTGCGCCGACGCGCCCTGCACCAAAGTCGGTGACGGCGCCGTCTATCAGCGCGAGGACGGCATCGTCATCATTGATCCTGTAAAGGCAAAGGGTAAAAAGGAAATTGTTTCTTCCTGCCCATATGGTGCTATCTGGTGGAACGAAGAGAGTCAGTTACCGCAAAAATGGATCTTTGATGCCCATCTTCTGGATCGGGGCTGGAAAGAACCACGCTGTTCCCAGGTCTGCCCGACAGGTGCGATCCAGGCCGTCAAAACAACAGACGAAGATATGCAACACCGGACACAGACTGAAAACCTGAGGGTGCTGTCACCGGAATTTGGCACATCTCCTCGTATTCATTATCGCAATCTTCACCGCTTCACCCACCATTTTGTCGGCGGCACAGTGGTCGGCGACGTCGCTGATCAATTGGAATGTCTGGAGGGCGTCAGCGTAAAATTAACGCGAAACGGTGAACCTGCAGGTGAAGCAACGAGTGATATTTTTGGTGAGTTCAAGATTGATGAACTTCCCGATGATAGCGGAGAATATACTCTGCATCTAAGCCACCAGGGTTTTGAAGCTCTGGAAACAACCGTGTCTCTGGACAAGAGTCTCTATCTCAACGAACTGAAACTGACTGTGCAAACATAAAGGACCCCATCATGGAACAGCCCCCCCTTGCCAAAAGTTTTCACCACATGGCCCTGGAAGTCTCGGAACCGGAAACTTCCATCGCGTTTTACCGCGACGTATTTGGTCTTAAACTGACAGAACGCCACCAGGCCAGCGAAGTCGAAGCCATTCCGGTTGAGCTGATATTCCTGCGTCTGGCCGGTAACCATCATGATCTGGTGCTCGCCCACAATCCGGCCAAAACATACCGCAAGGCGGCAGACATGAACCCGCTGGACGGACCACCCGGATTTCATCATTTCGCCTTTGAATATAACAGCCGCGAAGACTGGTTGGCACAATTGGAGCGTGTCGAAAAAGCCGGAATGGAAATCGTTCGCGGCCCCGTCGTGCACAGCCCCTGGCATCCACGCGGCGAAGGATCATGGGGAGAGAATGAATCGTTTTACATTCTTGATCCGGACGGTCACCGCATAGAACTGTTCTGCGATATGGCCTCCATCGGCAATGACGGCAGTTTTATTGATGCTTATGGCCAGAAAATCGAAGGGCCTGTTGTCGACGAGATCTAGTCGAGATCACGTGGCTACTTTCTGAAAGTGGGGAACGACACCCGCTTTCAGGAAGCCTCCACGGTGCCAGCCGACACCCAGCCGTCAAAAATCTCCATCGCCAGATCTGTGAATGCCTCATCATTAATGTGGCAATCCAGTTCGGTCATCTGAATGGAGGGTGCCACGGTTGTGCGCAGTTCATCCATGAAGGCATCCAGTCCCTCAGGATCATGACAATCACCCCCCGGGCGATCCCATTCCTCGATCCCTTTATTGGGCAGGATCAAATGAACCGGTGCCGGGCTTTCTCCAATTCGCTGATTTAGTTCACGCGCAATTTCACGGCGTTCCTTGATATTATAGTAGGTGTTCTTGATCAGTTTGTTGTGGGTGTGGATCGGGCGATCCTGAAACGCTTCCGGAATTTCCTGCCAACCAGCGAAGTCAATCAGATCCATACAGCCAGGGGCGACGATTTGTGGAATCCCGGCACGGCCTGCATTCAGGAACCGGTCCTTACCCGCATTCACAACGGAGCCAGCCAGGAGATTACCAAGCTCACAACCGGCAAAGTCCATCACACAGACAAAACCTTTTTGTGCAGCAATTTGTTCGAAGGCCATGCCACCCATGCCCATGGCGTGAAAGACAGCCACTTCGTAGCCGCGATCTTCCAGGGCAGGTTTCAGGACCTTGATATATTTCAGGCAACTGGTCCCAAGTGACGTAATACCAACGATGGGTCTCTCGCCTTTGGGGGGTTCAACCGCCCGGGCAGCACCGAGAACACCTCCGGCGGCCTGCGACAAGGATGATTTGCAAATCGAATTAAGCCCATAAAGCCCACCGGCCCAGAGGATCATCTGAATATCCGGGAACAGGCGTTCAGCCGGGATAATGGCCGAAAACGACACCGTTGAGACAATATATTTCGGCACGCCCAGAGTCAGGACCTGGCAAACATCCAGAGCCAGATCAGTGCCCATCGTCCCTCCCAGAATCACAACGCCATCAAATATTCCATCAGCCTGCAACTGTTTCACCAGCGCACAGGCACCATCGGACATGATCTCCATGGCAACATGTTCGCTGCCACTGTCGATGGCGGTCTGGATCGAACTGCCCCCTGCTTTGGCGACATCATTCTTTGAATAGTCCGTCGATTTGGCGGGATCGCCTAGAACGCTGACATCCATGGTCAACACCGCGCCACCCATAAACCGGATGCGGTCCGCCATATATTCAAGTTCATCATTTTTTGTATCGTACGTACCAATGACGAGAATTGTCTTGTCTGTCATTTCGTTCTCCCTGTGCGGACTTCAACCACGCATTATTTCACCGGTTGGATCATAGAAAGGTGCAAGTTGCGTGCGCAACGGATACTTCTGCCCGGCAATTTGCACTTCAAATCCTCCTTCATCGACCCACGTTTTGCTGACCCCGTCAGCATTATGCAAACTTGCCAGACCGATCATCGCCTCCAGCCGGAAGCCCCAGTCCCCTGATGTGACATGACCAACAATCTTGCCGCCCTTCCAGACAGGTTCATTGTGGATCAGATAGGGACCGGATTTGGCATCAATACCATCAACGATGATTGAAACAGTTCGATGCGCCGTTGCCGGACCACCAGCCTTTTGCTCAGCCAGGGTCTGTTTCCCGAGGAATTCCATTTCCTTGTTCAGGTTAACGACAAAACCCAGGCCGGCTTCATAAGGCGTATCTTCCTCGGCGATATCATGGCCAAAGTGGCGAAATCCCTTTTCAAGTCGGCAGGCGTTCATGGCGAACATACCCATATGCTTCAGGCCCAGCGGATCACCAGCTTCAATCAGCGCTTCATAAACCCCGGCAGCAAATTCTGTTGGTATCATCAACTCGTAACCAAGTTCGCCCAGAAAGGAACGACGGATCGCCCAGCCACGGCCATAGGCCATATCGATCTCGCGAGCTGAGCCATATGGAAACGCTTCATTGGAAAGATCGTCTTCCGAAATTTCCGACAGGATTTCGCGTGAGCGAGGCCCATGGATCGTCAGCAGCGCCCAGGCTGATGTGGCGTCGAAAATTTCAAACTGCCAATCATCGTCAGCATGATCCCTGATCCACGCCTGATCACGCATCTGACTGGGATGGCCGCTGATGACCATAAAGCCTTGCGGTGCGATACGGGTAACCGTGACATCCGCTTCGATCCCGCCGCGATGATTGAGGAACTGCGTATAAACCGAGGTTCCAGTTTCAACATCCATTTCCGCGCCACAAACCCGGTTCAAAGCGCGAACGGCATCCGGGCCCTGCACCTGGATTTTTGCATACATCGACTGGTCAATAAGCACAGCGGCATCTCTCGCGGCCAGACATTCCGCCTGCACATGATCAGACCAGTCTTTCCAGCGAAGGTTTGGCTCTTCATTCCAGACATCACCTTCAGCGCTGTAGTACATGGGAACTTCCCAGCCAATTCGCTCAGCGAACATGCCCCCTGCTTCCACCAGGCGATCATGCAAAGGAACCCGACGGACCCCGCGGGCAGAATGCACCTGACGACCAACCCAACTGACACCGTAATGGAACCCGACCGATTCTGTGCTGCGTTCCCGATTGTATCTGGTGTTGCGCTGAAACGGATGCGCCCTGCGCGCCATCATCGGGCCCATACCCCGTGACGGTGCCCCGTCGATCATCCATTCAGCCATCGTCAGCCCGACGCCACCGGAATTCAGAATACCGTTGGAGTTCATCCCGGTTGCCACATAAAGTCCGGCAAGTTCGCTTACGGGTCCCAGATAGGGACGACCGTCGGGGGTAAAGCTTTCCGGTCCATTGAAGAATGTCTGGATGCCCAGTTCTCCGAGAGCTGGCATGCGGGTAAACATCCGTTCCAGTTCGGGTTCAACATGATCCATATCAAAGGGCAATTCATCAAATTCAAAATCTTCGGGAATACCCTCTTGTCCGTAAGGCTTTCCCTTTGCCTCAAAGCCACCGATCAACAGTTTGCCGGTATCTTCCTTCCAGTAAGTTCGTTCTTCGGCAATATTCAGGATGGGCTGGTTTCCCGGCAACCCTTCAACAGGTTCGGTGACAATATAGAAATGCTCGGTCGCGTGCAGCGGCACCGTCACACCATGAGCTTTGGCGAACAGGTGGCTCCACATGCCACCCGCCAGCAGCACTTTGTCCGTTGCGATCACACCGTTATCGGTTTCGACCCCGACAACCTTGCCGTCCCGGATAACCAGTTCGGTCACTTTGGTATCTTCGAAAACCTGTGCCCCTTTGGCGCGTGCACCCTTGGACAGGGCAACAGACACATCCAGGGGATTCACCTGGCCGTTGGAGGGTACAAAAAAGGCAGATTGCACATCACCGGTTTCAATCCAGGGCCATTTTTCCTGTAACTCGGCAATGGATAACAGCTGACTTTCGATCCCCATTCTTGCGGCATGATCATGACTGCGAAGCAATTGCTCGTGACGCACGTTGCCCAGGGCGAGGTTAATGGTCCCGTTCGATTTGTACCCGGTTGCCTGCCCGGTTTCGACTTCCAACTCACCAAACAACTTTGTTGTATATTTTCCTAGTTCAGTTTGCGCTGTGCTGTCTCTCAATTGACCGACAATGCCGGCTGCATGCCAGGTCGTCCCACTGGCAATCTTGCGCCGCTCAAGCAAAACGGCAGGGACACCGCGTTGCGCGAGATGGTAAAGCGTCGAAAGACCAATGATGCCTCCGCCTATGATAACGACCGGTGCTTTCTCGGGAAGTGGCTTGGTCATGTCCTCTGCATTTTCTTGCTGTTGGTGTTTGCCTCAGGCAGGTGTCAAGTTCAGGTCAGGAAATCGGGCATCAACGCATTTGCGAATCTTCGACATCGTGACTGATTTCGTCTTCACGCAGTTTGTTCCGGTGTTCGATGATCATCGTTCGAATATGCAGGCCGATAATGATCAGGATCATGACAGCGATGATGGCTGCGATCGGTCGATCAACAAAATCCAGAGGTGATTTCACCCTTGCCATTGAACTCCTGAGTTTGACCTCCATGATGCCACCCAGAACCATGCCGAGAATGATCGGCACGACAGGCAGGTTCAACCTTTTAAGAACCAGACCCAACACACCGAAACCGGCCGACATGGCACAATCCACAACCGAATTACGCAGACTGTAAACGCCGACAAAACTGAGCGTCAGAATGAGCACACCGAGAAACCGGGTCGGAATCTGAATAATCTTGATCAGTATATTTGTTGAGGACAGCAGGAAAACAATCACGATCAGATTCAGAATAATCATCGAGATATAAAGCGCGTAAACAAAATCCATATGATTCTGGAACAGTTGCGGGCCGGGAATGACGTTATGGACATAAAAGACCGATAACATCATCGCCGTAAGCGCTTCGCCAGGTATCCCCAATGCCAGAAGCGGTATCATGGCGGCAGCCGGAACGGCATTATTTGCGGCTTCAGATGCAATCAATCCTTCGGGCGATCCTTTGCCGAAGGCATCCGGGTTTTTCGATGTTTTCTGGGCATAAGTATAAGACATGAACTGTGCCGTAAATTCTCCGACGCCAGGGATCATGCCCATCATGACGCCGAAGCCGCCAGCGACAGTCGCCACACGCTTGTGCCCCAAAAATTCTTTCATTGCGTTCAGAAGACTGCCCCGGACGGGTTGCGGATGCGGTGTCTCGTCTTTTTGCACCAACAATACAAATGCCTGGCTCAGGGCAAAAAGGCCCAGAACAACAACGATCAGATCAAACCCGGATTGCAGCCAGTCTTGTCCGAAAGTAAAGCGCTGGGTGTATTTCACAGGCTCCAGCCCGACGGTATTCAGGAATATACCAAAGGCGGCCAACATACCCGCTGCAAAAATTTGTCCGCGGTGGGCCAGAACCACAAGAATAATGCCCATAAGCGCCGCCAGAAAAATCTCGCGACTGCCAAAATGTGGAGCGATCATTGCCAGAAGTGGCGATAACAGGATCAACGCAAGAACAGATAAAAGTCCGCCAAACAAGGATGCAGAATAGGCCAGTGCCAATGCCCGACGGGCGTCGCCAGCCTTTGTCATGGGATGGCCATCGTACGTGGTCAGCGCATTTACGGCAGTGCCGGGTGTGTTGATCAAAATTGCAGGGAGGGCGCCGCCGAACATGGACGATCCGTAAATGCCCAACAGCATGACCAGTCCGACAAGGGGTTCAAATGCGAACGTCGTAGGCAAAAGAATGGCAATTGCAACGGCGGGTCCAACACCGGGGATGGCCCCGATGATGACGCCACCAACCGAGCCAACCATGAGGGCCAGAAATACGTCCCAACGGGCGATGAGATCCAGACCAGAAAATAGTGCGTCCATTTCCAGATCCCCTAGAAGTAAGTCAGCATAAAGCTGCGCAACGCCGTCGGCAGCAGCTCATATATTTCGCCGCCAGGAACTTTTACCTGGAGGAAGGATTTGAATAGAATAACGATCACCACAGCAGATCCCGTCGCCGCCATCCAGGCCTGGCGGCCCCTGTATCCCAATCGATAAGTTATCGTCACTGTGAACAGGATCGTTGAAAACAAATACCCTGCCAGCGGAACGATTGCGACATACACCATAAACCAGATGACATACTCCAAAGATCGAAGCCAGAATGTGACTTCCTGCCATCGCCCGTCCAGACGAGGTGAAACGAAGGAGCTTATGGCATGAAGGGCCGCAAAAACCGTCATGAGTCCAATCGACAGAATGGGCCAGAACGCAGGTTGGGCGAACAATTTCGTTCGCTTTACGAACACTGTCTGATCCGGAATGTTGGCCAGCAGGAATAAACCGAACATCAGAAAAACCATCGCGAAGAAAAAGTCTCCGGGGCGACGGTATCGTTTGAACATTTCCTGCAGTGTCTTGAAGCGTGACATGTGTTTTCAAACCGGCCTGTTGGTACGCGTTTGACGGAAAACGGGCGTCAACCCAAAAAAGCTGACGCCCGATGCAGGTTACTTCTTGGTGATCAGGGCTTCAATACGACCCAGAGTTTCCATGTCTTTTCCGATTTGGGTGGTCGAATCTGCCGCATTGCGCCAATAGATCAAGGCACCGGTTTCGGCCGCAATTTTCTGGGCCTTGGCTGACAGCATAGCCTTTTTGGCAACAGCTTCGATTTTCGCGCGGACATTAGCAGGTGTGTCCTTGTGAACGAAAATACCGTTCCACAGGGAAACAGCCAGGCTGGGCTGCAATTCAGCCACAGTCGGGGTATTCGGCGTCAACGGAATACGTTTGTCACCGATTGACGCCAGAACATTCACCTTGTCCATGCAAGGCAAGATCAATTGCAGACTTGTGTTGATGACGTCAACGTCGCCTGACGCAAGCGTGTTGCAATCCAGCGTGTCAAAAGCAGTTTCAGAATCAAAATCAAATTTCATGGTTTTGGCCAGCGCGAATGTTACTTGCGTTGGCACCAGGAACGATCCGAAGTGACCAAGAGCCACCTCATTTTTCTTCGCATGAGCAGCCAGGCCATTGATATCGGAATAGGGCTGGTCCTTCGATGCCGCGATGACAAAAGGATAGGTCAGGAAGACGCCAACCGGCTCAAACGGATTTGGGGCCAGGGCTGGAATACCGACATGGGGTCCAACAATAGGAATGTCGATCACAAAGGAGCCAATTGTATAGCCATCAGCTTTGGCACCGGCGACTTCAGCAGCACCAGGAAATGGTCCACCGCCACCACCGGGCTTGTTGATGACAGCGGCAGGCACACCATAGGTCTTTTGGAATTCGTCAGCGATCAACCGGGTCAAAATATCCTCAAGGTCCCCGGGCGGGAACGGTACGACAAAATTGACAGGCTTTTCAGGATATTCGGCGGCGGCATAGGTAGGCGAAAAAATGGCGGCGGCCATCAATACGCTGGCGATCAGTGTTTTCTTCAACGGAAGTCCTCCCAATGTAAATTCAAAATCTAATCAATCTCGATCTGGATTTTATTATAAGTATCATTATTTGATACCTTTGTTTCATTTTATTATTGCAACCTAATTGGTTTTCTGTCAACACTTACCTTCACCAGGTCGCGCCATTACGCCATTTGCGCGCTCACCAAACGGAGACAAGTTTCTTGGGGACAATCACCAAAGCATTGACAATGCTTAACTTTTTTTCTGCCGAGCATTCAGAAATCGGGCTTGCTAACTTTGTCAGACTTACAGGACGTGACAAGGCAACTGTACGGCGTCATCTGATCGAACTGGAGGAAAACGGTTTCCTCGAGCAGAACCCCGCGAGCCGGGGTTATCGACTTGGACCTTCAATATTGAGATTGGCTGCTGTCAGGGAATTACACTTCCCGGCCGTCAGCGCAGCGGCACCCATCGTCACCGAAATTGCAGAAACCCTGGGCGAGCTGGTTCATACGGCGCTTCTACAAAACAACATGATGTCGCATTTGTATAATGCCGACCCGCAAATTCACGGCACGCGCGTCATTTTTGACGAAGCCGAAATGTTGCCTTTGCATGCGACCTCATCTGGTCTTGCCATGCTGGCCTTTGGGCCTCCTGCACTGGAGGATATTGTCCTGTCCGGTCCGCTTGACCCCTTCACACCAAAAACGGTTGTCGACAAAAGCGTTCTTGTTGGCTTGATTGAACAGGCAAGGGAAAGAGGCTTCAGTTTCGGTGATCAGGGCTTTACTGATGAAGTGTTTTCTTTTGCGGTGCCGATTTTTGGCCCGGAAGAAATTGCAGTAGGTACAATTGCGGTGCCCGTTCCGGTTTCACGTTTGAACGATGAAAAGAAATCCCAAATTCTGAAAGTCCTTAAAAAAGGCTGTGAAGATGCCTCACGTTCCTTTGGCGGAAAAGTGCCCGCGCATGTCCGCGAGGCATGGAGCAGAAGTATCTGAGAACTGCGGACAATCAGTCTTGACCGAAGCTGCTTTAGAAACGCATCGAATTGAAAGGCGTAACATTTATGTCTCGCAGCATTTCCCAACTCCTTGAAGACCGGGCGCGCTTGCTTGGCCCCAACGTTTCGACCTTTTACGATGAACCTGTTCATCTGACCAAGGGTGATGGTGTCTGGGTATGGGATGCCGACGGGAAAAAGTATCTGGATTGCTACAACAATGTTCCTCACGTCGGACACTGCCATGCAAAAGTTGTCGAGGCGATTTGCAAGCAATCTGCGACCCTGAATACCCACACCCGGTATCTGCATGAAGGTATTCTGGATTACGTCGAAAAGCTGACGGCGACCTTCGAGGGGCACCTTTCAACGGCCATCCTTACCTGCACCGGGTCCGAAGCCAATGACATTGCTCTTCGTATGGCCGAAGCGCGTACGCACAAGCGTGGCGTCATTGCCACCGACCATACCTATCACGGCAACACGTCAGCCGTGTCGCAGTTGTCGCGTACCAATCCGCCAACGACGGGATATGGCGGTCATGTCCGACACGTGCCTGCCCCTGATAGCTATCGTCCCCTTGGAGGCGAAGGCGGCAAGGCCCACGCCCTGGCATTTGCCGCTGAGGTCAAATCCGCTATTGGTGATCTCGAAGCAAGTGAACATGGCTTTTCGTCCATCATTATCTGTCCGTTTTTTGGCAATGAAGGATTTCCTGATCTTGACAAAGGATTTCTTGAACCAACTGAAAAAGTTGTCAGGGAAGCAGGCGGCATCATTATCGCCGATGAAGTTCAGCCTGGATTCGGTCGCCTTGGCACCCACATGTGGGGTCACCAGAAAAGCGAATTAACACCCGATGTCGTGACGCTGGGCAAACCAATGGGCAATGGTCATCCAGTTGCCGGCGTTGTTACATCCCTGGAAACCATGACGACTTTTCGGGAATCGTTTCGTTACTTCAATACATTTGGTGGCAATCCCGTCTCTTGCGCTGCGGCCATGGCGGTTCTCAACGTCATGGAAGAAGAAGGTTTGATGGAACAGGCGCGGGATGTCGGTGACTACGCACGCGCGGGATTAAAGGAGCTTGCCCAAAGACATGAAGCCATTGGCGATGTTCGCGGTTCCGGATTGTTCTTTGGTGCCGAGATGGTTCTGGACCGCAATACAAAAGAGCCTGCCATCGACTTCACAAATCGCGTCGCCAACGAAATGCGGCAGCGGGGCGTCTTGTTGAACAAACTTGGTATTCATTACAACACACTAAAAATTCGACCTAATCTTCAGTTCACACGCGAGAATGCAGATTTGTTGTTGTCTACACTCGATACAGTTCTGTCGACCGTACCGCTTCATCCATGAGCCTGGAAACTGCAAGAAAAGCGATGGCGTCATGGGATCTGGAGAGCGCCAGTTTACGTTTAGTAGCGCAGAGGGAAAACACGGTTTATCAAGTCACCATAGAAGACGGTACCAACTACGCCTTGCGGCTGCATCGCCCAGGGTATCAGACCCCCGCGGCTTTGCGTTCCGAACTGCAGTGGATGGAAGCTTTGCTTGAAGGAGGCCTGGAAGTTCCCACGCCCATCCCGACAACAGAAAATTTGTTGCTCATTGCCATCGATGAGTACCAGATAGATTTATTGTCGTGGCTTTCAGGCAAGCCCATGGGCGCTTCCGGAGAAGCCCTTCAATTACAGAACCGGCGAGAAACATTTCGATCCCTGGGGCAGATCATGGCACGCGTGCATAGCATTTCGGATGGGTGGTCTCGTCCGCAAGAGTTTGAACGCGTCAGCTGGGGTCGCGAAGGTCTGGTCGGCGAAAATCCTGTCTGGGGCAAGTTTTGGGAAAACCCGCATCTTTCTTCGGCCCAACGCAAACTTTTTGGCGACATACGATCTGAAGCCATCGAAGAACTTCGGAATGTGGAAGAGACACTCGATTACGGCCTCATTCATGCGGATCTGGTGCGCGAGAATATCCTGATTTCTGAACGCGGCCTGCAGTTGATCGATTTTGACGACAGTGGTTTTGGTTTCAGGCTTTTTGAAATCGCGACCACATTACTGAGGAATACCGGCGAGGCGGACAGCGATGAACTACAAGCAGCACTTATCAATGGTTACAGATCCATCCGGCCAATCGATACAGCGCATTTACCCCTGTTCATGATGTTGCGGGCTTTAAGCTACGTTGGCTGGATCGTCCCCCGCATGACGGAACCCGGCTCAGATGTTCGCTTGCGGCGGTTTATCAATACTGCTGAAAACCTGGTGAGACAATACCGGGAAGCCAACACCCGTAATTCATCTACGGCATGAACCTCAGTATAAAACCGTCATAAAAAAGGCCCCGAAAACGGGACCTTTTTATGGCGGTGCTGTCAGACTAATGCGAACTCGTCTCAGTTTGGCACTTAAGTGTCTCCTTTACGCCGCACAAAGCTGGCGCCACTCGGCAATTGCGGCGTTGCGTTGATTCTTGAAACTGATTCGAGATGTCAGATGGCGTTCGTGGTTGAAGTGGTTGTGGATGGATGAGTGAACCGATGAAAACTTCTGCAGCGTCTGTCGAAGCCTGAACCTCAACATCGCATGTTCCCTTCGTCGAAATGGCAGATGTGAGTTTTCTGCCCGGTTGTTCTTCCAGCGACCGGTCTCCTGTCGACGGCCACTTTCCATAACATCCAAAGCAGCTCGGTACGAGCGCAATTTATCCGTCACAATCACATGCGGCTGACCATACCGCTTCATGGCTTTCCTGAGAAATTTGAAGGCTGCTTTTCGGTCTCTCCGTTTGGTGACAAAGACTTCCAGCACTTCGCCCTCGTGATCAACGGCTCGCCAGAGATAATGCAATTCACCATTTATTTTCACAAATACTTCATCCAGATGCCAACGCCAGTTGGAATATCCTGGTGCCGGACGAATTCTATTCTTCCGGATTTCCCTGGCGAACATCGGACCAAACCGGCTCCACCAGTATCGAACAGATTCATGGCAAATATCGATCCCCCGTTCGTGCAGCAGGTCTTCAACATTGCGCAACGAAAGTGGAAATCTGATGTACATCATCACAGCGACGCGGATCACTTCAGGGGAGGTTTTGAAATAGCGAAATGGGTTCTGTTTCTTCATTCCTATACGCTACGGGCACAGGGTCATCTCAGCAAGTTGTGTTCCTCTGACAGAACCTTTCTGCGGAATATTGCTGGTCAGACAGGTAGTCCATCAGGTCTGTCGCTGTCTTTTGGGCATTGGCCACACAGGCTCCGACAGAGGGACCACAAAGATAGTTTCCGGTGACAAAAATGCCCGGTGCTTCCTGTGAAATATTGCGGATGCTATCCACCCGCTCGGCATGGCCGCTTCTGTACTGCGGGATACCCCGCGGCCAGCTGCGCACGTTGGTGACGACGGGTTCGCCGCGCGCACCCATCAGCCCACGGAATTCCTGTTGCGCGAGGTCAATCAGTTCACGCCGACCCATGCGCCCGACTTCAGGATGGCGTGCCCCTCCGAGATAACCAGTCAGGGCCACATGACCTTTGGGTGCCCGACCGGCAAACATGGAAGACGGGAACTGGGCTCCTGTCAGGGCCCTGTTTTCGCACCGCGGTGACAAATACCCAAGGCCATCCATGGGAT
The DNA here is from genome assembly GCA_018654745.1 of Alphaproteobacteria bacterium. Lineage (GTDB taxonomy): Bacteria > Pseudomonadota > Alphaproteobacteria > UBA2966 > UBA2966 > JABILA01. Next base: position 59,388 of record JABILA010000043.1, read on the forward strand.
GATCCACATCAGCCCGCCGATAGCCGAGAAACACCACGGCCAGAGGCGGTGCGTCGATGGCAGCGATGGCTTCAGCCCCGTCAGGTGCAACATTTTCCAAAAATGCCGTCGCCACATGAGGTTGGGTTGCGATCAAGATGGAGCGGGTGGCGATCCGGCCATGACCGGCCGTGTCAATTTGATAGCCACCTTGCTGCCCGGTGATCCTGCGAACGGTCACGCCGGTGTGGATACAATCTGTCAGGCCAGTGGATAGAGCAGTCGGCAGGGTCCCGATACCTTCAGTCCAGGAATACAGTCGCTTGCCCGGCATGACCCCGCCCCGCAGGCGGTGGCTCAGGGCCGCCCGGATGATGGAGCCATGTTGCCGTTCCATATCCAGCAGGCGGGGAAAAACTGACTGCAGGGAAAGTTCATCCGCCCGTCCGGCATAAAGACCACCCACCAGGGGGTCCATGACACGGCGGGCAAATTCGCCGCCAAAACGGCGACTGAACCAGGCCTCGACAGATTCGGCTGTATCCGGACTTCCTTTTGATATCAAGGGTTCCAGCAGCATGCGCAGGCGGGCTGCGGGCGACAGATAGGAAGATGTGAAAAATCCCAGCGGGTGGGCGGCGACACCCTGAAGCGCCCCGTCCTTGACCAGAAACCGCCGTTTAACATCATCGCTGAGCGGCACAACAGAAGGATCCAGCCCAAGGTTTTCGGACAGCACGCGAACCTCGTCCACCGCCGCATTGATCGTGCTGGGACCGTGTTCAATCAAAAAGCCGTTTTTGCGTTCTGTGATGGCATTGCCACCGGTTCGGGTCTGGCGTTCCAGAACGGTAATATCACAGCCCTGGGCGCGAAGCTGCCAGGCGGCAGCCAGGCCAGAGATCCCCGCGCCGATGACAACAACATCCCTCATGAACCGTCTCCGGCATGCGGGCTGCCAGGTCGTTTGAAACCGGTCCCGAAACGGGCGGGCATACCGCCTTCCCCAAAACGTTTGCGAGCGGCAGCGGCCATGTCGTCAGCTTCAATGCGGTCGCGGCCCTGCTCCCGGACAAAATCCTCCACGCCCCGACGCACCATTCGGCGGACAAAGGGCGGCACGCGACCGAGGCGGGTTTTCGCTTCTTCTGACCAGACCAGGCTGCTTCCGGTATCTCCCAGGGGTTGGATGACGGCCCCCTGGCCGGGGGTGTAGTCACAGAGGAAATCCTCCCCCATGAGGTTGCCGTCGCGGGCAAAAGGCCGGGCCCGGCACCCGCCACACATCTTGGTATATTCACAATCCCCGCAGCGACCTTCCGGTTTCGGGTCGCGCAGTTGTTGAAACTGTTCCGCCGACTGCCAGATTTCCGCAAAATCCGTCTCCCGCACAGAGCCCACCTCAGCCTCCATGTATGGACAGGCAGTCACTCCGCCTTCGGGCGTGATGCGGCAATAACGGGTCCCTGCCAGGCAACCACCGGCTTCATACCCTTGAGCCAGGGTAATGGGCCAGTCAGGATCAAGTTCCAGGGCCATGCGCTTGAAATGCGGTGCGCATTTGGCACGGATCATTAATTGTGGTTCATCGTGGGCCGCCCTGGTTACGCGGCGCAACACATCTTCATAGGTGGCAGCCGAAATATTCGTGACTTTTTCGCCTCGCCCGGTGCAGACCAGGAAAAAGACGTTGAGCGCCAGAGCACCGGCGGACTTGGCAAAATCCACCATGCTTTCAAATTCATGGGCATTATCGTCGGTAACAGAATAATGAAGTTGAAACACCAGGCCCGCGTCACGACAGGCATCAAGGGCCGCCATGGTTTTTCCCCAGGCACCCGCGCTGCCCCGGAAATCATCGTGAAACGCAGGATCCAGGGAATCCAGGCTGATCCCCGCCCCCGCCAGTCCTGCCTTTTGCAGGCGGTCAATGCGGTCCGGCGTCAGACCCAAACCATTGGTCCCCAGCACCACCATCAAACCGGCGTCGGCGGCATGGGCAACCAGGTCTTCGATGTCGGGACGCAACAGGGGTTCACCCCCCGTCATCACCACCATGCAGCCACTGCTGAGGGCAGCAATCCGGTCAATGACGTCCTTGACTTCAGCTGTGGTGAGTTCGTCGGTCCCGCCTTCGGCGCGGGTTCCGGCATCCAGATAGCAGTGTTCACAGCGCAGGTTACAGCGCCGCGTAAGATTGAGGGCGACCAGATAGGGCGGGTCAGCGGCTGTCATGTATCAACCGCCGTCCGCGCCCTGTTCAGGCACTGGACACATGTTCTTGCGCACTTCGAGAATAACCTCCTCCGCCAGTTCCAGTGAGACCGGGTCCTGCTCGCGTTGCCGCGCCAGATCTTCGATCTCCAGTTTGACGGTATCGCGCACCATCTCTGGCACACGGGCCACACGGGCCAGAGCTGCCGCCGACCAGGTCAGGGCGGTTGCATCCACCAGATCAAGAAACGGCGTAACGTGACGCACACCTACTTCGTCAGCCTGGTCACGCCGGGCGCGTTTGACGGCGCGCAGGCGAATATTGTCGGCCACGGCCTTGTCCTGGATATCGTCGATCAGTTTGCTGGCGTCATCACTCCAGGCGACCGTCCGGTCACGGGCGGCCTTCGATGCATCATCCCCAAAGCCTGGCATCATGCTTTTCATCACCTCGTCCACCACATCGGAGGTAATAAAGGTATGACCCAGTTTTTGTGCATGGCGCAGCACCATACGACGCGCCATATCTCGAACAAATTCCGGTGCGCGGGAGAGTTTTTTCTCGGCTTCCACGCTCCAGGTCACGGTTTCTTCGGCCACCACTTCAAATGGCGGGATATAGGAAGTTTGCGTCAGCCAGACATGGCAAGAGACCTGGCGCAGCAGGTTTTCCGAAGTGCCGCCGATATCCAGATCATCATCCGCATGCACCCCTGTCTTGCCGACGATAATCATGCTGGCATTGACGCTGTCGAGATATTTCAATATGGCCACCCAGGGCTTGCCATCCAGCAGGGTGGTTTTCAGTTTGACCCCGAGGTCTTCGGCAATGGAGCGGGCGACTTCCAGATGGGACTGGTAGATTTTGGCAATCCCGTCGTCGATCAGTTCCTCATGCAGTTGTTCCTGTTCCTTGAAGCGGAAAACCTTGCCGGCTTCTTCGGACAGCACCCCGGCAATCTTGTTGAAGGCCACATAATGGTAATAGGGATCATAGGCAGCAACGGCGTGGACTTCGGCACCCAGCCGTTCGGCGACATCCAGCGCTGTCATCAGGGCACCGTTGGAAAGTTCGGAGCCATCAATGCCAACCACAATCGGGCCGTCTCCGATTGCTCTGTCCGTGTCACGGATAACCAGAGTATCAATGGCACTGCGGCGGGTGACACGTTCACAGACCGTGCCCACCAGGCTGCCCGGACCGGCCCCGAGGCCAAGCGCCCCCAGCACCAGCACGTCATGTTCGCCCGTACGGGTTGCGTCGACGATCTGACTGTAATTCTTGCCTTCCGGACTAAGACGCCTGAATTCCACATCTGCCTGCTGGCAGCGTTCAAGCCCCACATCGTGATAGCTGTCGGTGATAATGCCGAGGCCCTTGGTGATCAGCGAATCATGGACAACGCGCTGATATTCCATTTCCTCTTCTTCGTGATAGCGTTCCGGCAAGCCACCTTCCATCATCTTGAAGCGTCGGTCATGCAATTGCGCGGCATAGGCGTGAATGCCGGTAACGTGCCCGCCACCCGCCACGGCCAGGCGAATGGATTCTTCCAAGGCGCGATTGGCGTGTTCCGAGGCATCCAGGGCCACCAGCATTCTTTTCAGGGATGCGGGTGCGGTATTTTCGGTTTCGCTCCGCTCTTCCGTCAGGGCTGTCATGGACATGGAGATCTCCTGGTTAGCCGCTGTCTGGCGGCAAGGGCGGCGCGGTCTCCCGGCCTGCCAATTTTCTCAAGGGCTTCGATGGCGGATTTCCAGTAACGCTTGCGCCCGCCATCATCAAGAATCTGCAGATAAAGCGTCCGGGCTGTTTCCGCATGCCGGTCAGCCAACAAGGCGGCCACGTCCAGAATGTGGAAGGCTTCGAATTCCATGGAGAAATCAACCAGCCGCTGGACAGTGGCATCAGAAGCCTCCTGCGCCAGGGCACGGGCGGCCGCCATACGAACAGACGGTGCTTCATCACCCAGGCAGGCCTCAACACCGGCATCAACCTGACCTGCCAGAGCCAGGCCGTGAACGGCCTCGGCACGCACAAAGCTGCTGGAATCTGTCAGATAAGCCTGCATCCGGGCTATGGCCTCCCCTGTATTCACATGTGCAAGGGCCTTGCTGACCGCAATGCGCACATCATTGTCCTGCGTCTCGCTGATCGCCAGCAACGCATCCACCACTTCGTTTGGCAACGCGGTTGTTTCCGCGCCAGCCCGGGCCAGACTGTCGAGGGCGGTAATCACAAGATCACGGTCCTCATCCGTCAGCACCCCGGCGAGGGCCATTGTGACATCCTCCTGGGGAAAATCACCCAGAACCCGTGCGGCATAACGGCGCACATCCTGATGGGGAGCCAACGTGGTTTCCGGGGACATCACCTTGCGCCGCGGTTTCTGGTTGGTCAGTTCCATATAGTCGAGATCTTCTTCCGTCAGTTCGACAGGTGTCGACTCAACAGGCTCTTCGTCAACGGTTCCGGGTTCGTCATCCAGCAAAGCCGCCAGGGTTGAACCGGGCCGCACCTCGATTTCAACTTCTTCCGGAAGGCTTGCTGCAGCAACGGTCTCTTCGGCCTCAATTTCAGCCACCGAACGGACCGGTTGAACGGATTGTGCCATCTCGATGGTTTCCGAGACCGTCACTTCTTCGCCCGCATCTTCAACAGAAACATCCGTTGCGGGATCAGCGTCACCCGCATCCGCAGCGATTTCATCGCTGGTTTCTTCAAAAGTTTCCGGGGTCTCATCGGAATCTTCCGGAGGCAGGACAATTTCACCCCGCAGAGCTGCCAGCAACACGCCACCGGCTTCATCGGAAAAGTCTTCCGCCACCTTTGAATAATCAGCCAATGCTGTCATGGCTGCCAGGCGAACCTGGCGCTGGTCATCGCCCAGAACGCCTTCCAGAACCTGCAACACAGCCTCACCCGGACGGGAAGCAACGGCCTTGATCACGGCCAGCCGGATTTCCAGCGCAGTTTCCGGATCAGCAAGTTTCTCCAACAAAGGTGTTTCCATGTCTTCAGGCGACACCTGCATCAGGGCACTGGTGGCAAGGGCGGCAGTTTCCGGTCCCGCCGTATCGAGGATTTCCAGCAACCGGCCTTTGAGGCCCATTTCTTCTATTAACGCGGGGTCTTTAATGATTTCCTGCAGGACGGCAGCGAGCAAAACATTGTTGTCTTCCGACAGCATGTCCGACAGACGACCGGGATAATATCGGCCGCACAGGGCAACAAAGGCGGCGCGGATTTCGGGTTTCCTGTCCAGCAGCAGCATTTCCAGGCGCGGATCCGCGGGATCACGGGTCGCAACAGCCCGGCCAGCGGCTTCGCGTACATCCGCATCTTCATCCACCAGCGCCCGGGTCATGGTTTCACTGGCAACGATATTGTCGACGGTACCCAGAACGGTCACCGCCCGGCGGCGCAGGCGCGCGTTGTCAGACGTGGCATAGCTGGCCAGCGCCGCTGCCCCGGCATCACCCAGCCCGGCAAAGGCGGTAAAGGCAACTTCTGACAGGTCCTGGCCATATTCATCGTCCAGCGCCTCGACAATCTCCGGTACGGCTTCCTGATCCCCAAAGCGGGCCAGGGCCTTGATCACCTTGACCTGAATATCAACCCAGTCATCCCAGCCGGTTTCATAGAATTCGCTTTCGTCCCAGACGATTTCCTCGTCCTTGCCTTTCAGCATACGACGCAGCCAGGGCACAAGATCGCTGTGGCCCATTTTCGTCAGGGCATCGATGGCCGCCAGCTTGACCTCCCAACAGGGATCGCCCAACAGGTTTTGCATCAGTGGTTCGGCGGACCGGCTGTCAGCCAGTTCCGCCAGGGCCGCGGCCACATCGGTGCGCACGTCTTCATCTTCATCCAGCAGACCCTGGATCAGGTCCGGCACGGCTTCAACATAACCCATACGTCCCAAGGTCTGGGCGACGACAGTCCGGTGGACGTCCTCGCCATTTTCCAGCAGGTCACACAAGGCCTCGCAGACCTGGTCCTTGTCAGCAACTGTGTTCATGAGGTCACGCTCTCCGGTTTACTCGAATGTCTGTTACGCAGGACAGCACCAATTCCGCAAAGCAGCAACCCGGCCGCGATCAGAAAAGTGTGAAAGGTGATGACTTCAAAACCACCTCGCCAGGACAGCATGGTATCCAGGGTGCCAAGGATGATGAAAATAGCGCCAAAGATACGAACCACGGCGCCGCGGTTGTTAAAGCTGATCGCTGCACTTTGATCTGGTGCCATCAGGGATTTTCCTCTTTGTTGGCGGCGGCGTTGCGTCCCCACCAGACCAGAAGGCCGAAGATCAGCAGGGCGACGGCAATGCCCGTTAACATGGGCGTTGCATTGGCAGCGGGCTTCATCAACAGCCAGTACCAAGTCGTTATTGCGTGGCGAGTATCTGCTTCGCTGTTGGAGCCATCCCAGGCAAAAAAGGCGACCGGGACAAAGCGTCCTTCTTCAAACTGCAGATCATTTTCAGCATCTGCAGTTTTCAGGGGTCGGGTCAGCACAACACGCCAGGTGCCGTCCTTGTAACTGCCCTTGCCTGTCAGCCCGGCATTGTCTTCGCGCGCCGTGCGGTTGGCAATTCCACGGGCATCTTCCAGCACCGTCTTTTCAGCCTCTTCCGTTGAGCCACTGGACCAGTGCCAAAGGTTAACCGGTCGGGAATTGTCTCCCATCAGGAAATAGGGCTTTTCCATGCCGTCCGGGATCCGGGCCGGGAACTGCACGGCAACAGCATCTTCCGCCAGGTCCTCGTCGGCGATGCTTTTGGCTGTGTTGTCTCCGGGGATACTTTTTGTGCGGTCATCCCATTCCAGATGCAGGGCGATACTGGTGTCATCATAGAGGGCGCGCACGCTGATGGTGTCGTTGGCCGACTTGAAAAAGCGCTCCTTGCCGACGATCTGTGGCAGCATAAAAAAGGTTGAAGGCGCGGCCGCATTCCAGGCATCGTCATTCGGCAATGTGGGCAGCGTGCCTTCCACCCGTGCTGCCTGGATCACCGTGTTTTCTGGTCGCACCGTCTTATCGGTCTTGGCCAAAGACACCACATAATTGGCAACGTGCCAGCGGTCTTCGATGCTGAGTTTTTTCTTGCTTTTGGGGTCAGCGAAAGACGGCATCTGAGTCGTCGGGATGCCCACCGAAACACGGGCAAAAATGTCCTTTGCATCATTACTGGCGCGATAGGTCCAGGACTTGGTCAGGTTGCGCGGCCATGTGCGTTCGCCATTATCATTCTTCAGTTTTTTGATGGCATCACCCTTGCCTTCGGCACCATGACATTCGGAACAGCGATCACCATCGTGAAACAGCTTGTTGCCGGCAGCTATGCTTTCCGGAGATGATTTCACCTGGGTACCGTAATCCAGTTTTTCCTCGGCCTCCCCTTCCAGTTCGGCGAAGGTCTTGATGTAAGCAATGACATCCCACATGTCCTGTTCGGACAATAAATCGCTCCAGCCCGGCATGGCCGTTCCGGGCATGCCGTCCCGCACCATACGCATGAGGTCGGCATCCAGCGGCATGTCGGCGTCAAAAGCGGAGGTAACAAATTTGAACAAGCCAAGGGTAAAGTCACGCGGTGACGGGTTCAGGCGTTCTGCCGCCGGACCCAGACCATCGCCTTCATCACCATGGCACTGCAGGCAGCGCTTGACGTAGATACCCTCACCTTTGTCGACATCCCCTGGCGCAGCTGAAGCTGCACTGGTCAGGGCAAGGGCTGTAGCGGCAATTAGGGGAACAAAAAAGTTTTTCATCAGGGTGCTGTTCATTATTCGTGCTCCCATGATCTCGGCCTGTGGCCGGTATAATCATAGAGAAACAGGATGACCTTCCAGACCTCATCTTCTTTCAGGAAGTCCTGCCAGACGGGCATGGACGAAATCCAGGGGGCCGCTTCCTTGGGCAGGCCGGGCCCGCCAGTAGTAATGCGCCAGAACAGGTAGGATTCCTGCAATTGCGCGATCGTGCCCACGTCCTGGAAATTAAGCGGCGTCGGGTTCAGCCCGGCGGCATAGGGGCCGTTGCCATCCAGCTTGTCGCCGTGACAGTACTGGCAATTTTCGATATAGACCGCCGCCCCTTCATTGACCAGTTCGCGGAAGGCTTCCGGGTCTTCCTTTTCGATCTTGCGATAGGGATTTTCCAGCTTCAGAAAATTGACGCGCTTGCCATAGATTTTTGCCGTGCTGGGTGGCGCCGGATGGATGGTACGCAGTTCCAGCGGCGCTTCAAAGTTTGGCAGCATCTTCATATAGGTTCCACCGCCCACAGCCAGGGGCAGGATGACAAAAACCACATTGCGCCACAGGCGTTTGGAAGGGTCTTCAACCATGGCCTTAACCGGGGCCACCAGTTCACGTGTGCCTTCTTCGTCATAGGTGAAGACCATGAAGACACCGGCGGCCACAAAGAACATGTACATGGCCAGCAGGCTGGAAGGTATCACCGCATCCAGGATGTAGTCGAAGACGACGATAAAGCCGAAATAGACAAATGCCAGAACAAGGACGGCTTGCAGAAGTTTGGGTATTTTCATTTCCGCTGCCTCTTCACTTTAATCCGGCCAGGAAGTCCAGCAGGACCTCCAGCTCTGATACATACAACTGTTCCCCAAGATCGGCGGGCATGGTGTCGGCCTCATATCCTTTGGCGATATCGGCATTGGGGTCCATCAGGGCCCGGCGCAAATAGTCACGGTCATAACCAGCGCCGATCTTGCTGAGATCTGGTCCCACATCACCGCCAGCCCCGTTCAACATATGACAGGCATCGCAGGTGAACATCGCCATCAGGGCGGCGGGATCGGTCAGGACTTCCCGGGGTTCGGGTTCTTCTTCCTCTTCATCGGCAGCCCCGGCATCCGTGGGGATTTCGACCGTCACATCGGCACCGCTGCTGTCCTGGAGATAGGCGATAACGGCCTTCAGTTCGGCATCTGACAGGCCAACGCTACCGGCCGAGACATCGGGCATGGGGCTTTCGGTATCGTTGGTGCCCTTTTTGCCAAAGCCCTTGACCACATAGACCGAAGGTTCAACTAGGCTTTCCATCAGGTAAGCGGCCATATCCTCCGCTTCGCCTTCGTAGCCTTCGTCCTTGAGGCGTTCGGTTGCCACATCGGCGATGGCATTCAGCATGGGCGCGCGGCCCAGTGAATTGTGGCAGAGCGTACAGGTGCCCTTGCCGTTAAAGATCCGGTCGCCGAGGCTGATGAACTGGTCCATGGTCATGGCATCCAGATCAAGCTTTTCTTCCTTGGGCGGCGGGGCCGGTTCGATCTGTGGAATACCGAAGTTGGAATAGGCCGCGAACAGGCCGACGGTCACGAGGGAGAAGACAACAACTGTCAGAAACTTGCGCATGTCGCCTACTCCTTCCAGTAGCCGGTGGGCAGCGTCTTTTGACCGCTGACCTGGGCAATCCAGAAGACGAACATGACCATGGCCATGAACAGGATGGCGGCAACCGACACCACATTTGCGGCATAACCAAGCGTTGGCGTAAAGGCGTCAGGCGAGGCATCGCGCATGATGTCGACCACATGCCAGTGCTGGCGAATGCCTGAGCGGATATAGCCCATCAGACCCATCAGCCAGGTAAAGGACACGGCCAGCAGGAACAAGGCGTACTGTGCGCGTTCCGGAATACGTCCCCACTTCAGGGGCCCGACTTCCGTCGCCCCCTTATAGATAAAGCTGTCCAGGGTGATGCTGCCAACGATCACAATCAGGGTTGTCAGAACCTGGGGGATGGAGGCGGCGACCTTGTAAACCGTGTTGGTGAAATAGCCGTGATAGATGCCCAGCAACAGGATGTTGGCGATGCCGGCGGTAAATAGCGCCACCTGGATGGCGTTGCCTGCATTGACCCAGGACACCGTGGCGACCTTGTTGGCGCGGCGATAGAACATGAAACTGAGCGCCGTGAACAGGATCATGATATTCACCGCCGTGTTCTTGGCCGGCATGATACCAAGGGGTCCGAGAATCTTGTGGTGAGGCCCGCCCAGCGCTTTTAGTTCTTCATTGGTCAGCACCAGGGTATGGGGGGTAAACCAGACCAGGAAAGCGGCCACCAGCACGATGGCGATATATTTAATGTATTTGGTGTAGCGCCCGGCCCCGTCGCTGCGACCCATGCCACACCAGAGATAATAATTGGCGGACAGGAACAGGGTGCCGATCAGCACCGCCTGGATAATGAACAGCCAGGCGAAGATACCGCCCATCAGGGTGATGCCCATTTGCTGGCTGTAGGCATAGATTTCGGCGGCCAGATAATAGCCAGCGAAGGGCAGTGGCAACAACGCACAGATGGCGATGAAATTGGCGTTGTAGCCCATCCAGTCATAGTGCGCCCTGAGCTGCGGTGTGTTTGCCGTCAGGAACTTGAAGGCGGCATAGGCACCAACGATGGAACCGCCATAAGCGATATTGGCCACAAAGCGGTGAATGTTGATGGGGTTCCAGAGGAAATTGTGGATTGCCGCCCAGGCATCGCCACTGAAGACACCGGCAGCATCAACACCGGCGGGGCTCATCATGAAGGTCAGCCAGGCGTTGGCCAGCAACATCAGGGTTGTGCCCACGGCATTCAGGGTCAGTCCCAGGGACAGGTGCACCCATTTTTTGAAACCACCCTGCAGCCAGTGCCAGCCGTAATAGTAGATATAGAGGACAGCACTTTCCGCGAAAAACAGCAGGGCATAATAGAACATGCTCTCGCTGAAGATGGTGGACAGGTAGGTAAAGAGGTGCGGATAAAACAGGATCAGCGAAAAGGCCAGACCGCCGCCGAGGATTGCGGTCAGGGAATAGCCGGTGATGGAGACCTTGATAAATTCATAGGCCATGTCGTCATAGCGTTTGTCCCGGGTTTTCATGCCGATGACTTCAATGATGAAGACAAAAATCGGCACGGCCAGGACAAAGGCGGCGAACCAGAGATGCAGTTGGGCGAAAATCCACACCACGACGCGGCTATTGATCCCGGCAATGGAGGGATAATCCGCCGCGGTCAGTTTGGGGGCCGGGGCGTAGGTGGCCGTTGCGGCAGCGTCGGCGGCGACTTCCTGGTCGGCGGCCCCCTGTTCAGCAGCCATGACTCCGGCCTGGTCAAAGCCCGGAAAGGTAATGGCACCGAAGATGACGGCCAGTGCCAACAAGGCAAGGAAGACCTTCGTTTTCAGGAAACGAATATCACTCAGACAAGGTTTTTTCATGCCGGTTATCATTCCCTTGTCCGTCATTGGTGAAACACCAGACTGAGGCCCTGCATATTCATCAGCACCGCATCCAGCGCCAGGAATAGGCCGCAGCAAACCACCATGGCGCCGAGGAAAGGGATGAAGCTTCCTTTGATATCCATATTTCCGTTCCCGATGTTTTCGTTCAGGCCTGAACGAACCACCAGAAGAACCAGGCTTCCAGCAGTGCAATGATGATGAAGAGAGCCGGACCTGCCCAGGGGTAACGTTCGGTGTCGGTTACAGGGTCGGTCATCCGGCGTCTCCGTTATTTCTGACACAATCGTGATCAGGATGGATGGACGCAGCAGCGTACGTCGGATAGATTTTTCCCATGTCAAAACCTGGAAAACGCATCGCTGACGTCGTCATTTTCACTGGCATGGCCGTGAACGCCGTGGTCATTGTCCTGATCCTCTGGTTCTACGTTTTCTGATCCGGTACTCAGCCCTGCTTGCCCTTGCATTTGCAAATGCCACGCAGGTGTTTGACCAGCCCGTCAACTTGCTCAACCGTCAGGGTCTTGCTCCAGGGCGGCATCATGGGTGACTTGCTGACCGACGGTCCGCCATCCAGGATGACATTTTTCAGATCAGCATCCGTAAGCTTGTCCATTTCCTTGGCTTCAGTGAAGTTGCGCGGACTGACCGGGAAATCCTTGGTCACGTTTGGTCCGTCGCCCTTGCCGGTCAGACCATGGCATTGGGCGCAATAGAATTTGTAGACTTTCTCCGCATCTGCCGCGCTGGCAGGTGAGGTGGAAATCCACGAGGTGAGGGCCACAATAGCGGCAAGTGTGAGCAGTTTTTTCATGACAGGTTCCCTCCCCTATTTCTTTTTCTTGGGCTTGAAGTTGGCGACGTATCTGGAAACGTTCAGCATGTCCTTGTCGCTCAGCAGACCAACAAATACCGGCATCATCTTCACAGGTTTGAAGACCTTTGGTTTTTGCAGATAAGCAAGAATCCAGTCGGGATTAAGTCGTATACCGGCCTCCACCAAAGAGGGGCCGCTGCGCCCGCCCATAATCTTTTTCTTGCGACCGACATATTCGTGGCAGCCACTGCACGGCATTTTTTTGGCAAAGATCTGGCGACCCTTGGGGTTCTTCTTGGGCTTGACCTTGCCCGCCTTGACGTCCTTGGAAGTCAGGCTCATGAGGAAGTCCCTGACCGGCCCCGCATCGCCACCACCAAGTTTGGGGTGATCGCCCGGGTTCTCCACCATCAGGTCATTGAATTTCATGGGCCGGATGGGTTTGGGATCGACCAGCCAGCCGGACAGCCAGTCTTTCTGGAACTTGGACCCGGCATACCACAACTCCGGCCCCTTCTTGGCCAGTTGGTCATCGATGATTTTTTCCCGGGCCGGGCCTTCGGTGTAGTGACAATCAGCACACCCTTTCGCGTCAAATACCGCCTTGCCTGCGGCGGCATCGGCCAAAGCCTGACCCGTCGTGGCAACCAGGATGGCTGCGCCGAAGGTCATTGTCAGCAATGCTTTCATGTTTGGTACTCCTCGGGTTCGTGCCGTCATCAGGCCTGCTGGCCGTCGTCAGCCGTTTCTTCGTTTTCAACTTTGCGCATCAGGAAAATGCCAAGACCGCCAATCACCAGGAAGGCCAGGGCGGCGTAGATATAAACACTGATCGGTGTGGCCGCCTCCAGCACGACATAATACCAGGTGCTGAGGCTCATGATCAGGCCATGTTCACCGTTGGAGCCGTCCCAGGCGTTGACCGACATGGGAATAAAAACCCCCTTGTTGAACTGCACATCGTTTTTGTCTGCCGTCTTCAAAGGCCGTTTCATCACCACCGTCCAGCGGCCCTGATCCCAGGCGGCTTTGCCCGTGACCTGCTGCTGGTCGTCTTTCTGGGGTTTGATAGCCTGTTTCCAGCCACGTGCATTGCCTTCATCCGTGCCACGTTCACCGGCGGCATGGTTGTCGGCTTTCCAGACCATCATATGAACCTGGTCGGATGTACTGCCACGATAGAAATGCGGCTTTTTGGTGCCAGCTGGTGCCTTGACAGGGAACTGTAGGGCGACGGCATCCCGGAAGGTTTCCAGGGCGCGGGGGATCATGCCATTGGCTTCCACATAGGAATTGAAGGCCCCGACCTTCGAAATGCCAGCCGTATCAAACTCCTTCGCTTCGTCATGTTTGATATCCATGAAGGGGTCATCCCAGGTCATTTTGAAGGCGATGTCCTTGTCGTTGAACAAGGCCTGGATGGTGACCATCTCGACGCTGGGATTCTGCCAGCGCGGCGGCCCGACGACCTGCCCGGCCAGACGGATATCCATGGGCTCCGCCGCCTTCCAGCCTTCATCATCCGGTGCCTCGGGCAATTCGCCTGTAACTTCCTGTGCCTTCAGCGCCTGATGACTTGTCAGCTTGTGTTGCAGGGACTTGATGTAGTTCGCCAAATCCCAACGGTCTGCTTCATTGAGGGACTTGATAAAGGACGGCATGGGCGTGCCCATAATGCCCGACGTGAAGCGCATATAGATGTCTTCAACCTCACCGCCTGCCTTGATTTTCCAGGGGTGGGTCACGTTGCGGATACGAATGGGGAAACCCCAGTCGTCTTTGCGGAACTCCTTGTTGCCGTCACCCCGGCCCAGGTTGCCATGGCAGCTCGCGCATTTGGCTTTTTCAAAAACCTTTTCCCCGCGGGCGACTGTTTCGGCGTTGAATTCAGCAGGTTTTGCTGGCAGGGAGATCACCTTGCCGGTCTTGACCGGGTCCAGTTCCGGATCGTCAAACTCCTGGGCAAAGGTCTTGATGTAAGAGATCACCGCCCAACGTTCTTCTTCGTTCAGGCCGTTCTTGATCTGGTCTCGGTCGAAGGCCTGCATGGCCGTGCCCGGCAGACCACGACTGACCGTGCGGAAAAGGTCATTGTTGGTGGGCAACTCGCCGCTTTGTGTGGTGCGGAATTTGAACGTCCCCAGTGTAAAATCACGTGGCCTGGGGTCCAGATACTTGGCTGCCGGTCCTTCACCATCGCCCATCAGGCCATGGCAGAAGCTGCAACGTTCCATATAAATCGTGCGGCCTTTTTCCCTGAATTCCCCGGTCTCTTCGGGCATGGGTTTGGACGGCACGTTTGAGGCCTGGACAGGCCCGGCGAAGATGAAGCCAGCGACAGATGCGATCAGCAATTTACCAAATGTACCCATCAGTGGCTCTCCGGGATGCGAGGCGTTTTTTGCGCCATGTCATATTCCGCCAGGATAATTTTCCAGCGTTCTTCTTCCGTCAGGCTGAGCTTCCATTCCGGCATGGCTGAATCCCAGGGGGTTGCCTCCGTGGGCAGACCCGGCCCGCCGTTGGTGACGCGCCAGAAGGTATAACCTTCGACAATGGTTTCGATGGTGCCGTTATCGGTGAAGTTAATGGGCCGCAATTTAAAGCCATCCGCCATGGGGCCATCACCGGCCACACTGTCACCATGGCAAGGACGGCAGTTCATGGCGTAAAGGGCACGGCCTTCAAACAGGTTTTTCTCCAGCAGGGCGGCCTTTGCGGTTTCCCGGTCCACCTTGTCGTCCGCAAGTTGTGCGACAAACTTCTTCATGGGTTCAGACGCAAAAAACTCCAGCGTGTTGTCGGGTTCGTTCTCTTCAAGCCAGGCGTCGATATCCGGCTGCACCTGTTCGATGAAGACCACTTCGTTCTCTTTCGCCTGTGCCACAAAGGCATCGATATCCGCATCCACCGGATTGGCGATGGGGTTTTTCTTTGACTCAAAACTGATGGGAAAATTTGACGACGGGTGCTGGATGCGCAGGCTGGCGGGCACCTGAAGTTTGGGCACGGTTGTCTCATAGACCTGCCAGCCAACAAGGGCCGGAATGACGGTCAGAACCACGGTCCTGACCGGTTTGCCATAACCGCCACGCAGCAGTTTTTTGACGGGCCTGAGGAAATCCTCCAGCCCTTCTTCGGAATAAGTCACCATCAGGAACAGGGCGATTACCGTCAATGTCATATAGAAAAACATCAAGGTGCCCGGTACCGGCAACGGGAACGGCAGGGATGTCACCTCGCGGGAGACCACCGGAATGCCCCACTTGACGAGGGCATAGACCACCAGCAGTGAGAGGACGACGGTAAGGAAGCTGCCAATTCTGGAATTTTTCATAACCGGCTACTCCGTCTTTGGCTTTTGCAGCATCAGGAACGACAGGATGTCCTGGTAATCCTTCACCGTCAGACCTTCGGACAGATCATCGGGCATGACGCTTTTTGTATCGTCGATTTTCATCTCCTTGATGTCGGTCTTGGCCACTGTGACGACATCACCGTTGGCTTTGGTGATATCAACCTCGGCAGCTTCATCACGGGATTTCAGGCCAATGCTCTGGCGACCTTCCTTGTCGATCAGGACCCAGGTCTCAAAGCCCTTGGCCAGGGCCTTGGTGGGTTGCAGGATGGATTCGGAAATGAACTTCAGGCCCTTGGCACTGATGCCATCCAGGGCCGGACCAATTTCGCCACCTTCCTCAGCCAGCATGTGGCATTCGGCACAATTGTCTTCGAAGACCTCGGCACCGGCGCCCGGATCACCACCGCCGGCTTCAGCAGCAGCGGAAATCTTGCTGTAGAAAGCCTGGGTGATTTCACTGGGACTGGTATCGATAGCCTCCATGTCCAGATCACCGCCCAGGGACATCAGATAGGAAGTCACAGCCTTGATTTCCTTCAGGCTGAGGGAAATGGGCGGGGCGTAAACAACGGCCATTTCGTTTTTATAACCCTTGACCACATAGGCACCAGGGCTGGCCATACTTTCAACGATATAGTCGACGGCGTTGAAGTCGTTACCCTCTTTTTCAGCACGCTCCTTGGCCCGTTCAGCCGCACGTGCACCCATGGGCATGGGGAATTTTTCACCGAACTGGCCGTGATTGGGACCGCGCACAGCGCTGCCCTGGCCACCGACACTGTGGCAGGTAAAACAGCGCCCCTTGCCCCAGTAGATGGCCTCGCCACCTTCCGGGCTGATATCGATGGCGGTATTGACCTCGCCGCCGCCGTCCGTCAATTCGGTGATGGAATAGCCAATCCAGAGATAAATACCGAGCACAACAAGCAGGAACGGGAAGACGCGGGTAACGGTTACATTCATGGCCCTAGTCCTCCTTCTTCTTGTTGGCGGCTATACCGCCAAGCCAGAACATGAAGGCGCAGCCGATCATGAACAGCAGCACTGCAGCACCGACCTGCTGGGTCATGACAAAGTTTGTTGGTGTAAAAGACCATTCAGAGGTATCGCGCATGACACCAAAGATATGCCAGTCGCCGCGCAGACCAGAACGAATGAAGCCCATCAGGCCCATATTCATGGTGATCACAAAGGTCAGCAACAGCAGGGCGTACTGTGAACGCACCGTCATCTTGCCCCATTTCAGATCACCGAGGGACTTGGCCCGCTTGAACAGGAAGGCGTCGATGACGCTGACCACGATCAGACAGCTGATCAGCTGCATGAACTGCGACACTGCCACGTTGCGCAGTACCGGTGAGGCTTTTTCCATGACCACAAAGCCATAGACACCGAGGAAAACCGACACGTTGAAGGCCGTCACGCCGAGATAGAGCCACTGGCCCAGTTTACCCCGGTCCATCAGGGCCAGGATGATGGCGATGACCCCGACAACACATTCAACGACCAGCAGGTAGCCGATCATGTGAATATATTCCGCCCGGTCCGCTGGCAGGTCCAGTTCCGCCGGGTCCATGTTCAGCATGGTCACGGCATACTGGGCCACCAGGGCGACCCCGGCCAGACCGACGACGACAATGGTGATATGCGCCCCACGGCCCTGGGCCCGGATGGAAACCACGTCCATCATATTGCCCCGGCGATAGAGCAGGAAGCTGAAGAAGGTGGCCAGAATGATCAGGTTGACCACGGCGTTCTTGGCCGGCATCAGCCCCAGATACTTCAGCATTGGATGGTACTGGCTTCCGCCCATTTCGCCCACTTCCTGACTACTGAGCGGCAGGTTATGCGGCGTCAGCCAGATGGCGAAGGATATGATCAGGGCCAGTAATATCCACTTGATAAACTTGTAATATCGCTCCGCCCCCGGGATGCGGGTCATGCCGCTCCAGAGATAATAATTCGAGATCACGAACAGGGAGCCCACCAACATGGCCTGGATGATAAAGGTCCATGAGAAATCACCGCCCATCATGTTATTGCCCATGACGGCACTGGTGGAATAGACCTCACGGCCCAGATAGTACCCGGCGAAGGGCAGCGGAATGAGGGCCGCAATGGCGACAAAGTTGGAAATATAGCCCATCCAGTCGTAATGGGCCTTTTCCTCTTCCGTTTTGGCACCGATAAATTTGACGGCAGCATAAGCACCTGCCACCAGACCGCCAAAGGCCAGGTTACCCAACATGCGGTGAATGGCGATGGGAGTAGCAAGAACATTTTCAAAGGCCTGCCAGACCGTGCCAACGAAGACACCGTCGCCGTCGACGCCAACCGGGCTCATCATGAAACCGGCCCAGCTGTTGGCCAGCTGCATGATCGCGGTGCCGAAGATATTCAGCAAAATACCGATAAAGATGTGGGAGGACTTCAGATCCTTGATAATCCAGAAGCCAACGGCCAGCGGCAGGATATAGAGCAGCAGCATGAACCAGCGGGTATCGACGCGCATGTCGGGACCAATCATGCCAAAGGCAAAGGCCAGACCAAAGGCACCGACAATGACAGCCAGTATCTTGAACAGAAATTGCACTTTTTTCGAATAGGCGATGCCGCCTTTCAGCCAGTGCCAGCCGTAGTAATAGAGATAAAGACAGAAGGTTTCGCCAAAGAACAGCAAGGCATAGAGGAACATGATGTCCTTGAAGATACCGGCCATATAACCCATGAAAGTCGGGTACAGCGTAAACAACGCAAAAGCCAGCAACCCGCCCAGTGCCGCCGTGGTGGCATAGGCAACGCTTAGCAGGCTGGTAAATTCATAGGCCAGCTTGTCGAACTTGGGGTCATTATTGCTTCGGCCAACAACTTCGATGATCACCGCGAATAAAGGTACGCCCAGCACAAAGGCACCGAAGAACAGATGCATCTGCGCCAGAAACCAGACCAGTCGTCGGGAATCGATACCCAGGAACTGGCGGTAAACATTTTCCTCGGCAGCCATGGCGGGTCCGGCCATCATGCCAACGGCAAGTATCGCCATGCCCGCAAGGCTCCACCTCACCAGGCGAGCTGTTGTTCGCCCGGTGTCCCATTTACCGCCTGTCTGTCCTTGTACCATCAACTATATCCTGGTGATCAATGAACGTTGATTGTCGTCATCACTTGCCGGAGAAAGTGAAGCTTTGCTCCACTTTGCCGTTGGCAGCGACCACGATCTTGGCCTTCTTGATGCCAAAGGACGGATGCCATGCCTTCAGGGTGTATTTACCCGGCGGCACATCATCCAGGCTGAAGGAGCCATCTTTCCCGACCACCACGGCGTAGGGGTGTGTGGGCGCCATGATGAAACCAAACATGAAATTGTGGGCTTCACAGTTGATGCCAATATAGGAAGAGCGGCGAGGTTTGATCTTGTCGGTAATGTCACCCGGATCAGGCTGGCCGAAATTGAACAGGGTCTTTTTAACAACACGGCCTTTTTCAACGCCGATCAATTCACGGGCGTTGATATTGTGCAGCACACCGGCATCACTGTTGCGAATAATGATGGGACCAGGCCGGACCACCTGGGCCCAGGGCGTAAAACGACATCCCTTCTGATCAACCAGATAGGTGCCCATTTCGGGTTTCGCCCATTTTTTGCCGGCCTTGATCTTGGAGAGGAATACAAAGGCCCCGCGCAGGGCGCCGTCCTTAACGTCGACCCAGGTCACTTCTCGGTCGCCATCACCACAGACATCGTTGTTCTTGGTAATCTTGATCCTTTCGATGGCATCCACCGGCAGGGCACCTTCAAAACTGACCTTGCCGGAAATGCTTCCGCCATCCTTGACCGCAACTTCCTTGTATTTGCCGCGTTTGGCGGCATCCGCTGGCAACGCCAGGGACAGGGATGCGATCACACCGATCACCAGGCCTTTGTAGAGTGAGGTATGCTTCATGGGTCTTGTCTCCGTTATTTCAGTCTTCGGGGTCGGCGATCAGTTCTGGCTGACCGTTATTGGAATTAGTACAAGGCTAAATTTCTCGTCAGAAAAAAGAACGCGGGCCAGTCTGAATGCCTTAATTCAGCCTGGCCCGCGTCTTGACTCAGATGATGTCTCTTGGGGCGAAAGACATCGAACGGAAGGTTTTCTTGTAAGGTGATTCGCCAATCTTCTTCACCTTGGCAACTCCCATCTTGTAGTTGTAGTTGCCACTGATCCAGTCAACGATCCGCCCTTCCAGCGCGTTTGCCGGTTGCGACGTATGCAGGAAGTCCATGAAGATGATGCCTTTCTTGATGTGGCGGGTAACCATGGCAACACCTGTGACGGCGGCCCGGGTCAGTTCCACATTTCCGGCCTTCATTTGCCCTGCGAAGCTGTAATCGCTTCCTTCAATACCAAGGATGGTTTCCTTGAGAGACGGCACCCGGTCCGAATAGACCATCAGCATATCGCCGTTCTCAATGCCCCGTTCCTTTGCATCATCGGGATGGATTTCAACATAGTTGTCAGGCCAGCGTTGAACGATATAGGGCCTGCGCCGGTCATCAAAACCGGACTGCCAGCGTTCGTTCGTCCGCCCTGAGGTACACCACAACTCGTTGCCCTTGGGCTTCATCCAGTTCCAGTAGTCCGAGAACAGGGACCATGGAGATTTCTGGATGTTGCAGCGACCTGTCTGGCTGTTGAAGTGGGTCAACTTCTTGTTGTAGACGTTGCCACCCTTTGGACCATCTTCCCACAGCTTGCGGGTGGTATCGTGAAGGCGCTTGGTGCCTTCCAGTGTGCCGTCTTCTTTCATGAAGACAGGTCCCTGGATACCATTGGTACCAAATTCACCAAGCTTCTGATGCAGGGTCTTGCCTTCGCGCTTGGCAGCGACCTTGATCATGTTGAAGTCCTTGCGGCTGCCACGTGAGAAGCGCGCAGATTCTTCAGCAACATCGTTGGAGTTTTTCCAGTCGAAACCATCAAAACCCATACGCTTGGCGAGTTCGGCGATAATCCACCAGTCAGGCTTGGCTTCGCCCGGTGCATCGTAGAACTTGTTATAGACACGCAAGCGACGTTCGCCGTTGGCTCGCATGAAGGTTTCTTCACCCCATGTGGCCGCCGGGAAGATGATATCGGCATAGCGGTTGCCAATAGGATCGACCAGATAGATGTCCTGGTTGATCACAACCATGCCACCTGAATCGGCACGTTTCTTCAGCGTGTCGATTATGTCCTGCTTGTCGTAGGACCTGATCTGGTGGGGGTTGGCGACCGTTAGCTGTTCAAAGCGTTCCGCCAACTGTTGTGACCCGCACATGGACTGGATCCAGGTGGTGCCAATCACATGGGCCATTCTGGTGTGCCCTGACATCGTCCAGGTGTCCGTATCCAGAGCGCGACGACGGCGTCCTGGTACCTTCATGGGCGACTTGTTGCGTGGATATTTGCCGCCACGCTGACCACCGCGCTGGTGACCCCCGGCGCGACCGACAACCTGACCTGGACGTCCACCGGCACCAACTGCAATAGCCAGGGCACTGATGGCCTGGGTATTGCCGGTATTGTTGGACCAGTAAAAACCTTTTTCGATCATGATCGAGGTCTTGGGCCGTTTGCCCTTGACCGGTTTGGCCATCCATTCAGCGGCGGTCTGGATCTTCTTGATGTCAATCCCGGCCACCTTCGCAGCATTTTCAGGCTTGAATTCGTCCTGGGAAAGCAACCACTTTTTCCAGTCATCAAAACCCTTGGTCTGGAACTTGCCCCAGGTCGTACGCCACTGCCATGGCGTATTACGGGTGCCCTGGCCGAAGCCGGAGCTGGAACCCCATTTGTTGTTGACCCAGTTCTTGATCCATTCGGCATCCTGCCAACCGTTTTCAACGATGATCCTGGCAATGGCATTGACGACCAGCAAATCGGTACCGAGATCAATATCCAGCCATAGCCCGCCGTTCTTTTCGGCATAGGCTACACCGGCAGTACGGCGCGGGTTCATCATGATGCATTTCTGGCCGTTCTGGATGCCCTTCATGATCCATTGGGTCCAGAGAATGGTTTTGGTCTCATACGGATCCGTACCGCAGATCATCAACGTTTCGGCATTCATCCAGTCTTCATAGGCTGGTCCGAAGTTGTCAAAGCCGGCATCACGGAAGCCCGGTGTCGAAGAGACATCAGACGGCGTGTCGTGGAAAGTGAAGTTTGCCGTATTGATGTGACGCAGGGCGTATTTACTGATGGCGTAGGTATTCTCAATGAACTGATAGGAATACGTTTTAACGCCGTAGGCATTGTCACCGTGCTTGTCGCGCACATAGTTGGCAACCTCGGCGGCAATATCGAGTGCGAAGTCCCACGGGACCGGCTGCAGGATACCGTAAATTCTCATCATCGGAGATTTCAGGCGATCCCGGGTCGGGGTTTGCGGGTTATAGCACTTCTGGGCAATACAGCCGCCACGCAGGCTTGAATCACCATCCGTGTTGACATGCTGGGTTTCCTTGTCAGGGATAATCACAACATGGTGCGGCTCTTGTTCGTGCAGCACGATATTGTGCTGATTGGGTGCGACCCATGGCCCCAGTGTCTCCACGGGAAAGTCGACGCCAAAGGCATTTTCATCGGCCTTTGGACCGCCGTCATGGTGGCCGGCACCCGGCCAGCGATAAACCTTGTAACCGCAAGCAACGATGCAATAGTCACAGGCGGTGGTGATAACGTCCGCGCCCTTGGGAGGGAGGGGAACGTTTGTTTCCGGAATATAATACGGGGTACTCATCGTTCGTTCCCTTTATTCTTGCAGGTTGTCATAACGGCCGAAGATCAGCCCGAAGACGCCGACCGCATAAATGTCGTCGCCTTCCAGTTCCAGCAGCACCTGGGGCAGGCTTTGGTAAGCCTGGCCTGAAATCAGGATGCCGTGACGGGTCAGATCGTAGGTCGAGAGATGCAGTGGGCAGGCGCCCAGTGACTTGGTGTCCGCCTTGTAGGTGCCGGACAGGTCACCGCCCTGGTGGGTGCAGAAGAAGTTAAACGACACCACATCCTTTTGCGGTCCAATGCCGCCCCCGGCTTCCGTGCCCAGTTTAACGAGCATGGATTCCGCGAAAGCACCTTCGTCCGGGTAGGTGAACTCCACCGGCTGGTCCTGTTTGAGCTGACTAAGTTTGGCAATTTTCTTGCGCGGATAGGTCGCCAGCTGGGCTGGCACCTTGGCTTCCACACCACCGGAATTGACGGTCACCATAATGGTCACTGTTGTCGCACCGGAGGCGAGCAAAAAGTCGCGACGGGACATCAGACAGCTTCCTGCCGGATGATCTTTTTTTGACGGCATGGCAGCAGCCTTGACGCCAGGGTTTTCGTGTTGGTTTGTCATCTTTCCTGTCCCCTCAGTTCGCTACAGCGGGTAATGGTGCATAGGAAGGAAGCTTGGGTGTTGCCATCTTGATTTCCTCACCACTGAGGGATTCAAGGAAAGCAACCAGGGCTTCCTTTTCCTCATCCGACAGGTTCAGCGGCTTGAGGAGTTTGCTCTTGTTTTTCGACATGGTGCCGTCGGTAAATTCGTTGGACCCGCCGCCATCGTTGTAGAAATCCACAACCTCGTCGAAGTCAAAGAACGAACCGTTATGCATATACGGCGCCGTGTAGGCGATGTAGCGCAGCGGTGCCGTGCGGAATTTGCCCATGTCGGACTTTTCCTTGGTGCGGAAATAGAGGCCCGCATCATCCTTGACCTTGCGATACATGGCTTCGGTCACGCCCTTGGAATAGTTCTGGTAACGGAAAGACACCTGAGCCATACCGTTCTCCAGCCAGTCTTCGGCACGGGGAACACCCAGGTTGTAATATTTTTCATCCGTCATCAAAGGACCGTTGTGGCATTCGATGCAGTTGGCCTTGCCCTGGAACAATTTCAGGCCGCGGACCTGCTGGGCACTCAGGGCTTTTTTGTCGCCCCTCATGTACTTGTCAAACGGCGTGTTGTTGTGGATCAGGGTTCTTTCGAAAGCCGCCATGGCCTTCCAGACATTGTTGACCTTGGGCCAGCGATCCCCGAACACGTCCTTGAAGCGTTTGACGTATTCCGGGATGAAAGCGAGACGGGCCTCAACCATATCCCGCTCGCCATTGCCCGACAGGGCACCAAGAGCGGCACTTGGGGCCTGGGCCTCAAGAGACTTTGCTGATCCTGTCCAGAACAATTTGCTGAGATATGCCGTGTTGATCACTGTTTGGCTGTTGCGCCAGTGAATGGCACCTGGATAGCCGCGCGAGATGGGATCGTTGAAACCCCAGCCCTGTTTCGGCATGTGACAGTCGACACAGGCAACGGAGGCATCGCCGCCGATGCGGGCATCAAAATACAGCAACTTGCCAAGCTCGACTTTCGCCGGGGTTTGCTTGTTGTCTGCGGGGGCCGTTGGCTCACCAAGGGCGGCCAGCGGCGGGTTTACATCCGCGGTTGCAGGAGCCCCAGGTCCGAAAGTTACCAGACCGACAGAAGCTGCGATGACCGCGAGTGAGAGTTTTGTGCTCTTTTTCATAGCCATAATTCCTAATTCTTCGCCTTCACCCAATTCGGGATCGCCGCGTAATTCACATTGATTTTCTTTTTCCAGACATGCTCGGCACCCGTCAGGGGATCGCCGGACAGTGAATTCAGGAAAGCAACGAGATTTGCACGTTCGTCCCGGCTCAGGCCCAGGGGCTTGATCCGCGGATCCTTGTTGATATCCGTGCCGCCGCCGTTGTCATAAAAGGTAACAACATCTTCCAGCGTCGCCATCATGCCGTTGTGCATGTAAGGCGCAGTCTGGCCAAGTTCCCGCAATGTCGGGGTCATGAACTTGCCGATATCGGAACCGTCTGACTTGTGGGAGCGGATATGGGCGCCCACGTCGCGACGGACGTTCATGTAGTTTTCAATCCCCATGAACATGCCAAAAGTGACATAGGTCAGATGACGCATGGGATTTGACCAGATATCAGGATTTTCCGGCACGGCCGTATTGTACGGCTGGTCATCCGTAAAGCGTGGACCGGAGTGACACTGTGCACAGCCAGCCTTGCCCTTGAACAGTTCGAACCCGCGCTGGGCGGCATCGGACAGTTTACCGGCATCAAAGGCTGAACCCCGTGACCGCAGGGTCTTGAGGTATTCCGGAATGGCCTTGCGGATTGAGCCGTTCGATGGCTCGCCGTAGCCTGCATCCTTGAACATCTTTACATAGATGGGGTCTTGCTTGACCCGTTCCTGCATCAGACGCATGTCCATGTTCATGGAATAGGTCTCGGTGATGGATTCGCGGGTGACATCGTTCAGGTTGGTGCCGATGCGCCCGTCATGAAACCACGCGGCCTTCCAGGCAGCGTTGATCAGGGTCGGGGTGTTCCTGAAATGCAGGGACCCCGGATAGGCCTTGGCGAGTGGCAAGCCGTCAGCAAATCCCTTTTCCGGATTGTGACAAGTGGAACAGCTGATGGCAGCATCACCTGACAATCGTGCGTCAAAAAACAGACGCTTGCCGAGGGCAGCTTTTTTTGCATCAACCTTCATCGCCTTGACGGGGCCAAAATCCCCGGCCTGGACCGGCGGCGCTATCATTACACCGCCCATGGCCGCCGCGAGCAGTGCTCCGGCGGACCATAACCTTATCGATAGAATTCCTTTATTCACCGTCTCATTCCCTTGCAAAACAAACGGTTGAAGAAACAAATTTCTTCACCGAAAGCCCGTTCATTATCCAGTCCCGCCGGCTTCCTCACCCGTTAACATCGGGACGCCACTTATCTGCTCGATAAACTCTCTCATCTCCATCAGGGTTTCGAAGTAGGTTTCTTCTTCTCCCTGTACATGCTGGATGCGGCCACGCCACACCTGCTCTGTTCCCCGTTCACCTTCCAACCAGATTCGTGCCACAAAAGATCCCGGAGTTTTCGGTATTGTCATTCTGGCTTCTCATCCCCTGTTCACATCGAACCCTTCTGAGAGGGATTGTGCTGAATTTGAACACAGCCCGGTTTCACGCTGGTAACACAAGAAAAAGCCCACAAAACAAAGGGTTTGTGGGCAATGGCCTCGCGGTTTCACCAGAGTTTCAGCCGATTGTCGGGGGCCGGATCATCGCTCCGGCGAGCCAGGTATGTGGTCAGGTATAATCAGCGGTCAGCAGATTGCAGCAAGTCCACCAGTTGTTGCCAGGTTTTCAGGGTTTCCCCGGTTGGTTCGAGGGCATATTCCTCTTCCAGAAGCTGTCGCCAGGCGACAAATTCGCGCTCGGCCCAGTCTGCACGGCCCAGACGGATCAGGTTTGTCATCAGGGAACGGGCAAAATTCTCGCGACAGGGATCACTGGTCAGGGCCGTACGGCAGGCCTGCACGGCCTCCATATACAGCCCCAGTTCTTCGTAGCATTTAACCAGGCTGGCCAGCAGTTCAAGCCGCACTTCCAGCAACCGGCTGCGTTCCTCAACACACCAGCCAGCGTAGGGGATATCTTCCAGATAGTCGCCCCGGTACAAGCTGGCTGCCTCCTCGAACCGGGCCTGGGCCTCGACCGCACGATTTTCCTTCAGAAGCTTTGTTCCGGCAGAAACAAGGGAGACAAAATGTTCGGAATCAATCCACACCGCATCCCGGCGCAGGGAATAGGTTTCACCAATAGTTTCAATAACATCATCCGGCGCACCGCCGGTGCGTAATCTGTCACGAAGGTAGGAGACAACCACTTTCAGACGCTTCCAGCCGCTGTCCGCATCCCCATCGGGCCACAGCCATTCGATCAGCCGCTCACGATGCACCGGACGGCCAAGCTGCCCTACAAGGATCTTCAGCAGCATGACTGATTGTTTACGCTTCCAGTTGTCCACATCCAGGCCGTTGCCGTTCACGGCAAGGTCAAACCGGCCCAGCGAAAAAATTCTCATGGGTTGGACAACAGCGGTTTCATCAGGCCCACCGGCATTTTCGTGCAAAAAGAAGACAGCAATGGCAGCGCCTGGCTCCGGTGATCTTGCCTCCTCCGGCAGAATCAGACTGCTGATCCTGACCGACAGCATATGACCGTCAACATGGCGGATCCGGCAGGTCTCGACTTTCCACTTGTTCCCCTCATTGATGCAGGCCCGCCCCTCACACATGGCGGAACAAAGAGGCTCCCCGGTTACATAAGTGGATTGCAGAACCCGCGCACAACCTTGCCCCAGCACGTCCGCTGGGGTGTAGCCCATCAGTTCCGTCGCAGCATTGTTCCAGCCGATGACCTTCATGTCGTTGCTGACAGCAAAGGCCGCATCAGAGGAATAGTCCACCAGGCTGACAGCATCCAACCCGCGAACCATGGCGTCGCCAGTGATGCCGGACGGCCAGCGCAATTCATTTGCGGTGCCGGATCTTCCTGTCGCTGTGTCAAATGAACTCATGTGAATTACCCTGCCTGTACGCACTGCCCAAACACGCCGATTGCTTTCACCAGACAACGCCGGGCAATCGCTGGTGGCTCCAGCTTACAGGTGAGGACACGGGATTCACGCCCGCCGCCACATCACAAAATCGTCATACCAGAACAGGAATAATTTGCAAATCGCTCGAAACTATATGTTTTTGTTATATTTTTCTCATCGGGCACAATATGCCAGCCCCTTCAGAGCTGCGATAAAGTGCCGCACCCATTGAAAGGTTTGCGCCGGATTCCCGCCGATTGCCTTGAAACGTGTTCAGGTCGCACCTTGCATTCAATGCCTGGCCAGGTGCTGTCAGACCAATGCGAACTCGTCTCTTCACCTTCAACAAAACGCTTCATAAATCCCTCCCGCCAAAACTATGGGAGAATCATATCATGCATCACGTTTTTACACAGTCTGGGTCAAAACCGGAAGTTTTGACAGCATCCACTTTACTTCCGTTCAGCATTCAACAACGGACGTTATGCCGCAAAAAGCGGAACTTTAATATTTGCAGTCAGGAAAGTCCGGGCTTCTACCCCCGTACCCCGAAGCGCCCTATCCACTATTGATGCGGCGGCCTAATTTGGCCTCCACCCCTTGATTTCAGCATCCAGCTTCTTGATAGCATTCTTGCACAATCTGATGCTTTCCTGAAGTTCAGCTATTTCATCCTGGTCAGTGTATCGCAGTACATCTTCTTCAGCCTTTTCGACCAGACCTTCCAGCTTCCGTATAGACTCATAAATGCCCTCATGCCGAACTTTGTCCGCACGACATACCGGGCCTGCAACAAACGGAAAACCGGTTTCCTCATTCATCCTGAAGTCATCGGGGTGCGGCAGGATTTCCGGTCCATCGACACCCAACTGCTCCCGGCGCGTCAGTTCCTTTTCAGCTTCGACGACATAAGTAATTGCTGTTTCTACAGCCTCCAGATACTCGGCGCGATTCTGACGCTCAACCGACTGCACCAGATCTACCAACATTCGCTGGGAACGGGGGTCGCCCTGAGCGGCCTGAACGGACAACTTGCGCATCACAACCTGCACGACAGGTATCGATGCAGGCCCTGCCTCTTCATCAACCCTGACCAGTCGATATGCTTCTGACAATATGATGTCGTTGAGTGGTTGCTGGGTCTTTGACCAGGTTTTGTTCTTTGAACCCTTGGGCCGGCCATTGGGATTCCCCGACTGGCCTTTTGTAAAGCGGGTGTCTTTCGGGGGCTTGCCATAGCCGACCTTATACTGGCCTTTGGGCGCAGGAAGCTTCCGGTTCATTTCACGTGCTCCACGCTGGTGCTGATACCTGGAGGCGGGTGCCCTTCAACCTTCACCGCCTCGTCATGGGCAAAGGCTTCCCACCTGGCAATGATGCGATCGCAGTAGACAGGGTCCAGTTCACAGAGATAACCCCGACGTCCGGTCTTGTGAGCAGCAATCAGGGTTGAGCCCGAACCGCCAAACAGGTCGAGAACGATGTCATCGCGACCGGATACATCCTTGATTGCATCCGCAATCATCTGTACCGGCTTGACCGTGGGATGGAGAGCCAGCTCTTCCATACGCCCTGCCCGCATGGTGTTAACGCCCTTGTATTCCCAGACGTTGGTGCGGTAGCGACCATGCTGTCCCAGCTCAAAGGTGTTGATGTGAGATGCCTGCCCTTTCTTGAAGGCAAAGACCAGTTCATGGCGGGACCGATAAAAGGATCCCATGCCCCCGTTGTCCTTGACCCAGACAATCAGGTTCTTTAGTTCATCGTAGACGTCGTTCCCTGCAGTCATCACTTCCTGCATATGCCGCCAGTCCATACAGATGAAGTGGATTGACCCGTCCATGCTGTGGTCGGCCAGGTTCTGCAGGGCCGTTTTCAGGAAGTCCGTAAACTCTGCCGGGCTCATCTCGCCCGACGCCATGGCAAACTCCCGGTGTTTTGTTTTACCAAGTCCCCCAACATGCCCGTCTATCGGGACGTTATAAGGAGGGTCTGTAAAAACCATCCTGGCTTCTACGCCATCCATAAGACGGGCAACAGTCTCTGGATCAAGGGAGTCACCACAGATCAACCGGTGCTGACCAAGCTGCCAGAGGTCGCCCGGCTGGCAGAGTGCCGGTATGTCGGGTCCCGGCTGATAATCATCGTCCGGGTCCCCGGGTTCCTCCAGTGTGATACCTTCGATCAGGCTGTCGGCCTCGGCTATGGAAAAACCTGTGATCTCCACACTGAAGTCGAGATCCAGATCGTAGAGGGCACCAAGTTCCTTCGCCAACAATTCCTCGTCCCAGCCGGCGTTAAGGGCGAGCTTGTTGTCGGCCAGCACGTAAGCCCGTTTCTGTTCCTCTGACATCTGGTCCTGGCGAAGACAGGGCACTGCCTCCAGGCCAAGTATCTTTGCAGCTTCCACTCTGCCGTGGCCTGCAAGAATTGTGTTCCTGTCATCAATTAGAATGGGGTTTGTGAAGCCGAAGCACTTAATGCTGTCGGCTATCTGGCGCAACTGTTTCCGCGAATGGGTCCGGGCATTGTTGGCCCAGGGTTTGAGAGAGGCAGGTTCAAGATATTCAATATGATGTGTCACAACATCAGTCCTTCATCAGCATTACAGACCGCAAGCGCGGGCAATAAACAGGGCGCGCAGATGCGCGCACAACCCGTGTGGGTCCTGTCACGAAATGCGTCTTCCTTTCGGAGGGGACGGATGCAAAATCTTGCCGAGTGCTGCAATAACTTGTTCGGTTAGGGTTGTTCCGGTTTGTACCGGATTCCCGCCGATTGCCTTGAAACGTGTTCAGGTCGCACTTTGCATTCAATGCCTGGCCAGACAGTTATGCGAAGTCCCGCTGATTGCTCTGGGCTTTTTCAGTCCGGGTTGCTTCACCTGAGTGGCTGTAGCACGACCGAATTATACCATACATGATGTATCGAAAACCAGTATTTGCACCACATTTGGTGTTCTTTTTCTGCCAACTGTCTGCACTCTCCACTGGACTTCCCTCGCACACGGAGCGTCACTGGCTGCTGACCAGCGACCAGTTTCAACGGACAGAAAAGGGCAGATCATGACAGATAACAGCATCGAACATATTGCAGAAATGAAGCGGGCAGATCTTGTTTCTCTCTGGAAGAAGTTGCTCCCGGAACCACCTCCACCCCGGCTGAGTATTTCCTTCCTGCGCCGCATCCTGGCCTTTGAAATCCAGAGCCATGAACGGGCCGGCCTGCCGCGAGGGTTCATGAACAAGCTCAGCAAAAGCGTCAGTACAGCGCCACCCCGATGGTCAAGAGCAGAACCCCGACCCGGTGGTCGCCTGCTGAGAGAGTGGAACGGCATCACCCATGTCGTCGAAATTGCTGAAGGACATTATTTCTGGAACAAGGAGCAATACAGGTCGCTGTCCGCCATTGCCCGTGCCATCACCGGTGCCCACTGGTCAGGTCCCCGGTTCTTTGGCCTGAACAAGGCAGCAGCATCATGAGCAAACCCTCCATCCGCTGCGCTATCTATACCCGCAAGTCATCTGAGGAAGGCCTGGACCAGGAATTCAACTCACTGGATGCCCAGTATGAAGCCTGTGCCAGCTACATTGCCAGCCAGCGGCATGAAGGCTGGAAACCGGTAAAGGATCGCTATGATGACGGTGGTATTTCCGGTGGGACCCTGGAACGCCCTGCCCTCAATCGTCTGATGGCAGATATCGATGCCGGCCGGATCCGGATGATTGTTGTTTACAAGATTGACCGCTTGACCCGGTCACTTGCCGACTTTGCCAGACTGGTGGAGCGACTGGAAGCTGCTGGTTGTTCCTTTGTCTCCATAACCCAGGCCTTCAACACCTCCTCTTCCATGGGACGCCTCACCCTCAATGTGTTGTTGTCCTTTGCCCAGTTCGAACGGGAGGTTACAGCGGAACGTATCCGGGACAAGATAGCAGCATCAAAGAAGAAGGGTTTGTGGATGGGAGGTGTCTGTCCCCTGGGTTACGACAGGGATCCAGATCCCGATACCAGAACCCTAGTCGTAAACCACAGGGAAGCATCCAAGGTCAACAAGCTGTTTGAACTCTATGACCAGCACGGCTGCCTGAAGTCTGTTGAACAGGAGGCGCAGAGCCTCAACCTTCGCTCCAAGCGTCACGTATATACAACTGGCCGCGTTGCCGGCGACAAGCCATTTTCCAGGGGACAGATTTATCACATCCTGCGCACCCCCGTTTATCTCGGCCTCATCCGCCACAAGGATCAGACATATCCCGGCCAGCATCCAGCAATATTGGAAGAGGTTCTCTGGGAACGGGTTCAGGAGAAGCTCATCAGCGCCGGCAGAAGAAGTCGCGGGCGGACATCGTCTGGAGATCCCGCAGCCAAGGTTACTGATCAGGCCGTTCTTACCGGCAGGATGTTTGACGAAACAGGTGATCGACTGACGCCGACGCACACGACGAGAAGAGGGCGAAAGTTGCGATACTATGTTTCCAACCGGCTGATATCCGGTGGCATTGATCCGTCCGGCTGGAGGCTGCCGGCACCGAAGCTGGAGGAACAGGTGGCAACGGTTGTCGCTGATCATATCG
This sequence comes from Alphaproteobacteria bacterium, assembly GCA_018654745.1. Taxonomy (GTDB): domain Bacteria; phylum Pseudomonadota; class Alphaproteobacteria; order UBA2966; family UBA2966; genus JABILA01. Next base: position 91,039 of record JABILA010000043.1, read on the forward strand.
AAACACACGCCAGCAATTACACGCTGACCGTCTCGCCGGATATTCGGTCGGAGAAATCGGTGAAAGAAAAGGCTGGCAGCCTGATCAAACGGCTGCGCACCGACGGGCTGTCATCATCTCCCGACCTTGTTGACCGCATTGACCTGCGACCGGACAGACTTCTGGTACGACTCAATGCCGAAAATATTGTAAGGGAGCTTGGTGTTGAAGTCCGCAACCTGTCCGGAGAGTTGGCCGCATTGGAAGTGCCATGGCAATTCAGGCGACGCGGGGTTGAGGCCAAAATCATTGTTGGCAATCCTGCCCCGGAACCGGATCAGACATTAATCCGGATGCTATCCTTGGCTCACCAGTGGCTCGAACAAGTGAAAGCCGGATTGCCACTGAAACAGATAGCGCGCAAGCAGGGGGTCACGCCGGCATACATCCGGACGCGCACGAAACTGGCGTTTCTGTCACCAAAAATTCAGCAAGCAATAGTGGCAGGCAATTTTCCACCAGCCTTTACGACCAACCGCATTCTGCAGGCAAAAATCCCGCTGGATTGGCGAGAACAGGATACCCTGTTCGGGGTCTGAAACTTCCCTGTTCAGACACTACTGGTTCCCTGTTCAGCATTCTGAATTCCCTGTTCCCAATTAACAGGGAAACAGCCGCTATCCTCCTGATAACACTACTACTATCAGGGCCATTAAAGGCGATTCCGGTCAATATTCGGCAATTTTCCCTGTAAATTCCCTGTTAATCAAGGAAACCGCCCAAACCGAACCGGCGAAATTGGCGAACTGAGACGATCGGAGAAAAGTAGATAAAATGCAGCCCAAAACCGGTCTCGGGTTCCGGAAGACAAAGCTAAATATCGGGAATTGCGGACAGTTTCCCCGGCAAATGACTGAGCATCAAATTTGCCGGGGTGACTGGCGGAGAGAGAGTCCGCCTAAAGCTTATATAAATCAACATATTGATGGGCTATCTGTACATTTACCCATATTTCTACCAATATATTCTACATCGATTACTCTTTGATTTGTAATCAGG
>JABILA010000042.1 GCA_018654745.1 Alphaproteobacteria bacterium
GACCAGCCTGCCCTTTCCAGCTCCCTTCCAACAACGGATGGGGTGGATGGCTCCCGCCCACGGCATCAAAGTGCCAATATGGGCGTTGTTGATAACAACCCCGAGCCAAAGGAGCCACCCGGATGAATATTACCACTGTCGGCCTTGATCTGGCCAAAAATGTATTTCAGGTCCATGGAATTGATAAGGATGGAAAGGTGATCGTCTGCAAGGCACTGCGACGGCGTCAGATGATTCCGTTTTTTACGAAGCTTGAGCCTTGTCTGGTTGGCATTGAAGCTTGCGGTACGAGCCATCATTGGGCGCGTCAATTGTCGGCGTTGGGGCATGCGGTCAAGTTAATGCCGCCAGTCTATGTGAAGCCTTACGTCAAGCGCGGTAAAACCGATGCCGCAGACGCTGAAGCGATTTGCGAGGCGGTACAACGGCCTACGATGCGGTTTGTCGCGATCAAGTCACCCGAACAACAATCTGTTCTGTTTCTGCATCGAACCCGCGACCTGATGATCAGGCAGCGTACTCAGGTGGTCAATATGATCCGCGCCCAGTTGGCTGAATTCGGCATCACGCTAGCCAAAGGAATTCAGCATATCCTTAAGATTGTTCCGCAACTTATTGACGGAAAGGTGCCGGATGTTCCTGAATTAGCAATCAAGATTCTGTCCACTCTTGCGACACAGGTGGAAGACCTACAGGTCTTGATATGCGACTTGGACAAGGAACTGAAGGTATGGTTCCAGGGCAGCAAGATAGCAAGGCGTCTCGAGACAATTCCGGGCATTGGGTTAATTACCGCGACCGCCCTCGCCGCAACAGTTGCTGACCCGCATCAGTTTACCTCTGGCCGGCAATTTTCAGCATGGATTGGACTCACGCCTAAATCAAATAGCAGCGGCGGCAAAGAACGTCTTGGACATATCTCCAAAATGGGCGACCAATACCTTCGCCGCCTGCTGGTCAATGGCATGACATCGCAGCTCCGTTGGATACGAAGTCATCCCGGCAGTCATCGTTGGGCAGCCAACCTATTGGCCAAAAAACCACCCAAGCTCGTTGCCATCGCGATGGCAAATAAAGCGGCGCGCATCGCCTGGGCCGTCATGACCCGTGATGAGATATATCGCAAACCGCAAATGACGACAGGCGAAGTCGTATGAGCCGTAAATATTGAGGACGACTGAAGCGATTTTGAGAATGTGAGGACGATGTGATGTGATGGCGAACCGGTTAGGCCGGGAATAGGGAAAACCTGATAAATGTCCAGGACGTAATTGTCCGTACAACGGAATAGGACCTTATTCGCGGAAACCATCAAGGCCAGCGGAAATAGACACCGCGCAAACAGGCCGGACACAAGACTGTACCTAACGACCACGCCGAAGCAGAACAAAACCCTTGCAAACTGGGAGCCATCCACACAGGACATTTGGCGGCAATAAGCGGAATAAGGATAGGCGAAGTTAAGTAGGCCTAAAATTCTGCCGTGATTCGGCGTTAATCCGAAGGTCTCTGCTACTTTCCGTTTGTTCGGTGAAGGTGGCTTCGTGCCGCCGCAACCGCCGAATTTAGCAAATTAGAAATGCCGATACAGGAGTACGGAATCGTATAGATCGTGCCCCCGCAACCAAAAATAAACCCGCAACCTCAACAGGTTAGCGGGTTTTTTGGTGGGCGAAATACGGTGTTTCCAACATCTGGTGGTGTCTCACGTAAGTCCTTGTAATCACATACTTTCCTTTATTTTCTCTTCTTGTCGTGATTTGTACTGGGCACATGGTGGGCACATGAAAAGGCCATTTGTTCAGGTAATGTTCGCTAACCGCAAGGCTGTTAATTCAGCCCGATACCTAATTATTACACACCACCATCAAAGTCTGGTTCCTGGCGATCTTTGCGAGGTTCGTTGTGGACACAGGCTCAGACTGGTTTGACCATTTTGTTGGCAGACCAGCGGATGTCAGGAACTGTCTGACGGTCGATGCCTTGATCCCAAAGTTAGTGTTCTCAGGCAACGAGCCAATGCCTAAGAAACTGCCTCGTCCAACGATGGGTAATCAAGATACCCCACTTCCCTGCCGCCATAAAATGTACTGCGATCATACGGGTTCAGCTCTGAACCCTGACGCAATCTTTCGGGCAGGTCAGGGTTTGAGATGAAAAACCTCCCGAATGCAATTGCATCAGCATTCCCAGCCGCCAGCATGGCATTTGCGCTATCACCTTTGAAATTACCTGCGGCAATAAGAACCCCTCGCCACATGGGGCGAAAAAGCTCAGCGGCAGATGGGACGTTTTGATGATCCACTTCACGCTGACCTGCGCCGCTGGCCCTCGGCTCGATCAGGTGCAGATAGGCGAGGTTGAGCTTGTCCAGTTCCTTGATCAGGTGCGAGTAGAGCGGCATCGGATTTTCTTCGCCGCTGTCATTTGCGATACCGTACGGGGTCAATCTGATGCCCACACGTTCTGACCCCAATGCTGCCGTGATGGCCTCGGTAATTTCCAGCACCAGGCGACAGCGGTTATCAATTGAACCGCCATAGGCGTCGGTTCGTTGATTGGTCCGTGTCTGCAGAAACTGTTCCAGCAAGTATCCGTTTGCAGCGTGGATTTCAACACCGTCGAAACCGGCTTCCATGGCCGAACGGGCAGCGTGCACATAACGCTCGATCAGGTCCGGAATTTCTTCGGTTTCCAGGGCGCGTGGTGTTGGGCAGGGTACACGCTCGAATTCAGTTGTCATGACCTCCGTGTTTGCAGCAATTGGGGAGGGCGCGATTGGAAGCTTTCCATCGGGCTGATGTGATTGATGGGATAGACGGCCCATATGCCATAGCTGGAGAAAAATCTTTCCGTCTTTTGCGTGCACAGCGTTGGTGATCAATTTCCAGCCAGCGATTTGTTCTGGTGAATGACTGCCAGGTGTGCAGGGCGCTCCGCGGCCATCTTCAGAAACCTGGGAAGCCTCGGCGATAATCAACCCGCCTGCACTCGCGCGCTGTCCATAATATTGGGCCATCATCTCGTTGGGGACGTTGCCGGGAACTGTCGCTCGCATCCTTGTCAGCGGTGCCATAACGACACGGTGTGACAGTGATAGCTCGCCAATTGTGATTGGCGTAAACAAGTTGTTTTCAGTCATGTGCGCCAATGCACCACAAATCCAGGGAGTTTTCAATGAGATCGAAGGGCAATTGAGTGTGGAGTGTCTTGGACTGAGGTAGCGTCAATAAACTGACTTCCGTTAAGCGATGCGAAACGGACGTTTGTTCGAGAGGTGAGAACGTCGGTGACAAATTCGACCACAGCGGCGAATTCATGGTGATATTTCTTTTCTCCTGCGTCCATTGTCTTTGAACTCGGCAATCGTGCCGCACACCACCAAAAGAAGAATCCTTTAAGGGTGGCATGCATCCACGATCTTGGAAAAATGCTCAAGCCCCCCCCCCAGCAAAGCCTCAAAAAAATATGATCCGAAATCCAGTCACAGTTGGACGGCTTTGTATTCGAGAAACTCTTCGAGACCGTAGGTGCCGAACTCACGACCGTTACCGGACTGTTTGTATCCACCAAAGGGCGCGTTGGGATTGAAGGCGCCGCCATTAATATCGACCGTGCCCGTTCGCAGGCACCGCGCGATTTTCATCGCTCGTTCGCCATCATCCGACCAAATACCGCTGGCCAAGCCATAAATTGAATCATTGGCAATGGCGATGGCTTCGTCTTCATCTTTGAAAGTAAGGATCGATATTACCGGTCCGAAAATTTCTTCCTGGGCAACGGTGGATTTTGGCTCAACCTTGCCGAGGACCGTCGGTTTGACGAAATAACCTTTGGTCAGGCCTTCTGGTTTGCCCAGGCCTCCAGTCACGAGTTCAGCGCCATCGGCTATACCCTTTTCGATATATTCTTGGACTCGCTCGAACTGCGTGTCGGAAACCAGCGGACCAAGACGCGCGTTTTTGTCCCATGGATCGCCAACGCTCCAAGTTTCGGCCACGTCTTTTGCAATCTTTTTGGCTTTGTCGTATTGCGACTCGGGTACCAACATCCGCGTGTGCGCGGCGCAGGTTTGACCGGAATTGATATAGGCCGCCTTGAAGACACCTTTGATTGCCTTCTCCATGTCGGCGTCATGGAGGATGATCGCCGCGGATTTGCCGCCCAATTCCAACGTCACGCGCTTGATACTCTGTGCCGCGATTTCTGAAATTCGCCGCCCGGCAGTGGTGGATCCGGTGAAGGAAATCATGTCGGCGTCCGGATTCGACACCAAGGCTTCACCGGCAACCGGACCTGTTCCCGTGACGAGGTTGAACACACCCTTTGGAAGGCCGACGCTTTCGATCACTTCAGTTAATATGAACGCATTGATCGGAGCAATTTCGCTAGGCTTGAGAACCACGGTGCATCCGGCCGCCAGAGCGGGTGCCAATTTGGCGGCGATTTGGTGAAGCGGGTAATTCCAAGGCGTGATACATACGACAACGCCCACCGCTTCTCTGAACACCTTGGAATTTCCAACCTCAGTCTCGAAATCGAAATCGGTAGCGACCTTAGCCATCGAGTCGAACTGGTGAATAGGAAAGCCCGCTTGAATTATATGCGACAATTTCAGCGGCATTCCGACTTCATTGGTGATGGTTTCAGCAATTTCTTGGGCACGGACCTTGAGGCCCTCGTGGATTTTTCTGAGGTAATCGACTCGATCCTCGACTGATTTCTGTGACCATTCGTGGAATGCTGCCCGCGCAGCCCCCATGGCCGCGTAGGCGTCAGCGGCGACGCAAGCGGGGATCGTTGCAATGACAGCCTCGGTCGCTGGATTAATGACGTCGATGGTGTCTTGCCCGACAGGTTTAACCCATGCGCCGTTGATAAAAATCTTGTCGTAATTATCCATTTTGGAATTCCTTATATAGTCATTGCAATCGGTAACGATGCCAACCACTTCGATACGAAGAGGTTTCAGAGGGGTCACGCCACCCACGTGGGTGGCGTGGCTTTGTTTGAGAGCGACGGTAAGTTTCGTATCATGTGGAAATTGGCGTCACCACATTGAACATGAATGGGAAGCTGTCGAGCATACCGAATAGCCCGTTAATCGCTTCCCGATCTCCATCAATGACGACACGTCCATCTGCGATTGCGGCTTCGATACTCTCGACCCCGAGAACCAGATCGGCCAATGTCTGGCGCTCAAGACGGACCGTAACATCGGCATCACCGCAAGATTGGACGGTGCGGTGCGTGAGTGTGTGATTTTGCAGCGTAAGCACCACGTTCGTATCCGGGGCATTGATTAACCAATTACTCTTGAACGAACGCTCGCCTACTTTTTCCGGAATGAGGCGAATTCCCATATAATCGAATAACGTGCTGCTATCGATCGCTTCCATCACGTCCGGGCTTACCAACGGCCTGGGCTTCAATTCTGCAACGCCGTGGCGCAGTTCTTGCGCTCCATATAGATAGGCATTACGCCAAGTTGCCGATTCCGCTTGGTAACCCAATTGCTCAAAAGCGTCCGCCGCCAAACTTCGAACAACCTGATTATCCGGCTCGGCAAAAATGAGCTGGCTCATAACCTGCGCCACCCAGCGGAATTCGCCGTTTTCTAAATCCGTCTGTGCACGTGCTATCATTGCCGCCGCGCCCCCCATATATTCCACCGTCCGCTTCGCCGTTTCCACGGGAGGCAAAGGATGAAGGTTCGCGGGGTTTGCATCATACCAACTGAGATAACGTTGATAGACGGCCTTGGAATTGTGATTAACCGTGCCGTAATATCCGCGCAAGGCCCACTCCTTTTGCAGGCTTGGCGGGTGATCCAAACGCTCGGCGATTTCAGCTGACTTCAATCCATGGTTCATGAGCCGCACCGTCTGGTCATGAATGTATTTGTAAAGATCCCGCTGCTTTGCAAGATAATCAACGACTCGGTCTCGACCCCAAGTCGGCCAGTGATGTTGCCCGATCAATATTTCACAATCGGCGCAATATAAGTCGATGGCTTCATCAAGATATTTGGACCATAAGAGAGGATCTCGCACGACCGCGCCTCGGATAGGGCAGAAATTATGCAAGTTATGTGTGGCGTTTTCCGCCATGTTCAAAACCTTGAACTGCGGCATGTAGATGTGCATTTCCGCTGGAGCTTCCGATTCAGGAGCCAACTGGAATTGAACCTCGACACCGTCGATGACATGAGTTTCGGTATCCTCGACGATCAACTGGTTTGGCGCGATCAAACCGACCTGGCCACGTGCAGATGTTTTGCCAAGGCCGGCGTCGACCTGGCCGCGCGGCCCTTGGGCCAACAAGCCACCCAGCTGGAATTGCATCCGCCGCGACATTGGGCTGCCGGTCAAAATATTTTCGCCCCCGATGGCTTCCATAAACCCATCCGGAGCGATCACAGCCACTTTGTCAGAAGCGGCATCGGCGACGTCGATGACGCCTTTTACACCGCCATAGTGGTCAATATGACTGTGCGTGTACATGACCGCTACCACAGGCCTCTTTGTGCGGTGTTCGAAATAAAGCTCAAGAGCCGCCCTCGCCACTTCCGTCGTCGTAAGCGGGTCAATGATAATAAGGCCTGTATCGCCCTCGATGATGGTCATGTTGGCGATATCAAGGCCACGCACCTGATAGACACGTTCCGTGACCATGAATAATCCGTTGATCATGTTCAGACGCGCTTGCCGCCACAGACTGGGATTCACGGTGTCAGGTGCTTCTTCGGGCTCGAGGAACTTATACTTCCCCAAGTCCCAGGCGATTGAGCCTCGGGAATTTGTAACCACACCATCCGGAACAGTGCCGATAAAGCCACGTTGAGCATCCTTAAAATCCTGGGTATCTTCAAACCGCAGTTTTCCCGCCATCGCCAAATTTGAACTGATGGTGGCCGCATGCGCATCCTTCGGCGCCTTGGGGTCAATATAGTTTTTCATCCGATTGTTTCTCCGTTTTCTACGATTTATATCTATCTGATCGGACATTTTGCCTATGCCCAATTCTTTTGGGTGCCTTGAATATCCGCTTGAATCAGTTGGGGCCGAACGTTTGTCTTATTGCCTCACGGTTTCGGAAACGGGTGCGGAAAGCATGCCGGCTATGGAATCCACAATGTTGGTAATTCTTTCCTCGATCTTCTCTACCTCCGGAACTGCGCCCGGCTTGCAAACCTCACGCTCGATTTCTGCAACCTCCAGGAACATTGCCGAGAGAGCCAGCCGGATTCTAAGGTTCATTACTTGTTTTGGAATTTCCGGAACGATCCGATGAAGAATGTAGGCGCATTCCCGTAAGCCTCCGTAATTGGGGTGCTTTACGGATTGAGCGATTAAAGCAGGCTCGCTCTGGATGCGCGCGAGAAAGCGCACGTAATAGACTTCCTTTCCCCGATTCTGTACGGCGCTTGAGGCCAGCGGCATGACCATGGCCCGCGCCACTTGCCTCACACTCATTCCCTTGGGATCAGCCTGGGCATATTCCAGCATTGCCCTACGACTTTGGTCGATGGGCCGTGTTCTCAGATCTATGATTGCCCAGACCAAGTCAAAGCGGGTGCCGAAGTGATATTGCAGCGCTGCCGAATTGCCCTGACCAGCTTCGCTGACGATTTTCCGCAAGGAAATACCGTTGATGCCATTTTCTGCCATAAGCCGTTCTGCTGCATCAATGAGGCTGAGTTTCGCCTTATCCGGATCAACCTTTGTCGTAGCTCTTTTTGCCAAGCGGTTCATCTCCTTTGCCCGAGCGCAGTAAACTTTATGCTTTACAGTTTAAAACAAATGACTTAAAAAAACAAGCAATCAATTTAATTCCTGCTGAACCGTGTCAAGTCAGTGTGCGGCCTGCTGGATTATTACGGGCACTAACAAAGTGCCATTTGAGAGGTTTTAAAACATGTCTGGTCCACTGCAAGAAATTCGGATTCTTGATATTTCAACCCTCATCGCGGCCCCTCTAGCCGGCACCCTGTTGGCCGACTATGGCGCCGAGGTTGTGAAGGTCGAATTAACTGACCTGGGGGATGGCTTACGAAGCTTTCCACCGTTTAAAGATGGCCGCTCACTCTGGTGGAAGGTTGCCAATCGCAACAAGAGGCTCGTCTCCCTTGATCTGCGTAAGGAAGAGGGAGTGGAGCTTTTTTTGGGAATGTTGCCGAAATTCGATGTTTTACTGGAAAATTTTCGCCCCGGTACCCTTGAGCGGTGGGGGTTGAGCAAGGAGCGCCTTTGGGCTGTCAATCCGAACTTGGTCATTTTGCGTGCTACGGCGTTCGGCCAAACCGGGCCTTACAAGAACAAACCAGGTTTCGCACGTATCTTCGAAGCGATGTCGGGCCTGACCTATATGACCGGCGATCCGGATAGGACACCGATGCACAATGGCTATCCGATTGGCGACGCCGTAGGTGGTCTATTTGCCGCAACGTCAGTTTTGGCGGCTCTACTGGGGATAGCCAAGGGCACCGTTAAAGGCGGCGAGGAAATTGACCTTTCCCTGACCGAGGCGACTTTTCGGCTCCTGGATTTTCAAACCATTCAGTATGATCAGTTGGACGAGGAGCCGGAGCGCCAAGGAAATGCCAGCCATTATTCGGCCCCGGCCAACGTGTTTCGCACATCTGACGGCCATTTCATATCGTTGTCCGGCAGCACGGACGCCGTTTTCAAACGTAACAGCCGAGCGATAGAGCGGCCCGAGCTTGGCGAAATGTCTCAGTTTGCCAGCAATAAGGCACGATCTCAAAATCAGCACGAAATCGAAGTGATCTTCAAGGAGTGGTTTGAAAGCCATACCCAAGCGGAAGCTTTGGAGGCATTCGAGCGGGAGGGGGGAAGCCTGGCTCCCATCCTTTCCATCGGGCAGATATTTGAAGACCCACAATTCGCGGCACGTGAAACCATCATCCCGGTTCCAGATGATGATTTCGGAGAAGTGCGCATGCAAAATGTGGTGCCCAAATTTACCAACAATCCAGGCGTGGTCAGGCATTCCGCCGGCGAACTGGGGCAGGACAATGCCTCTGTCTATGGCGAGTACCTGGGACTGACTGAAGCGGATCTGGCGGACCTGGTGGAAAGGAAAGTCATTTGACGTCATTTATCATCTGAGCGAGGGCCCTAAGACACAGAAAGCTGAACTCGACCGTGCTGGATTTTGTGATTTGTTGGATTGTCCAACCCTCAGGAATCCCAGCCATTTTCCTAGTAACCAATAGCGACGAAAGAGGATGTAACATGAGAAAGTTTATTACAGTTGCCGGTATTTTGAAGACCGGCGCAATGGTTGCAACCGCTGCCTTGATAGTCGGCGGCCTAACCACAATGACTCCAAGCGAATCCAAAGCAAATACATACAAGTTGCGTTATGCAGAGTTTGGGCCACCGCGCGGAGCACGCCAAGTGACCCTGCAATGGTGGGCGGACGAAATCAAAAAACAAACGAATGGTCAGGTTGAAATCGAGATTTTCTGGAGCCAGGCATTGGTCAAGGGCAAGGAGGCCTTGAAGGCGGTCAGTGCCGGCCTTGCCGACATGGGCTCCATTGTTGGCGTCTATACGCCGGCGGATCTGCCGATTTGGAACTTGGCGAACGCTCCCTTCGGCGGCCGCGACCCGTGGGTCGGCACAAAAACCTGGCAAGAATTGCGCAAGGTTTTGCCGGAGTTACGCGCCGAGACAGAGAAAAGAAACGTCAAGATTCTGACCAATTTTACAACCGGTTCGGTAGACATTCTTTCGAAAAAACCAATCCTGAAGGTCGAGGACCTGGATGGCCTGAAAATCCGCGCTACCGGTGGCTGGGGAGGTCTGTTGAGAAAGCTCGGCGCTACGCCGGTCCGTATCGGTATGGGCGAACTCTACCAAGCGCTTGATAAGGGGACCGTCGATGCGACGATCAACTATATCCAGGCTGCGAAGGCCTACAAGCACTACGAAGTCGCGGGCCATTGGACGGAAGTGCAAATGGGCCAGGTGCTGGGTTTCGGTATTGGCGTAAACCTCAAAACCTTCAACAAGTTGCCGGCGGATATTCAGAAGACCATTTTGAGGGTCAGCGATCAATACATCGACAAATTCGCGCAGACCTATTTCGCGGACATCGCAAAAGCCCGAAAAGACATGGAGGCCGGTATTGACGGCAAGAAAGTCATCTTCCATGCCATGGAGAAAAATGAACGCGAAAAGTGGAGCCAGGCGTCCAGTTATTTTGTCGAAGACTGGATCAAAAAAGTGAGCAAGAAAGGCATCGATGGGCAAAAAGTCGTCGATACGATGAACCGGCTCCGCGCTAAATACGAGGCGGAACTCAAGACCCAAGATTATCCCTGGAAACGTTGAGTTTATTGGTTAATCGGGGTGCGCGTCCAAATATCCCGACGCGCACCCTCACCGATGGGTTTTTGATATGATTGATAAAATTATTAGTGCAGCGGATCGTGGGCTCGTGTTTGTCGCTGGCATCGCCATACTCGTCATGCTGATCGTGACGACGGTATCGGTGATCGGACGCTATCTGTTCAATGCACCTATCCCGGACGATGTAGTCATCAACGAACTGCTCGTCGTGGTTTTGGTATTTTTGCCACTCGCCTATGTGCAACGGACGAAGCAGCATGTCTATGTGACGCTTGTCACCGACCGGTTTTCGCTCCAAAAACAATTATTTTTTGAGACTTTTGGAAACTTCGTTGGATTGGTGGTCTTCTCCTTAATCAGCTATGCCACATTCCTTGATTTTCATCAGGCATATTCAGTTCTCGCCTTCAACGAAGGACCGCTTGAGCTGCCGGAATATCCGTCGCGTTTTGCTGTTTTCTTCGGAGTCTCAGCCATGACTCTGCGGTTGGCATTCGATGTGGTTATAGGAATACGACGCATTGCCAATGGCGGAAGTCTTCCCCCCAGTATTGGAGAATTGTAATGGATCCCGTCGTTGTCGGATATGCCGGGCTGGCGATTGTCCTAGCTCTCATATTGTTCCGCGTGCCGATTGCATTTGCCTTGGGCGGCGTAGGCTTCGCAGGTTTGATCGTCGTGATCGGTTGGCCGCAAGGTGGTGACTTTGAATTTGAGCGCGGTTGGTCCGCCGCCATCGCCTTCATCGCCTTTGAACCGTTCTCTTTTATCTCCTCCTTCGCATTGGTCGCCATACCGATGTTCATGATGATGGGATATGTCGCTTACCACGCCGGTTTTACCCGTGACTTGTACAATACGGCACGGGTTTGGCTGTCCGGTACGCCCGCTGGGCTGGCCATGGCATCGGTGGTCGGTTGTGCCATGTTCGCAGCGGTCAGTGGATCAAGCCTGGCAACCGCCGCGGCCATGGGAAAACTGGCCGTACCTGAAATGCTGCGCCACAAATACGACAAGGGCTTGGCGACCGGCGTGGTCGCAGCCAGCGGAACCCTGGGGTCTCTGATTCCGCCCAGCATTCTGATGATCCTGTATGGGATATTTACCGAGCAATCGATCGGCAAACTGTTGATTGCCGGTTTCATTCCTGGCGTCCTGTCGGCTTTGATCTATATGGGAATGATCTGGGTTCGTGCGTCGATAAATCCAGCATTGGCGCCGAGACCGGAATCGGTGACTTGGGGCGAACGATTCCGTTCGTTAAAGGGAACCTGGTCGATTATCGTCCTGTTTGCTCTTGTCATGGGCGGTATTTACCTTGGTGTCGTAACACCTACGGAGGCTGCGGCGGTGGGTGCCGCAGGTGCCTGGGGATTGGCTGCACTCGCGAAGCGTCTGGACAAAAAAACCGCAAAAATGTCGATTGCTGAAACCGTTACGCAAGTGGCCAGCGTGTTTGCCATCGTACTGGGGGCAAAAATTTTCGTCGGTTTTATCAGCTTTACGGGAATAGCAGCAAGCCTGTCGATCTGGGCCTTGTCTTTGGACCTGCCACCGATGGGCGTTCTTTTGGCACTTTCGATGATCTACATCATCCTCGGCACTTTCATGGACCCTTTGGGAATCATGCTGCTGACCCTGCCGGTAGTGACTCCGGTGGTCGAGCAACTGGGCTACGATCTGATCTGGTTCGGCGTGATCATGGTGAAGCTTTTGGAGATTGGCCTGATTACCCCGCCGGTCGGCCTCAACGTTTATGTCCTGAAAGGCGTGGTCGGCGACGCGGTGCCGATTGAAACCATTTTTAAGGGCATCGCTTGGTTCCTGGCCATGGACGTTTTGACCCTGGTCCTGTTGCTGGCGTTCCCGGCAATCAGCCTCTGGCTGCCCAATTCATTCTAGTCAACTAAACTCATCAGAGAGAATGTGAAATGAAAAGTTACCGATTCAAAGACTACACCCAGCCTCTGGAATTAATGGTAGATGATGACCCGCAACCAGTCGGCGCCGAAGTCGTTGTGCGGATCAGCGGCTGCGGCGTCTGTCATTCTGACTTACATATCTGGGACGGCCATTTCGACATGGGCGGCGGCAATAAAGCCGATATTACCCATGGCCGCAAACTCCCATTCACTCTGGGGCACGAAATTGTCGGCGTCGTGGTAGCCATGGGCCCGGAGGCGACCGGTTGTAGCATCGGCCAAAAGTCCGTGGTCTACCCTTGGATCGGCTGCGGCGACTGCGAAGTTTGCGCCGCAGGCAATGAGCATTTCTGCGCCAAGGGACGGCAGTTGGGCGTCCAGGTGGATGGTGGTTATTCGGACCATGTGAAGATTCCCCATTCCCGCTATTTGTTCCCCTTCGGCAATGCCGATCCGGCTTTGGCCAGTACCTATGCCTGCTCCGGCCTCACCGCTTTTAGCGCCCTCAACAAGGTCAAAGCGAAAGCCGAAGGCGGCAGCGTCTTGATTATCGGCGCTGGTGGTGTCGGCATGGCCGGGGTGATGATGGCCCAGGCAATGATGGATACGACCATCATCGTGGCCGATATCGATGAAGAAAAACTGGCAAAGGCCAAGGAATATGGCGCTCATCACTTGGTCGACTCCACCGATCCGGATGCACGCAAGCAAGTTATGGCGCTGAGCGGTGGAGGCATCAAGGCGGTGGTTGATTTTGTCGGTTCCGACAAGTCAGTTGGTTTTGGCATGTCGGTTTTGGCCGCCCAAGGCTGTCTGGTCATCGTTGGCCTGTTTGGCGGAGCACTTTCAGTTTCGACGGCCCTGTTTCCGTTGAAGGGCATTACGGTCATGGGCTCCCTAGTGGGCAGCCTGCAGGAAATGGCCGATTTGATGGAATTGGTCAGGGCCGGCAAAGTCAAACCTCTTCCCTATACTTCACGCCCACTGGAAGAAGCGGACCGGAGCCTACGGGATCTCCGCGACGGCAAGATTATTGGTCGCGTAGTCCTGCAAGCCCAGTAAGCGTGTCGAGAAGAACAGGAGATATTACCATGAATTTCATGCTGACCGACGACCAACGGAGTCTTCTGGACGCTCTGTACAAGACCCTGTCCACATTCGGCGACGACTACTGGCTCGAGTGCGACCGTAGCGGAGATTTCCCCGAGGCTTTCGTCGCCGCCATGGCCGAAGGAGGCTGGCTGGGAATAGCCATGCCTGAAGAAGTGGGCGGCAGCGGCCTCGGCGTGACCGAGGCCGCTTTGATGATGCGGGCGGTGGCGGCCAAAGGAGGGATGACCGCGGCTTCGTCGATTCACATGAACATTTTCGGCCCCAAGTCCCTGGCCACCTTCGGTAACCAGGAACAATGCGAACGCTGGCTACCCGACATCATCGCCGGCAGGACCCGCATGTGTTTCGCCGTCACCGAACCCAACACCGGGCTCGATACCACCCGGCTGAAGACAAAAGCCGAGCGCCGGGGTGACCATTACGTGGTCAACGGTCACAAGGTGTTCATCTCCACCGCCCAGTCCGCTCACAAGATTATGCTGATCGCCCGCACCGCGCCCCGGGACGATGCCAACCCGACGGCGGGCCTGAGTCTGTTCTTCACCAACTTGGACCGTTCTCGGATCGATGTCCGGTTGATTGATAAGATGGGTCGCAAGGCGGTAGACACCAACGAGCTGTTCATCGACGACTTGGAAATTCCGGTTGACGACTTGGTGGGAGAGGAGGGCAAGGGCTTCAATTATCTGCTGCATAGCCTCAATCCGGAGCGGATTTTGATCGCGTCGGAGGCGGTGGGCATCGGTCAGGACGCTCTGCGCCGGGCTACCGAATACGCCAAGGAACGAGTGGTTTTCGAGCGTCCCATTGGCATGAACCAATCCATCCAACATCCCCTGGCAGCGGGTTGGGCCCAACTGGAGGCCGCATTGTTGATGATGCTCAAGGCAGCCAATCTCTATGATGCCGGCCAGCCTTGTGGAGTAGAGGCCAACGCCGCCAAATACCTGGCCGCCGAAGCCGGCCAGGACATGTGCCGTCAGGCGGTGGCCACCCATGGCGGCATGGGTTACGCCCGGGAATTTCACGTGGAGCGGCTTTTTCGGGAGATTTTGATCCCCTACCTAGCCCCGGTGAGCCAACAACTAGTGCTCTGCTACCTTGCCGAACGCGCCTTAGGATTGCCGAAATCTTATTAATGGGAACTGGTCCTGTCCCGGTTTAGTTCCGGTTATTTGTCTCATTTACGCGGCCACTCGTAAGTGTAGGAAAACTCCTGTCCCGTTTTGAGTAGATCATTCAGTTCATAGAGCCTCTCGTCACGTGCGCCTCTTTCAGGGCCAAACTCGTCGTTTTCTGGAATTTCATATCGTTCGGAACCAATTTCAAACATATGCAAGTGATAATCCTGCCAGCCCATGGCTCCCTGAAGAACGACGTGAAGCTCATTCAAAGTAATAGCCGCCGGAACGACTATTCGCCGCCAAATCAATGGCTCGATTTGGTTCAATTGAACATTGAGCTGAAATACTGCCTGTACCATTATCTCCAATTTTCAACGGCTGTGATCCTGACGAACACATAAACCCAAATATGAAATGAGTTCCAGCGAAGAATCAGCAACACAGGTAAGGTGGCGAATTACCCTCCGCCAACTGCCTTTTTGGAAAAACGAAACCATGGCGGCAGATACAGAAAAGAATGCACAAGATCATTTCGACTGTTCGGATTTGTAAATTTTCGATTCAATCCCCGCCATCTCCTCCCCACCCTGCTGTTTGTCTAGCAGATGCCCATAACGGTCATAGGTGATCTGTATAGAACTGTGCCCTGCCCTCGTCTGAACAACCTTAGGATTGAGCCCAGCTTCTATCCAGCAGGAGATCGCATAATGCCTGAGGTCATGCCAACGTAGCTTTGGCGCAGTAATCTTTTTACGAAGCGGCTCAAACCAGGATTTCATTTCTACATCATGTCGAAGGTATGAACCGTCCTTGCCCGGAAACACCAGATCATCAATTGTGCCTTCGTTCTTCACTCTGTGCTCGTAGAGGTCGTGTGCCAATTGCGGACCAATCGGGACCGTCCGGTAACCCGCCGACGATTTGGGCGGCGCAACCTTTTGATATTTATCGACACGCTCATGCACCTCGACCGTCCGTGCATTTGAATCTGCATACTGCCATCGCAGGGTGTCAACGGCAACTCCGAAAAAATTGGATTGGCGGTCGACAAAGTATTTTCTAGGTTAACTTCTTTCAAGAGAGAAAGCTTTGGTACACGCCATCTGCCAAATGAATGGCTCCCGAGGTTGACGCAAGGATCGATCATCCGTGAAATCCAACCCGACGGCTCATTAAGCAAAGAATTTTTACTGTGCATTCAACCGCGCTGCGACAGCGTCCGCGTTAGACAAGCAACCGAATTTCCATTTCTTATCAAATGTGGGAAAATATGAAGAAAAGTCTTTTGATATCTGTTCCGATACTGGTGTTCGGTTTGGCTGCCCAAGCCAGTGAGAACAATCGATCCCATTCCTCTAAATACGCTGGTCAAGAAAGCCGGGCTACCAAAAGTCTTTCTCCGGATGATATTTCAGAGCTTAAGCGAGGTGGCGGATGGGGATTGGCAAAGGCTGCTGAGTTGAATGGTGTGCCGGGGCCTGCACATCTATTGGAGTTGAAGGACGAAATCCCGCTAAATGCTGCACAAGTTTTGAAAATTCAAAAAATTCATGAGCAAATGAAAACCCAAGCTATCCGGCAGGGAGAGCGGCTTATTGCCCTTGAACAGGAACTTGAAAAGCATTTCCAAAATAGGACCATTACAGATGATATTCTGCGTTCATCTTTAGAAGCAATCGCCGAAGTACAAAAGAACCTGCGATATACGCATCTGGCCACGCATCTTAAGACCCCCAAAATATTGTCAGAAGAGCAAATTTCCAAATACAATGCGCTTCGGGGATACGCAAATCCTGACCCCTGTGCCAATGTTCCCGACGGTCATAATGTCAAAATGTGGCGTAAACATAACGGGTGCGAATAGACTTCTCCTCGCAACGGGAGTTCTGATTTGCGGGGAAATCGCTGAAAGGCACACCCAAGGCACATGAAACTCATCATTTCAATGATTTCAACAACTTAACGCTCTACTATTCATCCTCATAACCTGAAGGTCGCAAGTTCAAATCTTGCCCCCGCAACCAACATTACTTGCAAAAGCCTCTCTGGCGTTAATCCAGAGGGGCTTTTGCTTGTCTGGCACAATCCAAGTATAGCGGCGAGATCACCTTTGAGCTCAATCTTCAACTCACCTTCAACCGGGACCAGCCTGATCTCGTCGACCAGCGAGCGGATCAGCTCAAAAGCCTTGGT
Source organism: Alphaproteobacteria bacterium (assembly GCA_018654745.1). GTDB lineage: Bacteria > Pseudomonadota > Alphaproteobacteria > UBA2966 > UBA2966 > JABILA01. The sequence goes on from JABILA010000042.1 coordinate 16,732, forward strand.
ACTTGTCGCTTCCTCATGCAGGGCTGCCTGCAGGTCAGCCACCTTCTGACGATAGATAAGAGCCATCGAGGGCAGCAGCAAGGGTTCTTCTTCAGGCATATTGTCCAGAGACCGGGTCAGGACCTGCTTGCGGTCTTCAAGCTCGGTAAGTTCATCCTTGATGGAAAGAGCCGGTACGCCAGACTTGATAGCTTCTATGAGTCGCTTGATATTGTTCCGGACCTTTTCCAGTTCCTGCTCTTTAACCTTGCGATCAACACCTTCCGTCATGCGCAGGCGATTAAGCTCCTGGGTAAACTCCGTACAGAAGACTTCAAACAGGTCCGGATCCATGAGATGATGGCGCAAGCCATCCAGTACGGTTGCTTCCAATACGTCCCGGCGAATATTTAGCCTGTTATCACAGGTGCCCTTGTTGCGAGCTGTTGAACATCCAAAAGCATCCTTGCTGATCTTGGAATAACCCCCGCCACAGCAGCCGCACTTCATCAGACCGGAAAACAGATAACGTGGGCGGCGGCGGTCCCAGAACGGGACATCGGTGGCAGAGCGATCTTTCTTTACGGTGAGCTGGCGCTCCTTGACCCCCGCCCACAGGGTATCGGATAGGATGCACAGGTCTGGCACGTCCAAGTTCAGCCATGAAGTCATAAAGTTCGGCAAACGAATTAGCCGTAGCCTTAACAGGCTACGGCTAATCAATTATTCCCTGGTACCGCCAGACATTGCATCTACCAGTGTATTGCAGGCCAGCGCTTGAGCTTCGACGGCCTCATTGAGAAGAGGAGCCATGGCGAAGAAACCATGGATCATACCTTCAAAATTGACATGTTTCGCGAACGTCCCTGCTTCATTGAGGCGATTTGCATAGGAGACACCTTCGTCGCGCAACAAATCAAATTCTGAAGTAATGATCAATGCCGGGGCCAAATTCGCTAGATGATCTTCGGCAATCGGAGAGGCGCGAGGGTCTAGCGTATCTGCTTCGTTTCTCAAGTAGAGGCTTTTGAACCAGTTCCAGGATGCAGCTTCCATAAGGCCGTAACCGGAGGCAAATTCGGCGCGTGACGGATATTTTTCAGAATCATCCGAATAGTCAAGCATGGGATTTACCAACATTTGATGGAGAAGAGCGGGCAAACCGAAATTGTGCCAAAGCTGAGCTACGACGGCCGCAAGGTTTGCGCCGGCACTCTCTCCTCCAACGGCAATCTTGTGAGAGCTACTGGTCTTCCCCCGAAAAAGTGGTCCACCTTTATAGTTAGTTGAAGGAGGATCAGAAATGGCTATCAAGCGAAACAAACCAGAAGAGATTGTGATGATGCTGCGGCAGGTTGAAGTGCTTGTCGGGCAAGGCAGAAAGC
>JABILA010000041.1 GCA_018654745.1 Alphaproteobacteria bacterium
CATGGATTCCGCATCAAGTGCGGAATGACGCGGTTAGAAAATCAGAAGCTTGTCGTTACCAACGATTTCCAATGCCCAAAGGGCCCTGCAAGATCATCTCTCCCCACACCGTCATTCCGGGCTTGACCCGGAATCTCTGTACCGGCGAAAGCAGCACTGCTTACCGGCACCTCACCAGAGACTCCGGGTCGTAGCCCGGAGTGACGGAGAGAGTTTTAGAGAGGTAATACCGACACCACTTCGTCATGCCCGGACTTGATCCGGGTACCCACGACTTCACGCCCCTCAAATTTGAACCCGAAAAAGCTTAATGCGAAGCGTTATTCCTCTGCATAAACGACCACTTCATCCGGAAAGGACTTCGCCAGAAACTCCGTAAACCACGCCTCATCCCGCACGGAATCAAATCGAACATTACTGCTAATTCGCGCCAAAGGAGGTAATACTTCTGCATCAAAAGCCGAATTCAACCATGTGAGACAGTTTTCAAATTCACCTTTCAGTGCAAAATGTTCTGCCATGTAATACGCCGCCCGACCTTTCTCTTTCTTCTCTACACCAAGGTATTTTTCCATGGCGACTGAATACAACTTATCTGCCTCACCATCGCTTTTCATTGATGCTTGATCAGTCAAGCTATGGGCATAAAAAGCGATAGCAAGATAGTCTTCGGGCGAATTTCCAATTGCCGTGGAGTATTTGTCAAATGCCCTCGCAAACAATTTGTCAGCAATTTCGTCTTTTTCCGCTCGTGCCTGACCGGCCAACGACAATCCAAAATAGCAAAGCGCTAGGTAATTATTTTTCTCTAACGCGAGGGATTCTTCAAATTTTTCGATTGCTTTGGAATATAGTGAGAACGCCTCTGAACCAAATTTTACCACAGCCATTTCGTAATAAGCAAAACCCCAATTAATCAAGATCACAGTGCTGTCAGGTGAACGATTATTTGCTTTTTCATAAAGATCAAAAGCATTGGCAATCAAATCATCGCCATCTGCTCCACCTCTCGCTCTTGCTCTTGAAACTAATGCCATAGCCCAATTATTAAACTCGACAAATCCGTCCGGATTCAATTCAAGCGCTGCTAAAAACTTTTCAATGGCCTTATCGAAAAAATCATCATATCCAGAACCAACCCCTGACTTTGCTTGAGAATGGTATAGTCTTCCCCAATTGTTGAGAATGATAGAATCGTCAGGCCTAATTTCATGAGCAGCAGTGAATTTCTCAGCAGCTTTGGCAAATAATGCCTGAGCTTCTGTGCCTTTCTTGCTTTCGGCTTGCTCAGCAAGCGCCCGACCCCAATTACCAACAACGACATGGTTTTCAGGTTTCAAATTGTGCGCCAATCGAAAATTTTCAATTGCCATGGGGAAAAGTGTATCGGCTGTTTCACTGTCACCTGTTCTTGCCTGTCCACAAAACGCAACACCCAAATTTGCCAGAACAAAAGATTGCTCCGGTTCAAGTTCAAGCGCTGCATTAAAATACATTGCAGCGCGCCTATACAAAGAGCACCCTTCCTCGCCAAACTTGAATCTGGCTTCAACATTTATCTTTAGTCCAATCCGATTATTTGACAAGGCGGCAAAATGTCGGGCTTCATTGATACTCTCCTCTTCATCATCTATAGAGTTGAATATCGTCAAGGCTTCTTCATATGCTCCGGCCATATAAAGACGTTTGATTTTAGATACGTATGACTCTGTTTCCAGATCCTCAACTGCTTTTTGAATTCGTTCACGCGCAAAATCAACAACACCGGTATCCTTTCCACTTTCAGCAATGTCAAATTCGGCCAGGCCATCTATCACTTCTAACAAATGGCTAAATGGTTTCTCCAAAAATGATGGCGGAAATACATTCAATTCTTGGGCTAGTTGAACAAAAAACGAATCTGCATCAAAACCCTCCACAAAATAGGCGCCTTCTGACTCTTCAAGCAATTCATCTCGCACATGCTTGGCTGGGGCATCTTCCTTATACCCGACCCAATAAAGTCCGTGACTAAACTGAACCCGGTCGGCCAGTTGCCGGAATACAAAATCATTTTCGCCGCTGTATCCAACCACGATTCCGGGTGATCTGTTGGCCATGCGGCTAAACAGGGAGTCATCCTTGCCGTCGTTATCCTGCAAATCCTTGTTCGTGTTCAACATACTGAAACCGGACACCTGGCCATGCAAATGAACCACCGCCTGTTCTGCCATTTCGTCAGTATTAAAGTTTCTGGTTTGAGGAATGTCGTAAACAGCCGGGAAAAAATTTAAAAGGCTACAGGCACGCACGATCAAATTGTCAAAGTTTGTCGTCAGGACTTTGTCTACGTATCCCGCCTTCATCAAACAGGCGATGGCGATATGGGCCCAATTTATTTTCGCTCCTTCAACATATCCACGGAACAGCCGTTTGCGTTCTCCCGGATTCAATTCTTCCATACAGGCTGAATATGATTTATCGGCTGTGGCGTCATAGGCTGCGGGATGTTTTTTCTGAATGTCGTTAATAATATCACGTGCCAAAGGAATGCCTGCTTCCACAGAACAACCCGCCCCCACCAGCAACCACGCGCCGGGTTCGCCCTTCGGGGAATTTCGAAGAACTTCGGCAACTCGCTCCACAGTGCTTTTCTTGACCATCTTCTGTCCTGTTTTTCGTCACCCGGTATGCGTGAATGATTGTAGGGTGATAGACGTTGAAGGTACAGGGAGGAAGACGTGGGTACGCGGGTCAAGCCCGCGCATGACGGAGGATTGGGTGGGGGTTGGTCAGCAAAAAACCGCCGTCTCGGATGAAACGGCGGTTTGATTGCTTGCTGATTTTTCAGCCTTCGTTCACCTGCACCCAGGACTGTGACCGCAGTCCCGGCGCGCCTGCGCCGCCCGCGCGGAGCCGGTCGCACTTGCGACCCAGGCGTGAGCGAACTTAAGTATTCATGCTGTCGAAGAATTCGGAGTTTGCCTTGGTTTCTTTCAGCTTGCCGAGCAGGAATTCCATGCTGTCGGTGACGCCCATGGGCATCAGGATGCGGCGCAGGACCCACATCTTGGCGAGGGTGCCTTTGTCGACCAGCAGTTCTTCTTTCCGGGTGCCGGACTTGGTGATGTCGATGGCAGGCCAGGTGCGTTTGTCGGAGAGCTTGCGATCAAGGATGATTTCCGAGTTACCGGTGCCCTTGAATTCTTCGAAAATAACTTCGTCCATGCGACTGCCGGTATCGATCAGGGCGGTGGCGATAATGGTCAGTGATCCACCTTCCTCGATATTACGCGCCGCACCGAAAAAGCGTTTGGGCCGTTGCAGGGCGTTGGCATCAACACCACCGGTCAGGACCTTGCCCGACGATGGCACCACGGTGTTATAGGCACGGGCCAGACGGGTAATTGAATCCAGCAGGATGACCACATCGCGGCCATGTTCTGTCAGGCGTTTGGCCTTGGCGATAATCATTTCGGCGACCTGCACGTGACGGGTGGCAGGCTCGTCAAAGGTGGAGGAAACAACCTCGCCCTGGACCGAACGTTTCATGTCGGTGACTTCTTCCGGGCGTTCATCGATCAGCAAAACAATCAGATAAATTTCCGGATGATTGGCGGCAATGCTTTTGGCGACATTTTGCAAAATGACGGTTTTACCGGTCCGCGGCGGGGCCACGATCAGACCACGCTGGCCTTTACCGATCGGGGTAATCAGGTCAATGACCCGGCCGGTGGGATCAGGCGTCGTCGGGTCATCCAGTTCGAGACGCAAACATTCGTCCGGATACAGGGGTGTCAGGTTGTCGAAGTTGACCTTGTGGCGGGATTTTTCCGGCTCGTCGAAATTGACCGTGGTGACTTTCAGCAAAGCGAAATAACGCTCACCATCCTTGGGGGAGCGGATCGGACCTTCGACGGTGTCACCGGTCTTGAGACCAAAGCGACGGATCTGGCTGGGGCTGACATAAATGTCATCGGGGCCTGGTAAATAGTTGGCTTCCGGTGCGCGCAAAAAGCCGAAGCCATCCTGCAGCACTTCCAGAACACCCTCGCCGGTAATTTCAACACCTTGTTCCGCGACATTCTTCAGAATGGCGAACATCATGTCCTGGGTGCGCAGGGTACTGGCGTTTTCAACCTCATGCTCCTCGGCGAAGGAAAGCAGTTCGGTGGGTGTTTTTTTCTTCAGTTCCTGAAGATTCATAGTGTTAACCTGTTTTGGTGAGTCCGTCTGAACGGATGTTCAGTGATGACGGTTTTTGAAATGAAGGGTTTTTTAAAGGGATAAATATTATTCAGCTGAATGTAATAAATGTGGGGGTTCGGGATGCTCGCTGTCTGATGCAGATTGAGTACAGGCCGAAATTGGAGAGATTTGGGAACCGGACAGACAGGGATTGCCCACCGGCGTCAGGAATTCACGAACACTGTCAGAGCGTCTCGCTTGTCCTGAATAACGAAATAAACTTTGACGCACCGTAAGTCAACGAAAAAAATTCATTTACTAAAACGGCTTAACCACAATTGTGATCACGATCAGGATCATCAGCACTGTCGGCACTTCGTTCATCAGGCGATAGAATTTGGCGCTGTGGGTATTTTCATCTTTTTCGAACTGACGACGCCAGCGTGACAGGAAACCGTGCATGCCGGTCATAATGATGATCAACGCCAGCTTGAACCAGGGCCAGCCCAGCGACCAGTCAACAATGCCGGGCGTTAAGGCCAGCATGACGCCAAAGACGAGGGCAACATTCATGGCCGGGTTGATGATGGCGCGCATCAGGCGGCGTTCCATGATCTTGAAGGTTTCCGACTGCACCGAGCCCTTTTCTGCATCGACGTGATAAACAAACAGACGCGGCAGATACAGCATGCCGGCCATCCACGCCATCACCGAAATGATGTGCAGGGCCTTGATCCACAAATACCAGTCCGACAGCCAGTCCACGTTTTTAACCTCGTTAGTAAAATGAAATATTCCGGCCAAACCGGAACAACAGGAAAGTCTGTTTTATGCCGCCTTGCACAAACAGCGTCCAAATCGCTGCGGACAATATCGCTTTCCGCGCGGCGGGCAAAGCCCGTTTTTTGTCGCAGCGTCCCGGGCAAGACTGGCAAGGCCGTCGATGAATTCCTTGTCATCAGTTGGCGTCGGCACGCGCCGGTAATGATTGATACCCAGATCATCGGCAATTTTTTTGTATTCAATATCCAGTTCGACCAGGGTCTCGGAATGTTCGGAGACAAATGAGATCGGCAGGACCACCACATTCACACCATGCTGCGCCGATTTTGCCAGCGCATCATCCAGCGACGGGCCCAGCCATTCCAGACGCCCGACCCGGCTTTGATAACAGACCCTGAAATCGCCAGTACCCAATCCGGCATCACGGGCAATGGCCAGGGCCGTTTGTTCGATCTGCCACTGATAGGGATCGCCGCCTTCAACAAATTTCACCGGCAGGCCATGGGCCGAAAACAGAACCCGCGCCGGTTGCGGCGTTTGCTTGAGCTGGGTGCGCAACAATTTTGCCTGGGCGGCGACATAATCGTTCTGGCGCGGATAACAACAGATCACCGAAGTTGTCGCCGTCAGACCATTTTTGGCGGCAGCGCGGGACCAGTCCCTGGCTGAACTTTCGGTCGTCGTTGTCGAAAATTGCGGATAGAGCGGCAACAGAACAACATGCTCTGCGCCCCAGGCGGCAACTTCACGCGCCACTTCGTCGCTCATGGGATGCCAGTATCGCATGCAGGTAAAAACCCGGAAGTCATGATCTTCATCATCGCCCAGCACCGCTTCCAGGGCTTTTGATTGCAAGGCCGTCTGAGCCAGCAAGGGCGAAGCTCCACCCAGTTCGGCATAGATTTTTTGGGCAATCGGGGCCCGGCGTCCGGAGATGAATTTCGCCAGTATCCAGCGCAGCGGTCCCGGCAAGGTGATGATGGCCGGATCATTAAACAGATTGAACAGAAATGGACGCACGGCTGCCGGGCTGTCGGGACCGCCCAGGTTAAAAAATACAATGGCCGTTTTTTTGCGCGTCATATGCCAATCGATATATTTGTCGTCATTCTGGCGCCAGAGCTAAACTAACCCCAGTTCCGGATCAGTTCCGATAATTCTTCCACATGTTCCGGTGGCGTTTGCGGCACAAATCCATGACCCAGATTGAAAACAAAAGGCCCCTTGCCCAGGGTTTCCAGAATTCGTCGCGCTTCCCTGAGCATGCCTTCACCACCTGCAACCACCAGTAACGGATCCAGATTACCCTGCACAGCGCAGGAAGTCTGTACATTATCACTTTGTACGTTTTCTCTGGCCCACTCCAGCGGCACCGAGGTATCAAGGCTGACAGCGTTCACACCGGTTTTGGCGGCAAAACTGGCATATCCGGCGCCGGCCCCGCGAGGAAAACCAATAACGGGAATATCCGGGTGTTTAGCGCGCAAATTCGAGACGATCCGGGCCACCGGCGCGATACACCATTTTTCGAACTCTGTTTCGGACAAGGCCCCGGCCCAGGTATCAAAAATCTGGATGACTTCGGCCCCGGCATCGATCTGGGCCAGCAGATATTCCGTGGTGGCATCCACCAGCATGTTAATCAGCCGCGCAAACCCGGCTTCGTCGGTAAAGGCCCAGCTTTTGGCGTTGGCGAAATCGCGACTGCCCTGTCCCTCCACCATATAGGTCGCCACGGTCCAGGGTGCCCCGGCAAAGCCGATTAACGTCACATCCGCAGGCAATGCCTTACGCAGACCTTTAAGGGTCTCAAACACCGGTTGCAGGTGCTCGGTGATACGCCCCGTTTCCAGACGATCCAGATCTTTGGCAGAACGCACTGGCTCCAGCTGTGGGCCCTCACCTTCCTTGTAAGCCAGCGCCTGACCCATGGCATCGGGAATGACCAGGATATCGGAGAACAAAATCGCCGCATCCATGTGATAACGCCGGATCGGCTGTAAGGTTACTTCCACGGCCAGTTCAGGATTATAACACAGCGACAGAAAATCCCCGGCGTGGGCACGGGTGGCACGATATTCCGGCAAATAGCGTCCGGCCTGACGCATGAACCAGAACGGCGGTCTGTCCAGGACTTCTCCTGCCAGCGCTCTCAGCATACGTTTGCCGCTTTGTGCTTCGCTCATTATTTCTGCTGCTTTCCGATTACCCACAGTCCCCTTCCATATACTATATTTATACTAAAAAGGTTGTTGTAGTGGTTGATCCCTGTGTGTTGTGGGGAGAACTCGCCCTCCCCGATTTATCCCGTACAGAGCGGCCCCGAAGGGCTGCCTGGTTCCCTTCTGTATAACTTCGCCTGAACGCCCTGGCAACCACGCCGGAAAGATAGGGAACTCGCCGCTTTCAGCCCCTGTTCCGCAAATGATCCTGTGGCCGGATTTCTGTGGAAAAGCGGTGATAACATTTGCAGGACCGGGCAGCGACCCACTTATCCAGAATCTGCACACCTACCCTGGAATATCCTCCACACCGGGGCGAAATGCTTATGAACCCAGGCCCAGGGTGCATGGAATTTTCAGGATTGTGAAATAAGGCCAGTTATCCCCATGATTCAGGTGATTCAGAATCGGGTGGGATATTTTGAAAAATTGCCACCATCGCCGTCACTCCGGCCGTCGAGCCGGAGTCTCTGGTGAGGCCATCAAAAACCCAATAACCGGTGTAGATGGACAGGCTACAGAGATTCCGGATCGAGCCCGGAATGACACGGGTCTTGAATTTGAGACCTCCAACACAAACCAGGTTCAGCAAAACCCACCACGCACAAACCACCGTCGCACGTTGCCACCGCCGTTCCCCAAATTCACGCGAAGTTAATTAAAAGCTAACCAGCGCCATTGAGGCGCAAAGGCACCTAAGGCTATTCCGTTTTTGACGGAATAGCCTTAGGTGCCTAGGAAATCAGTTCAGCAATTTGGCTGTCGAAATACCGTGTTTCTGAAGAACCAGAAACACCCGGCGCCGCCTGAGCGTAATATCAAATCTCCCAAAGCGACTTCGGTCTTAACCGAATCGCCTGGTCTCATATCGTTCCCTGTCTCAGGATTTACCGCCAACCTGTGTTTCAGAAAAAGGCTGAAACACTTGGGAAGGGAGATTTGGAAACAAGCCGATCTGGAATATGACAATTCTTCTTCACAGCAACCCAAACATCACTCACAATGTCATTTGACAACATATGTCAATGTATGTCATAAATTCTCATGCCTGATGCCACACTGATCTTCAAAGATCGTTATACATACGAAGACGGTGACATCGTCGAGATGACAATCTGGCAAGTACCGGAGCCGGTTCCACCCGGCGAGCACTTTCTGAAATACAGTTTGTATTATGGTCGCCCGGGTGTGCGCCTTGTTGGTTATGACAACGAGCGAGGCAAAGGTGACCACAAACATGTTGGTCAACGAGAAAGTAAATACAGATTCTCGACAGTCGAAAGGCTGATGGCCGATTTCCTGGAAGACGTAGAGGATATGCGCAATGGCTGAAGTAAAAATCCATGTTGATCGTCTGGAAGATATGGCCAGCCGGTTTACGGCTGCCTGGAAAAAAGCAGAAGCCGGAGAGGCTGTGGATGAAAGACATCTCTCCTTCGAATCCTGGTCGGCGCTGACCCAGGCCCTTTCAGTTAAAAGGCTGGAATTGCTGAAATGGTTGAATGCGCATGAAGAGCCCAGCATAAGGTCTTTGAGCAAAAGCCTGCATCGTGATTACAGGCGGGTGCATGAAGATGTGCAAATCCTGCGTACTGCGGGACTGATTGCCGGGGACTCTTTACATGTTGAGTGCGATCGAATTCATACCGAGATCGCGCTGTAAATCTGGTACCCGTATTCAAGGAACACGCATTCCGGTTTATTCAATATGAAAACCCTCTCCCCCTCCGACTTCAAAACCATGCCCTGGGCCAACGGCATTGGCTCGACAACCGAAATCTTCAAACAGCCCTCCCTGACACCAGATAAATTCCTCTGGCGGGTCAGTCTGGCGGATGTGCCGGACTCTGGCCCTTTTTCTGTCTTTGATGCCTACGAGCGCATCATCGCTGTTGCCAGCGGTGGCGGCATGACTTTGCGGGTGGCCGGGTGTGATCCGGCGACCTTGCGTGTAGGTGAAGTTGCTTATCGCTTTTCCGGGGCAGCGGCCACGAACTGTGAATTGCTGGCGGGGCCGATCCGGGATTTTAATCTGATTTTTGATCCTGACCATGTCCGGGGGGAGGTCGTTGTTTTAAGCGGGACGGGTCGGCGCGGTTTTGAAAGTGCGCCAGGTCAGACGACGCTGGTTTATGTATTTGAGGGCTCGGTTGAGATGTCGGGAGATGTTCTGGCGGCGGGGTTTGCCGGGATGGTTGAAGGTGACGTGGTTGGGGTTGAGCTGCGGGATGGGTTGGCGTTTGTGGTATCGGTGGGTGTGTGAGTGAGGGTGGTTTTGGGTTCGGGCGTGGTGGGAGTTTTTGCAAATCTCCCTTCCCAAGTGTTTCAGCCTTTTTCTGAAACACAGGTTGGCGGTAAATCCTGAGACAGGGAACGATATGAGACCAGGCGATTCGGTTAAGACCGAAGTCGCTTTGGGAGATTTGATATTACGCTCAAGCGCCGCTAGTGGCTTTGGACCTCAATGGTCCTTGTTAGCTTGTAAATATCTTCGCGTGAATTTGGCTAGCGACCAGGCAGCGTGAATCCGTGGTCTGTTCGTGGACGATTTTGCTGAACGAAGTTTTTGCAGGAAGTCTCTAATTCGAAACCGCCGTCATTCCGGGCTTGATCCCTCCCTTCGGGCTGACAGGAATCTCTGCAGCCTGTCCACGTTTGCTGGCTATGGCATTTTTGGCGGCCTCACCAGAGACTCCGGCTCGGGGGCCGGAGTGACGAAGTAAGGGAGGGGAGTGACGAAATGCGTGGTGTCAGTTCACCAGCCTCAGCTGCGCCAGACCTTCAGGGCACGGCCGCAGAAGCTGCCTGACGCGAGGCCGGCGACGATGGCAAAAAGGCCGACGAACAAACTGCTTTCATAGGTTGCCGGGAACATGGCTTTGGACACACCGCCGACAAAGTTCATGCAGAAAATTACCAACATCACCGTCAATGTCAGCCACTCGCCAGACAAGGTAACCTTGCCATCTTCCTTGGAAATGATCCATTTGCCCTGCACGCGGCTACCGGCGACAATGCCGACTAAAAAAGCCACGCCATAGGCAGGCCAGGCAACGGGCGAGGGGTGCAGGCCAGCGACGGAATTGATCGACAGCAGACCCACAAGCGGTGTCAGATAAATCGCGATGACGGGGACGGCGCGGGTGTTGGAAACGCGAACGCCGTACCAGATAATAAATGCAAGCAGGGGCCAGACCCAGATCGGTGCGCCGGTAATCGCAGACATGTGAAAAATTCCTTCTCAAACAAAATAGTCGAGCGTTTAAAACGATTTTCTGAATATGACCGCACCATCGCACCATCGGGTGCGCCCTTCAAGCCAATCAGGTCTTTGTCGCGATCAAGGGCTGTGACAAGGCCGCGACCATGCTATCCTTTGCGGCATGAGCACTGGCAAAAAATTTCATCTTCATCTCGTCTCGGACGCCACCGGCGAGACGCTGATCTCCATCGCCCATGCGGCCATTGTGCAGTTCGAAGACGCCGATCCCATCGAGCATACCTGGGCGCTGGTGCGCTCGGCCCCGCAAATGGAAAAGGTGTTGGCGGAAATTCGGGATAAACCAGGCCTCGTCATGTTCACCCTGGTCGACAAGGATATTCGCGAGCTTTTGATCAACGGCTGCCACGCCCTCAGCGTGCCCTGTGTGCCGGTGATGGATACGGTGATGACGGCGATGTCGACGTTCCTTGGCTCCAAGACCATGGACCGACCCGGTATGCAGCACGTCATGAATGCCGAATATTTTCACCGCATGAATGCCATGAGCTACACCCTCGCCCATGATGATGGCCAGGGTGTGGGTAATCTGCGGGCCGCCGATATTGTGCTGCTGGGGGTCTCGCGCACCTCGAAGACGCCGACCTCAATTTATCTGGCGAACAGAGGGCTGAAGGTTGCCAATGTGCCGATGGTGCCGGAAGTTCCGCCGCCCGAAGAACTTGACGATATTGGCAGTGTCGATGATACCGACGGGCCGCTGGTTGTGGCTCTGACTACCAGCCCCGAACGCCTGGTGCAGATCCGCCGGAACCGTTTGCTGGCCCTGAACGAAGAAAAGGAAACCAGCTACATCGATCTCGATATCGTGCGCGAGGAAGTTAAAAAGGCGCGCAAGATGTTTGCCGGGCGTGGCTGGCCGGTGATCGATGTCACCCGACGTTCGATCGAGGAAACGGCGGCTGCCATTCTCAATCTTTATTATGACTACCGGCCCAACCGGGCCGGGCGATCCGATGCGTCCGGCAGTGGCTGGTAACAAAACACCGGGCAATTCCGGGGCACCGCCGGTCATTCTGGCCAGCGGCAGCACCGTCCGGGCGCGCCTGTTAAAAAATGCCGGGTTGAATTTCACGGTCGAAGTCTCCGCCGTTGATGAAGACAGCATCAAACAAAACATGCAGGCCGATGCCGCCCCGGCGCACGAGATTGCCGCGGCCCTGGCCGAACAGAAAGCGCAGCGTGTCTCGCGGAACCACCCCGAGGCTTATGTCATCGGTGCGGATCAGATTCTGGGTCTGGGTGACGATGGGGATACCAAAATTCAGATGTTCGACAAGCCTGTCGGCATGGCCGGGGCAAGAAATCATTTGCAACGTTTACGTGGCCATGAACATCGTCTGTTCACCGCGGCCTGCATTTGCCGGAACGGCCAGCCCGTCTGGCAGCACCTGGAAACACCGCGTCTGACCATGCGTGATTTTTCCGATGCCTTTCTGGAAGATTACCTTGCGCAATCCGGGGAAAAAATTCTCAACTCCGTCGGGGCCTATTTGCTCGAGGATCGTGGCGCGCAGCTTTTTTCAAAAATCGACGGTGATTATTTCAGCATATTGGGCTTGCCGTTGCTGTCGCTGCTGGCCTTTCTGCGAGAGCACGGAATTGTCGACGCCTGACGGGTCTTGTTTTCGATCAAGGCTCAGGGCAGATACGCGCTTAACCAACGCCGCCACATCGCTTATAAGTGAAGCCACATTCTTCTAATCCTATGATCCAGCCAGGAACCTGTTCGCCTTCATGACCCATACCGGTAACACCAGACTTGCAGGCGTGATGGGCTGGCCCGTCAAACATTCACGTTCGCCCCTTTTGCACGGCCATTGGCTGGCGCGGCATGGCATCGACGGGGCCTATGTACCGCTGGCGGTGGCACCGGAAAACTTCGCCGCGGCCCTGACGGCTCTGCCACAACTCGGTTTTCGGGGCACCAATATTACAGTGCCGCACAAACAGTCTGCCCTCGCCCTGCTCGATGAAATTGGTGAAATTGATGAAGATGCCCGGCGGATCGGGGCGGTGAATACCGTTGTCGTTGGCGAAGACGGCAGGATGCGTGGCAGCAACACCGATGCTTTTGGTTTTATGGAAAATATTCGTGATCAGGCCCCTGACTGGCAGGCCGATGCCGGGCCCATGGTTTTGCTGGGGGCAGGCGGTGCGGCCCGTGCCATCATTGTGGCCTTGCTTGATGCCGGGGTGCCGGAAATTCGCCTGACCAACCGCAGCCGCGACCGGGCTGATGCTCTGGCAAAAGAATATAATGCTGTCTTTGGCAACAGGATTGTCGTGTCAGACTGGCAACAAAGGGCGGATGTGCTGGCAGAAGCCAATGGTCTGGTCAATTCGACCAGTCTTGGCATGGAAGGGCAGCCACCTCTCGAGCTGGATCTGGCCCGGCTACCGGCAAAAAGTCTGGTAAATGACATCGTTTATGCCCCGCTTGAGACAAAAATGCTCCAAAATGCGAACAAATGTCCGCTAAATGTCGTCGATGGCCTCGGCATGCTGTTGCATCAGGCCCGGCCCGGATTTGCCGCCTGGTTTGGCACGGAACCCGTCGTCGATGACGAATTACGCCAGGTCGTGTTGCGTGATCTGGGGGTCTCTTGAGATGATTACCATCGGTCTGACAGGCTCCATCGGCATGGGCAAATCCACGGCCTCGGCCATGTTTCGCAGGCTCGGGGTGCCGGTGTTTGATGCCGATGCCGCCGTGCACAAATTGATGGCCCCCGGGGGCAAGGGTGTGGCCCCTGTCGCCGCCGCCTTTCCCGGTGTAACCGTTGCTGACAGCGGGGGAGCCGAGGGCATAGATCGCCAGAAGCTGGGTGCGGCGGTGTTCGGAAATCCGCAAAAACTGAAGGTTCTGGAGGGGATATTGCACCCCCTTGTCAGTCAGGGACGCGAACAATTCAATCGCGCCGCCCGGGCTGCCCGTTTACCTGTCGTGGTCTACGACATCCCGCTTTTATACGAGACCGGCGGTGAAAATCGCGTAGACTATGTCTGTGTCGTCAGTGCGCCCAAAAACCTGCAAATTGCCCGCGTAATGGCCCGTCCCGGCATGACACGCGAAAAGCTCGATCATATCATCAAGGCCCAGGTTCCGGACGTTATCAAGCGCCAGAAAGCCGATTTTGTCATCCCCACCGGCAACGGTAAAAACTTCACCCTGAGATGTATTCAGGATGTGCTTAAATCATTGAAAGTAAACACTAATGCGTGAAGTTGTCCTCGATACCGAGACCACCGGCCTGACCCCCAAAACCGGCCATCGTATTGTCGAGATCGGCTGCGTCGAACTGGTCAATCTGGTACCGACGGGAAATGTCTATCATGTCTACATTAATCCCCAACGCGACATGCCCGAAGAAGCCTTCAACGTCCACGGCCTCTCCGAATCTTTCCTGCGCGACAAGCCATTATTTGAAGAAATCGCCGAGGATTTTCTCGAATTTGTCGACGGTGCCCAACTGGTTATTCATAACGCCGAATTCGATATGGGTTTCCTCAATGCCGAGCTGAAACTGTTGAACAGGGCCGAATTGGCCAATATCGCCGTTGATACCGTGCGCATGGCCCGCAAGAAATTTCCTGGCGCCCACGCCAATCTGGATGCGCTGTGCCGCCGCTTTGGTATTGATAATTCGGCCCGCGAAAAACACGGCGCCCTGCTGGATGCTGAATTGCTGGCCGAAGTTTATCTGGAGCTGACAGGTGGGCGGCAACCCGGTTTATTGTTAAGCGGCGAGGAAGAAGCGGCCAAATCCGAAGAAGCACAGGTCGCCAAAAAAGTTGAACGCAGCGCCCGTGCGCATGCTGCCAGCCCATCGGAACTGGCGGCTCATGCGGAATTTCTGGAAAAAATCGACGATCCGATCTGGCGGTCGTAGTCCGGACTTAGCCCGAACCTGGGCTAGACGGCGGCTTCCGAGCCTTCCTGTTCGGCGGCTCTGGCCTCCAGTTTGCGGCGGTAAAGCACGGCAAAATTCACAGGATCGATAAGCAGGGGCGCAAATCCGCCTTCGCGGGTTGCTTCGGCAATCAGGCGACGGGCGAAGGGAAATATGATCCGTGGCACTTCAACCAGACACAGGGGTTCAACCCGCTCCGCTGGAAAATGCTCGGCTGAAATGGTTGCACCGTACAACAGCTCAACCACAAACAGGATCATGTCGCCACGTTTGGCTTCAGCGGTCACGCGCAACTGGGTTTCGTAATTGACGCCGCCCAGGGGTTTGGCGCCAACATCCACGTTTACATTAATGGCGGGCTTTTCATCGGATGGGGCAAGGCTGCCCGGCGCGTTCGGGTTTTCGAAGGAATAGTCTTTGATATATTGCGCACGAATGCTGAAACGCGGTGCTGCCTGGGTTCCACCAGCGGCTTCGTCACTAGGTGCTGCGTCTGTATCTGCCGTGTCCGACATGCCTTTAACTCCTGCCCGATTGTCCCGTAAACAAGGTTCGGAACTTTTATGTGTACGTCTTGTCCTGGTATATAAGGTTGCCAGACCCGGTCTGGCAACCGCCCGGGCCCACTTTATCGCGGCTCAGGGCCTGTCGTCGAGCCTCGATTGGTCTTCATTGGATGGTTTCGCCGCTGTGTCTGTTACATCAGCATAATCACCATCGATTACATCACTTTGGGCAGAAAAATCAGGATCCCGGCCCTGATCTTGTCCGGGATGGCCGTGCATATTGGTCATTTGTACGCGGGCACCGATAAATCGGCGCAAAGCCAGACGTACGACTGGCACCAGCAACAAGGCCCCCAGGCCATCGGTGACAAATCCGGGTGTTAACAAAAAGGCCCCGGCGACCAGCAGACAAATGGCATCAAATATTTCGGCCAGCGGCAAGGAGCCCTGATCCATTTGCTGGCGGGCACGGTTCAGGGTCGCCAGGCCCTGTCGGCGCAACAAGGCCGTGCCGATCACGGCTGTTAAAACCACAATGACCAAAGTAGGCCCCAATCCAACGATACCGCCGATCTTGATAAAGACCGCGATTTCGATCAGGGGAATGCCGATAAAGGCGATGAGTAATAGCCAGCCCAATGAAATACCTCTTTTTCCAAGTGGTCTTGCGGATGATAAATACAAGTGCCGTCCGGTGACGGGAAGTTGAAAATCACCGGGTCCTATTATGCCGGGAACGTCTGGACCGCTTGCATCCCGCAGGATTAAAGTAGATAACGTTGGCACAAAGATACATATCACTTATATGAACAATCAGATACTTATCCAGTGCCTGGATATGTTGCCAGAAGGTCAAGGAAGTAGAGCGTGATGGAAGGTTTTCAGCTTTGGGACATTTTGCTGTTTGGCGCCATCGCCGTCTTTATCCTGCTGCGTCTGCGCGGCACGCTGGGTACGCGGCCTGAAGACAGCGAAGAACAGGACCAGGAACGCGGCAGCATGTGGTCTGCCCGCTTTGGCGGTGAAGACAAGGACGATCCCGCGAACGATGTTGCGGACGACAATGTTATTCGATTGCCCGGCAGTGATGCCCAGCCGGATGCTCAGGCGTCAACACTGGAAGATGATTTCCCGATGGAAATTGTCGCAGGTGTGAACGAAATACTTTTGTCTGACCCACATTTTGATATTGAACAATTCCTCGACGGCTCCGCCGCAGCCTATGAAATGGTGATCAACGCATTTGCCAAAGAAGACCAGGCAACGTTGCGCCAGCTACTGGCTGATAATATCTATGACGACTTCAGCTCGGCCATTCATGAGCGCGAGCAGCGCGGGGAAACCCTTGAGACGACATTGGTCACAATTGATGATGTTGAACCAATTGAAATCCGGATGGACGGCGGGCACGCTGAGATAACGATCAAGTTTACCGCCCAGATGACCAATGAAGTAAAAGGCCCCGATGGTGAAACACTCTCCGGGTCACCTGATATTACCGACGAGGTTGTCGATATCTGGACCTTTGCCCGGGATGTCCGTTCCAGGGATCCAAACTGGCCATTGATTGCGACCCGCAAGGCAAACTGAATGCAAAAACCGCGGCGTCTGAAATACTGGCGCGGTGGAAGGCGATCAGATCTGTGAAATCAAATTCGAACCTTGTTGCCCTGATTCTTGCTCTGGTCTTGATTTTGGCGGGCGCGGTTCTTCACATTTTCAGACCCGCCCCGATACGTGATGGCCTGGCCCTGCAAAAAGCAGAATTCAGCGACCTGCGAGGCTGGCAGCAAGACCGGCATGCGAAATCACTTGTCGCCTTCCAAAAAACCTGTGCCCGTTTTCTGAAACGCCCGGCGGATCGCTCCCTCGGAGCGAAAGGTATCGCTGGCAAGATTTCGGATTGGCAACCGCTTTGCCAACAAGCGATAGAAATCAAGCCGGACGATGATCCGGCAGCCAGACAGTTTTTCGAAACCTGGTTTACGCCCATGCAGGCCCGGAACGGCGAACAAGAAACCGGCATGTTCACCGGATATTATGAGCCCTTATTGCGGGGAAGTCTGAAACAAAAAGGCCCCTACCAAACAGCACTACTTGCCCGACCTGACGATTTGATAACTGTTGAGCTCAGGGATTTTCGATCTGATCTGAGCGGGCGGCGAATTGCCGGGCGATTGCTTAGCGGTAAATTGAAACCCTATCCGGAAAGAAAAAAAATTGTCGCCGGTGGTTTGGCGGACGAGGCGAAACCCCTGGTCTGGGTCGACGACAAGGTCAGCGCCTTCTTTTTGCAGATACAGGGATCAGGACGGGTTGCCCTTGAAGATGGGGGCGAGATGCGTGTGGGTTATGCTGCGACGAACGGCCAGCCCTATACGGCAATCGGTCGCGAGTTGATCCGGCGTGGCGCCGTTACAAAAAAAACGGTTTCCCTGCAATCCATTCGTGACTGGCTGAACAAAAACCCGGATGAAGCCGGGGACGTGATGTCCCTGAACAAGTCTTTTGTGTTTTTTCGCGAACTAAAAGGTGATGGCCCCATTGGTGCGCAAAGCGTTGCCCTGACGCCTGGTCGTTCCCTGGCCGTTGATCGAAAATTCATTCCACTGGGCGTGCCGATCTGGCTGGACGCCCTGGCACCGGCCGAAAAGATTGAACAGCCGGATTGGAAATTACAGCGATTGCTGATTGCCCAGGATACCGGTGGTGCCATTCGTGGCCCGGTCCGGGGCGATGTTTTCTGGGGCTTTGGAGAGCGTGCGGAACAGATTGCGGGCCGGATGAAACACCAGGGCCGATACTTTTTACTTTTGCCAAAAACGGTCGCCCGGCGTATAGAGGCGACCGGAGAAAGAAACTGATGCCGATCAAGATACCCAACGATTTACCCTCAACTGATCTTCTGCTGGATGAAGGTGTTGCGCTGTTGCGCGAACAGGATGCTGTACGCCAGGACATTCGCCCCTTGCAAATCGCCCTTTTGAATTTGATGCCGGAGAAAGTAAAGACGGAGACACAGTTGATCCGTCAGTTGGGTCGCACGCCTTTGCAGATCGAGCTGACGCTGCTGACAACAGGCAGTTATGAGGCGACGAATGCGCCGCAGGGACATATGGCGGCATTTTACCAACCGTGGCCTGAGGTCAAGGACCGCAAATTTGATGGTCTTGTTATTACCGGTGCGCCAATTGAACGGCTGGAATTCGAGGACGTAAAATATTGGCCGGAGTTCGCCCAGATTCTGGACTGGGCTGCGACCCATGTGCACAGTTGCTATTTTTTATGCTGGGCCGGTCAAGCAGCACTACATCATTATTATGGCGTGCCGAAATATGATCTGGGGAAAAAACTTTCAGGCGTTTTTGATCACCGCCGGACGATAAGGCGCCATCCCTTGATTGCCGGATTTGATGATGTCTTCAGGGTGCCTGTGTCACGCTGGACCGAAGTCAGGCATGCGGATATTGAAAAACACGATGATTTGGCCATTTTGGCCGAATCGGATGAATCCGGTGTCTGTATTGCCCAGGACGAAGCTCGCCGCCGGGCCTTTGTCTTTAATCATTTTGAATATGATGCGAACACTCTGAAAAAAGAATATTTCCGCGATCTGGAAAAAGATGACGGAACCAGAATTCCGGCGCATTATTTCCCCCAGGATGATCCAGCCATTGAGCCGCGCAATGACTGGCGCAGCCATGCCCAGTTGTTGTACGGCAACTGGATCAATCAAATCTATCAGACCACAAATTTTGACATCTCAAAAATCGGAACCTGAACCTTGTCCTCAAAAAACCCGGATTCGAAACCAGTCAATGTCGCGTTGTTTGTCACTTGTGTGGTCGATCTTTTTCGCCCCACTGTCGGCTTTGCTGCCTTGCAGTTGCTGGAAGATGCGGGCTGCACAGTATTTGTACCCGAGGCACAGACCTGTTGTGGTCAACCGGCCTACAATTCGGGTGCGCGGGACAAGACAGAGGCCATCGCCAAACAGGTGATCGAAGCTTTTGAGGACTACGAATATATTGTTGCCCCGTCCGGAAGTTGCACCGGCATGATCAAGGTGCACTATCCCCAGCTGTTTCAGAAAGACGATGTCTGGGGTCCAAAGGCACGAGCCCTGTCCGGTAAAACTTTTGAATTGATTTCGTTTCTGACGGATCGTCTGGGTGTGGAGGCCGTTGAGGCGGCCTATGCCGGAACGGTGACTTATCATGACGCTTGCTCCGGCTTGAGAGAACTGGGCATCCGTGATCAGCCACGCAAACTTCTGGATTCCGTAAAAGGTCTTGAGCTTGAAGAAGCGCCGGACCGGGATGTCTGTTGCGGATTTGGCGGCACCTTTTCAGCCAAGTATGGAGAAATTTCCGGGGCCATCGTTTCTTCCAAAACGAAAGCGTTGGGGTCAACGGATGCCGCTACTGTCTTAGGTGGTGATCTTGGCTGTCTGTTGAATATCGCAGGTCGCTTGCAGCGAGAAGGCTCGCCCATTTCTGTACGCCATATTGCAGAAGTTCTGGCAGGTATGACAGACACACCGCCTATCGGTGCCGAAAGTACGGGAGATGGCAAATGATACCTGAAACCCGGACGTTCAAGGAAAATGCCAGCAAGGCCCTGAAGGATGAAAACCTCCAGTCGGCCCTCAAGGGTATGGAGGGTGGATTTGTTTTTGGTCGCCTCGCTACCATCGAAAAACTGCCAGAATATGACGATATCCGCGATGGTGCTGTTCAGATCAAAAAGCATGTGCTGGAAAATCTGGACGTGTATCTGGAAACCTTCGAGGCCAACGTCATCAAGAACGGTGGCGAAGTACACTGGTGCCAGTCACCGGAACAGGCGCGCCAGAAAGTGCTGGAACTATGCCGCTCAATCGATGCCAAAACTGTAACCAAGGGCAAGTCGATGATCGGCGAGGAAATGGACCTGAACCATTTCCTGGAAGAACATTCGGTTGAGCCGATTGAAACGGACCTTGGTGAATACATCATCCAGCTGGCGGACGAGCGCCCCAGCCACATCATTGCGCCAGCCATTCACAAGACCAAGGCCCAGGTTTCAGACTTGTTCCATGAGCATCACAAAAAATATGGCAAGACTGAACGCCTGGAAGATCCCAGGGAATTGCTTGAAGAAGCCCGGGAAATTCTGCGGCCAAAATATGTAACGGCAGATGTCGGCATTACCGGTGCCAACTTCATGATCGCTGAAACAGGATCAACGGTCATCGTCACCAACGAAGGCAATGGTGACCTGACCCAGACTCTGGCAAAGATGCATATCGTTCTGGCGACGCCTGAAAAAATTGCCCCGACTCTGGAAGATGCCTCAACGCTTCTCAGGATTCTGGCGCGCTCGGCGACGGGTCAGGAATATTCGGTTTATACGACTTTCTCCAGTGGACCCAAACGGTCCGAAGATCTGGACGGACCATCCAGTTACCATGTCATCATTCTGGACAATGGCCGCAGTGAAATGGTCGGCAGCGAATTTGAAGATATGCTGCGCTGTATCAAATGCGGTGCCTGTCTGATGCACTGTCCGGTCTGGTCAACTATTGGCGGACACGCTTATGGCTGGGTTTATCCCGGACCGATGGGATCTGTGCTGACACCCAATATTGTCGGCCTAGAGGATTCATGCCATCTGCCCAATGCCTCAACTTTCTGTGGTCGTTGCCAGGAAGTTTGCCCCGAACGGATTCCGCTGCCGCGCATGCTGCGAAAGCACCGTGAAAATGCCTACAATGCCAAACTGGGCGCCCCCATCGAACGCACTGGCATTGCAGTCTGGGCCTTTTTTGCGCGCCATCCGATGCTCTATCGATTTGCCACAGGCCTTGCCATGAAAGCACTTAAGCTAATGGCTGGCAGCAAAGGCAAACTGCGTTCCGTGCCCCTCGCCAGTGGCTGGACCGGTGCCCGTGATCTGCCAGCGCCTGAGGGTCAGACATTCATGGCACAATACAGGGCGCGAAAACAACGACGCGCGGGAGGCGGCTCATGACCGGTGCACGCGATCAAATTCTGGGACGTATCCGGGGCAAGCTGGGTAACGATAAACGGGCAAAATCCGAACAGGCCGTTACTGACTGGTTGGCGAAACCCGGCGTCAAACCGGAGATTAACCCCATACCTGCGCGCGGACAGATTTCAGGCGAAGCGCTGGTCGATCTGTTCCGCGAGATGCTGAGCGTCGCTGCTGCGACCATTGACGATGTAGATGATATCAAGGATGTACCCGGGGCGGTCAGTGCCTGGCTGGCAGAACATAATTTGCCTGCCGAAGCCGTTATGTCTCCCGACCTGTGCATGGATGAAATTCCCTGGGATGATCAGTCCATGTTGACCTTGCGCCGTGACCGGGCGCAGACATCAGATGCCGTTGGCATCACACCGGTATTTTCTGCTATCGCTGAAACCGGCACCTTGATGATGGCCTCCAGCGCAGACACACCAACGACCCTGAATTTTTTGCCGGACAACCACATTGCCATCGTGCGCAAAAGTGACATTGTCGGCACCTATGAAGAAGGCTGGGCAAAAATGCGCCTGCGCGATCCACGGGCGGGGGATGGTAACTTCATGCCGCGGAATGTGAACCTGGTCACCGGTCCATCGCGGTCAGCCGATATCGATAAAACATTGTTTATGGGTGCCCACGGCCCCCGTCGATTGCACATCGTAATTGTAGATGATGTCAAAGAGGACTGACAGAAAGCCCAGGTCGAAACCAGGGGCCAGGCCCCTGGAAGGCGATGATTTGTTTCGCACCGTGATGGAGACAGCGACGCCTCTGGATTCCACAACGCGACGCCGGTTTGTTGACGTGGACCCATTTCTGGATAGCACTCCGGGAGCTGCCCCTGTAGGCAAACCGGTGAAATCACAAAAACAGCCTCCGGTTTACCGGCGACCTGACATGCCTGCCCCGGCTGCGGCGCCAATGCCGCAAGATGGTTTTGACCGGGGCACATTGCGACAGGTCAAGCAAGGTAAAATCGAGATTGACGGCAAACTGGATCTGCACGGCATGACCCAGGCCCAGGCCCATTTGCGGCTTATCAAATTTATCGAAAATGCAGCCCGGTCGGGCAAGAGATGCGTTCTGGTCATTACCGGCAAAGGTGCGCCCGATGGCGCACAACAGCAGCATGGATTTCTGGAAGGCAGCACGCGTGGTGTGTTGCGCCGGATGACGCCGATCTGGTTGTCGGCCCGAAATCTGGCACCGTGGGTCGTTGATTTCCAGGCCGCCCTGCCACGTGATGGCGGCGATGGTGCCTTGTATGTACGATTGCGTCGCTTGAAGTAATTACAGTTCTGGAGGACAACGCATGACGCCCTTTGCTGAAAAAATCCGGGATCTGCGCGCCGAGGTCGGCGTAACACTGAAACAAATGGCAGCGGCCCTTGAAGTCTCCCCTGCATACTTGTCCGCTTTGGAGCATGGCCACCGGGGGCGGCCGTCACCTGGATTGATCCGCCAGACTTGCACCTACTTTGATATTATCTGGGACGACGCAGAAGAGTTGCGGAAACTGTCGGACCTGTCGCATCCAAAAGTTACCGTTGATACCAGTGGCCTCAGTGCGCGGCATACAGAACTGGCAAATCGCCTGGCACAAAAGATACGGGACCTGTCGACCCGCGAGGCAGAGGACCTTTTGACACGGCTGGGTTAACCCCGTTTTGAAAATCGGTCTGCCAGCTTTGCAATTGTCGGCGCAAATATATAGGGTATGGGCGATTTCGACAGAACCATCCCGGCGGCAGCCAGATTTTTCACACAGATACTGATTCAGGAGAGCGGCATGGCCGACGAGAGCAACAAGATTGAGAACGGCACAAAGGTGCGCGTGCATTACAAAGGCACATTGCCTGACGGTACCGTATTTGATAGTTCCGAAGGGCGTGATCCGCTGGAATTTGAAGTTGGCGGTGGCCAGGTTATTCCCGGATTTGAGGCCGCTATTATTGCGATGTCACCTGGCGAAGCCCAGACAATTACCATTCCCATGCTCGAAGCCTATGGCGCACGCGATGAAGATTTGTTGCGCAACTTTCCACGCGATATGGTTCCCGATGACATGCCGGTCGAGCCTGGCATGACCTTGCAGGTACAGGACGAAAACGGGCAGGCCTTTCCGGTACTGATCGCGGCCATTGATGACGAGCATGTCACCCTGGACGGCAATCACCCCATGGCCGGACATGACCTCACTTTTGCACTGCAGCTGGTTGAAATCCTCTGACGTCAGGCCTGATTGAAGGTTCAGGTAAGGTGACCGCAATCGACCTATAGGATAAACTTCGACAAGTCTGCGTTGCTGGCCAGCTCGCCAACCTGCTTTTGAACATACTCGGCATCGATGATCACTGTGTCACCGGAACGGTCTGTCGCTGTGAAGGAAACCTCGTCCAGCAGCTTTTCCAGAATGGTGTGTAAACGCCGGGCACCAATATTTTCAACGCCGGCATTCACCTCTGTGGCCAGATCGGCGATGGCATCAATGGAGTCTTCTGCGAATTCCAGGGTCAGGCCTTCGGTACCCATCAGGGCAACATATTGTTTGATCAGGCTGGCTTCCGGCTCCACCAGGATACGCTTCATGTCGTCCCGCGTCAGGGCTTTCAGTTCAACCCGGATCGGTAACCGGCCCTGAAGTTCAGGCAACAGGTCAGATGGCTTGGCAACATGAAAAGCACCTGAGGCAATGAACAGGACATGATCGGTTTTCACCGGGCCGTGTTTGGTGGCAACGGTGGTGCCTTCAATCAGGGGCAGCAAATCCCGTTGCACGCCTTCGCGGCTAACCTCGGCACCGCCGCGCTCACCACGGGCACAGATTTTGTCGATTTCATCCAGAAAGACGATACCGTTTTGTTCAACAGATTCGATGGCTGTGCGCACGATTTTTTCATCGTCCAACAGTTTGTCGCTTTCTTCTGCGATCAGCACTTCGTAGCTGTCTTCAACCGTCATGCGTCGACGCGATGTTTGCTGGCCAAAGGCTTTGCCGAAGACATCGTTCAGGTTCAACATCCCCATGCTGGCACCTGGCATGCCCGGTACTTCAAAAGTTGGCAAGGCACTGCCGCCGCCGCTGTCTGAAATATCCAGCTCGATTTCTTTTTGCGACAGGTCTCCCGCCCGAAGTTTGTCGCGGAAGCTCTTGCGGGTTGTCTCGCTGGCATGTTCGCCGACCAGAGCATCCAGAACGCGTTCTTCCGCTGCCAGTTCCGCTTTAGCGACAACTTCGCGGCGGTTTTTGTCGCGCTGCTGGGCAATGGCAAATTCCACAAGATCACGCACGATCTGTTCGACATCGCGTCCGACATAACCAACTTCAGTGAACTTGGTGGCCTCAACCTTTACAAAGGGCGCTTCGGCCAGGCGGGCGAGGCGACGGGCGATTTCGGTTTTGCCGACGCCGGTGGGGCCGATCATCAGAATATTTTTGGGCACGACTTCTTCACGCAAGTCTTCGTCCAGCTGCTGACGCCGCCAGCGATTACGCAAGGCAATGGCGACAGCACGCTTGGCGTCGTTTTGGCCCACAATGAAGCGGTCCAGCTCAGAAACAATTTCGCGGGGACTGAATTCGGTCATGTCAAATTAATCTTTGTATGTTGGCCTGGGTTTGTTGGCGGGGCCGAAGGGCTCGGGAAATCAGATGCTTGTAGTTACAGTTTCTCAAGCGTTACGTTGGTGTTTGTGTAGACACAAATATCAGCCGCGATACTCATGGCCCGGCGAGCAATGGCTTCGGCGTCCATATCGTCACGGTCATATAAGGCGCGCGCGGCCGCCAGGGCATAGTTGCCGCCTGAACCGATGCCGATAACGCCGTCATCCGGCTCCAGCACATCACCGTTTCCAGTCAGGACCAGGGCTGTTTCAGTGTCGGCGACGGCCATCATGGCTTCAAGACGGCGCAAATAACGATCTGTGCGCCAGTCTTTGGCCATTTCAACACAGGCGCGGGTCAACTGGTTGGGATATTGCTCCAGTTTGCTCTCCAGACGCTCAAACAACGCAAAGGCATCCGCTGTAGCACCGGCAAAGCCAACAAGAACCGAGCCATCACCGAGGCGTCGAACCTTGCGGGCGCTGCCTTTTATGACGGTGTCTCCAAGGCTGACCTGGCCATCACCGGCAATGACGGTCTGGTCTCCCTTGCGCACAGCGAGGATTGTGGTGCCGTGCCAGGAGGGCAATTGTTGCTCACTCATTTTTTTGTCCGTTTGCTTGTCGTGTCGGGGCCTGATGGCCACCTTCTGTCGCCAACATGTGGCGATTCCGCCCGGCCGGTCAAGGCCCGAGGCCCGATTTCATGCTCTGTTAAGAATGATGTCGCAATATCCTGGCTTGTGCTCTCTTTTACAGGGTCTGGCGGTTTTTCGCGTCTCCTGATAAAAGAACGCAGAAATTGAGCAGGAGAGCGCCGATGACGCGGGCAAATCGCGAAGCCAGTATTGAGCGGAATACGAACGAAACACAGATTTCTGTGCGGGTAAATCTGGATGGCACAGGTCAATATAACGTTTCAACCGGCATCGGGTTTCTGGATCACATGCTGGAACAGCTGTCGCGCCATTCCCTGATGGACCTCGACGTCAAGGCTGTGGGCGATTTGCATATTGATTTTCACCACACCACGGAAGATACCGGTATCGCTATTGGCAAGGCTGTGGGTCGGGCACTGGGGGATCGCAAGGGCATTCGACGCTTTGGTTCTGCGCTGGCCCCCATGGATGAGACCTGCACGCGGGTGGCGCTGGATGCCTCAAACCGGCCTTATCTGGTCTGGCGGGTCGAATTTACCCGGGAAAAGCTTGGTGATATGGATACCGAGCTGTTCCGGGAGTGGTTTCAGGCCTTTGCCCAGGGTGCCGGACTGACCCTGCATGTGGAAACATTTTATGGTGAAAACAACCACCATATCATCGAGTCGTGTTATAAGGCGCTGGCGCGGGCCTTGCGGGAAGCCGTGGAAGTGGACCCTCGCCAGGCAAATGCGGTGCCTTCAACCAAAGGCGTGCTGGGCGGTTCGCTGTAAAGCCGAATACCTGGCACCCTGATTGTGCCGATTAGACCAACGCTTTGAGACCAACGCTTTGCGACCAACACTGTGGGAGAATGACCATGCGTGTTTATACAGCCTACGAAAAACCTGGCCCCGCGGGTCGGGGATCGGATTCGGACGTTGTCCTTGTTCAGGAGGGCGGCTCTTTCAAGGCAGCACTGTTTCCACTGGCCTGGCCCGTGTTTCATGGCCTGTGGCTGGTTTTTGTGGCTCAGGTTCTGGTCATAGCCGGGATGGTGATCTTGCCGGTGTTGTTGCCGGGAACCGGCATGATCGTGGCAATTCTGGCTGTGGTGCTGGCTGTTCTGATGGGTTTGCATGGCAATGATTTGCGTCGCTGGAACCTGCGTCAACGTGGCTATTCCTTTACCGGCATTGTCGCCGGGCAGGACGTTGCGGAAGCGGAACGACGGTTATTTACGGCTCTGGGGCCACATATTTATCTATCCTGAGACCTTTCTTCACACTGCTTCAAACCAGGACTGTTGCAGTTCAAATCTGGCGGACAAATAATTCATGACGGTTGCCATTGTTGATTATGGCTCGGGCAATTTACGCTCGGCGGCAAAAGCGTTTGAGCGCATGGTGCGGGAATCCGGTCGCGATGACACCATCCTTGTGACATCTGATGCAGACGCCGTGCGTCAGGCCAGCCATGTAGTTTTGCCCGGTGTTGGTGCCTTTGCAGACTGTCGGCGCGGTTTGTACGCCGTAGACGGCATGGTCGAGGCTTTGCAGGAAGTTGTTATCGAAAAAGGCCAACCGTTTCTCGGGATTTGTGTTGGCATGCAGCTGATGGCAACTGTCGGGCGCGAACACGGTGATCATACCGGGCTGGACTGGATCAAGGGCGAGATCGTCCCGCTGGCCCCCGTTGATCCTTCGCTGAAGGTGCCCCATATGGGGTGGAATGACCTTTATGTCGATGAAAATAACCACCCGGTACTGTCCGGGATTTCAACAGGCGACCACGTCTATTTTGTTCATAGCTATCACATGAAGACGGCAGAACCGGCCCATGTGCTGGCGACGGTTGATTATAGCGAGCCGGTAACGGCGATTGTGGGTCGTGACAATTTGGTTGGAACCCAGTTTCATCCGGAAAAAAGCCAGAGGGTTGGTCTACGGTTGATTGCCAATTTTCTGGCCTGGAAACCGTGAGAGAGGGATCAGCGGTGAGCGCAATGGAAAACACGAATACCATGATTGAGTGGCTGGAAGAGTTTCGCGGCAACGATCTGGATGAGCTGTGCAATGCGACTGAAGAAGCCATCGTCGACGGCAATGGATTTGGTTGGCTGAAGGTGCCACAACGCCAGGTTCTGGAAAATTACTGGCGCGGCGTATTGTTGGTGCCCCAGCGCCGCCTCGTTGTTGCCCGTCTGGAAGGCTCAATCGTCGGCTCGGCCCAGGTCGTCACCCCGGCGGCAAATAACGAAGCCGGTGCCTTTGCATTGGTTATGACGACCTTTTTTCTGGCCCCCTGGGCACGCGGGCATAACCTTGGCGCGGGCATGATGTCGGTCATGGTGGATCAGGCCAGGGCCGAAGGGTTTCGTTTGTTCGAGTTCAATGTCCGGGCAACACAGGCAGCGGGGATCAGGCTGGCCGAACAAATGGAATTCCAGCTTTGGGCCACAAAAGAAAAATATGCTCTGGTCGACGGTGAATTTGTTGCTGGATATTATTATTGCAAAGACCTCGACACCGAGGCTCAGGAGTAACTTCGTTGATTCTTTACCCCGCTATTGATTTGAAGGATGGCCAATGCGTGCGCCTGCTGCGCGGCGATATGGACAAGGCCACAGTGTTTAATGATGACGCTGGCGCCCAGGCCGCCAAATTTGTTGCCGGTGGCTGCCAGTGGCTGCATGTTGTTGATTTGAACGGGGCCTTTGCCGGACGGCCCGTAAACGGTGACGCCGTTGACGCCATTCTGTCGGCTGTGGATGTGCCAGTGCAACTGGGCGGCGGCATACGTGATCTTGAAACCATAGGCATGTGGCTTGATCGCGGCATATCCCGCGTGATCCTTGGCACAATTGCCGTCCGGGACCCGGATCTTGTCCGTGCTGCCTGCAAACAATTCCCAGGGGCCGTTGCTGTTGGCATCGATGCCCTGAATGGCAAGGTCGCCGTTGAAGGCTGGGCCGAAGCATCAGAACTGGGCGCCATTGAACTGGCCAACCGTTTTGAAGACGCAGGTGTGGCCGCGATTATTTATACTGACATTGATCGCGACGGGGCCATGCAAGGCGTCAATGTTGAGGCAACTGCGGAACTGGCGGCGGCAACGTCGATCCCGGTTATTGCTTCTGGTGGCGTCAGTTCTGTCGATGATCTCAGGGCCTTGAAAAAACAGGCAGCAAGCGGCATTGCCGGTGCGATTTCCGGGCGCGCACTATATGATGGCGGCATGGATCTTGGTGAGGCAATTGCCGCCTGCGCGGATTGACGGAACAAAAAATGTTGAAACCCCGAATCATTCCCTGTCTCGACGTCAAGGATGGCCGCGTTGTCAAAGGCATCAACTTTGTTGATCTGGTCGATGCCGGTGATCCGGTCGAACAGGCGCGTGTCTATGACGAACAAGGCGCAGACGAGCTTTGTTTTCTCGATATCACCGCAAGCTCAGATAACCGCGACAGCATGTATGATGTGATCTCCCGCACGGCAGAACAATGCTTCATGCCCTTGACCGTCGGCGGTGGTGTCCGGGCAACAGAAGATATTCGCAAATTATTGCTGGCGGGGGCGGACAAGGTTTCCATTAACACCGCTGCCGTACAAAACCCGGAACTTGTGAAAGAGGCCGCAGAAAAGTTTGGCAGTCAGTGCACGGTCGTTGCCGTTGATGCCAAAAGCACAGGCCCCGACACCTGGGAGATATTCACCCACGGTGGGCGTAATGCTACTGGTCTGGAAGCTGTTGCCTGGTGTCGGCGAATGGTTGAGCTAGGGGCGGGTGAAATCCTGTTGACCAGTATGGATCGTGACGGCACCAAACAAGGTTTTAACCTGCCGCTGACCCGTGCCGTTGCCGATGCCATTCCGGTTCCTGTCATTGCCTCGGGCGGTGTGGGTACGCTTGATCATATGGTCGAAGGCATTACCGAAGGCCACGCGACCGGTGTACTCGCCGCGTCGATATTTCACTTTGGCACCTACACAATTGCAGAAACAAAAGCCCACATGAAAGCGGCCGGGCTCGCTGTTCGGGAATAGGGAAATAAATCGATGACAGAAAATTCAGCCATGGACGCCCGGATGCTTGATCGTCTGTTTGACCTTGTCGAAGAGCGCAAGACCCACGATCCTGACAAAAGTTATGTTGCAAGTCTTTATAAAAAAGGCCGCCAGAAAATCGCCCAGAAAGTTGGCGAGGAAGCCGTTGAAACGGTCATCGCCGCCACGACAGACAAGCGCGATGAAATTATTGGCGAAAGTGCAGACCTGTTGTTTCATCTGATGGTCTTGTGGGCGGACAGTGGTGTGCGCCCGGCAGAAATATATGCTGAACTGGCGCGCCGCGAGGGAGTTTCAGGGCATGACGAAAAAGCAGCCCGTCAGAATTAACGGAGAGTTTCATGAGTTACGATGACAACAACATCTTTGCCAAAATCCTGCGCGGCGAAATTCCCAACAACACAATCTACGAAGACGAACATGTCCTCGCCTTCCACGACATCACTCCGCAACGTCCCGTCCATATCCTGGTGATCCCCAAGGGTGCCTACGTCAACATGGACGACTTCACTGAAAAAGCATCCGACGCGGAAATCACGGCGTTGTTTCGTGCCACCGGAAAAGTCGCCCGCGAACTTGGTCTGGGCGATTCTGGTTATCGCCTGATCAGCAACTCCGGCCCGGACGGACATCAGGAAGTCCAGCATCTGCATTTCCATATTCTGGGCGGTGCCCCTGCGGGCCCGATGCTCAAGAAAATCGATGCCGGAAAATCCCTCGGCGATGATTCTCTCAGTCCGGATGGATTACGTCGCGGCTTCTGATCCCGATGCCAATGCTGTCTTCTCAGTCCAGGTAAGTCACACCTCTTGCCTTGAACTGTTTCGGGTCCCAAAAGCGGTCAACCTTTTTGGCCTTGACCTCTTTCTCTCTTGCGACTTCGGCTTTCTTGACGGCTGTCAGGGCTGTTTTGATTTCTGCGGCATCGTCGCGGGGAACGACGACCACACCATCGCGGTCACCGGCAATGATGTCGCCCGGAAAGACAACAACGCCACCGACCGAGATCGGGCTATTGATTTCACCGGGACCGTTTCTGAATCCGGCGTTGGGGGACAGGCCACGACAGAACATCGGCGGACCCATTTTTTCACAGCCCACGGCATCACGTACCAGGCCATCTGTGACGATACCAACGACACCACGTTGTTTGGCAACGGCCGCCCAGAGATCGCCCACAACGGCACCTGATTCGTCCTGGTTGGTGGCAATCACCAGCACATCACCTTTCTGGGCGACGTCCAGCATTGCCATGGCGGCCAAGTTATCGCGAGGCCCGTTCAGGGCTGTGACAGCAACGCCGCAGAACTTTTGTTTAATGTTCAGACCCTTGATCGAATAATGCAGGCAATTCATGCCCTGCATGGCATCTGCAATAAAGCTGGTTTGTGCTGATGCAAATGCGCGCACCAGCGCAGCTGGCGGGCGTTTGAATTTGCGGCGTATTTTCAGGGCGACGGGATCACCGATCATGGCTTTTTCTTTCCGAAGTAATAATGAAAATGTCGACCCGGTCAGGCCGCTTTTGTCTTTGATTTTTTACCAGGGCCAACGGGTTTGCCGGCTTCCAGCACCTCCAGCAATCGCTTGCGGATTGTCTCCAGTTTGCCTTCATGACTAACCTTCAGGCCAAACACATCCTTGACATAAAAGACATCGGACGCGCGTGTGCCATATGTCGCGATCCGGGCACTGGCAACAGAGAGTCCAAGGTCTGCCAGGGCACGGGTAACGTCATGCAAAAAGCCGCGCCGGTCGTGGCCGCTGACTTCGACGACGGTGTAGACATTTGATGCCTTGTTGTCGATCAGGACGCGTTGGGCCACTTTGAAGACACGGGTGCGACTGGGCAATCCGGCCTGGGCTTCCAGGGTTTCGCGGATGCGGATTTTTCCGGCCAGGGTATCATGGATGGTGGACTTCAGTTTTGTTAATCTGGCTTTATCAGTAACCGCTTTACCTTTTGCATCCTGGATCCAGAAGTTATCCAGGGCCATGCCGTCGGTGGTTGTGAAAATCGCTGCCCGCACCACGTTCATACCCGCCAGGGCGATGGCCCCGGCAAAGCGAGAAAACAAACCGGGATGGTCGGATGTGTAAACCATGACTTCTGTGATCGATTGAAACCTGTCCGCCCGTGTACTGATCGTTAGCACTTGCCCTTCTTCATCGGCTTTGCGCATCAGTTCGGCGTCAATCTTGTGGCTGTCGGTTTCCGCACTTAACCAGTACGGCGCATAAAATCTGTCGAGGTGTTGTTGAAGGATATCTTGCGGCCAGTCAGACAAGGCTTCTGCAAGACCGCTTTTGGCGTGCTCAACCCGTGCTTTTGCACCTTCGCCAGACATGCCACCCGACAGGGCTTCCTCTGCGCGGTGATACAGCTCCCGCAGCAATTGCCCCTTCCATCCATTCCAGGTGCCGGGCCCGACAGCGCGAATATCGGCGACCGTCAGGATCAACAATAAACGCAGCCGTTCCAGATCCTGGACCTTGTCGGTGAAATCGAGAATGGTTTTCGGATCCTGCACGTCACGCTTGAACGCTGTTCTGCTCATGTCCAGATGATGCAGAACCAGCCACGCAACCGTTTCCGTTTCTTCCGGCGATAAACCGAATCTCGGGCAAAGTTTTTTCGCGATCCTGGCCCCCAACACAGCGTGATCACCGCCGCGGCCCTTGGCGATATCGTGCATCAAGACCGCGACATACAATACCCGGCGCGACAGCACCTTGTGAATAATGTCGTTACTTAACGGGTGTTCTTCTGCCAGCTCTCCGGCTTCGATCTGGGCCAGCATGCCAATGGCCCGAATGGTATGCTCGTCAACTGTATAGACGTGATACATGTCATGTTGCATCTGGGCGACAACGCGCCCGAAGTCAGGCACAAAGCGTCCAAGCACACCGGCTTCATTCATGTGTCGCAAGACCGTTTCCGGATCATGTTTCGAGGTCAGTAGTTCCAGAAACAGTTGATTGGCCAGCGGATCTTTTCGCAACGTTGCATCAATACGTTTGAGACTTCTGGTGACTTGCTTCAACGTGCCCGGATGAATATCTGCACCATGTTCATGGGCCAGATGAAACAGTCTGATCAGGGCGACAGGCTCCTTTTTGAAAAGGTCCGGCTCTCTCAATTCAATCCTGCCGCTTTGCAAAACGAAGCCGTCAAAATCCTTGCGTCTCAAGCTGGCCAGACGCGGCAGCCGGAAGCGACTGGTGCGCTTGTGTTGTTCCTCCAGCGACGCACAGACAATGCGGGTCAGATCGCCGACTTCCTTGGCGATCAGATAATAATGCTTCATGAACCGCTCGACACCCAGACTGGATTTGCGGTCGTTATAATGCAGACGTTTGCCAATCTCCATTTGCACATCGAACGTCAGGCGTTCCTCAGGTCGGTTCGTCAAATAGTGCAAACTGCAACGCACTTTCCAGAGAAATTCTTCGGCTTTCTGGAAGCGCCGTAATTCCGTTTTTGTCAGCACTTCCAGTTTGACCAGCCTGGCGACGTCGTCGATCTGGTAATAATATTTGCTGATCCAGAACAGGGTATGCAGATCCCGCAGGCCCCCCTTGCCTTCCTTGATATTGGGCTCCACCAGATAACGTGAATTACCAAACCGCAGCAGACGGTCATCACGCTCCGCCAGTTTCAGCTGGGCAAATTCCGGACCGGTTCCTGTCACAACTTCTTTTGCAAAGCGTTCCCGCATTTCTGTGTAAAGGTCTTTGTCGCCACAGATATAACGGGCCTCAAGAATGGCGGTACGGATTGTTGTGTCAGACAGCGAAAGGCGAATGCATTCGTCATTTGACCGGGTCGCATGACCAACTTTCAGGCCCATGTCCCACAGCAGGTATAAAAGATATTCAACGACCTGCTCGCCCCACGGCGTTTGCTTGTAGGGCAGCAAAAATAGCAGATCGACATCAGAGAACGGTGCCATGTCACCGCGGCCATAACCGCCGACGGCAACAACGCCCAATCGCTCACCCGATGTTGGATTGTGGGCGGGATAGACATGGGAAATAGTGAAATCATAAGCCGTGCGCAGGATTTGATCGACCAGATAACAAATTGACCTGGCGGTGCCCAGGCCCGTGGCATCATCGACTTCAAAGCGGCGTTTGACTTCATCCTGGCCGCCTTTCAGGCAGTCCTTTAACAAGGCCAGAACCTTCGCCCGAAAAGCCGGCGCGCGTGTGTCTCCGCCTTCCGCCAGGGCAGCCAGTTCAGCGCCCAGGGTACGGCGGTCGATAATATCGCGGCGGTTTTCTATCTTGTACATCGAATAAAACTGTCGCCTGTTGTCTTTTATTTCAAGGATGGAATGGAATAATGTCCGGCTACTTTAGCAGGCCGCGCAAACGATACAGGGCTTCCAGGGCTTCTTTGGGGGTCATTTCGTCGGGATGCAGCAGTGTCAATTCCTCCTCCAGCAAGGACGGACCTTGCGGAGATTGAGGTGATTGTACGGCCGGAACGGACTTTGGCGCTGCGGCAAACAGTGGCAGATCATCCGCCAGGCGGGAGACGGCACCGGCCTGGTCCCCTTCTTCCAGGATTGCCAATACTTCTCCGGCCCGATCGACAACGGCGCGCGGCAGGCCAGCCAGTTTGGCCACCTGAATTCCATATGATCGATCTGCGGAACCGCTGGTGACTTCGTGCAGGAAAACCACTTCGCCCTGCCATTCCTTGACCCGCATGGTGTAGTTGGCCAAGGCTGGAAGCTTCGCCGACAGGGACGTCAGCTCATGATAGTGCGTGGCGAACAACGAACGACAATGATTAACTTCGTGCAGGTGTTCGATCACGGCCCAGGCGATGGACAGGCCATCAAATGTCGCGGTACCCCGGCCGATTTCATCCAGAATGACCAGGGACCGGTTCCCGGACTGGTTCAAAATGGCTGCAGCCTCCACCATCTCGACCATGAAAGTTGATCGGCCCCGGGCCAGATCATCAGCAGCACCAACACGACTGAATAAACGGTCAATGGCCCCGATGTGGGCGCTTTTTGCCGGCACATAGCAGCCCATCTGGGCCAGCACAACAATCAGGGCATTTTGGCGCAGGAAGGTACTTTTACCTGCCATGTTGGGGCCGGTCAGCAGCCACAATCGTTGCGCATCCGAAAGATCACAGTCATTGGCAATAAAATCGCCCTCGGCTGCCTTTTCCAGCGCAGCCTCCACAACCGGATGCCGACCTCCTTCAATCTTGAATTCCAGGCTGTCATCAATGACCGGGCGGGCGTAACGGCGGCGCATCGACAATTCCGCCAGTGAGGTCGCCACGTCCAGTCGCGCAAGCGCTTCTGCAGTGATAATGATTTCCGGGCTGCGGGTACTGGTTTCATCGACAAGGGCTTCAAACAGCTGTGTTTCCAGCGCCAGCGCCCGATCAGCAGCGGAAGAAATCTTGCGCTCCAGTTCGCCAAGGTCCGTGGTCGTAAAGCGCACCGCATTGGCCATGGTCTGGCGATGTATATAGGTTTCGTCCTCCCGGCTCATGATCTTGTCGCCGTGGATCGCCGTGACCTCGATAAAGTAACCCAGCACATTGTTATGCTTGATTTTCAGGCCGCCTACCCCGGTATCCTTTGCGTAATCCCCTTGCATGGCCGCAATCATGCGGCGGCTTTCATCCCGCAAACCCCGCAATTCATCCAGACCGGCATCATAGCCCTGCGCAATAAAGCCACCGTCGCGGGCCTGCAGGGGTAATTCGGCCGCCAACGCGCGGGTCAGGCGTTCAACCAGGGTTTCATGATGACCCAGATCAC
The DNA here is from genome assembly GCA_018654745.1 of Alphaproteobacteria bacterium. Lineage (GTDB taxonomy): Bacteria > Pseudomonadota > Alphaproteobacteria > UBA2966 > UBA2966 > JABILA01. The sequence continues at coordinate 35,009 of JABILA010000041.1, forward strand.
GGCCAATATCCGCCACACCTTGCGGCACAGGGGCAAGGGACGGATGCAGCAATGTTTCCCGCAAGGCCGCAGTATCTTTCAGGCCATCGCGAATGGCCGCCAAATCTCTGGGGCCACCCCTGCCCATGGTCAGTCGCGACAAGGCGCGCTCAATATCGGGCGTTGCCTTCAAGGACTGGCGCACAGCGTCGCGCTCAGCAGTGGCGTCGATAAAAAAGCTGACGTCATCCAGTCGGGCGTTGATGGCGGCCGGATCGGTCAGCGGGGCTGACAGGCGTCCCGCCAGCAGCCGTGCCCCGGCACCCGTCACGGTTTGATCAACAATAGATAACAGGCTGCCCCGCTTTTCATTCGACAGGGTGCGAACCAGCTCAAGATTACGCCGGGTCGCGGCATCGATGGCCAGGCTGGACCCGGCTCCGACCTGTTTTGGTGCCTTCAGGTTAGGCAGATTGCCCTTCTGCGTCAGGTCCAGATAATCGACCAGACCGCCCAGGGCCGCCAGCTCTGATCGGGCAAACTGACCAAACCCGTCCAGCGAGGCAACATCATACAGCTTGCGCAGGCGACGTTCACCGGACTGGCTGTCAAATTTGGAGGCAGGTTGGGGCGTCAGGATATCGGCCCAGTCGCTGAAGGTTTCAAATAGCTCAGGCGTTTGCAACATGTTCTCAGGCAACAATATTTCGCTGGGGGCAAGGCGGGCTATTTCTGCGCCCAGGGTTGCGGCATCACCCGGTGATACAAAAAAATCACCGGTCGACATATCTGTCCAGGCAAAGGCGATTTCTCCGCCGGAACGGGCGATGGCGGCCAGAAAATTGTGCGACCGGGAATCCAGCAAAGTGTCTTCCATCAGCGTGCCCGGCGTGACCACGCGAACAACTTCACGGGCGACAACTGATTTGGCGCCGCGTTTTTTGGCCTCAGCCGGATTTTCGGTTTGTTCGGCAACAGCGACGCGGAAACCAGCCCGGATCAGCTTTTGCAGATAGTTGTCACAGGCATGCACCGGCACGCCGCACATCTGGATATCTTCGCCCATATGTTTGCCGCGCTTGGTCAGCACAATATCCAGGGCTGCCGCAGCCTTCACCGCGTCGTCGAAAAACAGTTCGTAAAAATCGCCCATGCGATAGAACAGCAATTCGTTCGGATGGTCTTTTTTTATCGACAGAAACTGGACCATCATCGGCGTCACAGCATTGTCTTTTGCCGTGGTTTTGGCACGCTCTGGTGCAGGCGCGGATTTTGCGTCGTCGGTGCTGGCTGTCTGTTCGCTCATGGCCTGCAATCTAACATATCCTCGGCGCAAGACCACCAAAGCCGTTTGCGCAATTCGCATTTACTCTTTAGGTTCACTTGAATGTTGCCTTCTAGGCATCTAACCCCCCCGAAAAACAACCGTGTATAAAGAAAACAGAGTAATCATGAGCGACGAAATCCTGCAAATTACCGACGAGGAAGCCCTCTCCTTTCACACCACCGGCAAGCCCGGCAAGATCGAGATTGTGCCGACCAAGCCGCTGACGACACAACGCGATTTGTCGCTGGCCTATTCGCCTGGCGTCGCGGTGCCCTGCCTTGCCATCGCCGAAGATCCGGATACAGCCTACGACTATACCGCCAAGGGTAATCTGGTGGCGGTGATTTCCAATGGTACGGCAGTGCTTGGTCTTGGTGATCTCGGTGCTCTGGGTTCGAAGCCGGTGATGGAAGGCAAGGCGGTCCTGTTCAAACGATTTGCCGATATCGATGGCATTGATCTTGAGGTCGATACCAGTGATGTCGAGGAATTTATCAACGCCGTGCGCTATCTTGGGCCAAGCTTCGGCGGCATCAATCTGGAAGATATCAAGGCGCCGGAATGTTTCATCATTGAACAGCGCCTGCGCGAATTGATGCCAATTCCTGTTTTCCATGATGACCAGCACGGCACAGCGATTATTACTCTTGCCGGTTTGATCAACGCCGCCAATCTCACCGGCCGCAACATGGAAGACATCAAGGTCGTCGCCAACGGTGCCGGTGCCGCCGGGATTGCCTGTGTTGAACTGGTCAAGGCAGCCGGGATCAAACATGAAAATGTCTTGTTGTGCGATTCCAAGGGTGTGATTTACCAGGGCCGCGAAGAGGGCATGAACCAGTGGAAATCTGCCCACGCCATCGCCACCGATAAGCGCACCCTGGCGGAAGCCATGGTGGGCGCGGATGTGTTTCTGGGCATTTCGGTCAAGGACGCCCTCACCCCTGAAATGGTCCTCAGCATGGCAGATCAGCCGATCATTTTTGCCATGGCCAACCCGGACCCGGAAATCCTGCCCGAAGAAGTAGCCAAAATTCGCGACGACGCCATCATGGCCACAGGCCGGTCGGACTACCCCAACCAGGTCAACAATGTTCTGGGCTTTCCCTACATATTTCGCGGTGCCCTCGATGTCCGGGCCAGCACCATCAATGACGAAATGAAAATCGCCGCTGCTGATGCCCTGGCAGAACTTGCGCGCATGGATGTGCCCGACGAAGTCTCCCTCGCCTATCAAGGGGAACGTCTGGTTTACGGTCCTGAATATATTATACCGGCCCCGTTTGATCCGCGCCTGATCAGTGAAATTCCGGCAGCCGTTGCCAAAGCCGCGATGGACAGCGGCGTTGCCAAGCGACCTATTTTTGATCTCGAAAATTATCGTAATGAATTGCGTGCCCGCCTTGATCCAAGTGCCGGACCCATGCAGTTGATACTGGAACAGGTGCGCGACAATCCAGCCCGTGTGGCCTTTGCCGAAGGCGAAGAGGAGCGTGTCATGCGTGCGGCGGTCTCCTTCCACAATGCAGGCTTTGGTACACCGGTCCTGGTCGGGGACGAAGACAAGATCAAAAGCGGCCTGGCCGCACTGGGGCATGGTGACAAAGACGGGATTGAAATTGCCTCAACCAATTCCGCGGAGCATGTCGAAGAATATACGGCCTATCTTTATCAGCGCCTGCAACGCCAGGGCGTGCTGCAACGCGAATGCGAACGCATGGTCAGGGTTTACCGCACCGTCTTCGCGGCTTGCATGGTCGCGGCTGGCGATGCCGACGCCATCATTACAGGCGGCACCCGAAGTTATAATGCCGTGCTGGATGACATCCACCGGGTGCTGGATCCGGCACCTGGCAGTCTTGTTTTTGGCCTTTCAATTCTGGTGGCGCAAGGCCGGACAATTTTTATTGCCGACACCACCGTGCATGAACGCCCGACGGCTGAGGAGCTTGCAGGCATTGCCGAACAAAGTGCCGACCTCGCCCGTTTGCTGGGGCACGAGCCCCGTGTTGCCATGTTGTCATTTTCCAACTTCGGCAATCCGGTGCGGGAACGCACGGACCGAATTCGCGACGCCGTTGGCCTGCTGGATCAACGCAATGTGTCATTTGAATATGATGGCGAAATGACGGTTGATGTGGCGCTCAATCCGGACTTGCTGGCGCTCTATCCATTCTGTCGATTGTCAGAACCGGCAAACATCCTGGTCATGCCAGGCCTGCATGCGGCCAATATCTCGGCCCAGCTGCTGCAGGAATTTGGCGGCGGGACTGTAATCGGACCGTTGGTCGTCGGCATGTCCAAACCTGCTCAAATTGTGCAAATGGGTGCTACAGACAGCGATATTGTCACTATGGCTGCACTGGCCGCACACGGCGCAAACCATTAATCAGGGCTAAAATATTCTATCGGGAACTGTCCTGATCAGAACAAAAATTCCAAACCATCAAGGGCCTAAAAAACCCTTGATGGCGAAGAACAGGAAGCTGGAGAGCAAGGCAGCCAGGGGCACGGTAACCAGCCAGGCGGCGATGATTGTCAGGAAATGAGAGCGGCGAACGAGCCGCTTTTTTTGTTTCTTCCCGAGCTTCTTTTTGGCCTTTTTTGTTAACAGAAGATCCGAACCGCTGTTGTCGTTGGCGACATCGCTGGTAGCCGCAGCGGCAGCAACGGCGGGGCGGCTATGTCTGTTGACCAGCCATTCGCGGAAAAAGCCAACACCGAAGACGGCACCTACGGCAATGTGTGTGGAACTGACGGGTAATCCCAAAGCCGATGCGACAATGACGGTGATGGAGGCAGACAAGGCCACCGTGAAGGCCCGCATGCGATCCAGCTTTGTGATCTGGCTGCCGACCGTGCGGATCAGCTTGGGGCCATATAAGACAAGACCGGCAGAAATACCGATGGCACCAACGATCAAAATCCAATAAGGCACAGCCACTTTGCTGACCACTTCACCGGAATAAACCGAGCCTACAATCGCCGCCAGTGGACCGACAGCATTGGCCACATCATTGGCCCCGTGCGCGAAGGACAGCATGGCGGCAGAACAGATCAGCGGGACGGTGAACAGGGTGCTGACAGATTTGCGATTGTTGTCCAGACCCTCGGCTGCTTTGGCGACCCAGACCCGGACCAGTTGCCAGGCAATGAAAAAGGAAGCAATGGCGATTGTTACAAGAACAGTACCGCCTGGCTTCCAGATATTTTTCAGGCCCTTCATGATCAGATAAGTCGAGAAAGCTGCGGCCATGATGGCGACAAGGATCGGCACCCAGCGTTTGGCGGCTGAAATCTTGTCATCCTTGAAGACGATCATGAATTTAATCAGGGCGAGGAACCCGGCCGCAACCAGACCCCCGAGCACAGGCGATATCACCCAGCTGGCAGCAATCTTGCTCATGGTGACCCAGTTCACAGCACCCCAACCAGCTGCCGCAATACCGGCTCCCATTACGCCCCCGACGATGGAGTGTGTGGTTGAAACCGGTGCGCCAACCCAGGTGGCAAGATTGATCCACAAGGCGGCGGACAATAACGCCGCCATCATGGCCCAGGTGAAGTGAGTAGCTGAGGCAATGCCAGCGGGATCAATGATGCCCTTGCGAATGGTGCTGACAACGTCTGAGCCAGCCAGGACGGCACCCGCTGTTTCAAAGACGGCGGCGATGACCAGCGCACCGGTCATGGTCAGGGCTGCAGAACCGACGGCAGGACCAACATTATTGGCCACATCATTGGCCCCGATGTTCAATGCCATGTAGGCCCCGATGACACCGGCAGCGACGACAAACAGCTCACCCTCACCGGTGCCTGATTGCCACGCGAGATAGGCCCAGACAGCCAGAATGAACAGCAAGCCAACGCCGATTTTGGCATTTCCCTTGCCCAATTGCAGCGTCGCCTTCTCCACACGGGAGAGGCGTTTGAGATCCTTGTCGACTGTTTTGGTCCCGACCATGGGGCTACCTTTATGGTGATCTGAAGTTCTGTTGCTGCGCTTGATACTACATTTTTGCGACAGTTTTATGACAGTTCGGCAAATTCAGAAATATTCCTGAAAATCAGCGTTCAAAATGTGTGAAATAACGCGTTGGTATTCTGTTGGTGGGCAACAGGATAAAAACGTCCGTCGTGTCAAAGTGCTTGTCCGTCGCCGCCCCGTCCCCCACCCAGGCACCCAGTCTGAGGTAGGCCTTGATCAGGGGCGGCAGGGCCTTCAGGGCGGATCGGCGGTCGGGAATAAACGCAGGCATTTCCGCCAGATCGACAGCTCGTTCTGCCAGTGGCGATACCCGTAAATGTATTGGTGCCAGTGCCTGGTGGCGGAGCCAGGCAAGGGGTTCGGCAAGTAACCGGGCATCGGTACCGGCAAGGCTGGCGCAGCCAAACATCGCTTCAAAACCATGTTCGGCCATATAGGCAGCGATGCCGCGCCACAACAATTGCACTGTGTGGCTGTTGCGGTATCCGGCGGCAACACAGGACCGGCCACATTCCAGAAGCTTGTCGGGTGCCGGTCCATTTGCGAACAGGGGTGAAAGATCAAATTCGCCCTCGGAATAGAACTGGCCGACAGACGTCAGACGCGACCCCGGCATCAGGCGATAGGTTCCGACAACAGCTTCTTTCTGTGGCAGGGTCGGGTCGATGACCAACAGATGATCGCAAAAGACATCAAACCGGTCATGGTCTATACCGGGGCGCAATTCATTTTCAGGCGACACCGCACCCATTTCTTCATAGAAGACCTGGTATCGCAGGCGCTGGGCGGCTTCTATGTCGCTGGACGATCTTGCCAGGCGGACTTCAAGCGCCAGGCCTTGTAGAGAAGGCTGAACATATTCCGCAGTCAGAGACATCATTTCAGGCCAGGTTGATAAAAAAAAGCCACCGGGGCCTAATGCCTGTAACAGCAAATGGCCTCAGGTGGCAATTAGAAATCAAGCCAGACAAAATTCAAATTGTCTGAAACATCAGACAACGTTGGAGATGTCAGCCTTCTTTTTTTGTTACAGGCTTTGTGACGGGTTGCGACGACTGAACCGTTAATGATTCAGATTTTGTCTGCACTGTTTTAGTATGTCCAAAGCACTCGGCAAGTGCCGGAGAAGCAATCATCACTGCACCGGCTACCAAGGCAATCATTCCACCAATACGCATATTGAAGCTCCTTCATGGTCCCGAATATCCAGAGCAAAAAGTCTAAGCCTGGAATAATTCCAGGTCAAACGGGAAATTCAGCGCAATCAGATCGGGTCTGCAGGTTTTTCGCCAATCCAGCCGCGTTTTGTCAGGAACCACAGCAGCAACAACCCCGGCACAGCACCGACGGCGGTGTAGATGAAAAAATCCGTCCAGGCAACGGCTTCAGCGACATATCCGGTGCCAGAGGAGATCAGGGTTCGCGGAATGGCGAATAACGAGGATAGCAAGGCATATTGAGTGGCGGTGTAGGAGATATTGCAAAGACTGGAGAGATAGGCGATGAAAATGGCTGTGCCCATGCCCCCGGACAGATTTTCAAAGCCGATGGTCAGGGCCAGGAAGCTGACACTGTGGCCGACTTCGGCCTGGGCCGCGAACATCAGGTTTGACAGCAATTGCAGGATGCCGCAAATCCACAGGCTTTTGACAAGGCCGCTGGCATTCAAAAGCCAGCCACCAATTGCCAGACCTGCCATCGTTGCGGTGAAGCCGTATATTTTTGAAACATTGGCGATCTCGACTTTGGTGAAGCCCAGTTCGACGAGAAAGGGATTGGTCATCACCCCGGCCATGGAATCACCCAGTTTGTAAAACACCACGAAGGCCAGAATGACCAACGCCGTCCAACCGCGTGAGCCCATAAATTCGGCAAATGGTCCGGCAACAGCATCTGTAAACCAGTTGCCGCCGACGGGTGCGTGGTTGTCCTCCAGATCAGGCTCCGGGCTCATCAACGTGGCGATAATACCAACTGCCATCAACACCGCCATAACCGAATATGCCATGCCCCAGTTCGTTCCACTGGCGATATAAAGTGCACCGGCACCGGAAACCAGCATGGCGACCCTGTAGCCCCAGACAAACACCGCCGCCCCCGCAGCGAATGTTCGTTCGTCAAGGGTTTCAACCCTGTAAGCGTCCAGAACGATGTCCTGGCTGGCAGAACAGAACGATACGACTAATGCAAGCAAGGCCATGCGCCCGGCATCAAGCGCCGGGTCGGACTGGCCCAACGCAAATATCGCCAGGACCAGCGCAGCTTGTGAAAACAGCATCCAGGCCCGTCTTCTCCCGAACGATCGTGTCAGAAAAGGCAAATAAGCACGGTCGATCAACGGCGCCCAGAGGAATTTCAGGGTATATGGCACGCCCAAAGCAGCAAAAAGACCGATCGTCGATTTTTCAACACCATTTTCAGCTAGCCAGACGCTTAAGGTGCTGAATGTCAGCGCCAGCGGTAAACCGCTCGAAAAACCTAAAAAGACCAGCCGTAATATTTTCGGCTGGAAGTATAATCCAATTGCAGCAGAAAAAGCATTCATCCTGGACCAACCGTTCTATTCAGGCAGAAGAGCGCTGCAAAAATTCATCAACGGGCGTAAATTCTCGATTTTGAAAACGCCCAGCCTCTGCCAAAATCAATTCGCCTGCGGAACAAGTGAGCCCTTTTGCGAGATGCGGGCTTTGCCGACAGGCCTCCAGCGCACCAAGCCCGGCGATCAGTTTAATGTTGTCAAAAAGGTCCCTGGCGTAACCCGCAGACGCCGTTACCGGCACCGCCCCCGGAATATTATCAACGCAAAAATGCCGGATACCCTCTTCGGTGTAGACCGGATCATCCCAGGTCGTCGCCCGGCTGGTTTCAATGGCACCGGCAGGGTCGCAGGAGATGTCGACGATGACACAAGTGGGCGAAAGTTTCGCCAGATCGCTTCGGAAGACCAGATGATCGTCACGGTCCTTTGGCCACAAAACACAGTTATAAATGACGTCAGCGTCTGCCAGGTGGTTGCCCAGTTCGCTGATATCAAAAACCTGCAGGGGGCTGTCTTCCCACTGCATCAGGGTGCGACGACGGGCACCCCTGTCGATATCAAATGCCTTCACACGAACGCCCAGTTTCAAAAGCGTGCGCAAGGCCCCCTGGCCGACACCGCCCAGGCCAATCACCAAAGCTTCAGCGGCCGGGGCACCATAATGGTTCAGAAAATGTCGCCCGGAGCCACCATGTGGGGCAAATACAAGGCGCAGTCCTTCAAAAGCCCCAACCTCACCTGCCAGGGCACTGTTGGGCGATCCATAGGGATGGGTTTCTTCTGCAGCGATGGCCGTCAGGCCAACCTCCAGCATCTTGTCGATTTGTTCCCTGTTTGCAGCACCATGTACATTGGTAAAGATGACATGCTCTGGCCGCAGAAATTCATATTCCTCCGGTATGATTTCCTTGACCTTGATGATCAGTTCGGCGTTTCCAAACACATCCTTGCCAGTGTCAGCCATTTGGGCATCGGCACCAGCGTAATCCTGATCAGCAACGCCCGACGCCTGTCCAGCGCCTTTTTGCACGACAACGTCATAGCCGGTTTCGACAAGGGCTTTGACCTGGTCAGGTAGCATGGCCACCCTGCCTTCACCTGGTTTGACTTCTTTTGGCACGCCGATTTTCATGTCATTCATTCCCTGGAATCTGCATGGTAACTGCCGGGAAATCTTAACTGAACTGCCCGGCATGGTCCCATAGTGAATGCCAAATTTTTGCTATTATCGGCAATTTCATAGCCGTAAAAATTTTCCTGGGTTGCGACAAATTGATACAACTCTGACAATCTTCTGTGACAAAGTTGTGGAATAACATGGCCGATACAAAATAGTCGGATGGAGTATTGGATGAAGAAGCTGTTTTATGGTGGCGTGTTTCTGGCGCTGGTTGTGGCGCTGATCGCATGGCAGCAGGGACACCTTGCTTCCGGAGAGCGTAGTGATGGTGCATCCTACCGGACAGCAAAGATCACCAAAGGTGATATCCAGATGGCTGTTTCGACAACCGGCAAAGTCAGGCCAGTGATAACCGTTGAGGTGGGGTCACAAATCTCGGGACAGATTTCAGAAATGCTCGCGGATTTCAACACCCCGGTTAAGGCGGGCCAGATCATTGCGCGCCTCGACCCAGCCTCCTACGCCACCCGTGTTGATGCCGCAAAAGCAGAACTCGCGGTGGCCCACGCAGGGGTTGCTGTTCAAATGGCAACGCTGGAGGAGTTGAAAGCGGATGCCGAAGGTGCGGTCGCTGCCTTGCGCGATGCGGAGCAGGAATTACAACGCGTGATGGCCCTGTATGACAAACGTGTTGTCGCACAAAGCAATGTGGACCGTGGCCTGTCGGTACGGGATCAGGCCCGGGCCAGACATGCGGCGACCCTGGCCCGGCAGAAAAAACAAAAGGCGCAGTTGCTAAATGCCAATGCGCAGGTACTGGTTCGCAAGGCAACTCTGAAAGAACGCCAGCTCGACCTGGACCGAACGTTCATTGCCTCGCCGATCGACGGGGTCGTCACTGGCCGTAATGTCGATCTGGGTCAAACCGTTGCTGCAAGCCTTCAGGCGCCGGTGTTGTTTTCCATTGCCGGGGACCTTGGCCATATGCAGTTGGAAGTTTCCGTAGACGAGGCTGATATCGGTAGTATCGTCGAGGAGCAGAAAGTGAATTTTACCGTCGACGCTTTTACCCAACGCAGATTTGCTGGCAAAGTATTACAGATCCGCAAGGCACCGACGGAAGTTGCCAATGTCGTGACCTACACTGTTATTGTACAGGCGGATAACCCCGATCATTTACTGTTGCCCGGCATGACCGCCAATGTCGATATCATCATCGGCGCCAGGACAAATGTTTTGCGCGTGCCGGAAGCAGCCCTGCGCTTCAAGCCAAAGGGCAAGAACAAATCAACGGCCAGCGTGGCTGCAGCTGGCGCGAGTCCAGAAGCCGCCAGGGCCCGGGTCATCGCCCTGATCAAAACTCTGACCAAACAGCTTGGCTTGAATGACGAACAACGTGATGCTGTCGGCAGTATCTTTCGCGATACCGGCATGGCCATCCGCGGTTTGCGTTCGGGGGGCATGTCACCGGATCAGTTGCCGGATGCTGTGCGCAATTTACGTGCCCAGTCGTCGCGCCGGATCGCGTCACTTCTTGATCCTGAACAGGCCAAAAAATACCGCCTCATCCGAGCCGAAGCCAGTGCCGGAAATCGTCGTCGCGTCCAGGTCTGGGTGAAGTCAGACAGCAATGATCTGGAGGCCATTGAACTGGTCGCCGGCATTTCTGATGGCAGTAACACGGAGATTGTCCGGGGCAAAATCCAGGAAGACGCCGACGTTATTGTGGGCGCTTCCGCCAGGCCAAAGTAACGGTAATGTCAGACAGCATTATTCAGGTTCAAAATCTTGGCAGAAATTACAACATGGGGGCGCATGTTGTGCACGCCTTGAGGGGCGTCGATTTTTCGCTTGGTCAAGGTGAATTTGTCGCCATCATGGGGCCTTCCGGGTCTGGTAAATCCACGTGCATGCATCTGTTGGGGTGTCTCGATACGCCAAGCCAGGGGCATTACTTTCTTGATGGCCACGATGTCTCGGTGCTGGATCGTGATGCCCTTGCAGACATTCGCAATGCCAAGATCGGATTTGTTTTTCAGTCGTTTAATCTGATGTCGCGCGCTAGCGCACTGAAGAATGTGGAGATGCCGCTGATGTATGGTGGCACGACCAGAGCTGATCGATCAGCACGAGCGATCCAGGCTTTGGAAGATGTAGGGCTCGCTGATCGGACCCACCATTTGCCGACCCAACTGTCCGGTGGACAGATGCAGCGAGTGGCTATCGCCCGGGCTATGGTAAATGATCCCGTGTTGCTGTTGGCAGATGAGCCCACAGGTGCTCTGGATAGTCAGACCAGCATCGAAATTATGGCCCTGTTTCAAAAGCTGAATGATGCTGGGATTACAATCGTAGTGGTTACCCATGAGCAGGAAGTGGCACAGTTTGCAAAACGGGTTTTGCGCTTCCGCGATGGCTTGTTGATCGAAGATGAAGTTTTGACCGACCGGGTTCTGGCAACCGACCTGTTGCAACAGCAAAAAGAAGTTATGCCATGAAGCCGCTGGATTGGTTAATCGCTGCCATAGACAGCCTGCGAGCAAATATTTTGCGCACGGCGCTGACGACGCTTGGGATTGTCATTGGCGTGGCCGCTGTAATTGCCATGGTCTCGGTCGGTGCCGGGGCCGAAAAGAAAGTCCAGGATGTAATTCAGAGTTTGGGCGCGAATATCCTGATTGTTTTAAATGGGACAAGCACAGCAAGTGGTGTGCGGGGTGGATCAGGTTCTCGTTTTTCCCTGACCGAAGACGACGCCCGTGCCCTTGAGGCAGAGATTCCGTCAATTGCCATTGCGGCACCAAATGTCCGTGGCACGGGGCAGGTGATTTATGGCAACACGAACTGGTTCACGACAATCTACGGCGCAACGCTTGGATATCTTGACGCTCGGGAATGGGTGGTCGAAGAAGGCCGAACCTTCACACCGGCGGACGAACGTGCTGCTGCGAAGGTTGCCATTGTCGGCGTGTCCATTGTTAAAAATGTTTTTGGTGGCAACTCGCCCATAGGCCAGAATATCAGGATCAAGCGCGTACCTTTTACCGTCATTGGTGTCACAGCAGAAAAAGGTCAAACACCTTTTGGGTCGGATCAGGATGACGTGGTTTTTGTGCCGCTTTCCACGGCAAAAAAACGGATTCTCGGTGGTGCGCGGTTGCGAGGAAAATATGTCGGGGCAATTACTCTGAAAGCAACTAATGGCGACTTGATCAAGGAGGCGGAAGAAGAGGCCAAGGAACTACTGCGCCGCCGCCATCGAATTGCGGCGGGTCAGAATGACGATTTCACCGTTCGCAATATTGCCTCTATCCTCGCGGCCCGGGCAGCTTCGCAGAAAACCATGGCATGGTTGTTGGCTGCGGTGGCCGGTGTTTCGCTGATCGTTGGCGGCATCGGCATCATGAACATTATGCTGGTATCGGTGACCGAACGCACACGGGAAATCGGCTTACGTATGGCAGTGGGCGCAAAGGGACGTGACATCATGATCCAGTTTGTGATCGAAGCCGTGGCGCTATCTCTTATCGGCGGCATTATTGGAGTTGCCATCGGTGTCGGTGGCTCCGTATTTGCGGCGAAGATGGCAGGCTGGCCGTTGATATTCTCGGCCTGGTCTGTTGTGCTTGCGCTCATGTTCTCGGCGGCAGTTGGTATATTTTTCGGTTATTATCCTGCTCTTAAGGCGTCACGTCTCGATCCGATCGAAGCCCTGCGGCACGACTGAATGATCAAGCGTAATTATTATCGTTGATGTAAGCCAAGCCGTCGGTAGGACAATGCTTCGGCAATATGTATGCGATTGATGGCGGCACTTTCTTCCAGGTCCGCCAGGGTCCGGGCGACACGTAATACCCGGTTATGGCCACGGGCCGACAGCCGCATGGACTCTGCTGCACTGGTCAGTAAAGTCCGGCCTGCGTCATCGGGCCGGGCAACTTCTGCCAGCAAGGCACCGTCCACATCAGCATTGCACCGCACAGCATCGGCGACGCCGAAATCAGCATAGCGCCTGGTCTGGATTTGTCGTGCCCTTGCGACCCGAGCTGCGACGTCCTCTGTACCTTCTGCCGATGGCGGCAAGGTCAGGTCTGCAATTTCCACCGCAGGCACATCTATATGAATATCGATGCGGTCCAGCAACGGGCCGGATAATTTGGCCTGGTAATCCGTGGCGCATTTCGGGGCACGGCTGCAGGCAAGGCCCGGGTCTGACAAGTGACCACAGCGACATGGGTTCATGGCTGCGATCAGTTGAAACCGCGCCGGGTAGGTGACGTGACTGTTGACGCGGGCAACACTGACGCGTCCGGTTTCCAGGGGTTGGCGCAGGCTTTCGAGCACAGGTCGGGGAAATTCGGGCAATTCGTCCAGAAACAGAACCCCATTATGGGCCAGTGAAATCTCACCCGGTTTGGCGCGGGTGCCGCCGCCGACCATGGCCGGGGTTGAGGCTGTTTGATGGGGATCGCGAAACGGTCGGACCCTGGTCAGGCCCGTTTCCGTCAGCAACCCGGCAACGCTTTGGATCATGCTGACTTCCAGCATTTCAGTGGGGGTCATATCTGGCAGGATACCGGGCAGGCGTGCCGCCAACATCGATTTTCCAGCGCCCGGTGGTCCCGTCATACGCATATTGTGACCCCCCGCTGCGGCGACTTCGAGGGCGCGTTTGGCGGTTTCCTGACCGCGTATATCTCGCAGATCCAGAAAGTTGTTCCGTTCGGCGGCCATGGCTGGGTCGGGTGGCGCCAGCACCTGGGTGCCTTTGAAGTGATTGACCAGGGACAACAAACTGGGTGCTGCCAGAACTTCCAGGTCGCCTGCCCATGCAGCTTCACCGCCAGTTGCAGCGGGACAAATCAAGCCACGCTCCGCTGCCGTGGCCGCAACAGCCGCTGGCAAGACACCGGCAACAGATGCGACGGCGCCATCCAGTGCCAATTCGCCCAGGACCGAATATCCGGCGACTTCATCTGCCGGCAAGACGTCCATGGCCGCCAGCAATCCAAGGGCGATGGGTAAATCAAAATGACTGCCCTCTTTCAGGACATCTGCAGGGGCCAGATTTACAGTGATGCGTTTGGGTGGCAGGGCGAGGCCAATGGCCGCCAGGGCACTTCGGACCCGTTCCCGGCTTTCGGCGACCGCCTTGTCCGGCAGGCCGACAATGGTAAAAGCAGGCAGGCCCGGTGCCAGATGCACCTGGACATCGACATCGATAACATCAACGCCCTGAAAAGCGACCGTATTGATACGCGCAACCATGACAACCCAACCTCGATTATTATTCAGGCTGGTCTGTCCAG
>JABILA010000131.1 GCA_018654745.1 Alphaproteobacteria bacterium
CAATACCGAGACGGCAGAACCATCGATAGGCAAGGTTGAGATCAACCTCTTGGCAAAGCCGCCGTTCCGAGCGGATCGAATAACAATAACCGACCAGAAGCATTCTGATCATCAGTTCCGGATCAATCGAAGGGCATCCAGTATGGCTGTACAAAGGCGCCAGGTCATTACGAACCCAACTCAGATCGAGAACAGCGTCGATCCGGCGGAGAAGATGATTGGCAGGAACCCGGTCTTCAAGGTTAAATGCGTAGAAAAGCCTGTCTTGCTGTCCGACTGCTGATCCCATCATTGCCGTGTTCCTTCCCAAAACCACAGAGAAAGGGAATCACGTATGCAGGGCGATGACAACAGAGTTCTTCAACAGCCTCAGCCAAAAGCGGACTTCGGCAGTCATAGGCAATTGATGTATTCAATAACTTTTTGAATGGTAGGCGACAAATATGGTGTTTCCTTCTGAATGACTGGCCAGTCTTCCGCATTCCCGGCTACTTCCAACGCCTGACATAAGTCCGCCAATTTGTTGGCACCGACGCTGCGAGCCGAGGATTTCAATTTATGAGCGGCCATCGCTACGCCTTTTGCCGAACCTTCAGCGCAAGAGCTCTCGATCTCATTTACGTTTGAAATCGAAGGTTCAACAAACTCCTTGAGAATTTCACGAAGTGTTTCCATATCGTCGCCAAACACGTTCGTCAGAGCAGAAAGATCAATAGGGTCAATTTCCTCGCCCTCATTCGAAGGTGTCGGAACTGGTTCTGACTTTTCCAAAATGTCGCCATCAGTGTTTCTGGTTTGTGAAGCTTCATATGACAGTTCGACGGAATTATGTGACGACACCTCATTCTCTGGCATCCATTTTCGTAAAGCCGTCCTTAGCTTGTCCATCTCAAGCGGCTTTGCTAAAACTGCGTCCATACCCGACGCGAAACAACTATCGGTCTCTTCCTTCATTACGCTCGCCGTGACCGCAATGATCGGAAGGTGATCAGGCGTGCCCGACTCTGATTTCCGGATTGATTTAGCAACTTCAAACCCATCCAAATTGGGCATGTGGCAGTCACATAAAAGAACGGCATAAGACCTTGTACTTATTCGTTCAAGTGCCTCGACACCATCATTTGCGATTTCTACCGCATAGCCGAGGACGGCAAGCTGACGCTTAATAACATCCTGATTGGTCAGATTGTCTTCGGCCAGAAGGATGAGTTGTCCATTGGCCGCAGCTTCCTCTACAGATGGCGCTTTACCAGGATCCTTCTGGACTTTCATATCGTCGTATTCAACATCGGGGCTGACCAGCCCACCGGCGACGGCGACAATGTGAATAAAGCTCTCTCTTTGAATGGGATCAGCGTCGAGGTATACGGCGTTGTCCAGTTTCTTGCGCTCTTTTCGACCCCGTTGTTGGCAAAGGATGACAAATTTTGCAGACAGATTGCTTTCGACTCCCAGGTTTTCAACCAGTGCAATCTGATCATCCAGTTTCCAAGCCGAGTCCAGCACAATAACTTCAAACGGCTTATTGTCTTCGACGGCGGCCAGCGCTTTTGTCGTTACGCCGGTCATAGAGTGGGTAATTTCCGTCTTGGCGTTCCAGTGTTGAAGATATCGAGGCAATAAGCTTTCCATTTCAGGATCACTAAGAGCAAGCAGGACCCTGAGTCCTTTGAGGTCTGTGCTTGTTCGTTTGAAGTTATGTTTTCCCGCAATTGGGAAAGTGATCGTTGCGTGGAATGTGGAGCCTTCACCTTCCACGCTGTTCACACCGATGGCTCCTCCCATTAACTCAGTTAAACGTTGACTAATCGAGAGCCCGAGTCCGGTTCCGCCAAAGCGGCGAGTTGTGGAGGCATCCACTTGTGAGAAGGCCTGAAACAATGTTTTTTGCGCTTCCTCGGGAATACCGATACCTTCATCAATTACCTCCAGGCGCACAGTTACTTGGTTCTCGTCGTCGCCGGGCACTCTATCCGCCCGGATCAGAACTTTGCCGGTTTCTGTAAATTTGATCGCGTTGCCACCCAGATTGAATAAAATTTGGCGGAGCCTCACCTGATCTCCGATAACCGCTTGCGGAATATCAGGATCTACAAAGGCACACAGTCGAAGGTTCTTGTCTCTGGCGTTTACTGCAAGAGCCTCGCAAACGCCTTCGAGAGCATCCGAAACTGAAATCGGTATCTCTTCCAGATCGAGTTTACCGGCTTCGATTTTTGAAAAATCGAGGATATCGTTAATGATTGTGAGCAGGGAATATGCGGAACTCTTGACGGTATTGACCATTTGTTGTTGGTCATCGTCTAGTTTGGAGTCGCCAAGCAAATCAATCATACCGATGACGCCGTTCATCGGTGTCCTGATTTCATGGCTCATGGTCGCGAGGAAGTTTGCCTTTGCCTTTGTCGCTTCTTCAGCTGTGAAAGTTGCTTCTTCAGCCTTGTCTTTGGATATACGGAGTTCCTGTGCAAGACCGAATAGTGTCTGCTGTGATTTGCGCATCAAAAAGGCGAGAAACAGAAGGCCAATTGCAAAAACAATACCTGCCGGGACCAAAACTTTCGTCCAGGCTTTTGCCTCAGCGATATCCGCCAAGCGAGATGATTGGGCTTCATTCAAGAGCCTGTCGACTTCGAGTGCCGCCAGCACCATTGAGCGGCCAGTCTCAGACGCCTTCAGTGTTACTTCAATCGCATCATTAAAGTTGCTACGATAGTTTCCAATACTTGGCAAAACATCTTGAAAGATAGATTTTTCGTCATTTTCAATTAAAAGACTGCCAATCTTTCGAGCGCGGTTGATGACGTCGGCCAAGATCGCGTTTACTCTATCGGCATGCGTCTTTCGCTCGCCATCGGTCGTTGCTAAAGAGAAGTCCCGGTCACTTTGCCTGGCGTCGCTGACGCCGATCAGTATCTGATCAACTTCTTCGGAAAGCGACAGTCTCCGAGCCATTAGTTCCTGTGTATCGGCCACTTTGCGCTGTATTTGAGA
This sequence comes from Alphaproteobacteria bacterium, assembly GCA_018654745.1. Taxonomy (GTDB): domain Bacteria; phylum Pseudomonadota; class Alphaproteobacteria; order UBA2966; family UBA2966; genus JABILA01. The sequence goes on from JABILA010000131.1 coordinate 2,995, forward strand.
CAAGACGGACCGTTCGTTGCTTCGAAGAGCGAAAGCTGTGTCGCGCATCGCAAACGCCGCCCGATCTAGATTGACTACTTCTTTTGAACTAAGCGAAAGATTCTCGTTGGTTTCTACGCTTTTTCCCAATGCGGAAAGTGCGTCAAGATAGGCGTCTTTCTCGCGATCGATTTGGTCCAAGAGTTCAATGCTTCGAGGATTGCGAATTCGTTGCTTCAGCTCATTCACTGTTTCTGTCAGTTTCGAAATTTGACTTTTTGCCAACTCTAATTCCCGAAAACCTTTAGACAAAATGAAATTCTTCTCATTCTCTCGCGCCTGTTCCGCAAATATCACAATTTCATATGAGTTGGCTGAGTTCTCCGAGATATCGACAACCTGTTGTCGAAACTGACGTACTGCTTCTGTATCCAGTCTAATATATTTTTCTTGGATTTTTTGGAGCCCGGCTGAGCTTTCTGACGCCTTTACGGCAGCCCTAACCATTGCCTCGCGTTCTAATTTACTTTGTTGGCGCAATTCGACAAAATTTGAAAATTCATTTTGATATTTTTGTACCGCCGATATGACCTCGTCCAAACGTTGAATTCTAGACTTGTCAGTCGCGGTTTTCAAAAGGACTTGAGCCTTGCTGACCGCTTCTTGTGTTTTTCTTCGTGCTGAAATTACTGAGGATGTTGTTTCGTCCCTTGTGAAGGTAAGTTCAAAAAGCCTGGCATCATCCATCAATTCGAGCAAATCGCCTTCGGCTGAAAACCGATCGAATGATCGAGACTGACCACTGAGAATGAACCACCCCACCACTCCAACCAAAAATAGGAGAGTAATGACGGTGCCGAAACCGATAATGAGAAATCTGCCTTCAGGGACGAATTTCCCACTTTCAGAACGGCCAGCCTCGGAGTTTTTACTTTCGTCATAATTGGATGCTTCAGCTAATGACATAACAGTAATCAAGCCTTTTGTGAGGTTTTCAGACACCAAATCATTGTTCTAGGTCAAATGTTTATCACACAATTTCTCCTGGACCAATATTCGGCCTAACTGCTGGTCGTCCAAAAGCCAGTAGTCTTTATTGTGAAGTTCGTGGTGTGACACACAAAACGATTTGTCCGTTTTGGGTCAACAA
>JABILA010000139.1 GCA_018654745.1 Alphaproteobacteria bacterium
AGTCTGCGAGGGCCGCACGCCCATGCAAACCCTGGAGGATGGTAAACGTATCTGGAAGGAAAAGTTTATAGACCAAACTTGACCTGACAGACGCCGCGTCAAAATCGGTAACTGTCAGATCAGGTCTGAATTACTACATTTTAATGCACGTCGCCCGTTTCGTAACTTTGAATATACCGTTGATGATATTCTGCATGTTTCGATCAGTGGCAACCCGGTTTTCAGCGAGGACGGAACCTTCACCGGGTACCGGGGAGTTGGCAGGGACGTTACAAACCGCGTAAACGACCAAAAGGAAATCACGGAACGCAAGCTTGTGGAAGAGCGTCAACGTGTGCACACAGGTGCCGTTCAGTTGATGCAACAAACAACCGCTGCCACCAACGAAGCCTCATCTATCGAAGACGCCCTGCAAGCCTGTATCGACTTGATCTGCGATTACATTCAGTGGCCACTGGGCCATGCGTGGCTTCGCGTCAAAGGTGATAAAAACAGGCTTGAGCCGACAAATATCTGGCACATGGACGACCCGGACAAATATGCGCCTTTCCGGCAGGAAACAGAATTCACCACTTTTGTCTCAGGAAAGGGATTGCCCGGACGCGTCCTGGCCAGTGGCAAATCAGAATGGATACCGGATCTGGGCATCGGCACAATATTCATGCGCGCAAAAATCGCCTCCCACATCGGTGTTACTTCGGGGTTTGCCCTGCCCTTGCTGGTCAACCAGGATGTTGTCGGTGTTCTGGAGTTTTTCACTGAGGAAATGACAGACGTTGACGATAGTCTGATGGACCTTATCCCCTATCTTGGAACCCAGATCGGTCGCATTGTTGAACGGATCTGGGCACAGGAAGAATTGATCGCGGCCAAGGAAGCTGCAGAGACTGCCAACATAGCCAAGACGGCTTTTCTTTCATCAATCAGTCACGAACTTCGAACACCGCTCAATTCGATCATCGGGTTTGGAGAACTGTTATCTTCAGATCCGGAAAACCCGCTGACAGAAGACCAGGACGACAGCATTACGCACATTACAGGCAGCGGCAAACAGCTTCTGGACCTGATAGATGTCATTCTGGAATTATCGAATATTGAATCCGGTGACATCGAACTTGTTTTGCAGGATTTCCCGGTCATGGGTCTCATTGAAGAGACACTCGATCAGGTCACGGATTTGGCGGCAAGCCGCAATATTGTTATTTCTGCTGATTGCAAAGTCGTTCAGGCTCCGATTGTCGTCGCCGATTATGCACGCCTCAGCCAGGTCCTGACGACCATTCTGCTCAACGCCGTAACCCACAACAAGGAAAATGGTGAAGTGACTATCGAGGTTTCCCCGGCAGACCAGGACCGATTGAAAATCTCGGTGACAGATACAGGCGACGGCATAGCAGAAACCAGGCAGGGCAAGCTGTTCCAGCCTTTTGCCAATCTTGAAACAGGCCAGGACGCCGCTGGAGGTACCGGTTTTGGACTGGCAATCGCCTGCGGTCTCATGTCTTTGATGAACGGTACCATTGGCTTGCATAGCGAAGAAGGCAAAGGCAGCACATTCTGGATAGACCTCCCCCTGGCAAGCACAGACGACACTGTCTGATTATCCAATCAGGACTGCCACCAGGAAAAATCTTCCCATTTGAGCAATCAGATGCTGTCACGGTCACTTCTTGCCGCCATCAGCACAGCCCTAAAGGGCCGTTTTCTGCGAATCTCATATGGCACAATCCTTGCGTACCTTATGATCGAAATTCAAGACAGCCTGCCCCCATATGGAAACGGGGTGACACGGCAAACAGGATCGACAGGAAACCGGTATGGACGCGACAACAAGTGAACTGATGAATACAGCCGGTGTTCAGACTATCAGCATCCCTGCGACAATCACCACAACCAACTCCCTGGCCCATTACAGCGCAATTATTTCGGAACAAATTCAATCCCATACATTGTGGCGGGAAATAACGGATCGATATGATGTTCCCAGCATGGGGGGCCCCGAAGTCGTCATGTTCGCCCATGATCTGGTTACGCTGGGCATAGATCAAAACGAAGCCCTGTCCGTAACGTGGCCTATTTCCAGCCGCAATTTGATGGAAAAAATCGGTCGCGCCGAATCAGCGCCAAAAATCGACAATTGGGACGATGTTTTGCGCCATCATATCAATCAGCGGGACATCGCCAAAAATCGACACAATTACAGGCGCGTCGCCTGGCTGGACAAACTGATCCGCCTCGCCAGAAATTTCGGCGATCATTCATCCCATGATGAAGCCTCAGGCATTAATCCCGCGGCAAGTTAGCCCGTAATTCCGCCGGTATTTCCATTCAATGGCTTGCCCTGAACGGGTGACGGCGGCATGCTTCCTGTTGTGAAATTGATGCCACAGGAAATGTCGTCGAACCATGAAGAATAAACTTTCCCCGGAAACGCTGGCGGCCCAGGCCATGGGATTTGTTGATCCAGAAACCAAAGGATTGACGCCGCCGGTTCATACATCCACGACTTATATCAGGGACCCGGACAACCAGTATCGATCCGGCCTGATCTATTCCCGTGACGACAATCCAACATACAAATATGTCGAAGACCTTTTGTGTGAACTGGAAGGAGGTGCCGATGCCATGGTGCTTGCCTCCGGCATGGCGGCTGCAACCTGTGTATTCATGGCCCTGTCGCCCGGTGATCATGTGGTTGCATCCAAAGTCATGTATTGGAGTTTGCGAAACTGGCTGGACCAGACCGCACGCCGCTGGGGCATAGACGTCACTTTTGTAAACGCAGACCAGCCCGATGAATTGCGCGATGCTGTCATCAAGGACAAAACAAAACTGGTCTGGCTTGAAACACCTGCCAATCCCATGTGGTCGATCACAGATATTGCCGAAACAGCGACCATAGCCCACGCCGCCGGTGCACAACTGGCCGTGGACAGCACCGTTGCCACGCCGGTGCACACCTGCCCGATCAGCTTTGGTGCCGACATTGTCATGCATTCGGCAACAAAATATCTGAACGGTCATTCTGATGTCATCGCCGGGGCACTGGTTTGTGCCCGCAAGGATACCTTTTGGGATCGAATGTGCCAGAACAGGGCGCAAATGGGTGGGGTACTGGGACCCTTCGAGGCAACCCAGTTGCTGCGCGGTATGCGCACCCTGTTCCTGCGGGTGCGCCAGTCCAGCCAGTCTGCCTTGCAAATCGCCCAGGCCCTTGCCAGTCATAACGCAATCTCCGAGGTCCTGTATCCTGGCCTGCCGGACTTTCCGGGCCATGAAATCGCCGCTAAACAAATGACGGACGGTTTCGGCGGTATGTTGTCTATCCGCCTGAAAAATGGCGAGGCCGCCGCCATCGCCACAGCAGCGAATGTCCAGCTCTGGCACCGGGCAACTTCGCTGGGTGGCGTCGAAAGCCTGCTTGAGCATCGTGGCAGCATTGAAGGGGCTGGATCGCCCGTACCATTGGATTTACTTCGCCTGTCTACCGGAATAGAAGACCCGCAAGACTTGATTTCAGACCTCAACGACGCCTTAAATAGAGCCTCAGATATTTGATCCGGTATTGAAGGAAATCCCATGCGCCCCCTTTCCACTATCTTTGCTTCCGCCCTGGCGTTTGCCTTTGTTCTGGTTGCAGGCAACGCGACCGCCAACGACCTCAATATCAAGGCATTTGCCGGACAGTGGCAGGGCAATGGCGTTTCTGAAAGTGAAGTCAGCGCAAACTTTCGCCTGACGGCGCGGGACCTGAATGTCGCGATTGAAATGAACGACAACGGATTTGTTGTTACGACAACAACTGTTCAGCGCAAAAAAGGCGATCCATCAAATCCCGATGCTGTGCGTAAAACCAGCAAGCGCGAATTTGTTGCTGGCGTCAAACCTGGTGTCTGGGTCTCAAAAGATAATACAGACCCGTCGGGCCAGGCTTTCACATGGGCCCGGATCAAGGACCAGACCTTGACCATCACCTCCGTTGAAGTCGACAAGGATGGTGGCAGCAACATGTTGATCTATGACCGCACACTTGGATCATCGGGCATGAAGCTCGAATTCCGTCGCCTCGTCGATGGATACATCGTCCGCACCGTCAGTGGACGTCTGATCAAGCTTCGGAAATAAGCCGTTCCAGTTTCGTCAGGCATGCTTTGCGGTCGGGATTGAAATCCTGATCAATCCACCACTGTTCCAGTATGCGCATGAGGTCGCCAACACGGGGGCCGGGCGGCAAACCCAGATCCAGAATATCTTGCCCCTTGACCGGCAGACCCGGTTGCGTCCACGCATCAATCCTGTTGCGTAGGCCCTGCCAATCTGCCTCCTCAAGGCTGGCTTTCGCCTGACTCAGCAAGGCAACGTCAGCAACTGCTGTACCCCCTTCCAGATAGAGCATTTTCCGCAGCGCTGTATCAGATATCCCGGGTGCCAGGCCATCAGGGATTACTGACATGGCAATCAAACGTTCCTTCTGGCGCTTCGACAACCGAAGCCGCCTGGCCAACCGGGCAGCTGTCTCCTTGTCCGGCTGACAAAGGGCACACAGTCGACGCAGGGGATCATTGAAAAACAAACCCTCTTCGATTTTTGCCAGATGTTGCAGCAAATCAACAAATATTCCTTCCGGCAATATCTGCGCTATCACACCTGCTTCCGACATCAGGCCCACCGTTTTTGCCGGGTTTGTTGCAGACAACAACCGCAACAGTTCCGCACAAACACGCTCGGCGGATAGATTGGGCAATTGATGTGCATGGTCCCGGCAGGCCCGCAACCCCGCAGCATCAATCTCACCCTGACTGTAATGCGCAAAGAACCTGAAGAACCGCAGAATACGCAACACATCTTCCTTGATCCGGTCATCTGCATTGCCGACAAACCGGATGACACCTGATCGAAGGTCGGATATCCCGTCAACCGGGTCGTATAAGGTTCCGTCGAGGTCACAATAGATCGCATTCAGGGTCAAATCCCGACGGGCGGCATCCTCCGCCCAGTCGTCCGTAAAGGCGACCGTCGCGTGACGGCCATCTGTCACCAGGTCCCGGCGCAAGGTAGTGACTTCAAAGGGCTGGCCGTGGGCGACGGCGGTGACTGTGCCGTGTGCCACGCCCGTAGGAATAGATTTCAGACCTGCCGTCGCCAGTTTTTCCGTGACAATTTCAGGTGTATCAGGGGTCGCGATATCGATGTCCTTGACCGTTCGGTCCAGCAAGGCATCCCGTACACAGCCGCCGACAAAACGAGGCTGCGTACCACCCGCCGCCAAGGCAGCCATAACGGCCAGAGTCGCTTCAGCAGTCATCCATGGCTGAAGCTCAAGCTGGCCTGCGGGTTTCATTCGACCCTGGCAGGTTCGATGACACCGTTTACCAGTTTCGGAGGAAAGTAAGTGCCTTTTTTGGCATCACCTTCATTCAGCCCGGTGAAAAACAATGTCGCAATCATCAGTACCAGCCCGATAATGGACAGCGACACCCAGGGGGTCTGTTGCAGAGGGACCTGTCCCGCAGCCGCCCGCCTGCGGGCAATCCATGCCCAGACAAAGAAAGTTAAAAAGGGCAGACCGAATATAATCGCATATTTCAGCAGTTTGAACAGCATCAATCAGTTTCCTGGTTCCAGGGTGATTTCGAATGTCATTCGACCAAAACCGGCCCCATGACCCTGGCATGGAGCGAGACTAGCATACCCGCCGTGGCCCCCCAGATATATCTGTCCTCATAGGGCAAAACATAGAAATGTCGCTCGACACCCTTGTACACCGCGCTGCGCCGTTCGTGATTGTCCGGGTCCATGACAAAAGCCAGTGGTACTTCAAAAACCTCCGCGACTTCGAACTCATCAATTTGCAGGGTGTAATCCGGTGAGACAAAACCAACAACCGGTGTGATGCTGAAACCTGTTCCCGTCATATAGGTGTCAATTTCACCCACAATTTCAATATGTTCCGGTCCAACGCCGATTTCCTCTTCGGTTTCCCGCAGTGCCGTCGCGATGGCATTCTCGTCATCAGGCTCAACCCTACCGCCTGGAAAACTGATTTGTCCGGCATGGTCGTACAGATGGTCTGTCCGCTTTGTCAGCAATACCGTCAGGCCTTCGGGACGCTCAACCAACGGCACAAGCACCGCTGCAGGCCGCAACTCCTCTTCCTTCAGGTCCCGTGCCTCAAGCCACAAAGCGGGGTTGAGTTCAAAATCTCCCTGGCCTTTTCCGGCAACAAACCCGGTTAGTCGCTCGATTATTCTTGCTTTTGTATCAGACATTCCGCTCGTTCAATTCCACTCCGGATTTTCCTCGGTTCCACCAATTTCGAAACAGATCCCGCTGCTCCAGACACCCAGCTTGTCACCGCCAATATCTTCGGCCAGATCGACCAGATCATAAAAGACGGACCGCACCACCAGCGCTTCAAGATTGTCCCTGACCAATATATAGGGTGAAGGCTCACCGGTTTCACCATCAATCGACACCCGCAAGGGATGATCTGCATCGATTGTCGCGACTTCATCTATATTGGTCCGAAAAGTCAGTTGCCGGCTTTTACCTTCGCCCGTCACAGTCATCTCCACCGCTGTAAAGGGCGCATCGTCCACCTTGATCCGGGCCTTTTCGACCGGCGTGATCAAATAATACTCTCCATCCTCTTCCAACCGCAATACGGTGGAGAACAGCTTGACCAGCGGTTTTCGGTTAATCGGAGAGCCGAGATAAAACCAGGTTCCATCACGGGCAATGCGCATATCAATATCATGATTGTTGACTTTACCCGCAGAACCGGACGAAAGAGCGCTGGCAAACAATGCCTCATCAGCCTGAGACGCCGGCATAGCGGAATCAGAAGTTGTGCTATTATTACTTTCCGGCCCGGAAGGCGCAGAAACCCTCTCGATATCGTGATGATCGTGGGGTACCTTTTCAGGGTCTGATGTATTTGATTTGTTGTCTGGCGTCATGATTTCCGTATTGGCAACCTTTTCGTGCTTTGGTGGCGCCCTGGAGGATATCTGATGAGTATAACCGAGCCCCGGCCTGCCGCCAATGAAGGCGACGAGAACCTGGCCGCTGATGTTGAAAAACTGGTTGAAAGCCTTGCAGCCGTGAAAAGCGGTATTGCCGAAGTCATTTATGGTCAGACAGAAGTCGTCGACGAAGTTCTGATCACCTTGCTGGCGGGCGGCCACGCGCTGCTGATCGGCGTTCCGGGTCTTGCCAAAACACGTCTGGTGGAAACCCTGGGCACGGTTCTTGGTCTCGCGGAAAAACGGGTCCAGTTCACACCCGATCTGATGCCTGCAGATATCATCGGCTCTGAAGTGCTGGAAGAAGGTGAAGGCGGCAAACGCTCCTTTCGCTTCATTCAGGGCCCGGTGTTCAGTCAGCTTCTGATGGGTGACGAAATCAATCGGGCCAGCCCGCGGACACAATCCGCACTTTTGCAGGCCATGCAGGAAAAACATGTCTCGGTTGCCGGTCATCGCCACATACTGCCAAAACCTTTCCATGTTCTGGCAACCCAAAACCCGTTGGAGCAAGAAGGCACCTACCCTTTGCCGGAAGCGCAACTGGATCGCTTTTTGCTCCAGGTCGATGTTGGCTATCCTGACCTTGAGGCTGAACGTCGCATGCTGCTGGCCACAACCGGTGATCAGGAGCAAACGGCACGTGAAATCATGACTGCCGAAGATTTGATGGCAGCCCAGCGCATCATCCGTCGTCTGCCAGTCGGAGAAAGTGTTGTGGACGCAATTCTGGGTCTGGTTCGGTCCGGACGCCCCGAGGAAAGCCAGAACCCGCTTGTACAGGCGAATGTGGCCTGGGGACCCGGCCCTCGTGCCAGCCAGGCGCTGATGCTGGCCGCCAGGGCCCGGGCTTTGCTGGATGGCCGCCTGACCCCGTCCATTGACGATGTTGTCGCCCTTGCGCGCCCTGCCCTGCGTCATCGAATGGCTCTTAATTTTTCAGCCCGTGCCGAAGGGGTGACGCTTGAATCTGTGATCGACGACATGTTGTCGTCCCTGGCCTGAAAGAAAGGACAGGGTCCATCGAGGTGACTGCATCCACACCCACAAATTCCCGGAGACTTCGGGCCGAACATCTGGGCAGCACAATGCCGCCATTGATGGTCGCTGCCGAACGTGTGGCAGCGACGGTCGCCCAGGGTGTTCATGGTCGTCGTCGGGTTGGGCCTGGTGAAACATTCTGGCAGTTCCGGCAATATTCCCAGGGCGATACGCCCAATTCGATCGACTGGCGCCAGTCTGCAAAATCCGACCGTGTTTACGTGCGGGAAAGAGAATGGGAAGCGGCCCAAACCGTCTGGTTATGGTGCGATCAGTCGCCGTCGATGGATTATTCCAGCGATAAGGAGTTTGAAAGCAAGCACGACCGGGCAGCCTTATTGACCCTGGCAACAGCCGCCCTGCTGGTTCGGGGTGGCGAATATATCTCCTTGCTGGGCACCGATCTTTCACCCTCTACGGGCCGCACGGCTTTGCTGAGATTGTCATCGGAACTCAGTGGCCAACATTCAGACAGTGTACCACCTGATGTCGACCTGCCCCGCTATGCCGATATCCTCTGGATAAGTGACTTTCTCAATCCTCTGTCAGAGATAGAAAAAAGAGCCAGGGCATTGGCAGCGGCAGGTGTAAAGGGAACACTGGTCCAGATTCTGGACCCGGCGGAAGCCAGCTTGCCCTTCAAGGGGCACGTGCAGTTTGAAGGTCTGGAAGGCGAAACCGGCCATAATGTTGGCAGGGCGGACAGCCTTGTCGTACCGTATGTGCAACGCTTGCAGGCCAGGCAAGCGGCCTTGACCGAATTGGCCAGCAGACTGGGCTGGACCTTCATGGTTCACCATACAAACAACAGCGCCCAGACGGCTTTGTTAAGCATCTACCAGGCGCTGGCCTTTCGCTCCGGGGCACAGGCCTGATGGGTTTTCTGGGCACAATCGGGTTTTTGTCACCCGCCTTGTTGGCGGGCCTGTTGGGCTTGCCCGTCCTGTGGTGGTTGCTGCGTATGACACCACCGCCACCGCGACGTGAAATCTTTCCTGCTGTGCGCTTGCTGGCGGGCTTGCCACAGGACGAGGAAACCCCAGCGCGTACACCCTGGTGGCTTCTGGCCCTGCGCCTGCTGGTCGCAACCTTGATCATTGTTGGTCTGGCGCACCCCGTATCCGCCCCTGGCAGTTTGCTCAGTAACCGGGATGGCAGCGTTATTATCATTGTCGACGATGGCTGGGCCAGTGCGCCGGGCTGGGATGATCGGTTGGCGGCCATGGATGCCTTGTTAATTGAAACCGAACGTCGCGGTCGCCCTGTCCGGTTACTGACAACGGCGGCACGAGAGCCCGGAGCGTTACAAACGCCCGGAGAACTGATTTCAGCACGGGAGCTTCGACCCATCGTTCGCGCCCTGCGTCCAAAACCTTGGATGACAGATAGAACAGAAACGTTGAAAGTATTGCAGCAGATTGACGATCCGGGCTCATCCGAAATTTTCTGGGTTGCTGACGGTCTGGAAGAAAATAGTGACGGTAAATCACCTGTATTGAATTCAAGTGACTTCGCCCTTGAACTACAAAAAACCGGACCTGTAAATGTCTTGCGAGGCTCCTCGTCAGAGCTGGCCTGGACGCTGAACATCAATACAACACCGACATCAGATACTGCAGCCGGGAGTATCGCAGCTGGTGGATTGAGTTTTGTTATTCACAGAGCTGAACCTTCAGAACGGATTGAATCTTCCCTCGTGGCACGGGATGTGGAAGGGCGAATTCTGGACAGCAAACAATTCAGTTTCGCTGCTGGTGCCGACAAGGCCCAGGTCGCAATCGATCTGCCAAACGATATTCGCAACCGCATTGCCAGAGTTGAAGTTTCCGACGCCTCATCCGCTGCCGAAGTCTTCCTGATGGATGAACGCTGGCGGCGGCGTTCTGTCGGTCTGGTTTCCGGACAAAATGTCGATAGCGACCAACCGCTTCTCTCCAGTCATTACTATTTGCAAAAGGCATTGGAGCCTGTTGCGATCACAAAAACGGGCGAAATCGACCAGCTCCTTGACGCCTCAATCAGCGTCATGATCCTGACAGATGTTGGCCGCATCATCGGGCGAGACAGAAATCAACTAAAAACCTGGATCGACAAGGGTGGTGTTCTCGTCCGCTTCGCCGGACCTAAACTTGCCCAAAGCGGCGACGATTTTGTGCCCGTCAGACTACGTACAGGAAACAGGGTTCTGGCAGGTGCCATGACCTGGAGTACGCCTCTTCCCCTGATGCCTTTCGAGGAAACCAGCCCTTTTCATGGATTGCCCATACCGGACGATGTGCTCATTCGTCAGCAAGTTCTTGCCGAACCTTCCGCCAGCCTCAGTGACCGGACCTGGGCGCGTCTGGAGGACGGCACACCGATTGTCACCGCCGAAAAACGCGGCAAGGGGTGGCTGGTGCTGATCCACGCGACGGCAAATGCAGATTGGTCTGATCTGCCGTTCTCAGGCTTGTTTGTCAGTATGCTTGAACGCGTGATCAATCTCGCCCATGGCGTAACACCGGTAACCGAGGGCACAGGGGAGCTCAAAGCCTTGCAGCATCTGGATGCATTTGGCCGCTTGCAAAATCCTCAGGGGTCAGCCAGAACGCTGGGGCCAAAGGGCCTTGTGGCCCCGGATCGCCCGCCCGGATATTATGGATCCATCAATGCCCAACAGGCCCTGAATCTGGGTCCGGCACTGAACCCGCCCGTGGCTTTTTCATCTCTGCCCGCAAGTATCGAAGAACAAACACTGGCGCAAAGACCTGAACTGGATTTCAAACCGTTTTTGCTATCGGCGGCGATGGCCCTTGTCCTGGTCGACCTTTTCATCAGTTTGTTGATGCGAGGCTTCGTTCCGGGACTGAGGCCCGTAATTGGGCGCACACGCACCGGTTCTGCGGCCGGTTTGCTCCTGTTAATCTGCGCGGCTCTGTTGGCCGGGACATCGTCAGTGTGGGCGCAGGAAACGGACGATGAATTTGCCATGGCGGCGTCTCTGGACACTCGCCTGGCCTATATCATCACCGGAGACCCGGCTGTCGACACCATGAGCCGCGCCGGTCTGACAGCCTTGACGGATGTTATCCGCAATCGCACATCGGTCGAAGGAAGCCCTCCTTTGGGTATTGATCCGGAGATCGACGAACTGGTCTTTTTTCCGTTGATCTACTGGCCGGTTACCGCCGACATGGCCCGGCTTTCGGACCAGGCCCTGGCGAAAGTCGATGGCTTCATGAAAAGTGGTGGCACCATCCTGTTTGATACCCGGGATCAGCAGTATGCCGGCATTGGCTCCTCATTGGGTGGATCAACACCTGAGCGCGCCAGGCTGCAAAATCTGTTGCGCAGGCTGGACGTCCCCCCGCTGGTGCCGATCCCGCAAAAACACATTCTGACACGCGCGTTTTATCTGATGCAAACCTGGCCCGGTCGCTGGTCAGGCGGACGCGTGTGGGTCGAACGGCATCAAGGGGGCATCAATGACGGTGTCTCCAGCCTGGTCATCGGCGGTCATGACTGGGCCGCCGCCTGGGCAACAGATGCCAATGGCGTCCCGCTCGCCGCTGTCGTACCCGAAGGGCGCCGTCAGCGTGAGTTGGCCTACCGCTTTGGTGTGAACCTGGTGATGTATGCCCTGACTGGTAACTACAAGGCTGACCAGGTACATGTTCCGGCCTTGCTGGAAAGGCTGGGCCAATGACGACAGGCATTATAGCCAGCTCCTCCATTTCCCTGGCACCGTTGGTGCCCTGGCAGCTTATTGCCATTCTCGGCATGGCGATGCTTGCCCTTCTGGCTCTGGCCTGGTTACGCCGTGCAAGCGGTAGCCTGTGGCGAACATTGGCCGGGGCGACCTTGCTGGTGGCCTTGCTGAATCCCTCATGGGTCGAAGAACAGCGTGAACAGCTTACGGACATCGCCGCGGTGATCGTTGATCGGTCCCCCAGTCAGTCTGTTCCGGGACGGGTCGCTGCTACCGACAGTGCGCTACAGGCTTTAACACAAAAGCTGGGTCAATATAAAAATCTCGAAGTTCGCGTTATCGACGCCGCAACGGCCAGAAATGGCGAAGACAAGGGCACGGAATTGTTCGCTGCCGCGCGCAAGGTTCTGATCGATGTACCGGAAAACCGGATCGCGGGAACCATCGTCGTAACCGACGGTCAAATTCATGACAAGCCGGATAATTTGCGCGGACCTGTTCACGGCTTGATCAGTGGCAACAAAAACCGCCGTGATCGCCGACTGGTCGTGAAAAAAGCACCGGCTTATGGCCTGGTCGACGGCAATCTGGCCATGGTGCTGCGTGTCGAAGAAAGCGGCGACGGGGAAAAAAATATCTCTATAGATCCAGCCACTGGCTATAGGGGTGTGGCGCGGGTAAAGCTGAAACTGGATGACGGGAAGCCTGTCGAATACGATCTTCGCATCGGCGTCGATGAAACAGTTCCCTTCACGCTGAGCCATGCCGGTCCCACGGTCGTTGAAATTGAAGTCGCCGCCGGTCCACAAGAAATTACATTGAGAAACAATAGTGCTGCCGTTGTCATTAATGGCGTCCGTGACCGTCTCAAGGTATTGCTGGTATCCGGCAAACCACATGCAGGTGAGCGAACCTGGCGAAACCTGTTGAAGGCTGACCCATCAGTTGATCTTGTTCACTTTACGATCTTGCGTCCGCCTGAAAAACAGGATGGAACGCCTGTTCGTGAACTGTCGCTTATTGCCTTTCCGATATACGAATTGTTCGAGGTCAGACTGGAAGAGTTTGATCTGATCATATTTGATCGTTATCACCGACGCGGCGTATTGCCGCCCGCCTATTTTCTCAACATTGCTGAATATGTTGAAAATGGAGGCGCCCTGCTGGCGGCCGCTGGACCGGAATTTGCCTCTCCTCTGACCATTCATCGCACTGCCTTGAATAGCGTTTTACCTGCCGCGCCAACGTCAAAAGTACTGCAAGGTGGATATCTGCCCCAGCTGACAGAAACCGGCAGACGCCACCCGGTCACTGCCGACCTGAAGGGCAGTGGTACATCAGACAAGTTACCGGACTGGGGCCGCTGGTTTCGCCACATTGAAGCCGAGGTCAATCAAGGCGTGGCGGTCATGACCGGTGCCAACGATCTTCCCTTGCTGATTCTGGACAGGGTTGGCGAGGGCCGTGTCGCCCAGATGATGTCTGATCATGCCTGGCTGTGGACGCGTGGTTTTGAGGGCGGCGGTCCCCAGGCGGAATTGTTGCGCCGAATGTCCCACTGGTTGATGAAAGAACCGGAACTGGAAGAAGAAGATTTACGTGCTGCTGCAGACAGAGGCAGGCTGACAATTACCCGTCGCAGCCTATCAAGCAAGCTGGCACCGGTTACAGTAACCTTGCCAAACGGCCAGCAACAAACAGTGTCACTGAAACCATCCAGCGGTGGCAAGGCAACTGCCGAAATCGCCGCGGATGAACCCGGCATCTATCGTATCCGGGATGGGCTGAGAAGTACCCTCGCCGTCGCCGGAAACTTGAACTCCGTCGAGTTCGCCCAGGTTCATGCGACCACATCTGTCATTGGCCCCGTTTCGAAATCCAGTGGCGGCGGTGTTTTCTGGTTGTCAGACGGGCGCCCCACTGCCGCTGGCATTCCGTCCCTGAGGCGGGTCAAACCTGACCGTCGCGCATCCGGGTCCGACTGGCTGGGTCTGGTTGCCAATGGCTCATATCGTGTCACGGGCGTAAAGTCAGCCCCGCTGTTGCCGGCACCCCTGGCACTGCTACTGATTGCAGGGTTTCTGGGCTTCGCCTGGTGGCGCGAGGGCCATTGATCCTCTTCGGGCCTTGTCCGTCAGGCTACTTTTCTTTTTCCACAACACGTTCGGGCGGAAAAGCCAGGGAGACAGTCGTTCCTACGCCGACTTCGCTTTCAAGGTGAAGATCCCCCCCGTGCAATTCGACAAATGATTTTGTTAGCGGCAAGCCAAGCCCGACCCCTTCAAATGACCGGGTAAGTGATCCATCAACCTGGCCAAACGGTTCCAGAACGTGGATCTGATCTTCTTCGCTGATGCCAATACCTTCGTCACTGACGCAGACGATAAACTCACCCGCAGAATTGATTTCCGCCGAGACAACGACTTCCTTGTCAGCATTTGTAAATTTCACCGCATTGGAAATCAGATTGACCAAAATCTGGCGCATTATCCTGGCATCAGCATAGAGGTTGGGCAGGTCATTCGAAATATCATCGATGATCTCGACCCCTCCTTCGTCAGCCCGGCCGCGCAACATTGTCAAAACACGTTCAGCAATTTCGTGAACATCAACAGGCTCTTCCCGCAAACTGATCTGACCGGCTTCAATGCGCGATAAATCCAGAATGTCGTTAATAATTTCCAGCAGATGAGAGCCGCTGTCATGGATATCCGAAATATATTCCTTGTATCTCTGGTCACCCAGATTGCCAAAAGGCTCGGTTTGTAATATCTCGGAAAATCCCAGAATGGCGTTCAGGGGTGTGCGCAATTCGTGGCTCATGTTCGCCAGGAATTCTGATTTGGCCCGGTTCGCCAATTCAGCATGCTGGGTTGCCTCCTGCATAAATTGCTCTCGCCTGACGATGTCCGTTACATCTGATCCGACAGACAGAACACCACCATCATGTGTGCGCACATCCAGCACCTGATAATATCGTCCGCCTTTAGCCTCGCGTGTTATCGGCTGGCCATTCGCCAGATCAAATACTACTGTTCGCTTGCGCGCATATACGGCAGCCGCAGTCGGATCGTCACTAAAAATACCTTGTTCCAGTGCTGTTTCGACCAGTTCGTCAAAGTCCAGACCAACTTCTACCTTCTTTCCTTCAAAATTGAAAATTTCTTCAAATTTTCGATTAAACAAAATCAGTTTTCGGTCAGCACTCCACAGCGAAACAGCCTGCGAAATCGTTTCTATTGCGTCCTCAAGATGTGCTCTTGCTCTGGCCAATTCATTTTCGGCTCTGACACGGGACGTGATATCGCGCAGCATAACTGTAAAAACCGGTCCCTCAGGCGTGGTCAACTTGGAGATAGCAGCTTCAGAAGGAAATTCCTCACCGTCTTTGCGTAATCCGACAATTGTCGACCGATCACCCATTGATCGCTCAACAGCTTCTGAGCCCACAAACATTTTTACGTGTCCGTCATGCCCACCCCGGAAACGTTCGGGCATCAATATGTCGACCTTTTGACCGATCACCTCGGATGCGGAATAGCCAAACGCACGCTCAGCACCAGAGTTGAAAATCTGGATATTCATTGTTTCGTCCGCAACGATAATCGCTTCCGGTGCGATATCAATTAGTCTTCGCATGCGTTCATCGGATGCCCGCAAGGCTTCTTCGATCTGCTTGAGTTCTGTGATGGGATGTCGCACAAGAACGCAGCCTCCGTCACTGGTTCGGCGTTCCGAAATTTCGACCCAGGTCCCGTCAGCAAGATGATAGATGTTGGTTGAAGGCAAATTTCGATGTCGCTCCATGCGAAGCTTCAAAAATTCAGCTCTTTCGGATTCCGACAAGTCGTATCCACCGCCAGCGGCCCACTTTGTTGTAATCTGCTCAAATGTATTCCCGATAATCAGGGTATCGCGAACCGCGTCATCAACCATTTTTCCGAAGGGTGTGTTAAACAGCACAAGCCTGTCATCCGCATCAAACAGGGCAAATCCATCTTCAAGGGATTCAACGGCATCCATGAGAAGGGCACGGGCAGCGGCTTCTTCCTGGCGCGCATCAACCTCGTTTGTTTCATCGCGCGCTGTTCCGCGATAGCCCGAAAACAAACCATTTTCATCAAACGTCGGCAGTCCGTTTACACGCAGATGTATCACAGCGCCGTCAGGTCGGTTTACGTGAAGTAGTTTCGACCTGATCTGACACCGCTCCTTGCAAAAGGAGAGGGTTACCGGTTTTGATAACGGTGCAAATAAAATTATCGAAACACAATCGAAAGGTAACCCTCATGTTACAGAATAGCGAAAAGATCATC
>JABILA010000038.1 GCA_018654745.1 Alphaproteobacteria bacterium
AAGTCTGCGAGGGCCGCACGCCCATGCAAACCCTGGAGGATGGTAAACGTATCTGGAAGGAAAAGTTTATAGACCAAACTTGACCTGACAGACGCCGCGTCAAAATCGGTAACTGTCAGATCAGGTCTGAATTACTACAGATCAGATCAACCCTTGATGTCGCTATCTGGTTTATTGAGCGCGCGGAGTCTGCTGGCGGACGCCTCAATCCCGGGCAGATGCACTGCTTGTTATACCTGGCCCAGGCAGTTTGGGCCTCGCAGACCCAGGGCAGAAAATTCATGCCTGCTACATTTATTGCAACTGGACGCGGTCCGCTTGAGCCGACCATTTACCATGTGTTTGAAGCTGGCAGGCCAGATGTAGACGCTGTTTATCCATTCGGTCGGGCGGAAATATTTCTGCACGATATCTGGGACCGCTATGGTGAAAAACCGGTTGAAGATGTCCGCCGGTCCATTGAAGGCGACGCAGCCTACACCAAAGCCCTGATAGAGGGACGCAATTCAGAAGTGCTGGTCAGAGCCATGACCCTGGCCTATGGCGGGACATTGCCAGCACCAGGCAAGGAGCCTGCCAAAATCGTCGACGGCGACCAACCGGACAAACCCTATTACACACAGTCCGGCAAGCGTGCCGTCAAATGGGTTCCCGGCATGAAACGGACCTGATACGAAGCGTATCAGTCCCTGTGAACGGCAAAAGGCGCAAATGCCTGCATTGTCGCCATAAGTTCTACCGTGTTCACATTCACATGTGCCGGCATCATGGTCGCCCAGTAAACTGTCTCGGCAACATCTTGAGGTGTCATGGGCTTCATACCCTTATACACGTCCGATGCCTTGCTTGCGTCACCATCAAAACGTACGACCGAAAACTCTGTTTCGGCCATGCCAGGTTCGACGCAGGTAACACGCACATTCTTGCCAACCAGGTCAGCTCGAAGATTTAGCGAGAACTGGTGAACAAAGGCCTTTGTGGCACCATAAACGTTGCCGCCGGGGTAGGGATATGTGCCTGCAACCGAGCCCAGATTAACAATATGTCCGCGGTCTCTGCTGACCATTCCAGGGAGTACAGCCCGGGTGACAGCGATCAGGCCACTGATATTGGTGGCGATCATGGTGTTCCAGTCGCTCATTTCCGCGGTATCTGCACCGCCCATGCCCATGGCGAGGCCAGCATTGTTGACCAGAATGGAAATGTCACTGAATTCGGCCGGAAGGCTTTCGACTGCCGCGAAAACAGCGTCCTGATCCTGAATATCGAAATTCAGCGTGTGAACATTGTCGCCCAGTTCTGTTTTCAGGGCATCCAGTCGGTCAGCGCGACGTCCCGTCAAAACGACTTTGGCACCATCGGCTGCATATTTACGCGCCATGGCAGCCCCGAAGCCTGCTGTTGCGCCCGTTATGAATACTGTGTGGCCGGCTGCATTGCTCATCCGTCGATACTCCCCATCGAAATTTATTTATTGATTTTGACTGTTGTGAATTCAAGTCGACAGCTTTTCCTTGGCAACTTGCCACAAAGCTTCGAGTTCTTCCAGAGACGCCGCTTTCGGGGCACCATGTTGGGCACGAGAGAGGGACTCCATAAGTCGAAAACGCGTTTCAAAACGGGTATTTGCAGTCCTTAATGATGTTTCTACATCAAGACCGTAGTGCCGCCCAATATTGACCAGTGAAAACATAACATCGCCAAACTCGGCGTCGATTCTGGCTTGATCAGTGCCTTGCGATACTTCTTCGTTCAGTTCGGCGACTTCTTCCTCAAGTTTTTCAAGGGCGCCAGTGACGTCTGGCCAGTCAAAACCAATGCGTGTTGCCCGTTTTTGCAGCTTCTGGGCGCGCATCAAAGCTGGAAATCCAGCTGTAATATCATCTAGAACACTGGATTCTATATTTTTGGCTCTGGCTTTGGCTTCCCGCTCTGCAGCCTTGGTGGTCTCCCAGGCAACATTTTGTGCATCTGCATCGTCGATGCTCATATCGCCAAAGACATGCGGGTGGCGCGCCAGCATCTTGTCTGAAATAGAATCTACAACATCATTGAAATCAAACAGTTTTTTCTCGTTTGCCATTTGTGCATAGAAGACGACCTGAAAGAGCAAGTCGCCAAGTTCATTGCGCAACTCATCCATATCACCATCAGCGATGGTCTCAGCAACTTCATAGGCTTCTTCGATGGTGTAGGGCGCAATGGTCTCAAATGTTTGCTCACGATCCCACGGGCAACCGTTTTCAGGATCCCTGAGTTTGACCATGATATCGAGCAATCGTTCTATGGGCGGCTGATTTGATTTTGAATGATTTGTCATTGGAAATTATTAGCTGTCGTTTAATTGCTGTTCAATAGCCTGGTTGCCCAAATCGATCTTATTGTTAAGAAGGACAGGGATGGTACATTTCCAGCAAGTAGATGCCAAAGGGGCACCCCCTTCATCCACACAAGAAAACGCCATAATGTGTATTATCAGAAATCACATATGGTGTATTACAGTTATCAGACGATCCGGGATATGGTACTTTGTAACCATTCAGGATATGACGTCAGTCCTTCAGCCAGCTCAGTAATCCAGTTTCCGGAACCCATCACCTCAATGACCTTTAACGATCAGACAATTGATAAATCCATACATAAATGGACAGGTGAATTTTCTGACACGCTGCTTGAAACAACTTTTCAAAACTACATGCACCGGACCCGACTGGTGCATCTTCAATATATGGCATCCATCGCGGCGGCAGTCTTTTTCCTGCTTATCATCCCGGAATATTTCCGCCTTGGGCAAGAACCTGTCTTTACCTGGTTGGCGGCGGCCAGGACGATATTGGCTCTGATTATTCTATGCTGTGTATTTGGAATCAGATATTTCCCAAAATATGCTGACGAATTCGCTTTTTCCGCCCAGTTTATCATTCCGATCGGTCTAACTCTTTTTGACTTTCTCAAGGGTGGCGAAGTCGTGTTTTTCGGGAACATGGTACTGACGGTTCTGGTGCTATATCTCTTCGTACCCAACAGAATGGTTTATTCCGCTTCTGCCTGTACGCTTGCAACCATCATGACGGCTGTGTCCCTGGCATTGACGCATCACAATCCGGCCCCGGTGCTTGTCCAGATGTATATCATGTTGATCGTCGCGAATATCTTCGGTTACGCCGCGACACTCAGGTTCAATGTTATTCGTCGTCGGGAATATGCTTCTTATATGACCGAGCGCGAAGGCCGCGAGCAATTGCGGGCTGAGGTTGAGCGGCGAATGGCTACCGAAGACGGATTGCGTCTCGCATTGTCTGACGCTGATCGCACCTCAAGACAGAAATCTGGTGCTCTGGATGATCTAAGTCATGAGTTGAGAACGCCCTTGAACGCAATTATCGGCTATTCCGAAACCATCAAAAAGGAAGTCTTTGGTCCTCTTAACAATGACCAATACAAGGAATATGTATCGGTCATTCACGAGAGTGGAAACCACTTGTTAGAGTTGATCACGAAAATGCTGGATCATTCAAAGGCAGAATCCGGGACGGTCACGTTAACCGAGACAACGGTGGATATCGAAGAGCTGGTGAACGGTGTTTTGCCTATGGTTGGCTCTCTGGCACGCGAAGCTGGCATAGAAATCAAGGCAACATCACGTTCCGCAGTGCCATTGATCCGGGCAGATGAGCAAAAAATTCGCCAGATTCTGCTGAATTTGCTCTCCAATGCGCTGAAATTCACACCCGCCGGTGGTGTTGTTGAACTTATCGTCGACGTTCCCGAAAACCAGACCGTCATGCTGGCTGTCAGGGACACAGGTGTTGGTATTCCAAAGGAAGACATCGAGAAAGTATTTCAGCCGTTCGAACAATCCATGGCTCACGGGTTGCGCGGTGAATCGGGTACGGGGCTTGGTTTGTCCTTGTCAGCCCGGCTGGCTGAACTTCATGGGGGGTATATAACAGTCGAAAGTACCGTAAATGAAGGTTCGCTATTCACCTTGATATTGCCCAAGGAACGAAATCTGGGGGCCAGGCCCGATGAGACAGAAGACATCGCTCAATAAATAATGAAACGGTTCACCGGAAAGGCGCTCCCTGCCCTCAACAGTTCATACAATTCCGGTCCTGATCAATGAACGACGAGCTTTGATCCGGGAATAGAATCAAGGATTTTGTCGGACTTGATGTCACGCAAAAAATGAATTTTGTTGTTCCTGCTGCTTCTTGCGTGTTCTCGCATCAAATGGCCGACACGACCACTGTCACGTGCCACAATTGCCTCCAGAATACCTTCGTGATCCCGTTGTGATTCGCGTAACATCGGGATCGCGAGATCAAAATTCTGAGAATAGAAAAATATTGCACCTGCGGAGGCCAGAGGAATTCTGTCGTTAAAGGCCAACGTCGATATCAGGGCGTCATTTTTACTGGCATCGACAATTAACTGGTGAAATTCGCGGTTCAGTATGGCCCAGTTATCTGCATCCTCAGGCCCAAAAGTACCGCTTTCGACTATTTTCCGCCCCTTTTTGACGCAACGCCCCAAATCACTGGTGCTCGGTTTTGACAAGCCAGATTTGGCAACCAGTTCACAAGCCATGCCTTCAAGAACACCGCGTAAATCAACAGCGTCACTGATCTGGCGCAGGGTGAATTGTTCGACACAAAATCCACGGTTGGGGTGAAACTGGAGCAGCCCTTCCTGCTCGAGGATTTGCAAGGCAATCCTGGCTGGTGTGCGCGATGTGCCCAGCCGTTCAGATACAGTTTGTTCACGCAACCAGTCTCCGGGCGCAAATTCACCCGATAAAACCAGTTCCCGCAGCTGGGTCGTTGCTATCTGTTGCCGTGTTGTCATTTGTTTCGCTTTTATTTAGATGAATGAAAACAAGTACTTTCTTCATTCCATAACCAAAATTACCTTATATAACCTGTATATTGCATGGAATTATAGAATTATTATTAAAATAGTTGACATAAATCTTATACTATTACCAATATTGCATGCAATATATTTCGTAAAGGATCTCATTCATGCAAAACAAACCCCGCCCAATTGGTGTTCAAGGCTTTCCAAAATTTGATGAACCGCCATTGTTGGGCCAAAAAATGCCACGGTGCCCGCCTTACATCGAAGTCGAGAGCGCAGATCATTTGCTGCCATACCTCGATGTTGTGGCAAATCGGCCTTACAACCAGGGACTTCACGCAGCCTGGGACCTGAAACCAGGCGAGCGTGTTTTGCTTCGCGTTGATAACTGGCACAGCGAAATGGTAGTCGAAGCCTGCCAGAGAATTCTCGAAAAATACAAATGCAAATACGAAATCATGCGTGTCGACAAGGGGCCAATCAAGGAATGGGTTGGTGCTGATGAAGTCGAATATTACCTGAACAGAACCCAGGAACTTGTTGAATGGATGGATGCCTGGGACCAGATCGCCAAAGACCAGAATTATGACAAACTGCTGTGGGGGTATGGTGGCCCCATCCTGGTCGACGATTTTGTCAAAATTCAGCGGATGCCGTTCATCACGCCAGAAATACTAGCCTCCCCTGCTCACGCCATGCCGTATGAGCTGTTACAGGCTATTGATGAATATACATGGAAGCGCGTACGCCAGGCGGACCGCGTCAGGATTACGGACCCCGAAGGTACCGATATCTCATTTACCAACCATGCGGAATATTATGACAAGAAGCGGGAATATTATAACTGGGAGCTGATCTCCAAAACCTGGACGGACAATCCTCACTTCGCCCATACATATTTACCCGGTCACGTAACTGGTCGCCCGTGGATTTTCCTGCCTGGCAAGGAAGACGGAAATGGAGTCATTGCCGGTACCACCAACCATATTGCGCCCGTTGACTGGACCCAGCTGATTGTTGAAAACAGTAAAATTACTGAAATCAACGAGGGTGGTGATTTTGGTGACAAGCTTCGAGCCATCATGGCCGAGACGGATGACCAGCAGTATCCAGGCATGCCTGGCAAAGGCTTGATGCATTGGTGGGAAGCTTCTATCGGCACCAATCCGCATATTCACCGGCCGCGCAAGGACTTCCCGTCCGGGTTTGTGAACTGTTTGTATGAACGTGTTCGTTCCGGCGTTATTCACATGGGCTTCGGGACTATCATTTCATCCATGGATGAACGACGCGCAGCCCGCGAAGGGTTGAAAGTCGGTCACTGGCATTTGCATCTCTACTTCCCGGATTACTATGCTGAAATCGCCGGACAAAATGAAATGGTCATCGAAAAAGGCCGCCTGACCGCGCTCGATGCGCCCGAAATTCAGAAAATGGCACAAAAACACGGCAAGTGGCATGATCCGGACTTGTGGTTGCAGGAAAGCTGGATCCCTGCCGTTCCCGGCATCAATGTGAAGGGTGACTATTGGGACCACTATGCAAAAGATCCCCTGAAGTGGGTGAAGACAGAACTGGATATTTGCCAGAACTGGCATCACCTGTTTGCGGAAATGGTCGGTGGTGAACCCAAATACTGTAACGATGATGCTGGTTTCTGGACTGGTGCCTGTGTCGGGCAGCCTGGACTGCACACCAATACTTGCCACTCCTGTGGCGGTGATCATTGATGTAGCCGATCAAGATAAAGGCAACAAATCTGACGAGCCAATTCCGGTTACACCCGGGGTTGGCTCTTTGTTTTAGTCGACCTCGATCACCATACCGTCATAGGCCGGTTCGACCCCGTCAGGCAGTTGTTTGCACAAGGTTGCATAGTCCATCTCGTGGTTCATGTGTGTGAGGACTGCACGTCGTGGCGCTATCTTTTCAATCCACTCCAGCGACAGATCAAGGTGCGCATGGGTTGGATGCGGTTGCGGTCGCAGCGCCTGAACGATCAGGGTATCGATCCCTTCCAGAACTTCCAGTGCTTGCGGTGGCAAATTGATCAGGTCCGTTGAATAGGCAATGTTGCCTATTCGAAAGCCGGTTGACGGCATGTGCCCGTGGTCTTGCTCATAGGGGTGAATATCCAGCTCGCCAATCCGGAAATCACCGTCCAATTCATGATCCAGGAAAAAGGGCTTGTACAATTTGTCTTCTGTCGCGAATGCGTAGGCAAAGTTCCGCTTCAACATTTTGTAGGTCGCCGCACTGGCGTAAACCGGATAGGCATGACCGTTAATACGTAACAAGGTGCGCATGTCATCGATGCCGTGTGCGTGGTCAGCGTGTGCATGGGTATACAGGACAGCATCGAATTCGGAAAATCCGCTGGCGAGTAGTTGCTGTCTTAAATCCGGCGTCGTATCGATCAGAACCCTGTTCACGCCTTCTTCAACAACGATCGAGGAGCGCAGTCTTTGATTTCGGCTCTCTGTCGGGTCGCAAGTGCCCCAGTCATTACCAATACGGGGCACACCACCAGAGGCGCCGCATCCAAGAATGGTTACACGTGTCATGTGGGTGCAGGAACCTTCGAGAACAGGCGGAAAAAATTATCACCTGTTATGCGATGAAGTTCGCTTTCTTCCACGCCCTTGATTTGGGCAACCCGGGCGGCCGTATCGGCAACGTAGGAAGGCTCATTACGTTTACCACGATGTGGGATAGGTGCCAGGAAAGGTGCGTCGGTCTCCACCAATAAGGAAGCAAGCGGTAACTGTTTAACGGCATCTTGCAATTCCACGGCTTTTTTGAACGTCACAATGCCGGATATCGAAATCAGTAATCCCATTTCGACAGATTTTTCGGCAAGTTCCAGGCTACTGCTGAAACAGTGAATGAGGCCGCTGAAAGCCCCCTTCTCCATTTCGTCGGTCAAAATTTCCAGGGTATCGTCGTCGGCATCGCGGGTATGGACGATCACGGGCAGGCCGGTTTCCCTTGCCGCCTGGATGTGGGCCCGGAAGCAATCTTTCTGTGCCTGACGCGGGCTGTGTTCATAGAAATAATCGAGGCCTGTTTCACCAATGGCAACGACCTTTTTGTGTTGGCTGAGTTCGATCAGTTGATCTTTCGCCAGGCCAATATGATGTTCAGCCTCATGAGGATGAACGCCGACCGAACAATAGACATCATCGTAGCGTTCTGCGATGTCGCGCACGCCGGGGAACTTGTCCAGATGTGTTGATATCGTCAGCATGCGACGAACGCCACGCGCTCTCGCACGCTCAATGATGTCATCGAGCTCGTCCGCGAAATCCTTGAAATCAAGATGACAATGGGAATCAACCAGCATCAAATAAACCTTGAACTTGTCTGAAAATGAATGTGAATAGTTGTTTTCGCAGGGAGATTACACTGCCGGGGCCGTTGATGCGACTATCACCAGAACAAATTATTGGCCTGTCAGACAGTCCCCGGATCAACAGCGGCCAATCCTGGTACAACACCAGGCTGCTGCGAAGTCTCACTTTGCCCTCGCACCGCCAGATCCACTGGAACCAGACGTTCTGCAGAGAAGGTCGCAATCGCTGACGTCCCCTCACCTGGTTCACTCTCGAGCGTCAATCCACTGCCGTGAAAATAGGTCAGCATTACCTCGCCTTTAGGAGAAGACAAAGTGTTTGCTGTAAATGAGCCGGATACGTATCCAAAAAAAACATCGAAATGAATGTAATAGAAATATATTTCATGCGTACCACCACTGGACTACCCATCAACTACTTGATGGAGGGGATAACTCAACGATATGTGAGCATTCGGGTATTCCAGTACGAAATTGTTACATCCCAGAAACCTGTTTCCTCATTTCTGACATTCAGCAGAAATAATTTACCGTAATAATACTGTGGTTATCCAGGGTCATTCGAAACCCTGATATCGGGATCAGGTGTATCTCTTCAGTGGTACAAACAGGAGTAATTTAATGAGTTCATTGCGTATTCGCACACTGGGATCAATTCTCGTAGCAGTACTTACCCTCTCAGGTGCAGTTTTTGCTGTATGTGCATTTCTAATCAGCGATAAAATCAACATCGTAGATACGACCTGGAGGCAATATCAGGACGAATCTTCTGTTAAGGCCCGGGCGATTGATTCGCTGGTTACCGAACTTGGTTACGGTGGCATGATCCATCAGTTCAAGAATTACGTCCTGAGGCATGACAACAATCGATTACGCAAAATTTATGACGCCGCTGGTGGCGTAATGTCCTCCCTGCAATCCTATGAAAATGCAGGTGTCGACGATGTGGAAAGAAAAGCCTTGTCCGACATTCGGGGTGTCGTCGCGTTGTATCTTTCAAATCTGGATACCATTCAAAATCTGGCGCAGTTCAGCGCGAAAGCGACGGCAATTGATGGCAAGGTAAAGATCGATGACAAACCGGCCATTACTGGTATCGCGACCCTGGTTGAATCCGTGGCGCGCCAAAGACAGTTTGGCAAGGAAAGCGATACCAAAACAGAAATTCTGTCGCGGATGAGAACGTCCATGGGCTTTGGCGGCATGATCCATCAGTTTAAGAACTATGTACTTCGACAGGATCAGCCACGGATTGCCAAAGTCGTGTCTGCCGCCGAAAAAGCACAGCAGGCGATCAAGGAATACCGCGGTCTTGGTGTGACCAACGATGAACAAAAGGCCCTGGATAATATTTCAGGTGTTATTTCGCTCTATACAAAAAACCTTGCGGTTATCGAACCCTTGGCGCGTCAGGGCAAAACACCTGAAGAAATCGACAAGAGGGTCAAGATCAGTGACAAACCTGCCCTGCAGGGCTTCAAGACCCTGCTTAATGAAATTTCCGGTCAAAGCGGCGACAAGCGACAGCAGTTGAACGTTGCCCTGCAATCAAGTGAGCAGCTTTCCCTGGTCATTCTGTTTGTGGCCATAGGTTCTTCCGTCTTACTGATATCACTTTCTATCTGGGTCATTATTTTCAGAATTGTCCGTCCGGTTAACGGCATGATCGTGACAATGAAAAGCCTGGCGGAAGGAGATACCGATATTCACCTCGCTCAGGCCAATGACAAAAATGAAATGGGTGATATGGCACGGGCCGTGCAGGTCTTCCGGGACAATGCCGTTGAGCGTGTTCGTCTGGAACGGGAAGAAGAAATCAATCGCCAGGACCGCGAACAAAAATCGGAACAGGAGCGCGAACAGGAGCGTAATCTGATCGAAGAACGTGAAGCGCGGCAGGCGCGTATCGATAGCCTCACAAGTGGCTTCGGTGAAACGGTTGAAAATACGCTGAGTGCATTTTCAGAGCAATCATCTGAAATGCAAACCTCAGCGAATTCCATGCATGAAATTGCACGTCAAACACTTGGCGAAAGTGTCAATGTTGCCGGTGCTGCCGACCAGGCGACCACAAGTGTGCAATCCGTGGCGAGTGCTGCTGATGAATTGTCTGCTTCGATCAGCGAGATCAGTCGACAGGTTACCCATTCCTCGGAAATTTCTGGCAAGGCCGTTGAGGACGCGGACAGTACGAACAAAACCATTCGCGAGCTGTCTGTTGCAGCCGAGCGTGTTGGTGAGGTTGTCAGCTTGATCAACGATATTGCCGAGCAAACCAATCTGCTGGCGTTGAATGCAACTATTGAAGCCGCCCGTGCCGGAGAAGCGGGTAAGGGATTCGCTGTCGTCGCGTCGGAAGTCAAAAATCTGGCCAGCCAGACTGCCAAGGCGACCGAGGATATTGGCGCCCAGATCAGTTCCATTCAGGGAACCACTGGCAAGGCTGTCACGGCCATTGATGGCATCGGTGCAACAATTCGGGAAATGAACGAGATTGCAACCTCAATAGCCTCCGCCGTCGAGAAGCAGGGAGATGCCACAATTGAGATCAGCAGAAGCGTTCAGGAAGCAGCCAAAGGCACTGAAAATGTTTCCACCAGTATCGTAACGGTGAAAAGTGGTTCGGAACAAACCGGGGAAGCTTCAACCGATGTGTTGAACGCATCCAAGCAATTGTCTGACCGTTTCCAGGGGTTGCGAACTGAAGTCGAGCAGTTCCTGACCAACATCAAGGCAGCCTGAGTTAAACAGGATTTGAGCCCGGACTGATGTTCGCCGAAATTCTGGTGACGTCAGTCCGGTTCAACAAATCTGGGGAAAACAGGTTCCGGCTTGTCCAAAGGTGTTCCTGCCACAAGGGCTCCTGATGCACCAATGGTATCAAACCCCCTCGCCTCTTCTGACTGCTGGAGCTGATCAAGTATCTTGGCTGCAGAGCCCGGCACAATCGGTTGGGCAAGGATCGCCAGGTTACGGATAACCTCAGCCAGGACATACAACACTGTTCCCATACGTTCTGGATCGGTTTTCTTCAAACCCCAAGGCGCCTGTGCATCCACATAGCGATTGGCTTCAGCCACAACACGCCACTGCGCCTCAAGGGCACGATGAATGCCCTGGCGATCATATTCCGTCCGCAACTTGTCCAGCAGGTCATAAGATTGCTGAAGCATGGTGTTGTCTTCGTCTGTAAAGGCTTGCGGTGCAGGGATCGCTGCATCGCAATTCTTGAAGACCATGGAGAGAACGCGCTGGGAAAGATTGCCAAAATCATTGGCCAGATCCGCATTGGTGCGCTGAATCATCGCCGTGCGGGAATAATCGCCGTCATTGCCAAAAGGCACTTCCCTCATCAGGAAATAGCGCACCTGATCCAGACCGAACTCCGCAATCAGGTCCAGAGGATCAATCGCATTGCCTGTTGATTTTGAAATCTTTTCACCTTCATTGGTCCACCAGCCATGGGCAAATACCCGCTTTGGTGCCTCCAAACCGGCGGCCATTAGAAATGCCGGCCAATAGACGGCGTGGAAGCGCAGGATATCCTTGCCAACCATATGCACGTCAGCAGGCCAGAATATCTGGTATTTTTCACTGTTTGTATCCGGATAGTCGACGGCCGTGATGTAGTTGGTCAGTGCGTCCAGCCAGACATACATGATGTGGTCTTCGTTACCAGGTACCGGCACACCCCAGTTGAAACTGGTGCGGGAAACTGACAAATCGCGCAATCCGCCGCGGACAAAACTGACAACTTCATTGCGCCTGGTTTCTGGCAGGATGAAATCCGGGTTGGCATCATAGAACGCCAATAATTTGTCGCCCCAGGCTGAAAGCCGGAAAAAATAACTTGGCTCTTCCACCCATTCGACTTCGGCACCAGTTGGTGCCAGTTTTTTGCCATCAGCACCTTTGACCAGTTCGTCTTCACTGTAAAAGGCTTCGTCGCGAACCGAGTACCAGCCTGCGTAGTTATCGAGATAGATATCGCCAGCTTCTTCCAAAGCCTTCCAGATCGCCTGGGCTGCCTTGGTGTGGCGTGCCTCTGTGGTGCGAATGAAATCATCATTGCTGAAGTTCATGGCACCGAGCAGGTCGCGAAAGTTTTGAGAAACTTCGTCCGTAAAAGTCTGCGGGTCCTTGCCTGCTGCTGCCGCTGATTTTTCGACTTTCTGACCATGCTCATCTGTGCCGGTCAGGAAATTCACATTGTAGCCATCCAGACGTTTGAAGCGCGCCAACACATCGCACGCCAGTGTCGTATAGGCGTGCCCGATATGCGGGGCATCATTGACGTAATAGATGGGCGTCGTGATGTAATAATTTTTGAGCTCAGGCATGCCGGTCCGTTTCTGATTAAGCGCCATGACACCGGTCTTGCGAAGATCAGGCCCGGGCCGCTTTCTCCAACATGGAAAAGACGTTTAACAGCACTTGTTTACGATCGAGATAGACGCTGTCTGCCCTGGTGGCGAGGCGGGTTATCTTTTCCCACACCTCAATCCATTGATCAAGGCTTCGACGGGCTGCAAGGCTTTGCGATAACTGTCCATCGCCACTGACAATGTCTGCCGGTACTTGCCCCAGTGCCGCATGACGGATCATCCGGGCCAGCCACCAGTCCAGCAACGCCATGAAAGCCCGGGCCTGGTCTGCAGCGTCTTTCCGCGCCATCCGGTCAGCAAACTTGTGTAACGCCGGAATATCGAGATCAGGTAATGGCTTCAACAATCCAATAAGGTCTTCATAAATGCCGTGACCGCCGCTTTCCATCAAGTCCAATGCCTTGCCAGGACTGCCGTCTGCCAATCGTGCCAGGGATAGCAGGCCTTGTTGATCAGCATCCACTGCCCGTTGGGCCAACAAATTAGCAACGTCATGCTCATCCAGTGGTTTCAGGGGCAAAGTGCGACAGCGTGAACGGATGGTTGGCAGCAAGCGGCCGGGATTGTGGGCAATCAGGATCAACAAGGAGCGTTCCGGCGGCTCTTCAAGGGTTTTCAGCAATGCATTGGCCGCATTGGGGTTCATTTCGTCGACAGCATCGACAATAACAATTCGCCAGGCCCCCTCGCCTGCTGTCACATTGAAAATCTTGATGGCTTTACGCACATCATCAACAACGATTTCGCCTCTGGTTTTCTTACTCTTGTCGTCCCAGGAACGCGCTATGCGACGCAGACTGGGATGTCCCTGTTGCGCAACAAGGGGCACGACAGGATCATCCTCCGGAATTTCGAGCGTTTCAGGGGGTGGAGGTGCGCCAAACAGGCCTGCTTCCTGGTCTTTGCCGTTTTGCGCCAATACAAACCGCCCACAACGATAGGCAAATGTCGATTTGCCGACACCCTTGGGCCCTGTGACAAGCCAGGCATGAGGCATGCGTCCTGAATTCCAGGCTTTGAGAAAAGTGCTTTCAGCTGCACCGTGGCCCGACAAAGACAAATTTCGCCAGGGCGCAAATGGATGGTCTTCCTCGTTATCTTCCTGAGTTGCCATGATCAAAATCGAATCCCGGGATTGTTTCTGGTCTGATAGCTTTCAGACTTCTGATAAACGGTTGCTGATTACGTCCCACAAGGCATTGAACACGGTATCAGCATCACTGCTTGCATCGATAACGGCGCAGCGCTGTGGCGATGTCCGGGCTATTTCAAGAAAACCCTGCCGAAGTTTCTGGTGAAATTCGATATCCATTCGCTCATATCGATCTTCACCCTCGGCGCGTGAATTTGCCCGCTTCAAACCTTCTTCAGTATCAAGATCAAGAATAACCGTTAAGTCTGTTGAAAATTCACCTAAAACCAGTTTGTAAATGCCGTTTATTACGGTTAGATCAAGGCCATGTCCATAACCCTGGTAGGCCATCGTCGAGTCTGCAAATCGGTCTGAAATTACCCAGGTTCCCTGCTCCAGGGCCGGACGGATAACCTTTTCTACATGGTCCCGCCGGGCCGCATAATGCAGCAGCGTTTCGGTCATCGAATCCCAACGGGCGACATCGCCGTTCACTAACAGATGGCGGATTTGTTCGGCCCCTTCGGAGCCACCGGGTTCGCGGGTCGTCAATACATCAAAGCCGCGTTTCGTCAGGGCATCTTTCAAACGGTTGATCTGGGTGGTTTTCCCTGCCCCCTCGCCGCCCTCAAGGGTGATGAACCGGCCTTTTCGTGGGGTGTCAGAGGTCACTTCGCCGGGGCACCCCAGGCCAGATATTCAAATGCTGCCCCCAGACGACCAAACAGACCGAGTTGCGCAACATCACTTCCTGCCAACAATGGTACTCTGATTTCGTCGGTTTCAGGTGCCCGGATAATGATTTCTCCGACTTGCTGACCTTTTGTGATGGGTGCCGGTACTGGCTCGATCAGTTCGATGCTGACCTTCATTTTCCTTCTGGCCTTGCGCGCAAGCGTCAGGGTCATGTCATTTTCAATGACCAGCGGGACCTTGCCTTCTGATCCGAGCCAGACCGCCGCATCAACAACCTTGTCGCCAGCGCGGAACAAATCGTAGTTTCCAAATTCACGAAAGCCCCAATCCAGAAGTCTTTCTGATTCGCGAGAGCGCTGTTTTACACTGGTCAATCCGTTCACCACCAGCACCAGCCTGCGACCCTTGCGCGTTGCAGATGAGACCAGGCCATAACCGGATTCTTCTGTATGACCGGTTTTCAAACCATCGGCCCCGTCATAGCGATACAAAAGCGGGTTACGATTGCCCTGGCGTATCCCGTTGTATGTAAAGGTTTTTTCGGCAAAAATCGGGTAATATTGGGGGAATTTTTCAATCAATTGTTTGGCAACCGAAGCCAGATCGCGTGTGGACATGCGCTGGCCAGGATCCGGCCAGCCCGTTGCATTGGCGAAAATGCTGTTTTCCAAACCAATCTCTTTGCCCCGCGCAGTCATTTGATCGGCGAAAGCGGCTTCGCTGCTGGCCAGGCCTTCAGCCACGACAATGCAGGCATCGTTGCCGGACTGAACGACGATACCGCGCAGCAAATCCTTGACCGGCACACGCGTGTTCACGCCAACAAACATCTTTGATCCGCCCATACGCCAGGCTTTTTCGCTGACAGGGAATGTATCATCCATCGATAGGCTGCCGTCGCCTAATCGTTCGAACAACATCAGCACGGTCATCAGCTTGCTCATGGACGCAGGTGCCATGGCGGTGTCTGCATCCTTTTCCAGCAGTACCCGTCCGGTTTGCTGGTCCACCAAAATGGCGTATTTGGCAGCTGTCTCAAATGCCAGTGCGGAAGTTGACGACAAAACCATCGAGCCCAGCGCTATTGCACCAGACGCAAAACCGGTTGCCATCAACTTTTTCAGATGCTTGTTCATAACTTGTCTCTCAACCCTTGCAGCTGAAGTTTGCCACACGCCAATATACGTGCGGGCAAAATCAATTATCTCAGTCTATTACGATCCTGGCCAGTTTATATCCGCTGTCGATCATGCCATCCAGTGTCTGGTCTGCGATTTCAACCGAATCCATGGGCCCAATACGCACACGAAAGAATTCCTGGCCATCAACACGCACGGACGTAATTTCAGTCGGGCCAACACCGTTGAGTTGGGCGCGTAGTTTCAAAGCATTTTCATAGAGGCGAAAGGCACCGGCCTGAATGAATACGTTCGGATTTCCACTTACAACAGTTTGCTTCACACCTTCAGACGGCGAAACCGGACCAGCGGAGGCTGTATTTTGTGCCTGCTGTACGGGAGAAGCTTCCACACCCGCCGGGGGAGGCAATTCTTCAACCGAAACCTCGCCTTGCGGGACGGCTTTGACGGCCTGTCGTTCTTCGTCTGTGATTTTTGATCGTGCCAGAACGCGGTTTTGATCGCGAGGTGGGGCCACGACTTCAACCCTGACCTTGGCTGTGCCTTGCCTGTCAAACCCGAGCAACTGTGCCCCGCGTCGGGAAATATCGATGATGCGACCGTTTACAAATGGCCCCCGGTCATTCACCCGTAAAACCAGTGCCCGGCCATTTTCCAGGTTGGTAACCCTGACATAAACAGGCATCGGCAGCGTTTTATGCGCTGCCGTCAGGTCGTTCATGTCATAGATTTCGCCGTTTGCCGTGCGTCGTCCATGAAAGGGTTCGCCATACCATGAGGCAATACCGGTCTTGTTGTAGTCCGGGTCCTCCTGCGGATAATAGCGCACACCCTGTACTTCATAGGGCTGACCGACCTTATAAACGCCACCAGTGCCAATCGGTGCACCATCCGGGCTTTTACCAGGAACGCCGCCGGGATCAGTCTTACCAGGTGTTTTCGCAGGGATTTGGGAATTGACGACCGACTTGGCCGCATGGATCGCCAGTTGCGTCTCGGCGCATCCGGTTAAAACCAGTGCGCAAAGACTGAACAGGACAATTGTTTGCTTCCTGAAAATGTCCTTTCCGGGACTATTCACGGTCATTTTGAAGCGTTTCCCCCG
Organism: Alphaproteobacteria bacterium; assembly: GCA_018654745.1. Lineage (GTDB taxonomy): Bacteria > Pseudomonadota > Alphaproteobacteria > UBA2966 > UBA2966 > JABILA01. The sequence goes on from JABILA010000038.1 coordinate 16,670, forward strand.
GATATCAACATGGCCTTGGAATACCTTTATCTTGTAGAGATGGCGCATCATAACCGAAGATGTAGTGTTTTTGGACCCCTTGAATGCTATCATTCAAACTTGTTTTCCCGAAAGCATTCGGCAGGTTGATATTACGTAAGATTTTGGAAGGTTTTCCTTATTTGATGTCGCCGATGCGGTCAGCCAGATAGCCAACAGTCAGGGCAAAATAGGTAGACCGGTTCCAGTGCAGGATTGAACGATAATTCCCGTACACAAGATAAGCCGGACTGGATTTGCCCTTTGCTGGCAGCACAAGAGATGCTTTCAGCTTGCGGCTGGGTAAATTTGTTCCGTCTGCTCGTCTGACACCACGGGATTGCCATTCGGAAAGCAACAAACCCTTGCTGCCTTTTGCCCTGGCACCCTTGTCCGCCACAGAGAGATCGAAGTTTTCCGGTAGCGTGACTTCCCGGCCCCAGGTTTGATCGTCGTTCCAGCCCACACTTGAGAGATAATTGGCTGCAGAGGCAAATACATCCGCTTTGGTGCCCCACAAATCACGTCGGCCATCGCCATCCGCGTCAATAGCATAGGCCTTGAAGCTCGAGGGCATGAATTGGCATTGCCCCATGGCACCGGCCCACGAACCCGTCATGTCCTTGTGTTTGACATGGCCCTGATCGAGAATTTCCAGCGCATTCAACAATTCACCGCGAAAATACTTACTGCGACGCCCATCATACGCCAGCGTTGCCAGCGCTGTGATTACATTAAAGCCACCACTGATCCTGCCGAAATCGGTCTCAATACCCCAGAGTGCGACGATGAACCTTGGTTGCACCCCAAATTTCTTGCCGACTTCCTCCAGTTCCTTTCGGTTCTCGGCCAGTTTCTGCCGTCCCTTTTTGATCCGCACGCCGGATGCCACACGACTGAGATATTGCTTGAAGGTCAGGGTAAATTCCGGCTGTTTGCGATCCAGCTCGATAATACGGGGTATAGGTTTTACACCCTTGAAGGCGGTATCAAAGATTGCCTTGTCGACTCCGCGTTCGGTAGCATCCTTGCGGACACCCTCAACCCAGTCAGAAAACTTCTGTGTCTGAGCCTGCGCCGACGCCGCCATCAGACTGCTGGCCTGGAATATGATTGCGACAGCCAGTCCGGCCTTTATTACTGATTTAATACCCACAAATTCCCCCAAAAAACAGGACGATCACTTTGAGCAGTGACCTTTACCTATAAGTGCCACATCAGATGTATCTGTCGCAACGCATGAGCCAAATAAATCCGCCATTTGTCGTCATGGTACAGGAAATAAATCCGCCGTCCGCTCAAGTATGAAATAGACAACCAGGGCGGTCCATTCGCGGATTGCCTCTGAAAAACCCGTAAGACCAGCACGCAGGTTAAACCGAAGCCCGAAACCGATCTCGCCGCCCGTCCTGTAATCAACAGGCCAGGGTTGAACGGCCCATCCCGTTTGACGAAATACGCCCATGGCCCGCGGCATATGTCGGGCAGATGTCACGAGCAACCAGACTTCGTCTGCATGTGGCTTGATCACGGGGTATGTTTTTTGTGCGTTTTCCCATGTATTGCGGGCATTGCGTTCAAAATGAATTCGGCTTGATGGCAGTCCAAGATTATTGAACAGCTTCTCGGCAACGTCGGCTTCACTGACAACCGATCCCCTGAGGGCGGAAGAGCCACCCGTAAATACAAGTCTGGCGGATGGATATCTTCTTGCCAGGGTTATGAATTCGGTTAGTCGTTCGGCGTTGGCATTCAGGGACAGCTGGTTACGTTTGGAGGTTAGAAAACTTTGCGCGGCACCACCCAGGACAATGATGCCATCTACTTTGGCAGGCGCGCTTACGCTTGCTGCAAAGCGGTTTTCCAGGGGTGTGATCAACCAGTTTCCGAGCGGTAGCATTGCTATGATCAGAAAACCGGCGACAGCTGTACCCGCCATGATACGGCCGATCTTCGCGAAACGTGTCCACATCAGGATCACCCCTGCCAGCAACACGAACAACAAGAAGTTGCCTGGATCAAGCAAGGGGGAAAAGACTTTTGATACAAAATGGTAAAACATATTGGACTTTTGATCTGGGCGTTTCCCGGATTGACGGAATAACCCTGGCTGCAATTACAGTGGCTGTTGGCTGGTGATCCAGCTTACACCGTGATATCCCTTTTTCGGAACAGACAAGAGGTTTTCAAATTTGTTAAACCATAATCTGAATTTTTCACGAGGGACAGGATGAGCAGTCCGGTATTGATCAGCCCCGTCCTGCAAGAAGTTCTGTTTGCCAATGAGGCTTTTTATCTGGCCTTTGCCAATAGTGATTTTGAGGCCATGGATAATTTATGGGCCCGGGAATTCGATGTCTTGTGTACGCATCCCGGCTGGACTGTCCTGAATGGCCGTGACGTCGTTATTGAAAGTTGGCGAGCGATCCTCGCCAACGGCAAGGATAACCAGATTGAATGCTGGAATCCTGTCGCCCATGCCTATGACGGCTTTGCCCTTGTGACCTGTCACGAACTGATTGACGGGAACGCGCTGTCAGTCACAAATGCTTTTGTGCTGGAAAACACCCGCTGGTGCATGGTGCATCATCATGCAGGGCCGATGACAACACCGCCGCCTCGCCCCATGGACCAAAATCCACCAAAATCAGGTAGCCTGCATTAAGGCATAATCAGTTCAAGTCAAATCGCTTTGGATGATTTGACAAAAAAAAAGGCGGCACCCCGTTCAGGGCACCGCCTTGATTTCACATGGATATCTTACTTCAGAGTGATAACCACACGTCGGTTCAGGCTTTCACGCTCGCCATCAGAAGTTCTGATTGCTGGCTCTTCTTCGCCAACAGCCATGACACTGATGCGCGATCCAGCAATACCCCAGTTTTCAAGCGCTGCAATAACTGCCTTCGCACGATTTCCTGAAAGGATCGCGTTGTAGCGGTTTTTGCCAGCCATATCGGTGTGGGCACGCAAGACGATTGGACCAGAAGTCCTGGTCTGGGCTGCGCGAACGGCACGAACGATGACTTTTTCTCCGTCACCGGCAACCTTGGCGCTGTCAAAGTCGAAGTAGACAATGAACGGTCCAGGGATCGGTGCAGGCATCGCCATTTTCTTGGGCGCAGGTTTTGCCTTTGGAGCAGGTGCCGCTTTAGCCATTGGTGCAGGTGCCATTGGCTTTGGCGCATAAAGAGTATTATCAACACTGTTCATTGCCATCTCAAATGCATGACGGCAGCGAGCGATATCTGCAGGTTGATGGTTTTCTTCCTGCTCTTCTACCCAGCAATCAAACATTGCCTGGGCCTTGCCAACATCATAGGCGGCGCGCAAACGGGCACCATCCCTCAATACAGAGGTCAGCCAATAACGGGCTGATTCGAGATCAGGCAGTGAATCAGCGGGCAGACGCTCATGTGCTGCCAGTTCTTCCGGCAGAACCTGTTGGTTATTGCCAGCTGCCATTGCTTTTTCTGCAAACAGATTTGCATTGCCCCAATCGACTTCGCCGATTTCTTCTTCAACCAGATTTGCATATTCCAGTTTCAGGGCGCGTGCGAATGCCGTATTTGGCTTCATTGCCATAATCGCGCCGTAATCAGGTGTCGAACACGCTGACAGCAATACTGCTGCACCAGCTACGACAAGTGTACTTTTAAGTAATGTATTCAAAGTTGCCTCCCAGAGAGAATATAAACCAACCCCTATTATCCAGACGAAAAATAGCGAAGGTCCCTTCCCCGAAACCGCCGATCATCTGGCTTGTCTTAATATGAGCTTGATTGGCAAGATTTTCAACGTTTGTGTTCGCTGAAATTGCCAGTTTTTATATATTAAATGATTGTAAAATGGGAACAAACAGCGAAGATGGTCATCTGAAACGCCCTGGGCTATCAGGACATACAGGTTCTTTTGTGATTAATAAGGCCCCAGCCGTAAACGCTGTCGCGACCAACTGCCCCCAGATCTATGATACGTTTTCGCATTATTTTACGCAGTTTGTTGGGTATCGGCTTCACCCCTCGCGCCACATCCAGACCCACAAGAACCGATACAAAGGGTGTTGCAAAGGAAGTTCCGGTTTGTACTTTTCCACCACCTGGAACAGCCGTCCAGACATTCACACCTGGTGCTGAAAAGTCGACATATTTTCCCTGGTTAGCCATGGAATAGATCGCGCGCTTGCCGCTGATTGCCGTTACCGCAACAACATCAGGATAAGCTGCGGGGTAAGCTGGTTTTTTCTTGTATCCCCAGTTGCCAACCGAGGCCACCAGAATGACACCCTTCTTGCGGGCGAATTTGGTCGCGTTCCGGAACATCTTGTTGTCGGCACCGGCGATGCTCAGATTGATAACGTGGACTTTTTGTTTGGCCAGCCAATTGATGCCTTTCAGCAAGGCAACGCTGTTCCCAACGGTCTTGTCCTGGGCATTAATTTCAAACATGTTGGCGGCGAATAACTCTGCACCCGGCAACAAACCGGACCAGCCATTGGACATGGTCTTGCCAATCAGCATCGCTGCGATTGCCGTGCCGTGAGTAGCAGATGCCGGATTGTTCTTTGGATCGTGGAAGGACTTGTATTTGATCTTTTGCTTTTGCAAAGCCGGGTGGGTGAGGTCAACACCGGAATCAACCATGCCAATTCGAACACCTCGTCCGCAACGGGCCTTGACCTTGGACCAGCCAATGGCTTTTTGCGGGAAGACACCTTTTTTTCCGGCAGACAGATCAAAGCGGTGATTGGCGTCGACAGTCGCCCCCGGGAAACGTCGGCCAATAAGTTTGATGGCATCCGGCACGGTCATGCCCTTTGGCGTTTTCAGGCGCCAGATATCCATTTTGATTTCCTTCATCTGCACACGTTCAATGATGGAAAATCCAAGCTTCTTGATTTTGTCTTCGAAGCCACCTGGTGGATTGCTGATCAGAACTTCGCCGGGCTCAAAATCCTTGTCCGGGGGCGGACGATTGCCGGGGCGTTGCTCTCCATCTCTGGTTTTGGTGCCTTTCCGGCTACTGCCACCAGACCCTTTTTTGCCGCCCACAGAACTTTCGGTTTTTGATCCCTTGTAGTACGAGCGAACCTTGACCTCTGCATTGGTCGCAGAATTTACAAACGCCACGCCCGTTGCTACCAGGACAACAAGAAAAGCCATGCGCTTTAACAGCGCAATTGTCCGGTCAATTTTCAGGTTCTTTGTCATCATATTCTTGTCATCATTATTTTGCCGGGCTGCAAGTAAATATTGCGTTATTCGTCCCGAGCCAGCTTGGCCGCGATCGCTGCCTGGATCTTTTCGACAAAAGATGTCTGCTCCAGCGGTTTGGTCAGGTAGTCATCAGCGCCAGCTTCTTTCGCCCGATTGAACCACATGTCATCCGTTCTGGCTGTTACCATGATGATAGCCGAATTTGCGCTGCTTGCCTTCGAACGAAGTTCAGAAATCATTTCCAGTCCATCCACTTCCGCCATCATCAGATCGACCAGAATAGCATCTGGTTCAAGGACAGCAATCCGAGGCAAGGCTGTGCTGCCAGCTGTGTCTGATTCCACCGTATGCCCGGCATCCACCAGCCACGCAGTCATAATAGCACACATGTGTGGATCATCGTCCACGATGAAAATATTGTACGCGGTCATAAAACAGGCTCACTATTCAAATAAGTATGACTAAAGCCCATCATAGGCAGAAAAAGGCAGAAGATCGACCATAAGCATTGTGAAATTTAAATGTTCCGCCAGGGAACAATATATTCAAATAGATGAATTTTCAGAATGAGGTGTATTGCCCTCTCCCAGGTCCCAGAAGATACCGGTCATGATCGCAAGCGCTTCACGCGTTGTAGATGCCAGTGCATGTTCGTTGGGCGCATGTTGCGAGCAACCAGCATAGGAATGCGGGACCCAGATCGTCGGCAACCCCAAGCCATGGGCAAAAAGCTCGTTAGGCAGTGACCCACCCAGATTGGGTAAAATTGCCGGCGACTTGCCGGTGGTCCGCCGGACAGACTGAGCCGTCCATTCGACCCAGGGGTGGTCGGGATCAAGCCGGGTCGCATTGAAGGAAACATCGCCATCCGTCGTAACTTCCACCTTGTCAAAGCCTTCCGCCGCCAGATGTCTGCGAAGGGCTGGTACAATATCATCAAGGTCGGTGCCGACGACAAAGCGCAACTGGCACCAGGCAGTCGCCGCAGGCGCAATGGCATTTTGCGGTCGTTCAGGGATACCGGATGTGATGGCCAGAACGGCAAAACTGTTCCAGCCCCAGACACGCTCGGATGGCGTCAGGGCTTCTTCGCCCCAGTCCGTATCAACTTCAGGCGCATTTTCACCGGCGTTCAATTCAATATCAGCCAGGGCTGCTCGCACAGCCGGAGTTAATGATACATCTGGCCGCCACTCCGGCACCCTGATTTGACCACGCCTGTCGGTGATACTGGCAATGGCGTGCGATAACACAATACCCGGGTCGCGAAGCAAGCCACCCCAGTTGCCCGAGTGATGCGCCCCTTCCCGCAAGTCGACTTTAAGCTCAAAATTGATGGCACCGCGCGATCCCATGAACAGGGTCGGACGCGCAGGATCAACACGCGGACCATCAGAAGCGATCAAGACGTCCGAGCGAAACAGGTCGGCCTTTTCCTGAAACAGTTCTGCCAATCCGGGCGAACCTGTTTCCTCACCGGTTTCAATCAGGATTTTTGAGTTAAATCCCAGCTTGCCACGTGACTTAATGATCGTGCGCAAGGCCGTCATATTAATGGCATGCTGTCCCTTGTTATCAGCCGTTCCCCTGCCGTACAGACGATCCCCCTTCTGTGTCAGCGTCCACGGATCAAGACCCTCCTGCCAGCGATCATCCTGGCCACCAACGACATCGCCGTGACCATAGGTCAGAACTGTCGGCAACGATGTATCTTCAATGCGCTCGGCCAGCAGGAACGGCCCGAACTGCGGCTGTGGATTATCCATTACCTGGCAGCTGTACCCCATGCCTTCCAGCCACGGACGCATGGCATCATCAAGATAACGCCTGAGTACCGGACCACTTGCCGGGTCCTGACTTTCGGTCGGGAAGGATACCAGATTTCCCAGGTCATTCAGAAATGTGCCGTCATCAAAGGTCGCTTCGGCATCTTTTATCGCAGTTTCGCGGGTCAAATCATGCTCCACAGCTTATGGATGCCCAGGCACCCTGTTGTTCTGATGGATTATTCCGCCCACATTATTGTCGCTTCTGCCCGGACTGCAAATGCAAACAGCGCAAATGAACCGCTCTTTTTCCGCAACATTCAACATTTACACAATTATTGCCCGACCAGGTACTTGCCCTCAGGCCCCCGGTGATGCTATCTGTCCGCCCTGAGACGGATGGGTGGCCGAGTGGTTGAAGGCACTGGTCTTGAAAACCAGCGAGGGTGCAAGCCCTTCGTGGGTTCGAATCCCACCCCATCCGCCATTTTTTCCTTATAATACAATGGATTATAAGGGCATCTGCGATCTAGGATTTCCGTTTCTGGAGATCGCGATTTCCTACTTTCGACATATTTTTGACAATGCGGTGTCAACGCCGGGGTAAAAACACACCATTCGCCGGAGCAATAATACACCACTGTGGCGGAGTAAAAGTACACCAGCTTCTGCAAAGCAATACCCGGTGTTACGGGTTGTCCCGGTAGTCCACAG
>JABILA010000096.1 GCA_018654745.1 Alphaproteobacteria bacterium
GGGGGGGGAGCCGGTCTCGGCCCTTGATGTTTCGGTGCAGGCGCAGGTGTTGAATCTCTTGCAGGATTTGCAGGATCAGTTTGGCGTGACTTATTTAATGATCAGTCATGATCTGGCTGTTGTTGAATATGTTTGCGACGAAGTGGCTGTGATGTATCTGGGCTCCATTGTTGAACATGGGCCGGCGGCGGAAGTCTTCGCCAATCCGGTGCATCCCTACACCAGGGCGTTGCTCGAAGCCGTGCCGCAACTTGTTCCTGGCCGCAAAAAACGCCAACGCCTGAGTGGCAATGTGCAAAGCCCCATCGATTTACCCGTGGGATGTGCCTTTGCGGACCGCTGCCCACAAGTTGAAGCCCGTTGCCGTGAAGCGCGACCAGTGCTGGAAGAAGTCGCATCCGGCCATAAATCTGCATGTTTCCTCAATAATTGAGGAGCGACTTAGCTTTTGACGACGCTGCCGGAAAGTGGCATGCTTTTGAACAGGTTCAAAACAACGCAGGGGTGTTGCACAAAACATGAGCGACGTCGTTACCCTCGGCAGTTATAAACCTGCACGTTCCGCGACGGAGGGACGTGCGGGAGCTGATCCCTTCGTCTCCTCTCAACAAGTTGTATTCCAGCGCAAAGAGCTGGAAGTCATCCTGCAAATGTATAGCCGGTTGGTCATGGCCGGGCACTGCCGGGACTATGCCATGGGGTTTGAGAAAAACCAGGCTGTCTTTTCCATGTTCCGTCACGCCTCGGAAGGGGCCTATTACCGTATTACCAAAACCCCGGCGCTGGCACGCAAGCAAGGGGCCTACGCGGTGCTGTCAGCACATGGGCGCATCTTGCGTCGCGGGCATGAATTGCAGACGGTATTAAAAGTGCTGGAAAAGAAGTCGCTTAGATTAATCTAGGGCGACTTCCTCAAGACAGGAAAGCGCGCAGGGAAATGTAAATTCCCAAAATCAACAAGGCCAGAAAAAACACTTTACGGAATTTTTCCTCAGGCAGGCGATTGCGAATTCGGATGCCGACTGTCATGCCCGCCAGCGCCGGCAGCACAGCCATGGCGGAGACGCCCAGCACATCAGCATCAAGCAAGCCAAATCCGCCCATGGAAAAACCCAGGGCAATGGTCACTGTCGTAAAGGACATACCCAGAGACTGGATCAGCATGTCGCGCGGCATTTTCAAGGCTTGAAGATAAAGCGAACCTGGCACCACAAAGGAACCAGTCATGCCGGTCATGAAACCCGAAGCCAGACCCATTATGGGGTTCAGAGGTTTTTCGAAGTGACCCGGTGGTGGCACCTGATACAGGGTCAGGCTGATCGTTGCGTATATCACAAGAATGACACCCAGGATCGCCATCAGAATAGCGCTGTTCACTGTGGCCAGAACCCCGGCGCCAATCCAGGTGCCGAAACAAACACAAGCCAGAAACAGCCAGAGCCGCCGCAACAGGGTCTTGAGATGTGGCCCGGCAAGGCTTTGCCAGATGTTGGTGGTAATGGACGGAAATAACAGCAGGGCAATAGCAGGCTGAAGCCCAACCGTCGTCGCCAGTAAAGCAAGTGACACCGTCGGTAATCCCAGACCAACGGTTCCTTTCACGAAACCGGCGAACAGAAAAACAATACCGACAAGGAAAAGATTTTCAGGCGACCACATCGTGACCGCCTTGCTTCGACGCAGGGATCAAATCAGCGTTCGATCTTGATAACGATACGGCGATTTTCTTCCCGGTTCTCGGGAATGCCTTCACCATCTTCGTTCAAATTAGGGGCAAGTGGCTGGGTCGCACCATAACCGACAGCCCGCAAACGTTCCGGGTCAACACCGCGGCTGATCAGCCAACGCACCACGGCGGAAGCACGGGAGGCCGACAGTTCCCAGTTGGACGGGAATTGTTTGGTGCGAATAGGTACATCGTCCGTATGGCCCTCGACTTCGACGGTGTAATTTGTGATGCCCATCAGGCTGACCAACTGGGCAACGCGATCGAGCAAGGGCTCGGCTTCTTCGGTAACAGTGGCCGAGCCACCCTTGAACATGGAATTACTTTTGAAATTAAATGTCATGCCATCCGAAGATGAATCCACTGAGGCATCCCCGGATTCATCAAAAGTGCTGACCGTCTCCTGCATCTCCTGGGCGATGACCAGCAAGGCCTCGGCCTTGGCGGCATTCTTGCCTTCCAGTTCCTGCAAAATACCGCCGGCAACCGCATCGAATTTTTCCGGACTGGGTTCCGAGATGGAAAACATCATGACAAAAAAGGCCATCAGAATGGTAATGGCGTCGGCATAGGTGACGAGCCAGTCCTCCGAGACAGCCTCGTCAGTATTCATCTCAAAGGAACCGCTCATGTCTCTGTCCTCTAAAGCCTGTTCGGTTTACGCCGAACCGCATCAGGCGGCTTTCTTACGCCGCCCGCCCTTCTGGTCCATGGTGTAATGGATTGACGGATCGAGATAGCTGTTCATCTTGTCCTGGACGTAGCGCGGACTCTTATGATCCGCCAGCATGGAAAAGCCTTCCGTGACCAAAAAATTCCGAAAGCGCAGGATCCCCTCTTTTTGTGAAACCTTGGAGGCAGCAGGCAGGAACACAAGTCGCGCCAGTAACACGCCATACAAAGTCGTCAACATGGCCACCGCAAGACCGGCACCCAGGCCGCCTGGATCACTGCCCAGGGATTGCAACATCACGATCAGGCCAACAAGTGTACCGATCATGCCAAAAGCCGGTGCCGCTGCAGCCATATTTTTCAAAATGTCAGCCTGCACCATGGCGCGCTGAAACGCGCCCGTAGAAGCAGCCGTCAACATGGCCCGGACTTCATCACCGGAATAACCGGAGATCACCAGCTCGATGCCATAGTTCAGAAAGTGATCCTGCTTCTTGGCTCCCTTGATTTCCTTTTCAAGCGCCAGCAAGCCCTGCTTCTTGACCAGATAACCCCAGCGAATAATCTTGCCGGTTTCCAGCGTCAGCATCTTGCGGTCTACCTTGCCTTTGACGAACAAAAAGCCGATGTCACGCAATGCAAGCATAACGTAACGGCCTTGATAGCCGATAAATGTCGCGGAAAGCGTACCACCCAGAACCATCACGATACTGGGACCGCTGAGGAAACTTTCGTAATTATCTGTGGCAGTAACAATGGCTCCGATAAACAGACCCAGTCCCGCCAAAAATCCTAATAACGTGGCAATTGACATGCAATCGTCCCGATTTTCCCGGTCGCGTCCAAGCCGCCCCGGGCCCCTTGTTTGACATCCCCTGATGTGGCTTCAGGCGTAAATTTCCTGTCCGACACACCGATTCATCATACACGAAGCCGCAAAATGGTTAATATTCCCTTGAAAAAGAGTTTATCACGATCTTGTGGCAAGGTCTAAGTGATTGAAATGATACCATGTAATATGGTTAACATGCAAAAGGCCGGTCTGCAAAACAGACCGGCCTTTCCATTTTGATCCGTGCAATCAGGCCGCGCGCGGAGCAGCAGCCTTTACACCATCGTCGACACTTTTTTCGAATTGTTCGAAATTGGCACTGAAACGACCGACCAGATCACGGGCGGTGGTGTCGTAGGCACTCTTGTCAGACCAGGTTTCGCGCGGCGTTAGAACTTCTGCCGGAACACCTTCGCAGGATTCTGGCACATGCAGGGCGAAACTGGCGTCTTCACGAACCGGCGCTGCAGCCAGGTCGCCATCCAGTGCCGCTGTCAGCAGGGCTCTGGTGTGATTGATCGGCATGCGATGGCCGGTGCCATAGGCACCACCCGTCCAGCCGGTATTTACCAGCCAGCAAGTAACTTCATGACGGGCAATTTTTTCGCCCAGCAATTTGGCATATTCTGTGGGGTGACGCGGCATAAATGGCGCACCAAAACACGTTGAGAATGTTGCCTGAGGTTCGTTGCCCAGACCTTTTTCGGTACCGGCAACCTTGGCTGTGTAACCCGACAGGAAGTGATACATGGCCTGTTCCGGTGTCAGTCGGGCAATTGGAGGCAGAACACCAAAGGCATCTGCCGTCAGCATGACAACGTTTTTCGGATGAGATGACATGCCGCTGGCCGAGGCATTAGGAATGAAATCGAGCGGGTAGGAAGCCCGGGTATTTTCTGTCAATGAACCATCGTTCAGATCAAGCACACGTGTGCCTTTGTCATATACGACATTTTCCAGAATGGTGCCAAAGCGACCGGTTGTGGCATGAATTTCCGGTTCGGCCTCTGCGCTCAGGTTAATCACCTTGGCGTAACAGCCACCTTCAAAGTTGAAGATACCATTGTCTGACCAGCCATGCTCGTCATCACCGATCAAGGTCCGGTTTGGATCGGCGGACAAAGTCGTCTTTCCGGTGCCTGACAGGCCGAAGAAAATGGCTGCATCATCAGACTGGCCAACGTTCACAGAGCAATGCATCGGCAACACGCCCTGTGGCGGCAACAGGAAGTTCAGCAGACCAAAAACAGATTTCTTTATTTCGCCGGCATAACTCGTGCCGCCAATCAGAACTGTTTTCTGGGCAAAGTTAACCAGAACAAAAACTTCTGAACGGGTACCATCCAACGCCGGATCAGCCTGAAAGCGGGGGGCGTGGATAATTGTGAAATCCGGGCTGAAGCTTGCATATTCCTCTGCTGTCGGCTGCAGGAACATGTTATGGGCGAACATCGCGTGCCAGGCATTTTCAGTGATGACCCGGACGCCGACGCGGTAGGCGGGATCAGCACCAGCCCAGTTGTCTTTGATATAGAGATCACGAGACTGTAAATAGGCCAGCATTTGCGTGCGCAGACCATCGAAAACTTCCTCGGAGACCGGTTTGTTAACGTTGCCCCACCAGATTTGATCGCTGTTCTGAGGCTCGTCGACGATAAACTTGTCGTTGGCGGAACGACCAGTGTGTTGGCCGGTCTCTGCCAACAGTGCGCCACCCAGACCCATGGACGCTTCGCCCCGGTTGATTGCGTGTTCATAAAGCTCTGGAACTGAAAGATTCCAGTTTGCGACATTGGCGTTACGAACGCCTTGTTGATCGAGGCCATTTTTCGATACGTATGGGCCGGTGTTATTCAACGGGGGGGTCTCCGAATTTGGCGGCTAAAGGGGCTTGGGGTTAAACTTGAGAAAGACCTTAAAGTCGTGTCCAGCGAGTCGCAACCGGGACTCAGGGTCCGTCAGAAGATTCCTGTGGATAACTTTTTTCTGACCAGAATTCAACCTGCAATCAGATGCTTTCGAACTTATTTTCGGCTGGCTTTTGTCATTTCCATCAAAAAGACCCTCGCCATGGAAATTTCTGGCAAAATCTCTGGAAAATCAATCCGTTCTGCCCTGCCGCCAGACCTGAGATCAAAGCCTTCTGCATCAAGACCAGTCATCTGCCAGCTTGCCAGCTCAGTTCCGCAATAAAATTGGGCCATGTCATCCAGGGCGGACCGGTGATCTTCGTTCATATGGTGGATAATATTTTCTTCATTCAACTCCGGGTCGTTGGTCGGTAATTGTGGCGTTACCAGATCAGGTTCACTGATCCTGTTCACCCTGCCAAATCCGGCGACATAATGTGCTTCAGGTTCCGTCAGGCGAAAAAAGCTGAAATCCTCGAAATCAGCATAAAGTGCTGCATCTTCATGACGCCGCAAAAACCGCTGCCTGTGGCGAGGCTCTGTTGTCCGCTCAAGACTGCCTGAAACCGATACCCTTGGGCCCGTCATAGGCAGATCCCGCTGGCCAGTGCCATCAAATAGCAATGATACTCGTGCGTCTCCGTCCAGATGGCGAGTATGCCGGGCCAGCGTCGACAATAGTAATATTAGTGTTCCGTCCGTATCGCATGCTGTCAGAACCAGACTGACGTATGGTGCGCCGGATTTATCGACGGTGGCCAGGGTTGCTGTCAGGCATTGGCGGATTATGTGCCGTGCTTGTGCCGCCGGGTCATCAGATTTTTCAAGGGGCTCGGCTTCATTCATCAGCGCACTCAGGTGTTCGGGTTATTTTGTCCGTCTGCACTGTATCATGATGTCGGACAAACAGGATATGTTCCGGCATGAACGATAATTCCCGTACCAGTCCACCGCCACCTGTTCGCACGCTTGCGGATCATATACGGCTGACATTGAATTTGGCATGGCCCGTGATCATATCACGATCCGGATTGATGCTTGTGGTAACGACAGATGTCGCCATGACTGGTCATGCCGGGAAACAGGAACTGGCCTATATCAGTATCGCCATGGCGTCCCAAATTCCCTTATTGCTGGTGGGCATTGGCATGTTGTTTGGCACAATGGTGCTGACGGCACAGGCCCATGGTGCCGGTGAACATAATAAATGTGGGGGCATTTTGCGGCTTGGCCTGGTTCACGCATTTGCTCTGGGTCTTATTCTCGGGGTGTTCTGTCTCTTCGGCGAAGAGTTCCTTTTGGCAATTGGCCAGACGCCGGACATTGCCGCAGGCGGCGGTCGGGTGATGATGCACTTTGGCTGGAGCATGCCCGGAATTCTGATGATGGTGGCGACCAGTTTCTTTCTCGAAGGGATCAGCAAACCCCGGGCGGCAATGATCGTATCGTTGGCCGCGGTTCTCGTAAATGTCGGCTTGAACCAGATCCTGATTTTCGGCGCATTTGGCATTCCCGCCATGGGTGCGGAAGGGGCTGTCATCGCGACGTCGACGGTGCGCTGCCTTATGATGCTTACCCTTGTCACATATGCTTTCACGATGCGGGACAGTGCTGAATTCGGCATTCGTGGCGGACGTATCGCAAGCTGGCAAACGGGAAAAACCTTGCGTCGAATCGGCTATCCCTTTGGCCTTGCCCAGGGCATTGAAGCCAGTGCTTTCTCCAGTCTGGTATTAATGGCCGGATACCTGGGAACAGAAGCCCTTGGCGGCTACCAGATTGCCCAGAATATGATCGCCCTGGCTTTTATGTCAGCCATCGGCGTCGGAGTGGCAACGGGTGTGCGTGTTGGCAACGCCATTGGCCGGGATGATCAGGTAGGCATTGTCAGGGCAACATGGGTCGGCGTCGGTTTGGCGACTGTCGCGATGGTACTTATTGGCATTATCTTTCTGGTATTTACGGAACAAATTGTACGGGTTTATACGACGGACCCCGGCGTAATTGCTGTTGCCACCACGACACTGTTTGTCACTGCATTCCTGCTTGCCTTTGATGGTGCACAAGGGGTTTTTATGGCCGTACTAAGATCTTGTGGCGAGGTCTGGACGCCGGTTCTGATGCACGGGCTATCGTTCTGGGTTATCGCAGTGCCTCTTGCGGCCTGGCTGGCGTTCAGTCAGCAATTTGGAGCGCCAGGGCTGATGGGCGGAATGTTCGCAGGCGTCGGAATTGCCTGCCTGTTGCTGGGATTACGATTTCGCTGGCTCACACGAAGGCCAATTCGCCGCCTTTAGGTTTTGGGCAATCGCGAATATACTTGGCGCAGACATTCGCGGAAAAACTGAAAAATGCGTTCCAGACGTGTCACAGTTCCGTCACAGTTCGACCGCATTGGTGTCGCAATGGTAATAAATAGTGGCAGCCCTGATTATCGAGGGATGCCCCAATGAACCGACAAGTGAACCAACTGATGAGCCAACAGGTGAACAAACAGGCTGTAACGACCATCGCCCTGGTGGATGATGATCGCAATATTCTGACGTCCGTTTCCATGGCCCTTGAGGCTGAAGGATTTGGTGTGCGAACTTATCGCGACGGGTCCGAAGCGCTCAGGGGGCTGACGGACCAGCCAGCTGATCTGGTGGTGCTGGACATCAAGATGCCGCGCATGGACGGTATGGAACTGTTAACAAAATTGCGGCGACAAAGTGAAGTGCCTGCCATTTTTCTGACATCAAAAGATGACGAGGTTGACGAAGTTCTGGGGCTGAAAATTGGTGCCGATGACTATATCCGCAAACCTTTTTCTCAGCGATTGTTGATTGAACGTATTCGGGCCGTATTGCGGCGTGCGGGAATCGGGCCGGATGCAGAAGACACGCACAATCAAAATGCCATTGTCCGGGGTGATCTGGTCCTCGACCCTGACCGCCATCTGTGCAAATGGAAAGACCAGGCCGTTCAGCTGACGGTGACAGAATTTTTGATCCTGCGTGCCCTGGCCCAGCGTCCCGGTCATGTCAAAAACCGGGACCAGCTGATGGACGCCGCCTACAGCGAAAATGTCTATGTCGATGACCGTACGGTTGACAGCCATATCAAACGCTTGCGCCGCAAGTTTCGACAATATGATAGTGATTTCGACATGATTGAAACGCTCTATGGCGTTGGCTATCGTTACCGGGAGGGGTGACGTCCCGACTATATGTTGAACCGCGCCAAACACAGAATTTCCCCTCTCACTTTGCGCGTTCTGGCGATCAACGTGTTGGCCCTTGCCTTGTTGCTGGCCGGGTTTTTGTACCTGGATCAATATCGTGAAGGCCTTATCGAAGCCAAAATCGAGGCGTTAACCACAAACGGGACCATCATTGCAGGAGCACTTGGTGAAGCTGCGGGGGATGATCCACTTGGCTTGCCTGTCCTCAACCCGCGCGCCGCGCGCACGATGGTGCGCAGGCTGGTCTCCCTGACCGGTGCCCGGGCACGTCTGTTCGACGATCATGGTCGCATTCTCGCCGACAGCCGAATTCTGATTTCCTCTGGGCGTGAAGTTGTCGCTCGTCCGTTGGATGGCCCGACAGATGACAACAGGTCGTTACAACGGCGTTTTGGTGACTGGCTGGGGCATGTCTTTCATCCTCGCCATAATTTGCCGCTATACAAAGATGATGATCGTCAGACGGCGGCCAGTTATGGTGAAGCACGGCAGGCCCTGGAGGGAGATTCGGCTCAATCGCGGCGGGTCAGCATAGATGGTGAGGTTATCGTCAGTGTCGCTATTCCTGTCCAACGGTTCAAAAAGATCCTGGGTGCCTTGATGCTGAGCGCCGGAACCGCAGATGTCGAGCGCGCCGTCGCTGAAGCACGACTGGCGATCCTCGGTGTATTTTTTGTCGCCCTGGGCGTCACCGTCATGTTGTCTCTTTATCTGGCTGCATCGATTGTGCGGCCTTTGCACCACCTGGCCGAAGCCGCCGAAACAGTGCGCCAGCATCCAGGCCAGCGGGCAAATATTCCGGATCTCAGCCGTCGAGGGGATGAAATAGGTGATTTGTCGGGTGCCTTGCTGGAGATGACCAGTGCGCTTTACCAGCGGCTGGACGCGATTGAAGGGTTTGCGGCTGATGTCGCGCATGAAATTCGCAATCCCCTGACCAGTATCAAAAGTGCGGTCGAAGTGCTGGAAATGTCCGAAGACAAAGAGGCGCAGGCCAGGCTATTGGCGATTATCAATGATGATATCCGCCGCCTTGATCGCTTGATCGGGGATATATCCGATGCTTCGCGCCTTGATGCAGAACTGGCACGCAGTGAACCCAAACCGCTTGATCTGATTGGTTTATGTGAGACCTTGATCGACATTGCCCGAACCACATCGACAGAAGCAGATGCGCCCGATTTTGAACTGGTCATTGAAAATGAATTGGGTGTGACTGCGACATCGACATTGACATCGGCTGGGGTGCTGATGGTACCAGGCATGGCAGATCGACTTGGTCAGGTCGTGCGAAACCTGCTCGATAACGCCGTTTCTTTCAGCCCTGAAGGTGGGGTGGTCCGGTTGCGGGTTATTGATGCGGGATCGGAGGCCAAACTGATTATTGAAGATGACGGCCCCGGCATTCCCGACGGAAAATTTGATGCTGTTTTCGAACGGTTTTATTCCGAACGACCGTCCGGTGAAGACTTTGGCGTGCACTCGGGACTTGGTCTTTCGATCTCGGAACAGATCGTCAAAGCGCACGATGGTACGATCACGGCAGCTAACAGAACCGATGCGGATGACAATGTCATTGGTGCCCGTTTTGAAGTTCACTTGCCAAAAATATCCGCCGGAGATTGACTCTGTGGATAAGCGGCGTCACCCTTCGCCGCTATGACGATTGTACATGGAACTTGTGTGGCCTTTCCACTGGTGGAAGAGAGCGGCGTAGCAGCCGCAGTTCTGTTTCGCGGCCCCTCTGGTATTGGCAAATCCGATCTGGCCCTGCGCCTGATTGACGATGGTGCCCAACTGGTCGCGGATGATCAGGTCGTGCTTGATTTGACGGAAGATGGATTGCGGGCAAGTGCACCGGAGACAATTCGTGGCATGCTCGAAGTCAGAGGTGTGGGTATTGTACACCTGCCGGTGGCGGAAAAGGCTGCCCTTGTTGCGATCATTGATCTGGTGGAACCGGACGCCGAGGTCGAACGATTGCCTGAACCAGAAGAAGTTGAAATTGTGAACACCACCTTGCCGCTCTGGAAATTGAGGCCCATGGAAAGTTCGGCTATGGCCAAGGTCGGCGTGATCGTTGCTGTTGCCGCCGGACGCGCAAGTGTCGAAATATAACCGTTATGAATATGACGCCAAACATAACTATTGACCTGACATGACAGACGAAAAGCAAACAAAGGTTGTTCTGATAACGGGCATGTCCGGGGCGGGCAAAACATCTGTGCTGAAATGTATGGAGGACTTCGGATATGAAGCGATTGATAACTTGCCCTTGTCGCTGCTGGGACGCTTGCTGCATGGCCATGAAGACGTTGAGGGCGATCAAGGCCTCGCTGACGCCGTGGCCATCGGCATAGACTTTCGCAGCCGTGACTTTGCCGTGACCGCTTTGGCAGACTTGATGACATCTTTGAAACAACGGCCGGACCTTGAGCTTGAACTGCTGTTTCTGGATTGCGATCAGCACACCTTGAGGCGGCGCTTTACTGAAACCCGGCGACGACATCCTCTGGCTGCTGACCGGCCGGTCGTCGATGGTATTGCTCATGAAGCTGAATTGCTGGCACCTCTCCGGGGCGCGGCAGATTTGTTGATCGATACGACAAATCTGGGTGTGGCCGAACTCAGAAGCATGATGGAACAGCGCTATCAGCTGGACGATGATACCGGCATGACCGTGGCGGTAACGTCGTTTGCTTATCGCCAGGGGCTGCCACGAGAGGCGGATCTGGTGTTTGACGTGCGGTTTTTGAACAATCCCCATTATGAAGAAAGCCTTCGGACCCGGACCGGCCTGGATGCCGATGTGGGGGCCTTTATCGCGAAAGATCCGGCGTTTGAACCATTTTTCAAGTCCCTCACGGGCTTGCTGGGGCAGTTGCTGCCGCATTACAAACGCGAAGGAAAAAGCTATTTAACCATTGCCATGGGCTGCACAGGCGGCCAACATCGCTCCGTTTACCTCAGCGAGTGTTTGCGGCGATGGTTTGAAGAGATCAATGAAACAGTATATGTCCGTCACCGCGAACTTGAGAAAGACGGAAATCCGGCGCAAGAGAGCCAGGAAATGAACGAAAGTAAATCGAGATGATCGGGATGGTTCTGGTCACCCACGGCAATCTGGCTGACGAATTTGTCGCCGCTTGTATTCATGTCGTGGGCCCGCAGGAAAATGTGCAAACCGTGTGCATTGGTGCTGATGACGACATGGACCGCCGACGAAATGACATCGTCCAGGCTGTTACCGATGTTGATGATGGTGATGGCGTTGTGGTTTTGACCGACCTGTTTGGCGGCACACCGTCGAACCTTGCAATATCGATCATGGATCAGGCCCATATAGAAGTCATTGCCGGTATTAATCTGCCGATGTTGATCAAGCTGGCCAGTGTACGCAGCAAGTGCGATTTGCAATCGGCTGTGACGGCCGCTCAGGAAGCCGGGCGAAAATACATCAACGTGGCTTCAGCCCTTTTAACTGAAGATTGATGTCAGAAGCCGAAAGCCAACAAGATGCGGACGGCGAATTCAAACGCCGGGTAATGATCGTCAATAAACGTGGCCTGCATGCAAGGGCGGCGGCAAAGTTCGTCAAACTGGCGGGCGAGTTTGATGCTGATATCAGTGTCCACAAAAGCGGTAATACGGTCTCAGGTATTTCAATCATGGGCCTGATGATGTTGGCGGCGGCAACGGACTGCCATATCGACATCACAACGAACGGTCCCCAGGCCGAGGCGGCCATGGCTGCGTTGGTCAAATTGGTTGCCGACCGGTTTGACGAGGAATAAACCGCAGATTTTCCCATTTTCAACGATTATATCAATACATAAACATTTCTTTATGCTTGATTGATTGTGTGTCCACTGCTATAGACCTCCGGAACAAGTGATCCTGATTACGTGACAGGGATGATTCCTGCTGTGAAATAGGCACTTAGACTGAATTTCTCCTTCATCCGGTGGTTTTCCTGCCGGACCCGCCCACGTTTGAACGACAGCTTACCGGAGTACTATCATGAGCGAATTTACCGATTATAAGGTCGCAGACATTTCCCTGGCCGAATGGGGCCGCAAGGAAATCACCATTGCCGAAACCGAAATGCCAGGCCTGATGGCGCTGCGCTCCGAATTCGGTGCAGCCAAGCCACTGAAAGATGCCCGCATCGCTGGTTGCCTGCATATGACCATTCAGACCGCCGTTCTGATCGAAACACTGACAGCCCTTGGTGCTGAAGTTCGCTGGTCTTCCTGCAACATCTTCTCAACCCAGGATCAGGCTGCAGCAGCTATCGCCGCCACAAACGTTCCGGTCTTTGCCTGGAAAGGTGAAACAGAGGAAGAAGCCGTCTGGTGCATCAAGGAAACCATCAATGGTCCCGATGGCTGGACTCCAAACATGATTCTGGATGATGGCGGTGATCTGACCCAGATCATGCACGATGAATTTCCTGAAATGTTGAAAGACGTCAAAGGCCTGTCTGAAGAGACAACAACCGGCGTGCATCGTTTGTACGAAATGGAAAAAGCAGGCAGCCTCAAGGTGCCAGCGATCAACGTCAACGACAGTGTCACCAAGTCCAAGTTTGACAACCTTTATGGTTGTCGCGAAAGCCTGATTGATGGCTTGAAGCGTGCGACAGACGTTATGCTGGCTGGCAAAATTGCCGTCGTTGCCGGTTTTGGTGATGTTGGCAAAGGTTGTGCTGATTCACTCAAAGGCCAGGGCGCACGCGTCATGGTCACCGAAATCGATCCAATCTGTGCCCTTCAGGCTGCTATGGAAGGTTTCGAGGTCGTCAAGATGGACGACGTGGCGTCCAAGGGTGATATCTTTGTGACAACGACAGGCAACGTCGACGTCATTACGCTGGATCACATGCGCGCCATGAAAGACCGGGCGATTGTTTCCAACATTGGCCACTTCGATTCTGAAATCCAGGTCAATGCCTTGCGGAACCTGCAATGGCACAACGTCAAGCCACAGGTTGACGAAGTTGAATTCCCGGATGGCAAGCGCATCATTCTGCTGGCCGAAGGTCGCCTGGTTAACCTTGGTTGCGCCACCGGTCACCCAAGCTTTGTCATGAGTGCTTCCTTTGCCAACCAGGTGCTGGCGCAAATGGAATTGTGGGACAACGCCGACAACTACGAAAACAAGGTTTATGTCTTGCCGAAAAACCTCGACGAAAAAGTTGCCATGTTGCACCTCGAACGTCTTGGTGTTCAGCTGACAACCCTGTCGGAAGAGCAAGCTGCCTACATTTCTGTTGACCAGGCAGGTCCTTTCAAACCGGATCACTATCGTTATTAAATACTTGTCGCTGTCCAGGCTATTTAAGGTCCGGACACGATTGTGAAGAATGCAGCAGGCGGAACGAAAGTTCCGCCTGTTTTGTTTGGAAACTTGCTGTTAAGTATCCAGGACTATAGTGTTTCGGTTTCTTGATGAGACCAAAATTTAAGCAAGCCATTGAAAAGAAACATAAATAATTAACGTGGTGGCACGGATTAAACCGGACTTACCCTGGATTTATCGGTTGAAATGAAGAAATTTCTGGCAGCAATCCTGACAACAAGCGTGCTGGTCGCCGGGCAACCGGCATTGGCCGCAAACGGTGCTTCCACGGGCGCTGCGGCGACAACCGTGCTGTTTGTCTTTGGGGCCGTTGTATTGTCGCTGGGTGCGCTGGGAATTGCGGCGATCATGTGGTTGCGAGGTCGAAGCTGGCGTTTGCGCATTGCAGATGAACGGGCAACCATTGATGACCTGATGGGTGCCGCCGAAGATTTGCTGGCAACGGCGCATGATGGTTATCTGATCTGGCCCAGGGGTGGTGATCGGGCCGCAGCGTCTGAAAGACTGGGACGTATGTTCCGGCTTGATCCGGTCAACATCGCCGGGATCGATGTTCTCGAACCCGCATTTGATGCCGCACAATTTGTGCAGTTTCGCAGAGCCGTTGCCGGTTTGCGTTCGGATGGAATTGCCTTTGAGCTGGAATTGAAATCTGCCCATGAGGGACCGTCCATCAGAACGCGAGGCAGCCTGGCGGCTAGTGGTGCAGCTGTCGTCTGGTTTCGCGAACTGGCTGAACTTGAAGCTTTGGCGGCTTCCTCGTCGGAACGTGTGGCGGCTGTATTGCAAGACGTCGACCTCATGCGGACCTTGCTGGACCAGGCACCTTTTCCCGTTTGGCGACGGGGCAAGGGGCTGGAAGTTACCTGGGCCAACAAGAACTACTGTTCAGCGGTTGAAGCCGATTTTGTCCGGGTTGTTGAACAAGGCCTGGAACTGGTTCCGGGCGTTTCTGTTGGCAGTGCCCGGGCACAAGCCGCCAGGGCCGCTGAAACAGGTGCCAGTCAAACCGAGCGTCGGAGATTTGTTGTCGGTGGCGCGCGTCGAACCTATGAACTAATTGAAATTCCCCTGGCGAACGGTGACATCGCTGGTTACGCCCACGATGTGACAGAACGCGATGATGCGGCGGGTGAACTTGCAAGATATATCGATGCGCAAAATGATGTCTTTGACCAGTTGCTCTCGGGTATTGCCATATTCGGGCCGGACAAGCAGTTGGTTTTTTCCAACGCAGCCTATGCCCGGATCTGGGAGCTGGATGAAGAGTGGTTGGCGACAACGCCGTCGCATGGAGACATTCTGGAGCGTTTGCGTGAAAGCCGTCAGCTGCCGGAACAAGCCAACTTCCCCGCGTACAAAACCTCCGTGATGGCCCTTTATACCAGCGTCATTGATCGCCAGGAGGAACAGGTTTATTTGCCTGATGGTCGAACCTTGCGGGAGATTATTTCACCTCATCCCCTTGGTGGATTGCTTTATATATTCGAGGACGTCAGCGATCGGCTGGAACTGGAACGTGCTCGAAATACAGTCGTCGCTGTGCAGCAGGCAACACTGGATCATCTGTTTGAAGGTGTGGCCGTTTTCGGCCCGGATGGTCGCTTGAAGATATTCAACGCCGGTTACGCCAGGGTCTGGGAACTGGATGCCAATATGTTGGCACGGGAACCCCATGTGTCCGAAATCGCCGAACTGACCCGCCCTTTGTTTCAGACAGATGTGGCTGACGAAGAAGGCTGGCTGCAATTGAAAGAGGCTGTCATACGCGGTGCCCTGGGTCGCGAAACGAGCGAGCACATTATCCGCCGTCCCGATGGTGTGATCTTACGTCATGCCGCCGTTCCCTTGCCGGACGGGGCGATGTTGCACAGTTATCTGGATATCACCGACACGGCCCAGCTCCGCATAGAGCTTGAAGGCAAAGTGACCAGCTGATTTGGCACTGCTGTTGTCTATTCTCCGGGCACACCACGACTGGTCGAATATTCAAAATGATAAGCCTGGTCAGGCCGGATGTAATCCCGTGCTGCATGGGCGGCACTGGCCCCTTCCGCAAATCCGGTCAGGATCAGTTTCAGTTTGCCGGGATAATCCGCAATGTCACCGATGGCGTATATGCCTTCAACGCTGGTCTGGCAGGTGGCCGGGTCGACCACGATGTGATTACGTTCCAGGTTAAGTCCCCAGTCGGCGACGGGCCCCAGGTCCATGGCGAGGCCAAAAAAGGCCAATAAATTGTCAGCCTCAATGCGACGAATGTCACCATCCAGTGTGGCGACATTTACGGCTGTCATCTGACCTGCTTCACCTTCCAGACTGTTCAGTTGGTAAGGCACCACAAGTTCGATCTTGCCTGCTTCTACCAATTCTTCCATCTGGCGCACGCTTTCGGGTGCCGCGCGGAATTTTGGTCGGCGGTGCACGACATAAACCTGAGAGGCGATATCCGCCAGCGACAAGGCCCAGTCCACCGCACTGTCGCCACCGCCAGCGATGACCACGGATTTGTCGCGCAGGTCTTCCTTGCGGCTGACCATATATTGTACGCCTCCACCGCCTTCAAAGGCCTCAATGCCGTCCATAGGTGGGCGATTGGGGCCAAATGCACCGGCGCCAGCTGCAACGATCACGGCTCTGGCTGTTATTTCATCGCCTGCACTGTTGCGCACCCGCCAGCCACCGTCCTGCATTTTTTCCAGTTCGGTGATCTGGGCGCCAAAATGATAGACCGGATCAAAAGGGGCAGCCTGTTCCTGCAACTTTGCGATCAGATCAACCGCATCAATATGTGGATGGCCGGGAATATCGTAAATCGGCTTTTCCGGGTAAAGCGCCGTACATTGCCCGCCTGCATCATCCAGCACGTCAAAGACATGACACCGCATATCCAGCATACCGGCTTCAAATATGGCGAACAGACCGCAGGGCCCCGCGCCGATGATGGCAAGGTCGGTCTCATAGTCAGTGGATGGAGGCATATCGTTTGTCCGGCTTTAATGTTGGAATTCATCCAGCATAGCGATTTGTCGCAAGGCAGGGAAATAGACATGAAAGCAAAGCGAAACAGGCATGCCGGTGCTTGCGTGTTGACGACGGTGCGGCTACAAAAATGTTATGCCTGAAACAGATCCAGCAGCCACCAGCCTCTTGTTTGATCTCGATGATGAAACGGCAACATCTGCATTGGCGGTCAGCTTGTCCAAATGCCTGGAGCAAGGTGATGTTGTGGCCCTGTCCGGCGATCTGGGTGCCGGGAAAACAGCCTTTGCCCGTGCCTTTATTCAGGCACTTGCCGATCAGCAACAAACCTTGATCGATGAAGTGCCCAGCCCGACTTTTACCATCGTGCAAATATATGATGAATTGGTCCCCCCGGTCTGGCATGTCGATCTTTATCGCCTGGAAGATCGGGCGGATACGATCGAAATAGGTCTCGAAGAAGGTTTCGAAGATGGCATTACGCTGATCGAATGGCCTGATCGTCTTGGCGATGGCCTGCCAGCAGATCACCTGGCCATGAATTTTCACATGGCTGAAATTGCAGGTGCGCGCAAAGTTTCGATGACCGGGCACGGAAATTGGCAGAGCCGGATTGCCTCGCTGGAGCTGACAACATGACGGACCTTGTTGCCTTGCCGCAAGAGACCCGTCTGGCTGCGCGGCAGAATTTGCTGAAAGGTGCTGGCTGGGATCAGGCCAGGGCCGAACCATTGGCCGGAGATGCGTCGCTCAGATCTTATCAGCGTTTGCACCGTGACAGCGAAACCGCTGTGCTGATGGATGCGCCGCCACCACAGGAAGATGTCAGGCCATTTGTTGCCATGGCCAACTGGCTTAAGGTCAAGGGGCTATCAGCGCCGGAACTTTACGCCGTAAATGCCGACGCCGGATACATCCTGCTGGAAGATCTTGGTGATGGCCTTTACAGCAGTGAAATGGCGTCCGGTGCAGATGAAGCCCGGTTATATGACGCTGCCGTTGATGTCCTGGCCGCCTGGCAGCAGCATGCACCACCGGAAGAATTCCCCCCATATGATGATGATTTTCTGCTCCTGGAAGTCAGTTACTTTTTCGACTGGTACCTGAAACAACATCTGGGTCAATCTGTGACAGATGATCAGCGATCAGATTTCCTGGGCCTTTGGCAAACTTTGCTGGCGGGCATGAATCCGGGACCCCGGGTGTTGGTTTTGCGGGATTATCATGCAGACAATCTGTTATGGCTGCCGGATCGTGCGGGCCTGGCCAAAGTCGGCTTGCTGGATTTTCAGGGCGCGTTGATCGGCTCAGTGGCCTATGACCTTGCTTCCCTTGCGCGTGATGTCAGGCGGAATGTGTCGGATGAAATGGCAGAGCATATGATTGCCAGGTACCTGTCCGTGACACCACTGGACGGATTTGACGAAGCTGAATTTCGGACGGCTTTTGCCATCGCCGGGGCCCAACGTAATACCAAGATTGCCGGGCTGTTTGTGCGCCTGGCCTTGCGTGACGGCAAACTGCAATATCTGGATTACTTGCCACACGTCATGGCAATGTTGAAAAAGGATCTCGCCCATCCCCGTTTGCAATCGCTCGAAAAAATGATGACGGAACATGAATAAACTGCGCCAGAAAACATCCGGTTGCGTCATGGTTCTGGCGGCGGGTAAGGGTACGCGCATGCGGCCCCTGACCAACAGGCGACCCAAGCCCCTGGTCCAGGTCGCTGGTCGCAGTCTGATCGACCGCGCCCTGGACCGTGTGCAGGAAACCGGGTTGCAGAAGGTTATCGTTAATCTGCATTACCGTGGTGAAATGTTGCGTCGCCATCTGGATAAACGGACTGATCTGAACTTTCATTATTCAGACGAACGCAAGCTGCTGCTGGAAACAGGTGGCGGTGTCAAAAAAGCACTCAACAAATTGACAGGGAAAGCTGGACGACCAAACCCCTTTGTTGTGCTGAACAGTGACGCATTGTGGCTGGATGGTTTTGGGAAAGCTGGTGCAGCTGACAATGCATTGTCCCGTCTTGCCGACGCCTGGGATGGTCGGCGCATGGATGCCCTGCTGTTGCTGCAACCATTGGCCAAGGCCCTGGGTCACAGCGGAGCAGGGGATTATCGCTTACAGCGCGACGGGCGGCTGGCTCGTGTGCCAGGCGGCCCTGCCCCCTATGTCTTCACCGGCATCCAGATATTGCATCCGCGACTGTTTGAACAAAGTCCTCGCGGGGCATTTTCTCTGGTGCGGCTGTACGACAGGGCCGAAAAAACCGGGCGATTGTTCGGCCTCAAACATTCGGGAGTCTGGATGGACGTCGGCACACCTGAAGGTGTGACCATGGCTGAAGAAGAATTAAAGACCCTGGGCCGACCATGACAGCTGATCTCCAGCAAAGCACGGATAAGAAAATTCGCGCCAGCGTCTTCACCATTGCACCGTCCCTGGCCTTTGTTGACAACCTGGCCGCTGGCATTGTGGATCAATATGGCTCTGATCCGCTGACACTGTCCCGCGTTACAGTATTGCTGCCGACACGTCGTGCCTGCCGGGCTTTGCGTGAAGCTTTTTTGCGGGCTGGTGATGGCGTGCCGATGCTGTTGCCGGATATCCGGCCGATTGGTGATGTCGAAGAAGATGAGATACTACTGACGGCCAACGAAGCTTCTGGTGCGGAAGCCGGGCAGGGACTGGGGCAGAAAATTCTGGCGTTGCCGGAGGCCATACCAGGTTTGCGGCGTGAGATGCTGTTGGTGCAACTGATCCTGCGTTTCAATGAAAGCCGCAAGTCGGATGACCGTGACGCCGTCCAGGGGCAGGCCACCGGAAACCTTGATGCTGCCCAGGCGGCACATCTTGCACGTGACCTTGCGGCCCTGATTGATCAGGTGCAAACCGAAGGTCTGGATTTTGCGGATCTGGCGAACATCGTGCCTGAAAGTCTGGCTTCACATTGGCAGTTGACCCTGGATTTTCTCTCTATTGTCACAGAATTCTGGCCAAAAATTCTTGAAGAAGAAGGGTTCGTCGATCCGGCCATGCGACGCAATTTGTTGCTTGAGTTGCAGGCCGAGGCCTGGGCCCACCATCCGCCGGATCATCCTGTCATTGCTGCCGGGTCAACAGGCTCGATCCCCGCGACCGCCAAACTTCTGAAAACAGTTGCCCATATGCCTTCGGGTTGTGTTGTGCTGCCGGGGCTTGATTGTGAAATGTCAGACGACGCGTGGGCTGCGGCGAAGCAGGATGCAACCCACCCGCAATATGGCATGATGCAATTGCTGGAAGTTTTTGCGACCCAGCGCCAGGACGTGGCAGATTGGGGTGGTGCCGCTGGCGCATCGGGTCGCGCCCGGAGCCATTTTCTCAATACGGCTTTGTTACCTGCAGAACAAACAGCGCGCTGGCGCGAAGGCGTACAGGTTTCAGCGGACGCCCTGACAGGATTGACCCGACTGTACTGCACTGGCCCTGAAGAAGAAGCACGCGCCATTGCCTTGATGATGCGTGGCGTGCTGGAGGAACCAGGCCGCAGGGCAGCCCTGGTCACACCGGATCGCGCCCTCGCCCGACGGGTCGCGGCGGAACTGGCTCGCTGGGATATCGAGATCGATGACAGTGCCGGACAACCGTTGGCGCAAACCAGGACGGGTGTGTTTCTGCGTTTGACGGCAACATTGCTGACGGCTGATCTTGCCCCGATTGATTTGCTCGCAACCCTGAAACATCCGCTGGCCTGTGGTGGATCCAACCCCGGTGTTTTTCGCAGCAAGGTTCGTCAGCTGGAACGCCTTGCCTTGCGAGGACCGCGCCTGGCAGGTGGCTTTGCTGGCCTCAAAGCGAAGCTTGAAAATGTCAGACCAAAATATGCAGATGAAGCGCGGGCGTTGTTACCCTGGTTGGATCAATTATCGGACATGCAGTCTGAATTTTCTGACCTGATCGCACAGCCAGGTGCCGCCATGAGTGATTTGCTGGCGGCGCATGTAAAATTTGCCGAAGCGCTGGCTGCCGATGACACCCAGCCGGGGGCTGCCCGGATCTGGGCCGGGGATGATGGTGAAGCCGCGGCCGGATTTATTGATGAACTGAATGCAGCGGGTGATGTCTTGCCGGACGTGCCGGGCCGGTTATATCCGGCATTGCTCGATGGTTTGATGGGCGGGCGAATGGTGCGACCGCGCTTTGGTTTGCATGCCCGGCTCGCAATTCTGGGTTTGCTGGAAGCCCGTTTGCAACATGCTGATCTGACGATCCTGGGGGGACTTAACGAAGGGACGTGGCCGCCCATGGTCGATACCGGTCCCTGGCTATCCAGACCCATGCGCAGTGGATTTGGTTTGCCCCAACCGGAACGCCGGATCGGTTTAACGGCACATGATTTTGTCCAGGCGGCTTCGGGCACTGAAGTTGTGCTCACCCGATCAGAAAAAGTTGATGGTGCGCCAACTGTACCGGCGCGCTGGTTATTGCGCATGCAGGCCCTGATGGATGGCGCCGATTTGAAATGGCCTGCCGGTCTTGATCATCTGGACTGGGCGCAGCAACTGGACGATCCAGGCCATGAGGCCCGACCCGTATCCGCACCGGTTCCGCGACCACCTGTTTCGGCGCGACCACGGGAACTGGCGGTAACGGATATCGAAACCTGGGTGCGCGACCCCTATGCGATATTTGCCAAAAAGATATTGCGACTGCGGGCCCTGGATGACATCGATGCGGACCCGGGTGCTGCGGAGCGGGGCACCTTCATCCATGATGCCCTCGATGAATTTGTCAAAACCATCAGTTGGCCGCCTGATGCGCAAGCTTATGAAAAGCTGCTGGCTCTGGGTGAAAAACAATTTGGGGAAACACTGGCCCAGCCTGGTGTCTGGGCATTCTGGTGGCCAAGGTTTCAGCGGGCTGCCAGGTGGTTCGTTGATACGCTGACCGCCGAAGCACAAGCGGGGCACGACAAGCCTCTGGCAACCGAGATCAGCGGCAGTCTGGAAATGACGGCGCCCTTTGCACCTTTCACGCTCAAGGCAACAGCGGATCGTATCGACAAGGATGCAAACGGTGATCTGGTTCTGATCGACTACAAAACCGGTGCGGCCCCGACCAGCAAACAGGTCCTTGCAGGCTATTCACCGCAATTGCCTCTGGAAGGTTTGATTGCCCAGGCCGGGAAATTTGAAGGCGTGGCCGCGGCGTCTGTTGCCGGCATGGAATACTGGAAAATTTCCGGGCGGGATCCCGCCGGTGAAATTCTGCCGGTCAAAGCCGAGGCACCCGGGGTGTTGGCAGTGGCGCGCAAGCGGCTGGATGAACTGGTTGCCATTTTTGACCAGGCAGGGACACCCTATCGCTCCCTGCCACGTCCGGAATGGGCACCACGTTATTCCGATTATGAACTGTTGGCACGGTTGGGTGAATGGACGCCGCAAGATGATGATGGGGAGGGCGAAGATGTCTCCTGACCAGATCATCGATCCTGAACTCGATCCAACAGCCGCTCAGCGTGTGGCGTCTAACCCGCAAGTGTCATCCTGGGTCAGTGCCTCTGCCGGAACTGGCAAAACACGCGTGCTGACTGATCGTGTTTTGCGATTGATGCTGGCCGGTGCAGCACCAGGCAAAATATTGTGCCTGACATTTACCAAGGCCGCTGCCGCCGAAATGGCCAATCGATTGAACAGCCGCCTTGCCGAATGGGCCATGATGGATGATCAAAAATTATCCGCCAGTTTGTTTGACCTCAGTGGCCAGGAGCCCGACGGTGAAATCAGGGCCGTGGCCCGTGGATTATTTGCGCGTGTTCTCGATGTGCCAGGCGGTCTCAAAATCCAGACCATCCATGCTTTTTGCCAATCCCTGTTAGGTCGCTTCCCGCTGGAAGCAGGTCTCGCGCCACACTTCAAGGTTATGGATGAACGCACTGCCGCCGAAATGCAGCGCGAAGCCCGCGATGCCATGTTGCGGGCGGCCCGCCAGGACCCGGCATTGTCAGACGCCTTGATGCTGGTGACAGCGCAATCCAACGAAGACGATTTTGGCAAACTTTTATCCAGCCTTGCCAGCGAACGACGGCGACTGGCACAGCTTTTTTCGGTGACCGGCGGACTTGAGCAATCAGTTACCCGTGTGCGCCAGCACCTCGGTCTTGAAAATACGGAAACCCGCGACAGCATTTTGCAGGCTGCGTGTGATCAAAGTGCATTTGATTTTGATGGTTTGATGGGTGCGTCCGAGGCGTTGAAACAGGGCAGTAAAACGGACGTGGCCCGGTCAGAAATCCTGACTAACTGGTTGAAGGAAGCGGCGTCCAGGGTCGATGATTTTGGAGCTTATTCGACCCTGTATGTGACCCAAAAGGGACAGAAAAGAGCAAAAATGTCCACCAAAAGTGTCCAAAATGTCCTGCCTGAAATCGACGATATATTGATCCAGGAAGCCGACAGGGTTATCGGAATTCTGGAGCGTTTGACGGCCCTGGCAATCGCCGAGGCAACCGCTGCCTTGCTGGCTCTGGGCGCTGCAATGTTGGCTTTTTATGATCAGATCAAACGTCAGAATGTGCGTCTCGACTATGATGATCTGGTGTTACTGACACGGGATTTGCTTTCGCGCTCGGATGCTGCGGCCTGGGTTTTATACAAGCTGGATGAAGGTCTTGATCATGTTCTGGTTGACGAAGCCCAGGATACAAACCCCGATCAGTGGGCCGTTATTGCAGCCCTGGTTTCCGAATTTTTTACCGGTGAAGGTGCGCGCCAGATTAACCGCACCATGTTTGCCGTCGGCGATGTGAAGCAGTCCATTTATGGCTTCCAGCGCGCCGATCCGGCGAACTTTGTGACCTGGAAGACGCGTTTTGGCAAAACGGTTCTGGACGTTGATCGGCTGTGGCGACCGGTTAATCTGGCGGTTTCGTTCCGATCAACACAAGCCGTACTGGATGTTGTTGACGACGTCTTTGGATCGGAAGCAACTCGAAACGGGCTGGTCTTCGGTGAGGGTGAAGTTAAACACTTTTCCCACCGTAATGGCCAGGCGGGCCGGGTTGAATTGTGGCCTGCCCTGCAGCCACCTGAAACAGATCAGGAAGAAGAATGGGCGTTGCCGGTAAAGCAATACCAGGTCCTCAGTGCCAGTCACCGTCTCGCCCTCGACATCGCCAATCGGATCAGGAACTGGATTGATTCCGGCGAGATACTGGAAAGCCGGGCGCGCGGCATTCGGCCTGGCGATATCATGGTTCTGGTGCAGCGACGGACCGACTTTGTGACTGATCTTGTTTCAGCCCTGAAAACCCTGGGTGTGGCTGTGGCCGGGACTGACCGCATGGTTTTGGCTGATCAATTGCCGGTGAAAGACCTGATGGCAGTCGCCCGGTTTGTCTTGCTGCCGGAAGATGATCTGACTTGCGCTGAGGTTTTGAAAGGCCCGTTTTGCAATCTCGATGACGATGACCTTTTTGCCCTGGCCCATGAACGTCAGGGAACGCTTTGGCACGAATTACAAACGCGCGTTTCAGAAAATCAGGACTGGCAGGCCGCGGAAGCTTTTTTGGCGACGTTGATGGGGCGGGCTGATTTTGTGCCGCCCTATGAATTCTTTGCCCGGTTGCTCGGTGCCATGGGTGGTCGCAGGCGCTTGCTGGCTCGTTTGGGTTCCGAAATAAACGATCCGGTGGATGAATTTCTGGCCCTGGCGCAAACCTATGAACAAAACCGTGTGCCGTCCCTGCAGGGTTTTCTACACTGGCTGGCGGCAGGCGAAAGTGAGGTCAAGCGCGACCCTGAGCTGTTG
Organism: Alphaproteobacteria bacterium; assembly: GCA_018654745.1. Lineage (GTDB taxonomy): Bacteria > Pseudomonadota > Alphaproteobacteria > UBA2966 > UBA2966 > JABILA01. The sequence continues at coordinate 24,507 of JABILA010000096.1, forward strand.
CGGGATGAAGTCCGGGTGATGACTGTTCACGGTGCCAAGGGCTTGCAGGCACCTGTGGTGATTTTACCGGATACCATCAGGGTACCGCGCAAGGACGATCCCTTGATGTGGGCACCTGCCAATGACGGAACGGCGGAACTGCATCTGTTGTTGTGGCCTGGGAAAGCCGGTGCCAATGAACCGGTAACCCGGGAATTGCGTGAAGCCGCGCGCGAGCGTCGGGACCAGGAATATCGTCGCTTGCTTTATGTGGCACTTACCAGGGCAGAAGACCGGTTATATGTCGGGGGCTGGGATACCCGAAACAAACGTCAGGCAGGATGCTGGTACGATCTGGTCGAACAGGCCATGCAGCATCAAGGCGTTTCTGTGGAAGTTGAGCAGGGAACGGTGTGGGTGCATCACGGCGATCAACACGAAGCGCCTGACAGTCTGGAAGATGAAAAGGCCGCTGCAAAACCGGTCAGTGCTCTGCCGATTTGGGCAGGGACAACAGCACCACCTGAACCAACACCGCCGCGCCCCCTGGCCCCCAGTCGACCAGATGGAGAGGAGCCGCCGGTGCGTTCTCCGCTGGCGGAAGACGATATGAGCCGTTTTCAGCGCGGGCGGTTGATACACCGTTTACTGCAAACCTTGCCGGATTTACCCGAATCGGCGCGGGCAGAGGCTGCAAATCGGTTTCTGGAAAACCCGGCCCATCGGCTGGAACCTGAAAATCGTGAGAAGATTGCAACCGAAGCGCTTGATATATTGCAACATCCTGAATTTGCGGCAATATTCGGCCCGGATAGCCGGGCAGAAGTCGCCATAGCGGGTGTACTGGGCGAACACGTCATTTCAGGCCAGGTTGATCGGTTGCTGGTTGAGGCAGATCAAATTCTGGTGATTGACTATAAAACCAATCGTCCGCCCCCGACATCGGAAGCCACTGTTTCGCCTGTATATTTACGCCAAATGGCCGTATACAGGGCGGCATTACAACAGATATATCCGGAAAAATCTGTGCGCTGTGCCCTGCTCTGGACGGACATTGGGCACCTGATGACACTGTCGGATCAGGCCCTTGATGATTACGCCCTGGATACCCAAATATAACGGACGCAATCAGTCAGATTGCTTGACGATCCCCGACCACATTCGTAGAGTCAGGCCAAGAAGTCGGCAATTGGTCGGCCCAATATAATTCAGAAAAATGAGAGACAGGTTCGCATATGAGCACGATTACCCACGTTAGCGACGATACATTTGACACAGACGTTCTTCAGTCCTCCAAGCCGGTCCTTGTTGACTATTGGGCTGAGTGGTGCGGCCCTTGCAAACAGATCGCGCCAGCTCTGGAAGAAATCTCAAGTGAACTTGGTGACCGTGTAACTATCGCCAAGCTGAACATCGATGATCATCCGGTGACGCCGACCAAATTTGGCGTACGCGGTATCCCGACCTTGATGTTGTTCAAGGATGGTCAGGTTGCTGCCACCAAAGTTGGCGCACTGCCAAAGAACAAACTTCAGGAATGGATCGAATCTGTTATCTGATTTTTGATCGACCCAAAAGGCAAACCCCGCTGGAAGCAGCGGGGTTTTGTCGTTTCCAGGGTGTTTCTGGTTAAACTAAACCGTTTCAGGAAAACTCGCCGCCCTCTTTGACCCGGCCTTGTTCGTTGGCAAGCACGCTGCCAGCCAGATACAGCGACCCACAAATCAAAACCCGTGGTGCAATGTTGCTTTTGGACAGGGATGTGATGCTTTCGAGAGCATCTATGACGGAAAGGGCTGGATGGCTTTGCAGGCCAGCTGAATTTGCCTGCGCCGCGATGTCATTGGCGGGCAAGGCATTTTCCTCACCCGGAATGGTCAGCCCGTACAGGCCTTCTATGCGGTCCTTGAAGGGTGCCATAAAGCCACTGACATCCTTGACGTTCAACATGCCACACACAAGGTATGTCGGGCGCGGATCGTCGCGCTGCCAGGCGTTAAGGGTTTCGGCCAGCGCTGCTCCTGAGGCCGCGTTGTGTCCACCATCGAGCCAAAGCTCTGCGTCTTCAGGCAAATGCCGGGCGGCACGGCTTTGGGCAAGATTTTGTAATCGTCCAGGCCAGCTGGTGGCAGTCAGTCCCTCAGAAATAGCCTGGTCATCGATCTCAAAGCCTGGAAGATTTTTCAATACAGCGACCGCCAATCCGGCGTTGTCGATCTGATGACCGCCGGGAAGTGCAGGCAGGGGGCAGGGCACTTCTGCCCCGTCAACCGTCACAGTCATGCCATCCGCCGCCGCTTCAACTTGCCAACCCTGGTCACCGTAATCGACCAGAGGTGCGCCAATTTCGGCAGCACGATTGTGGATTTGTGCCAACGCAACAGGCGACTGGTTTGCGATGATACCGGGAACGCCAGGTTTCAGGATACCGGCTTTTTCATCGGCGATACCGGCCAGGGTCTCGCCCAGAAACTGGACGTGGTCAATGGATATAGGCGTCAAAACGGTAAGGGCAGGTTTATCAATCACATTGGTCGCGTCCAACCTGCCACCAAGCCCGACTTCCAGCAGCACAACATCAGCGGGGTGTCGTGAATAAGCCAGGAAAGCACAGGCCGTTGTGATTTCGAAAAAGGTGATCGGCGCATCACCATTGGCAACCTCACATTCGGTCAACAAGGCCGCAAGCTCGGTTTCCTCAATGGCTTTGGCCGACAGGTTTTTACCGTCGCCTGCCAGCTGGATACGCTCGTTAAATCTTACGAGATGCGGTGAGGTATAAACATGCACACGGTAGCCTGCAGCCTCAAGCGAGGCCTTTAGATAAGCGACCGTTGATCCTTTGCCATTGGTTCCGGCAACGTGGATAACAGGCGGCAGTCTTTTTTCGGGGTGATCCAGACGTTCCAGCAACCGCTCCATACGGCCCAGGGACAGGTCGATTCGCTTGGGGTGCAGGCGCTTGACGCGCTCAAGAATCAGATCGCTGGTCCGCAACGAGACAACGTCAGACGTTGGCCTGCCTTCAGCTGCTGGTTTCGACCGGTTCGGTGTCTGGGACATTTTGTGCTTCGATTTGTTTGTCGGAACTTTCGTCTACGGCCGGAGGCAACGCGGCGAGTGTCTTGATAATTGCGCTTTGATCGCGGTTCATCATCATGTCCACCAGACGCGTCAGTGTGTCTCTCATTTCGTGACGATGAACCACCATATCAATCATGCCATGGTCCAGAAGATATTCGGCACGCTGAAATCCATCGGGCAATTTTTCGCGGATGGTGTCCTGAATGACACGCTGTCCGGCGAAGCCGATGAGGGCACCTGGTTCAGCGATATGGATATCGCCAATCATGGCATAAGACGCAGTGACACCACCGGTCGTTGGATCGGTCAATACAACGATGTAAGGCAAACCTGCCTCGCGCACCATCTCAACGGCAATAGTTGTTCGAGGCATTTGCATCAGGGACAAAATCCCCTCCTGCATGCGCGCACCACCAGCGGCGGCGAAAACGATCAGGGGTTTGCCATCTGCAACCGCCCGTTCGGCCCCGGCCAGCATCGCTTCACCGGCAGCAAGTCCCATGGAGCCACCCATAAACGCAAAATTCTGCACGCAAGTTACGATGCCAAGGCCATTCATGGTGCCACTGGCGACAACCATGGCTTCATCTTCGGATGTCTTGGCACGGGCATCCTTGAGGCGGTCCGTGTATTTTTTTTCGTCGCGGAACTTTAGGGGGTCTGCGGGTACATCGCGAACGGCAATGCGCTCGACGGTGCCGTCGTCCAGCACTTGGTCCAGACGTTGGCGCGCGTTCAGGCGCATGTGATGGTCACAATGCGGGCACACCCGCATGGCAGCATCCAGATCCCGGTGAAAGACCATCTGGCCGCAGGATGGACACTTTTCCCACAGGGTTTCGCGGTCATCCTGCTTTCGAACCAGGGCCCTTATTTTGGGCCGGACAAAGTTGGTAAGCCAGTTCATGGGTTATCTATCCAATCCGCTTGTATCCGTTTGGCATTCGTTATTTTACACTCGCCCGGGCACGATGCACACCTTCAGCGAGGTCGCGACCCAGGGCGAGGACTTCATCGACCAGCTCCGGTTTGGCCCGGTCCTGATCATCAAGGTTTTTTTCCAACACTGCAATCAGTGCACTGCCAACAACAGCACCATCTGCACAGGATGCTATGGCTTCGGCCTGTTCCGGTGTGCGTATGCCAAAGCCGACGACTACGGGCAAGTCAGTGTGGCGTTTGATCCGCGCCACTGCTTGTTCCACAGCGTCAGCTTTTGGTGCTGCAGCGCCGGTAATACCGGCAATGGAGACGTAATATACAAAGCCTGATGTATTAGCGAGGACAGCGGGCAGGCGTTTGTCGTCGGTTGTCGGGGTGGCCAGGCGAATGAAGCTGAGCCCGGCTTCCAGGGCTGGCAAGCAAAGTTCGCTGTCTTCTTCCGGCGGTAAATCAACAATGATCAGACCATCGACGCCGGATGCCTTGGCATCCTTCAGAAAACTGTCAACGCCGTAATAATGGATGGGATTGTAATAGCCCATCAAAATAATCGGGGTGTCTGTATCTGAAGCGCGAAATTTCCGAACCATCTCCAGAGTAGATTTCAGACTGCCACCAGTAGCCAGGGCTCGTAGACCAGCGGCCTGGATTGCGGGGCCGTCAGCCATGGGGTCGGTAAACGGCATCCCCAGCTCAATAACGTCAGCGCCGCCTTGTGCCAGTCCCAGGGCTATGTCCAGAGAGGTTTGTTGGTCCGGATCGCCTGCCATGATGAAGGACACAAAAGCCGAGCGTCCTTCTGCCTTGCAGGCTGCAAAACGGGCGTCCAGACGAGCGGTGCCGCCGACAATTGCTGAGGCACTCATATCTCGACCCCCAGGGCATCCGCCACCGTAAAGATATCCTTGTCTCCACGACCACACATATTCATCAACAGGATATGGTCACCGGGCAAGTCAGGTGCAATCTTCATGACGTGAGCCAGCGCATGGGCAGGCTCAAGTGCTGGAATAATGCCTTCCAGTCGACTGCACAACTGGAACGCCTCCAGGGCTTCAGTATCGGTAACAGATACATAATCAACCCGACCCAGATCATGCAGCCAGGAATGCTCAGGTCCGATGCCAGGGTAATCCAGACCAGCTGAAATCGAATGGGCCTCGATGATCTGGCCGTCATCGTCCTGCAGCAGATACGTCCGGTTGCCGTGCAAAACACCTGGCTGTCCACCGGTCAGGGAAGCCGCATGTTTGTCCGTATCAACACCGTGTCCGCCTGCTTCAACACCAATAATTTTGACGTCTTCATCGTCCAGAAACGGATGGAACAGGCCCATGGCGTTGGAACCTCCACCGATACAGGCGACAAGGCTGTCGGGCAAACGGCCTTCAGCTTTTTGCATCTGGGCCTTGGCTTCATTGCCGATGACAGACTGAAAATCGCGAACCAGGGCGGGATAGGGGTGTGGCCCTGCCACGGTGCCAATGATGTAGAATGTGTCTTCAACGTTGGTAACCCAGTCGCGCAGGGCTTCGTTCATGGCATCCTTCAGCGTGGATGATCCTGATGTAACAGGAATGACCTCAGCACCCAGCAAGCGCATGCGAAAGACGTTGGGTTGCTGACGCTCAATATCCACCGCACCCATATAAACGGTGCAAGGCAAGCCAAATCGTGCCGCAACGGTTGCGGTTGCCACACCATGTTGCCCGGCACCGGTTTCGGCGATGATACGTGTTTTTTTCATGCGCCGGGCCAGAAGTATCTGACCCATGCAATTGTTGATCTTGTGCGCGCCTGTGTGGTTCAGCTCATCGCGTTTGAAGTAAATCTTTGCACCGCCCAGATGCTCGGTCAGACGCTCGGCATGATAAAGCGGACTGGGGCGACCAACATAATGCTCAAGAAAATAATCAAGTTCTTCCTGAAAGGCGGGATCGACTTTGGCAGCCTCCCAGGCTTCTTCCAGTTCAAGGATCAAAGGCATCAGCGTTTCGGCAACAAATCGACCGCCGTAGATGCCGAAATGACCATTTTCGTCCGGGCCAGCGCGATAGGTATTGGGCTTGTCCAAAGTGATTACTTTCGTGTCTGCAATTATCCGGCTTCCTTGGCCGCAGCCAAAAAAGCCCGAATACGTTCGGGGTCCTTTTTGCCGGGTTCAAATTCGACCCCGGAAGATACGTCAACGGCGGATGCGGAAGTCGTTGCGATAGCCTCGCCAACATTTTCTGCATCCAGGCCACCTGACAGCATCCACGGTACCGACCAGCCCAGGCCCTGCAAGAGCGTCCAGTCGAAGCTGATGGCATTGCCGCCAGGCAGTGCGCCAGCCATGGTTTTAGGTGCTTTGGCGTCAAACAGCAACCAGTCGACGCAAGCCTGGTAATCGGCCGCTGTGGCGATATCATCCGCCGTTTCAACCTTGATTGCCTTGATCACCGGTTTCTTGAAGGTTTCCCGAATTGCCTGGACACGTTCCGGACTTTCTGCCCCATGCAACTGAAGCACATCCAGGGGTGTCGTCTTCAATACAGCGGCGATGGTCAAGTCATCCGCATCAACAAAAAGGCCCACTTTTTGAACAAGAGGTGGCACCAGATTGCTCAGCATCAGGGCGTGCTCGGCTGTGACCGCTCTGGGGGATGGTGGATAAAAAACAAAACCCACCATATCGGCGCCATGTGCGACGGCATGTGCCAGCGTGTTGGGGGTGGAAAGGCCACATATTTTAGCTTGAACAGGCATGTCGAATTCTTTTTCAGGCGGCAAGGCTGTCGAATATGGCACGGGCTGCGGCCGCCGGGTCGCTCGCCTGGGTTATCGGGCGACCGATGACCAGGTGGGTTGCCCCCAACTGCACGGCTTCCTCAGGTGTCATGACCCGTTTTTGATCGCCGGCGTCGGTTCCTTTGGGCCGAATACCAGGCACAACCAGAACAAAGTCAGGGCCAAGGTCCTGGCGCAAAACTTCGATTTCGTGTGGCGAGCAAACAATCCCGTCGGCACCATTTTGCTGAGCCAGGGCCGCCAGGCGCCGAACCTGATCCGAGGGCGTGTCACTAACCCCGACGGCTTTGAGGTCTGCCTGGTCCAGACTGGTCAGCACCGTTACGGCAATGATCTGCGGTCGCGCGCCGCCATTCGCATCGCCACCTGCGACAGCAGCATCGGCAGCTGCCCTGATCATGGCCGGACCGCCGCTGGCATGAATGGTCATCATATAAGGGATCATTTTGCAGGCGATACGAACGGCACCTGCCACAGTATTGGGAATGTCGTGAAACTTCAGGTCCAGGAAAACCGGGACGCCACCTGCGTCTCTGACCCTGATAACACCGTCCGGACCATTGGCTGTGAAAAACTCTTTTCCAAGCTTGATGCCGCCCGCGGCACCTTTCAGGTCTACAGCAAGTTTTTCCGCCGCTCCGACATCAGGAGTGTCTATGGCGCAGAAAACAGGGTCAACAACGGTCAGTGGAATGTTCATGAATTATTCTCCCCGGTTTGGTTGCTGGAAAGCAGTGTATCGGCGATCAGTTCGGCTGCAGCCAGATCTTCAATGGCCGTACCGACAGATTTGAACAAGGTGATTTCATCATCATTGCGGCGGCCGGGATGTGTTCCGGCTGTCAGTTCGGCTAGGTCCGCCTGAACATCCGAAGCAGAAATGATTCCAGCTTTAATCGGCAGAACCAGATCGCCACCTTCTTGCAAGGCACCGTCGCGGGTGTCGACAAACAAGGTGCTGCGCTGGACCGTTGCATCATCAGTCTCGCGCATGTCAGGGCGAAAGGCACCGACCAGATCGACGTGTGCGCCAGGTTTCAACAGCTCTCCCTGTACCAGTGGATCAAGTGAAAGCGTTGCACATGAAATTACATCAGCAGTGGGAATTGCGGTGGCAATATCTGAAACACGTTTTGCTTCCAGTCCCGTTTCTTTCAGACCGTCAACAATGGCTTCCGCATGTTCTTCGTTCCGGTTCCAGACTGACACCCGTTTGATCGGGCGCACAGCTGCGTGGGCACGGATCAGATGCGGGGCCAGGGCACCTGCTCCGACCATCAACAGTTCCGATGAATCCGGTCGTGCCAGGTAACTGGCCGCCAGAGCCGATGCGCAGGCTGTGCGGCGTACTGTAAGGGCGGCACCATTGATCATCGCCATCGCCACGCCATTGCCGCCATTCAATAACAGTACCTGACCGCTTATGGCTGGCAGGCCGCGTAAATTATTGTCGGGGAAAACACTAAGCATCTTGATGACAATATGCCCGCCCTTGCGCCAGGCCGGCATAACCAACAATGTGGCATCGCGCTGGTCGGCCTGTTCCATCGTATAATGGTTGCGCAACGGTACATCTGCGCCATCGATAAATGCGCGACGCAGTTTTTCAACCAGGGCTGTGTAATCCAGCGCGGCGTGAACGGCTTCGGCGTCTATGATTTGCATATCGATCAACTTGCCTGGTTTGTAATTGCCGTCGAAGCATCGTCTTTTGCTGAAGTGTCTTTTGGCAGGTCATCGGTGGCTTCTACGGGGGCCGCCAGACGTGCACGCAAGTTTTCGATCTCACTTTCCTGAAGTTTGCTGTTCTTGCGCAAGCGACGTGCTTCTCGCCGGATACGCCCGCCTGCCATCCATGCCGAGACACCGCCGATCAACAGACCAAGCAGTACTGCAACCATCAAGGCGGCATAGAGTGGAACATCAAAAGCAAAGGGAAGCGGATCAAGGTCTATGGATATCGGTGCGCGATTGGCGACTGCAAAGGCCGCGACGACAGCGATAACGGGAAGTAGAAATATCCACCAGAGCAGCTTCATGATTACCAGGTTTTCCCAATAATGTGTTGCAGACACACGACAAGTCGCCTGAATTCAAGCTGTAAGTCAGGTGTCGTTGATTATTGGGGATAAAGCCATATCAGCAGCCTGCTGACAATAGAGCACTGTAATTTCAGAACTTCGGCCCGATATTTCCTGGCATCGGGCGGGGGCTGGATCAGCTGTCGTCAGATGCTGCTGTATTGCCGTTTGGGTTCAGACGCTCGCGCAATTCCTTGCCGGTCTTGAAAAACGGGATGTGTTTCTCGCCTACCTGAACGGCCTGGCCCGTGCGTGGGTTGCGCGCGACCCTGGGGGCGCGCTGTTTAACAGAAAAGGCGCCAAAGCCCCTTAATTCAACTCGGTCACCACGAGACAGTGCCGAAGAAATCTCTTCAAATATTGTCGTAACGATGCGTTCAACGTCACGTTGGTACAAATGCGGGTTCTTTTCCGCCAGACGTGCGACTAATTCCGACTTAACCATTATCCGGCCCCCTGATGCCGACTTGATATTTCCTTGAAGCACTCTTCGATCCGATTTATGTCGGACTTTTTTCCCTGAGTACTTCTATATCCGCCTTTGCGGTTCGCCACTGCCCGACTGAAGGCAGAAATCATTCACTATCCTGAATGGCGAAAACGAGTAATTAATATCAGAACAAGCCAGCAGGTTGCCAAAGCGTAAGCAGCCCGTCAAGTGTAAGTCTTTCAGAAAGCAATGTTTTTCCAGATGAGGAAAGCAATCTGGAAAGCAATCCCTTGTTGCTGACTTTGATATCAACGTCAAACATCGGCAAGTTTCCGGCAACCCCATGGTTGGTTTTTAGCCAGCGACGGGCATCAGCCATACCCCCCAACTCATCGATTAATTTGGCTTCCAGGGCCTGTCTGCCGGTAAATAACCGGCCATCTGACGCCAGTTGCACTTCATCCGCCGTTAATTTGCGCCGATCTGTCACCAGTTTGACAAACCATTGATGTGTATCGTCAATCAGGTTTTGTGTTGCGTCCCTGGCTTCTGCCGTCATTGGCTCTGTTGTCGATGGCTGGCCTTTCAACGGACCACTGGCCAGAGTCTCTGCTTTAACGCCAATTTTCTCCAATAAACCGCTCATTTCTGCGGTTTGCAGAATAACGCCAATGGATCCGGTCAAGGATGTTTCGCGCGCATAAATCCGGTCTGCGGCCAAAGCAGTCATATAGCCACCCGAGGTACCGATAGTCCGGATCAAGGCAACCACAGGCTTGCTGCTGGCAACATTCCGCAAGGCATAATAAAGCGTTTCGCCACCAACAGCTGTACCGCCGGGGCTGTCTATACGGACAATAAGGGCCTTGGCCGATTTGCTTTTTGCAACATCGTCCAGTGCTTCCAGCCTGTCCTGGTCGTCAAGGATCAGGCCACCAATTTCCATGGTGGCGACATGATCTCCATCACCTGCCAGATTTGACGGTGCCAGATCGGTGTATGTCGCAATGCCAGCATAGGCCAGCGCTGCAAAAGCAACGATAGCAGTCAGTCGCCAACCAATAAGCTGACGTTTTAGTCGTCGTCGATCGACGATTGCATCTGCATCAAGAGACATGGCTCGAACCTCCTGTTCCGAGTTTTCAGACGAACCAAACGCACAAATCCAGGGACGATATGCCCAATTGTAAAATGGTCATATATCCCAAAAGCTTAGTTTAGCAAACTTTTCATTAAAAAAAAGTCAATAATTAAAAGGGATTACGAAAGGTTCTTTTGGTGTTGATTCAGAAAGAACTTGTAATTGATTCAAACATACGCAGGAAAAGACAAAATACCCGGCAGCCTGTTTCCAGACTGCCGGGCGATTTCGCAGAATTATACTAAATTCAAAGCCTATTTGGCTTCGTCTTCAGCGGCTTCTTCTGCCTGTGCTTCTTCGGCTACAGGAGCTTCTTCTTCCGCAGGTGCTTCTTCAGCAACAGGTGTTTCTGCTGCAGCTTCAGCGGGAGCATCGTCGTCGCCCTGGGCCTTGCTCATGGCAGCACCCAGGATGTCACCAAGGCTGGCACCTGAATCGGAGCTGCCATACTGAGCCATCGCTTCTTTTTCTTCTGCGATTTCCAGAGACTTGATTGACAGGGATACACGACGTGAATCGCGGTCAATGTTGCTGACTTTGGCATCCACCTTGTCGCCGACGGCAAAACGATCCGGACGTTGCTCGGAACGCTCGCGTGACAGGTCACCCTTGCGGATGAAGCCGGTCATGCCTTCGCCGAAGCTGACATTCAGGCCGTTAACAACGATTTCGGTTACCGTACAGGTAACAACAGAACCGCGTTTGATGTCGGTTGAAGATGCAAACGGATCTTCTGACAGTTGCTTGATACCAAGGCTGATGCGTTCACGGTCCGTGTCGACATCCAGCACAACGGCTTTGACCATGTCACCCTTGGTGTAGGTGGCGATGGCTTCTTCGCCAGGGGCATTCCAGTCGAGATCGGAAAGGTGAACCATGCCATCGACGTTGCCGTCGAGGCCAATGAACAGACCAAACTCGGTGATGCTCTTGATTTCGCCTTCGATTTCGGTGCCAGACGGATGCGTATTTGCAAAATCTTCCCAAGGATTTTCAGCACACTGCTTCAGACCAAGGCTGATGCGGCGTTTCTGTGGGTCGACGTCCAGAACCATGACTTCGATTTCCTGACTGGTGGAAACGATTTTGCCAGGATGTACGTTCTTTTTGGTCCAGCTCATCTCAGAGACGTGGACAAGACCTTCAACACCGGGCTCCAGCTCAACAAATGCGCCGTAATCAGTGATGTTGGTAACACGACCCTTGATTTTGCTACTGATCGGGTATTTGGCTTCTGCGCCATCCCATGGATCGGCTTCCAGCTGCTTCATGCCAAGGCTGATGCGCTGTGTTTCAGGGTTCACGCGAATGACCTGAACCTTGACGGTTTCGCCAATAGAAACAGCTTCAGACGGATGATTAACACGACGCCATGCCATGTCGGTGACGTGCAGCAGACCATCGATGCCGCCCAGATCAACGAATGCACCGTAATCGGTTACGTTCTTGACAACGCCTTCCAGAACCTGGCCTTCGCTCAGGTTACCGATTAGCTCGGAACGGGCTTCGGCGCGGGTTTCTTCCAGAACGGCACGACGTGAAACAACGATGTTGCCGCGCATACGATCCATTTTCAGGATCTGGAATGGTTGTGGTGTGCCCATCAATGGGGTGATGTCACGCACAGGGCGGACGTCAACCTGGCTACCAGGCAAGAAGGCAACAGCGCCGTCGAGGTCGACTGTGAAGCCACCCTTGACGCGACCGAAGATAACGCCTTGTGCGCGTTCGTTCTTCTCGTAGGCTTTTTCCAGATTTTCCCAGGCTTCCTCGCGGCGGGCCTTGTCACGACTAATGACGGCTTCGCCAGCTGAGTTTTCCATACGCTCAAGGAAAACCTCGACCGTGTCGCCGGACTTCAGCTCGGGGGCCTGGCCAGCTTCGTAGAATTCTTTCAGGGGTACGCGACCTTCGGCCTTCAGGCCAACGTCAATGATCACCAGATCATTTTCGATCGCGACAATGGTACCGCGGACAACGGAACCAACGAGGTCATCGGATGTACCGTATGATTCCTCAAGCAGTGCAGCAAAATCTTCTTCCCCGGCGGGGACAGCGGATGTGATATCAGACATTTTCTCTCCTGGAATGGTGCCAATACCAAAACGACGACCGAAAGCCCGATGTTCCTTTGCAGGAAACAGGACAAGGTTCGCAAGTCAGCGATTTTCAATTGTTTCGTTCTGGATCAGCGCGCCTTTGGTTGACGGTTAACGCCGGACAATGCAGACCCCTGAAAAATCAGCAGAAGGGCTGCGGCGCTTTCGACCGCCCGGGAACAGGCCTTGGGTCCCGGTTTAGAATTTACTCGATACAAACTCTTTGGCAGCATCGAATGCAGCGTCTATAGCCAAATTTGACGTATCTAGCAAGTGCGCATCTTCAGCGGCCTTCATGGGCGCGGTGGCACGGGCGGCGTCGCGGGCGTCGCGCTGCTGCATTTCGGCCAGTACAACGGCCTCCTGAACTGTGTTGTCTTTTGCGGATAATTCCAGCCAGCGGCGGTGGGCGCGGACTTCGTCACTGGCTGTGACAAATATCTTGGCATCCGCGTTTGGGCAAACGACCGTCCCGATATCGCGGCCATCCAGTATCGATCCGAAAAAGCCCTCCGGCGGATTTGTGGCAAAATTTCGCTGATAATCCAGCAAGGCTGCGCGCACTTCGGGGATTGCGCTGACTTTTGACGCCATATCTCCGGTTGCTTCATCGCGCAAAGCCGGGTTCTCCCGATCCTCCAGCGTTATGTTCTGTGCTTCGGCTGCCACGGCTTGCGCATCGGCGAGGTCCGTCCCGTTGCGCATAACCCGCAGGCCGGTCGCTCTGTACAAGGCACCCGTGTCCAGGAAGGCCAGGTTGAACTCAGTTGCCAGTTTGCGGGCAAGTGTACCTTTTCCGGCAGCAGCCGGGCCATCAATGGCAATGATCATGAAGCATTCCTTTCGGTGGCAGAAATATGGGCACCCATCCCGTTGAACAATTCGGCAAATCCGGGAAAACTTGTATCTATGGGACCGCCGTCGTCAACAGTGACGGCTTGATCGGACATGAGGCCCAGGACCAGAAATGACATTGCGATGCGATGATCAAGATGCGTTGCCACAGTGGCACCGCCGCGAACCGAGGTAGCACCGTCTATGATCATGCCGTCAGGTTGTTCGGTTACGGCAATGCCGCAAGCCTTCAGACCCGCAGCCATGACAGCCAGGCGGTCACTTTCCTTAACGCGAAGTTCGGCCAGACCTTTCATGACAGTTTGCCCTTTGGCAAAGGCGGCGGCGATGCTCAGGACCGGATACTCGTCAATCATGGAAGGGGCGCGTGTCGCTGGCACGACAATCCCGCGAAGCTGGCTACTGCGAACCCGGATATCGGCAACCAGCTCGCCACCACTCTCCCGCTCATTCAGATATTCAAGATTTGCGCCCATCTCACGCAAGGTGACAAAGATGCCGTCACGCAAGCTGTTCAGACAGACATTTTCCACAACGACGTCGCTGTCGGGGCACAACAAGGCTGCGACCACGACAAATGCAGCCTGGGAAGGATCGCCAGGTACGTCTACCGGCGCCGCTTTCAGTTCCGGTTGGCCCGATACGGTGATGATGTGCTCACCCTTGTCACCTGTTTGCGTATGAATATCGCCGCCGAAATAGGTCACCATGCGTTCAGTATGATCGCGGGTACGCTCTTTTTCGATAACGGACGTTTCACCGGGTGCCGCAAGGCCAGCCAGCAAGATCGCCGATTTGACCTGAGCCGATGGAACGGGAAGGGCATATTGAATAGGCAGCAGACATTCTGGCCCACGCACACTTAGCGGCAGCAAATTATCGTCCCGGGCATCGAATTCAATTCCCTGTTGCTTCAAGGGCGTCATGACCCTCGCCATCGGTCGGCTGGACAATGAAGCGTCACCGGTAAAATGAACCTTGACAGGCTGTTGGGCGACGACGCCCATCAACAAACGAACAGCGGTGCCGGAATTACCGAGATCAATGGCCGTTTCCGGTTCCATCAGGCCGCCGATACCGCGGCCTTCAACCGTGCAGATATCCTCTTTTACAGTGATACCCACACCCATGGCTTTCAGAGCCGAGGCCGTGTCCTGAACATCTTCCCCTTGTGACAGTCCGCTAATGCGGGTTTCGCCAATTGCCATCGCACCAAAAAGGAGAGCCCGATGGGAAATGGATTTGTCGCCAGGAACAGAGACAGTACCGGTTAATGCGGAGCTGCGACGCGAAGAAAGCGGGTTCACAAAAGTATCCAGTGTTCAGGTTGGCCAACAGGCATATCAAAAAAACGAACAGAGTCTTGGGTATTTCCACAGTGCATCCGGCAGACATGGAAACATTCACAAAATTTACCATATGCGTCGTAACAGATACAAACGTTGAAGCGAACCTCAACTTTCGTTCTGCTGGGTGATTTAGGGATAGAAAAAATGAAAAGTCCCGATTAATGCAGAAATATAGCCCTGAATCGGTATTTGATGGCAAAACGTTTTGACAGTCGCGAGTGATCGTGGCAAAGGGTCGGCACAGATTGCTGTTCCCGATTTTCCGGGAATTGGCAAACCGTATTTTTTTATCAGTCGGAGGTAGTGGCACGTGGCGAAACCGGAATGGGGAACAAAAAGGGAGTGCGCGGAATGTGCGACCCGTTTTTACGATCTCAATCGCGAACCGATTGCATGCCCGAGCTGCGAGGCAATATTTGTCATCGAAGCGCCCAAGCCTCCGCCAAAACCGCGACCCAAGTCAACTGGACCCGTCAAGCCAACGCCAATTGTCGAAGATGATCCCAAAGAGACAAAGGACGATGAAGCTGAATTGCTGAAAACTGCTGGCATCGAAGAAGATGACAGTGATGACAGCGAAGAAGACGGCGTCGTTGGTGATGTTTTTGTCGAAGATGATGACGAAGAAGATGACGTAACGAACGTGCTGGATGCGCCTGTTGCAAAGCCGACAAACGAATAATTCTGGCGGTTATGCCTGATGACTAAAGTTGATTACAGTACTGGAGAATAATTTTTTTTCGGTATTTTGCGCTTTCCGAGGGGTTTCCTCTTGATTTCCTGAAGCGCTGGAGGCATTAAACGCACCAACCCGCACCCACCCATGAGTGCAGCGGCAAGAATTTCGGGGCCATAGCTCAGTTGGGAGAGCGCTTGCATGGCATGCAAGAGGTCGGCGGTTCGATTCCGCCTGGCTCCACCACTACCCCCTGAAAAGGGCAGAACTCCGGTAAATTGTGTATTCCCAATGGCTTATATCTGAAATAAGGTACAGCCATGGGGTACACAAGTGACATGCCAAGCTATCCGGGACTTCAAAGATTACCTTCTGGACGATACCGTTTGCGGCGTGTGGTGCCTCAACAGCTGCAACGGTTCTTTGACGGTAAGAAGAATAAAACCTACTCACTGACCCACGATCCCAAAGAATCCCTTAAACTTGCGAAGCTGAAGTCCATCGACTTCGATGCTGAGGTTGATCGTGCTTGGGCGCGTTTGCGTGAAGCTGAAGGCATCACTGAGAAACGTAACCTTTCCAGTGCAGATATCGACAGGCTTGTCCTAACAGTTAAACACTCTTCGTTATCAGCCGATGAAGATGCTCGACTTAGGGGAGATCGTGATCGCCTTCAATCTGGTCGCAACGCAATAGATGCCCTCTATACAGACTTTGCAAAAGCTGTTGCGACTGGAGATTATCGTGAGATTCAGCCGACCATCGACACTGTCCTTGAGGATGGTGGGTACGCAGATGTTGATCGTGAGGATGTTTCATACCTCAAAGCCAGACAGGCAATTGCAAATGCTGTCACAGATGCTTGGGATGACATTGAGGAAAGGGAACGAGGTCGTATTGTTCCTACACCAGCAGAACCGTCCATTAGCCATACGCTGATTTCCGACACACCTTTGTTGTCCGTTGCTGGTGTTGATTTTGTAGCTGAACATCGGAAGAAGTGGGCAGACAAGACAAGGGATGATCACGAAGCCAAACTTCGACTGTTCATAGAGGTCGTAGGGGATCAACCGATCAATGAGGTAGGGCGACAGGATGGTCTCCGGTTTCGCGAGGTTATTGCCAAGTTGCCAGCAAACTGGATGAAGAAACCTCAGTTACGTGGGCTGAACGTTGTGGAAGCATCTGACAAGGCAGAACAGCTGACCTTGATGCCTATGTCGGACACCAACATTACAAAACATGTCAACAGGATCGGACAGTTGTTCAATTGGGCGGTATACGAACGAAATCACTGGGGTGTGAAGGCGAACCCCCTGTCACGGCTTCAGATCAAAGTCAGTGTGATGGTCAATGAACAGCGAGATCCATTCTCTATCGAACAACTGCAATCGATCTTCAATGCGCCAACATATACTGGCTGCAAATCAATACGTGGTTGGCGACAAACTGGAGATTTAGTCCCCCGTAATTCAGGTCGTTTCTGGCTACCGATCCTTGGCCTATATACGGGTGGACGTGCCAACGAACTTGCTCAGATTTATGTGGATGATGTCATTGAAGAAGGTGGTGTTGTTGGTCTCGACATCAGTGACAAGCGGTCTGATCAACGGCTTAAGAATCCGGGGTCTCGACGGTTCATACCATTGCATCCGCACTTGATTAGAATGGGCTTTGTCGAACATGTGGACAATATGCGGACTACGGGACAGGACAGGGTATTCCCTGACATAGAACTAGCACCCAATGGGTATTACTCAACCTACGTGACGCGATGGTTCAATGATAGCTTCCTTCGCTCCATAAACGCCAAGACAGACAAGACATCGTTCCATTCTTTTCGCCATTGCTATGAAAATGCCCTCAAGGATGCTGAGGTCTATGGCGAATGGATAGATTGCCTACAAGGTCACAAAGTGCCGGGGATGCGTGGGCGGTATGGTAACGCAGGGAGCGCCAAGAGGCTGCATGAAGCAGTATGCAAGATCAGTTACGAAGGGTTGGACCTGTCCCACTTGATGATCTCCTAGCCAACTATCCGTATCCTAGAGTTTGTCGGTGGTAATCCAAGGGTCACCTAATCTTGCAGGGCCATGCCTCAGTCAAAGCAGCTGCTACTACTCCAGAGGCGTTATGGCCCGATCTCTGGTATTCAGGGTAATTCGTGAACCACGTTTTCACCACGTTTGCCGCATGTATCATGAGCGTATTTTCTGGTACGGAGAAACAGGAATTGTTGTTCCGTATGTTATTGAGTGCATCGGCTACACCTGAGATGTAGTAATTCAGACCTGATCTGACAGTTACCGATTTTGACGCGGCGTCTGTCAGGTCAAGTTTGGTCTATAAACTTTTCCTTCCAGATACGTTTACCATCCTCCAGGGTTTGCATGGGCGTGCGGCCCTCGCAGAC
>JABILA010000036.1 GCA_018654745.1 Alphaproteobacteria bacterium
CCAGGACAAGATTTTCCTGCACCGTCATGTCGGCGAAGACACCGCGTCCTTCGGGCACAAGGGCAATCCCCTGTTCGACAATTTCGTGCGGCGGCATCCTGGAAATCGGCACACCATCCATCAACACGTCGCCGGAAACATCCCCTTCGCTCATGCCCCCTATGGCCCGCAACAGGGAGCTTTTACCGGCACCATTGGCGCCCAGGATGACGACGATTTCGCCCTTGCCAACGGATAAAGACACATCTGCCAGGGCGCGGTGTTGGCCGTAGGAAACGCCAAGTTTGCGAACCTCAAGCATCGTCGTCTCCGAGGTAAGCGCGAATTACTTCGGGGTCGGACAGGACTTTCGCTGGCGAGCCTTGAGCGATTTTTTGACCAGTATTCATGACAACGCAATTGTCGCAAAGGCTGCGAATGGCATCCATGACATGTTCAACCAAAATGACCGTGCGGCCTTCGGACCTGAGAGTTTTGATCAGCTCGATGCCCGTGGTCAGTTCCGTGGGGTTCAATCCGGCGAGCCATTCATCCAGCAACAGAATTTCCGGCTCGGAAGCCAGACAGCGGGCAAGTTCCAGGCGTTTCTGGTCGATGTAGGTCAAACTGGAAACAGGCGCGTTGGCCAGACTGTCGATCCCCACCTTGTTCAACATCTGATGGGCAAAATCCTCGGCTTCATATCCCCAGCGACGCTTGTGACCAAAGACGGCCCCGGCCATGACATTTTCAATCACGGTCAAGGTGGGCAACATTTTGACCAACTGGAAAGTTCGGGAGACGCCACGGCGGTTTATGTCCTGGGCCGACAGTCCGGAGATGCGGGAACCTTGCAGGGTGATTTGACCAGCGGTCAGTTTCAGGGCGCCAGAAATCAGGTTCATCATGGTTGTTTTGCCGGAACCATTAGGGCCAATGATGCCGACGACTTCATGTTCATGCACATCGAAATCAACATGATCTACTGCCGTCAGGCCACCAAACTGTTTGGTCACGCCGCGAACGCTCAGCACGGTTTTTCCGGAAGCCATCTCAGTTGCCTCCCTTGCGGAATTTTGCGAACGACTGTTCCAGCCGCCCGACCACACCATGCGGCACCAGGTAGACGATCAACAGGAAGGCAATACCCAGCACCAGAATGGTCTGGCTGGGGTAGTTGGCTTCGATGACTTCCAGCAGGATTGTAAAGGGAATGACTCCAACCAAGGGCCCCCAAAGGCGCTTGGTTCCACCCAGCAATGCCATGATCACAACTTCGAAAGACAGCAAGGGTGAAAAGGCGATGTTGGGTTCAATATATGTCCAACGGGGCGCCAACAAGGCACCGACCAGGGCCGCGACCATGCCCGATACCATGAATAACAAAATCTTTGAGCGCGCCGTGTTGATCCCACAATGGGCGGCGACGGTTTCGTCATTGCCGATAATGCGCATGGCAAAACCGAGGCGGGATCGTCCGATCCACCAGCCAATCAGGAAGACAAAGCCGGCCAGCGCCAGAAGCTCCCAATAGATGTGCTCCTCAGTCAGGTCAGTCAGGACATACAGGCCCCGACTGCCCCCAAGATTGTTTTGCAGCCAGCTCACTAACTGGCGGATCATCTCTGCCAGACCCAAGGTAAAGATGACAAAATAGACGCCTGAAAGACGCAGGGTCGCGAGACCAACCAGAGCTGCCATGACGGCACCGGCAACAGCCGAGATCAACAGCAAGACAACATAGGGGACCATTTCAATTCCCGTTGCTACGATCATAGTGCCGAGGCCGTAGAAGGCTGCAGTTGCCAGGGAGATATAATGCGTTGGTCCGGAGAACAGGGCCCAGCTGGTACTGAGCACCACATACATGGCGATGGTCACGCCAATCGAAATGTAATATCCGTTGCCACTGAAGGGCAGCAGCGCCGCCAGGCCGAACAGGATGACGGCGATCACAAGTGTTCTGGTTTCCCGCGACGTCATGACGTCGGTTTCCCGAATAATCCCTGGGGCCGGAATAGCAGCACCAGAATGAAAATCAAGTAGGCCGCCGCCAAGGTCAGGCCCGGATCAATCAGCGTAGCAACTGCAGTTTCGGCCAGCCCCAGGATCAAGGCCGCGACAATGACGCCACGCACATCACCAACGCCGCCCATGATCACGATGATCAAGGCCTTCATGGTGAACAAAACACCGATGGAGGCATCCAGAGTTAGGAACGTACTGATCAAACTGCCGCCCACAGCCGTAAGCGATCCCCCCAGGGCAAAGGCCAGGGCCGACACACGAAGGACGTTGATGCCAACAAGGCCTGCAGCTTGCGGGTTCACGGCAACGGCACGTACAGCTGTGCCGGGGCGAGACCAGTAGAGCCATAGATAGAGAAGCCCGCAAATGATAACGGCGGCAGCGAAAGCAATGATTCGGTTCAGGGCAAAAGTACTGCCAATAATCAGAATTCCGTCGCCAAGATAGTCGTAAGAAAAATATTCAGCGCCGAAGGTTGCGACCATGATCCCGACAAAGGCGAAGCCCATGCCGAAGGTCGCGAGGATGCTGTCGACTTCAAGCTGTCCCTGGTTTTTGGCTCGTTTGATCAGCGGCATCAAAATGATGCGATAGATTATCCAGTTGACCAGAAAGGCAAGTGGCGCCACAAACAATATGGCCAGAATCGGGCTGACCTGGCCTGCGGTGTATGTCCAGAAAGCGGCAAAGGCACCCGCCACCAACATCTCGCCATTGGCCAGGTTCATGATCCGGGCGACGCCATATTGCAGATTTAGCCCCATCGCAATCAGCGCATAGGTACCGCCCAACAAAATGCCTGTAATCAAAATATCCATTAATCTAGTTCAGCAAGGAATTCCCCGGTGGCGCATTTGCTCCACCGGAGAAACCCGTTTCGCCTATTTCCAGCCCTTTTTTAAAATGACCGGTTTTGCATTTGGCATGCCCTTCGAGGCGACGCCATAGAACTCACCGCCTTGCCACTGGCCAACTGTCCAGTAGCGGTGACTGACCTGGTCGACAAAATCGATGTCGCCCATAATCGTCTTGAAGGTGTTGTCTTTGATGAATTGCGTGACTGCCTTGCGATCAACTGACCCCACGCCTTCAATTGCTTGTTCCAGCACTTGCAAGCTGACATAGGTATTTGCACTTGCCCAGCCATCAGCAGGTTTGCCTGTCACTTCCATGTGCGCTTTGCGATAGGCTTTCATTGCAGGCGTGGTTGGGTCGACGCCACCTGCACCGAGATTACCTTCGATGGATTTACCGAAGACCTTGCCATAGGCCGGGAAACATGTGGCGACAGCGGTATAAAATGCCTTCACGTCCAGGTTCTGGGTGATGGCTTGCTTGGTCAAACCAAAGGTATCCGGCGGGTAGGACCAGGCGACAAAGGCGTCAGGCTTGCTTGCCTTGGCGCCCTTCATGATCGGCGACAGGTCCTGGGTGCCCAGCGGATAGGACTTGTCATAAACAATTTCAAACCCGGCCTTTTTGAAAATCGGGCGGGCTGTTTCTGCAAGCTCAATACCAAAGGCATCCGCGACATTGACCATGGCGATCTTGCTGCCCATTTTACCGTCTGCCCGCATCTTGCTCAGGATATCGGATACGGCACTGGCGAATGACGTGGTCGAACCGAGCGTAAAGAAGATGCCGGGATACCGCTTGGTCAGTTCCGGTATTTTATCGGAAATGGCGCTGACGGCAATTTGCGGGTAACCATGCTTGGCATAAATCGGCGCCGAGGCAAGATTGAAGCCGGTGCCGTAGGGTGCCACGATAAAGTCAACCTTATCCTGTGTGGCCAGACGCTGGGCTGCCTTGATATGTACACCTGGATTGGTTTGATCATCATATTCAATCAACTCAATCATTTTTCGGCCGTCCTTCAGTTTCAGGCCACCCCGGGCATTCACTTCATGGACCCAGAGATGAATGTTCGGCCAATGGGTCACTGTTGAGCCACCGGCCAGAGGGCCTGTCTTCGGTGCGACGGCACCAATCTTAACGGTGTCACCTGCCTGGGCTGTACCAACGGTCAGGGATCCGGCGATCAGGGATGCTGCGGCAAGTTTTAATGCTGTTCTGCGTTTCACGATTTCCTCCATTTTCTCTGTTGCTATGAATTATTGGTTTGCGTAAACGTTACCGGTATTGGCTCCGGCTTGAACTAAATCGGGTACTCATGCGGTTTGTTATGAATGGATATCCAGCGTAATTCTGTAAACTCGGCGACCCCTGCGTCCCCGCCAAAGCGGCCATAGCCACTGGCTTTCATGCCGCCGAACGGCATTTGGGGTTCGTCAAAAACGGTTGGCCCATTGATGTGGCAGATGCCGGAATCGATTTGCCGGGCGACATCCAGGGCTCTATCCGTGTCCGCGCCAAAGACGGCGGCTGCCAATCCGAATTCACTGTCATTGGCAACGGATACAGCTTCTTCGACCCCGTCGACGCGTATGACGACGGCAACTGGACCAAAAGATTCTTCAGAATAAATGCGCATGGCCGGGGTGACGCCATCCAGCAAGGCGGGCTGCATGACGATATCATCTAGCTCAAATCCGGTGACCAGTCTGGCTCCTTTGGCAACGGCGTCTTCGACCAGAGTTTTGACCCTGATCGCCGCCTCCCTGCTGATCATTGCACCCAACGGATAGTTGCCGGTGCGTGGGTCTCCTGCTTTCAAGGGCGCCATTTTTTTTGCAAACTGTTGCAGAAACTCATCGGCAATGGATTGGTCAACAATAATACGTTCGGTGGAAATACAGATCTGACCCTGATTGAGAAAGGCCCCAAAAGCTGCAGCGTTGACCGCTTCGGCGATGATTGCATCGTCCAGAACCAGCAAGGGCGCCTTGCCACTCAATTCCAGCACTACAGGTTTAAGGTATCGTGCACAGTGGGCAGCGACACTTCTGCCCACCCGGGTGGAGCCTGTGAAATTTACCCGTCTGACGGCTTCATGGGCGATCAGGGCTTCAACAATTTCCGGCGCCTTTTCGGGCGCGTTTGTCACCAGGTTCAGCACACCGTCAGGTAAACCAGCCTCGGAAAATATTTCGACAATTAGACTGTGGGTTCCGGGGCAAAGTTCAGAGGCCTTCAGAACGGCAGCGTTGCCACAAGCCAAAGGTACCGCCACGGCACGAACGCCTAATACCACAGGTGCATTCCAAGGCGCTATGCCCAGCACAACGCCAGCTGGCTGGCGGACAGTCAGACCCGTAACGCCTGCATGACTCGAGGGAATTTCTGTGTCAACCAGGTAGTCAGTCATTGTTGCTGCATCGCGTAGAATATTGCCGGCCAACTGACAATTGAATTGGGCCCAAACTTCGGAAGCTCCGATCTCATCGGCCATGATCGCCGCGAATTCGGCACTGCGTTGGTTCAGAATCCCCGCTGCTCTCAGCAATACTGCGCTGCGTTCCTCAGGGGAGGAGCACGACCAACCGGGAAATGCTGCAGCCGCGACATTAGCAGCCTTAACGGCGTCCTCGATGGATGCGGCAGCTGCTGTTGTCGTGACAATGTCGGTCACCGGGTCGCGACGCTCGAACGTTGCGTGGCCCTGCGCAGGCACAGAATTTCCACCAATAAACAGCCCGGTTTCCAGCACCAGATATCCCCCTGTTTTGTTATTCCTTCTGCGCCTTCCATCTTTGAACGTGGAATATTCGCAGCATCGCCATTGGTACTTTTAAATTTGTCTGGCTACAGAGAACAGGAAATCAAACATTTCGCGTCTATTAAATGGATGTAAATGGTCCATTTTTACCAAAAATTGGGTATAATAACGATCTGATGTCGAATCTTTTTGAAAACTCCCCTGTATATTCCACTTTCATGCCCCAGCTTCGAGCTGAAAGGGTTCGCTGCGGTTTACGTGACAAGATCCTGGGCCTGGCAAGCAACGCCCACGAAAAACACTGGCAGGCCATTCTGTTGACAACCGGCACTGGTGTGATCGAGACTCCGGATGAAATCATACCTTTGGAGGCACCCTGCCTGGCCTGGTTGCCCTGGCGCGCTGACCGAAAGGTCAGGGTCCGAGCCGGCGGGGTGGGCTTTCATATATCTGTTGGCGAAGAAGTTCTTGTCGGCGCGATAGGCAATAGCCCTGAATCGATAGATATGCGTTATCTGGCTGATCGCCGTGTTCTGGCTTCACTTGAAGAGGAGGCGGCCGTAATCGAGGATGCGACACATGCTTTTGATCTAGTGGTGCGGGAATTACATCACCCACGTTATGGTTCGTGGAATATGGTGGTTGCCCAGATCAGGGCGGTACTGGTTTTTCTTTGGCGATTGTCCGGCGTTGAAGATGTCGCCCTGCAATCACGCGGCGAACCTTCAAGGATCTTGCAGAACTTTCGGCAACTTGTTGAAACCCGTTTTCGCGAACGCTGGCCTGTTGGTGCCTACGCAGAAGCTTTGAAAATATCCCATGATCGCCTGCACGATATCTGTCGACGCGAACTTGGCAAAACACCAATTCAGTTAATCCACGAACGTGTGTTACACGAAGCACGCCTGCGGCTTGAACGGTCTGTTCTGACAGTCGAACAAGTTGCAGCTTCCGTGGGCTTCAAAGACGTAGGACATTTCAGCCGTTTCTTCAAATCGAAAACGGGATTGCCCCCGGGTAAGTTCCGCAAAACAGTCAGCCGTTCTACCGAGGACGGCAGCGAAGTTCCGGAAAGCACATACGCAGACTGGCCCTAGAAAAACTACCTACTGTCGGGATCTGGCTGAACAGGGTCAACATTCATTTCCCCAAGAGTAGATGCCGTTGCTCCATGTTTCATGTGGCTACAACAGCAACATATTGCCAAACAGGAAAGTCTGCATTACGCAATAGACGGCACCATTAACACACCGCCGCAAACTTCCGGTATACAGGAGTAAAGCAGACATTGGTGTAAATATTATTGTTATCGTAAAACATTGTTTAATATGCATTTTGCTGGGGTTTTGTATCTATACGAGAAGAGCAAATAAAGTTGGTTGCGGGCCCCCGCAACCACCGACAGTTGACAGCCGGTCCCATCAAGGGCCGGCTGTTGATCGTTGGAGGTGTCGGCTTCGCTGATAGCCAGTATTCCTGCCAGATCGCCGTAGAGCTCGGCCCTCATCGCACATGTCTCGTCGCCGGGTTTCAGGACAACTCTATCGACCAGACTGCGAATAATCTCGCCCGCTTCAGTCTTGATCGCATCATCATTGAGGGCCTCAACAAGATTGCCGAGCTTGTCGGCAAAGAGTTTTGGCAGATCGGAATGAATCCGGAGAGGCGCCGGGGTTGGCCGGGCCAGCTCCTTTTCGATTTCTGACTTTCTGTTTTCCAGTCCGGACATCCGGTCCTTCATCGAGGCAGAGTACATCCCGTCTTCGATGGCCTTCATCATGCCGGTTATCTTGCGCTCGACGGCCCTGAGATCACTTTTCAGTTTTTTGTGCGCGTTCTCAACGCCAGAAGTGAGCACCTTAATCTCAGCGTTGTAGGTGCCGACAAAGGTGTCGATCAGTTCCGGCCTCAACAACCGTCCAGCCAGACCGGACAGGATCCTCTGTTCGATAGCCTGGCGTGTGATGGTCTGCCTGTTCTCACAGGTGCCTTTGGAACGGCGGGTCGCACAGCCGTATCGGTCTTTGCCCATGATGGTGTAACTGCCACCGCATTCTCCGCACTTGAGAAGACCACTGAAGATGTACTTCTGGCGGTGAGCCCGGTTGAGAGCGTTTCCGTCCTGGTCACGACCTATTTCGATCCGAACTTCCTGTTGTCGTTCCTTGACCCGGTGCCAGAGGTCGTCATCGACGATACGTAACTCCGGAACCTCGACCACCTCCCATTTATCCGGAGGATTGGGACGGGCCAACCGCTTTCCGGTCGCCGGGTCTTTTACAAATGAACACCGGTTCCATTCTATCCTGCCAACGTAGGTGGCATTGTTGAGGATACCGGTGCCGCGCTCGAACTGACCCCGGATTGTCGTGTCGCCCCAAGGGCGACCTTCAGGACCCGGAACATGTTCTTCGTTGAGGACTTTGGCAATCTTGCGAGGACTTTTGCCCCGGGCAAAATCCTCGAAGATCCTGTTTACGATCACCGCTTCGGCGGTGTTGATGCACCGCTTGCCGCGGTCGTCATCAGACGAGCCAACGACAACGTCATATCCGTACGCCTTGCCTCCCGCCATGCGACCTTGCCGGACCCGGCCGAGTTGTCCCCGTTTGGTTTTGTCCCGAAGGTCACTGAGGGTAAGCTGCGCCATGGTGCCCAGAAGACCGATGTGCATCGGGGTGATCTCACCAACATTGACCGCATGTATCTTGATGTTTCTGAAGGTCAGCCGATCATGAAGGTCGGCGATGTCCGAGAGTTTGCGACCGAGACGATCAAGGGATTCACACACCAGGACGTCAAATAAACTTCGTTCCGCGTCAGACAGCATTTGCTGATAACCTGGACGGAACTTGCTGGCACCACTTGTGGCGGCATCATCGTAAGTGTCCGTGAGGTCCCAGTGCTGGTTTCCAATAAACCTCCGGCAAACTTCGACCTGGTCATCAATGGACGCCTCTCTCTGGTTGTCGGAGGAATATCTGGCATAGATAACTGCTTTCATGACCAGCCTCCATCTGATTCAAGATCGCTCATGACCTGGTGGTAGACATCCGCCGCCGCAATCATCTGCGACTGATTGTAGTGACGGATCGAGGTATTGATTGAGGCGTGGCCCAGAATGCGGCCGATAGCCAGAATGTGTTCCGGATCCTCTGTGGCAAAGGTTGTGGCAGCGCAATCCCTGAACAGATGTGGATTAACATGCTTGCCGTACAGCTCTTCCGTCAGACTGCAGGTATTACAGTAGACGGACTGTTTGCTCATGGGAGTCCCCCGGGCCGAGATCCAGATATCCGGTGTTTCCCTCCCCCGAAGCAGGAGGGGGCGGTATTCGTCCAGATATGTCTCAAGATATGGTTCAAGGCGCTTGGGAAAGGGAAAGTCCAGGCTCAGGTTGTCTTTCATCTCTTCTGCCTCGAAGCGGCAATACCAGCCGTCATTGCTCCTGAGCATGTGTTTTCCAAGGCACATGGAAGTGACATTGCTGAGCCGGACCGGGCGACAGGACAGGAAGGCCACGACCAGACCATCACGGTATTTTCCGGCCTGATGCAAGCGACTGAAATAACTCCTTTCAGGCACTTCATCCAGAAATGCCAACGCGCCTGTCAGGAGGGTATCAACATGCACGACCCTGGCATGCTTGTCCCGCACCGGGACCTCGCGGACTTTGAGGGTTTTTGTCAGGTCATCAAGTAAAGTGATATCTGCATCCGGCTCCATGACGCGAAGGGCCTCCCTCAGGTTCCGGATGGTCGTGGAGATGGTTGTGGATGCATTCCCCCGGGCCTCCAGCCACAGAAGGTATCCTTTGAGACTGGCTTCCGTAACACGGTCCGTGGGCCGGCTGGCTGCATTAAGCAATCCGGCTGACGACAGGAACCCCAGCCAGAGGCCATATCGCTTGAATACCTCCTTGCGGGTTGCCTCCCGCCAATGGACAGCCTTGCCGTCCGGCTCAAGGAACCCGCCTTGGCTGTTCGCCGTCAGCCAGAGGCTCCGGTCAGTGGAGGGCCACTCCGGGAGGAGGAGGGCTGATCGTTCCCGTTTCATCGCTTATTCCCCTTCATGAACGGATTGAGAGGGTCAAGGAAGTCCATATCACTGTTCCGTTGCGCCCGGCTCTTGCGTCGGGGAAGCTGATCCTGGGCGTTGTCTCCTTGCCTGAGATTGACAAGGACGTCGTCGTACAGCTCTATCGCCGCCTGTGTCTCGGCGCCGGCATAGTGGTTGTATGTTGTTGAAAGACTCTTGTGTCCGAGAACTTTTCGCAGGACTTCATAGTGGCCGGGTTTGGCATCAAGAAGCAGTTTTGCAGCAGTGTGGCGGAACTGGTGGGGCGTCAGACAAATGCCGGTATGCTTAAACAGATATCCGGTTATCTGGTGCCGGAGACAGGAAGTATCCTTGGGTTTGGTGTTACGCCCCGGAAACAGATAGGGATTGGCTTCGGGCAAAAACAGCGAACGCCAATCGTCTATATATGTCTTGATTCTCTGTGTTGTTCCCTCAGGAAGGATGTAGTCCAGTTCGTGATCGTTTTTGACTTCACTGGGGAGCAACTTGATATGAAGTCTTCCGTCTATCCAGGAAAGATGTTTGTCCAGACGAAGATTGTTGAGGTTTTTGATTCGCATCGGAGCGAATTGCAGGATTTCCGTGGCCACAGCGATCTGAACCAGGAGGAGGGCCTTTTTGCCTGTTTCTTTCCGGGCCAGTTGCCAGAGTTGCCCGGGATACAAAAGAAACCGTCTGACAGCTGCAGGATCATTGAACTGTTGCATTGAAACATTGTTTTTTGAACTCAGGCCCTGCTCCTTTTTTCTGAACTTCGAAATGGCAATACTGAACTTTTCAGCCGTTTCGTCATCACATTCGAGATGCTTTACGGCTATGCACCGGGCTGTCCAGGCAATTTCTCCGGTGAATTTGGATGTCTGTCCGCCATTCCGGTCCCAGAACCATTTCATTGCGACCTTGAACATATCGAAATCTACAAGTTCCTTCAGGGTCTGCATTGAAGAAACATCCACATCTGAATAATGCAGAGCCGATATGTAGCACAGCAGGTTGCCGCGTACGGAACTGATGCTGGAGGGCCTGAATGGACGGGGAGGACTGTCAAACGGGTCTTTCCCCTCCAGGAAAACGAAATATTTCTCAATTTCTGCCAGCAAGACAGGGTTGATAAGGTCTTCCGAAATGGAATACAGCCTGTCCTGGTAGACCGGAACCTCCAGGCGGCTGTCAGGCCAGCCATCAATGTCTCCGATGCACTGGTTCCAGGTCCGGCATACCGTCTGATGATTGGTGCGCGGGCCCTTGATCAGGCTCTCGGCTTCCAGGGCTTCAAGATACGCCGATGCCACTTCATCGGTGACGGTTTCAGGTCCGATATCGTTCCGTGAGCAATAACGCATGAAACGGCTCAGGGCTGTACGACGATATCTGTCCTCGATCTGGTCATACAATGACTGCCACTCCGGTGAGAGAGGGCACTGGTAGGGTGCCAGACTGCTGGAAAGGCCAGCCTCCCGCATCGCTGCCAGCAGCAATGACCTGACATTGCCAACACGACGCTTTGTGACGCCGGCATGAACGGGGTGAAAGTTCTTGAACCTGTCCCGCAGAAACACTGCGCTGGCAGGAATAAGTGAAAGAGGCAGGTCAAATAACTCAGCCACCTTGTTGCAGGCAGATACCATGTCCATGCGCCGCTGGTGGAGAATGTCATAACGTGCCGCGATGGTATCCCTGACCCATTCCAGGGAGGGCACTGACGGGTCGCTGAAGGGATTGTCGTTGTTCATCTGAAGGCCTTTCGTGAAGCAATGTAAGAGACATATGGTGACAAGTGAAGACAAGTAAAGACAAAAACAAGAAATAGTGAAAATAGAACGCAAGTAATTGTGCTGATGTATTGCGCAGTAATTTCACTAATACATAACCTTGTAGTGACAAACGGTGACAAGTGGAGACAAATATTGTCATTCATGACGTGATGTCCTGTTTTGGTCAACGAATGCTCTCAGATCATCTGGTTTGAATCTCAGTGATCCACCAACACGTACAAAGGCGATTTCGCGTCGTTTGACCAGGCGAGCCAGGGTCCTGGATGAGATGCCCAGAAGACGGGCTGCGTCTTTTGGAGAGAGCACAGGGGAGGGGGATGACGGTCTGGTTTCAGTCATTGCAGGTGTCCTCATCGGCAGAAGGTTTCGATGTGCCGGAGGACGGTGGGCTGAATTTGTTGGCTGTTTCACGCGCCGCTTGTCTGGCGACAAGGCGAATGAGGTCGGTAAGCAAAGTGTTGGTCTTTGCGTTATATGTTGCCTCTGAAGTCGAGACCCGTGCATGTCCGTCCGGCGTGTTCATGCCGGAGACATACCAAATTCAGGGTCTCAGAAAAGTTGTGGAATTATCCTGCCAGTTTCAGGATGGTGACTGCTCACTAAGCGATTTTTGTGACGCTGACCGGTAAATTTCCCTGGCTCTGTAGTGTTCTGCATCAGGTTCGACCAAGCGCAGGCTGGCCAGCCACAACTTTTCAAAGGGACTTTGGTACTCATTCTGGTAGTTGTCACTTCCAAGCCCGGGAGGTTTTCCTTTTATCTGTTCGTAGATCATTGCAACATAACCAGCGAAAGAAAGGATTTGCTGGTCCTGTTTGGGACCTGGTCGCTTGCGAAACAAGATGCGCGTGTCTTTCAAGGCCTGAACGAGGGCTTTCCGCTCATCGGATTGAGACCAGTCCGCATTATGCAGATCAACCGTCCTATTTAATCTTCTGGAAAAGGGACCAGCCAGAGATATTTTTGCGGGGTCAGGCAAGGCCGATATTTTTTTCCTGATTTTGTCTGAAGTTAAACCGCTTCTTTGAAGACTTCGGATCAGGTTGTTTATCGAAGCGAGTATGGGAGAAAAAGGATCATTTGTTTCATTCCTAATAGTTTGTCCTGTTTCCGTTTGCTCTGCTTCGCTAAGGATTAAACTAAGATAAAAATTTGTTTCGGAGCCAGCCTTGAGGCGTGAGAGAGCTCTTCTGAGTTCAGGATAGTCCTTCCCCTGTTCAAACGCTTTTCGATCAAATGTAGAATCTGAATTCATTGTTCTTTTCCACTCCTCGAATTTATCTGCTGCGTTCGGGTTATTCGTGCAGCCCGATCACTGCAAAAGGTCATGACGATTAGGTACCAGCGCCTCTGCCTTATTCAGTGGGGTACTGCTTCGGGTTTGATCTGAAATGCGAATTTACGGTAATCAACTCGGACTTCAGCCCATCCATAACCTCAAACTTGAATCCGCGCAGAATCTGAATATATTCTCTGGTCTTCCATCCAGTGCCGCACCACTCTCTAATTCTTTTGACGTAGGTGCGAACTGAACATTTTTGCTCCAAACAATCTGAAAAACTCACCGACAGCTTGTAGGTTCGATCGGTTATCGTCTCCCAGCTACATTCACCGGCTGCTTGAATAGCAAAGGGATAATTTTCTTTAGCCAGTAAATTCACAAATTCGCCTGACCAACTCATCGACGTATCGCTTGCGTTGATCTCCAGACAAACCAAGTCAACCGAATCCTGACGGGACGGATTGAATGAATATCCAAGTGCCTGAACGCATTGTTTCAGTCCATAGACGCACTCAGATAACACGGTAAAACGTTCAGCAAAGCTGGGGGTGCGTCTCCATCTCTCTTGATGTGAGTGAAGTGCATTCAAGTTCTCTCGAACGTATCGGGTTGAAAAAGTGTGCTGTGCTGATTTCAAGGAAAAGGAGGGATCTTCCGTTACTGGCGATACATTTGCGGCTGGTTCTGCCTCGACAATTGGTTGATTGGCCCAAGCGTAGTCGCCAACAACCGCAATCAAGAACGCGGATGTAAAGATAAGGGTCGATGCAATGACATTTTTCATAAAGGTAGCTCCAGCACGAATATCTTAGTCCGGGTCTCTTCCCAAACGGCCCGGCAGGTTTTTCTTCTAAATCTCCTGGTAATGCTCTTTGAGTTTCTGTTCTTCGGCCTGCCTAAGAAGGTCTTGCTCCCTCTCTCAGACTCTATTTTCTTCTTCGACTGTCACCCTAGACTGTAAGCTATATGCTATTTCGTAACCACTACCAGTATATGGTTTGGGTCGACCTATCAGGAACCTTCCATTATGGCTCGAATACTCCTCGGCGGGTGCCTCCAGTAAAGGAATAGACTGCTTCAATTGTCACGGCGCTGGTGTTCCGGTAGTCATGTTCGACGGATGCCTCAACAAACATATTTTCGATAACTGCGGAAATCCGGATGTTTTCCAGAACCGGCAATACGTCGGCAGAAGATTGTTCCCACGAATCGGTCAGGTAGTTGGTCATTTCTTGCCCTCGGTTTTTTCTGGGATCAAACCAAGCAATTCTCTTGTTAAGCGCCTAATTTGATCTGGTGTCATTTCTGTTTCGTCTGGTGAGATGACCCGCTCAATCCCCCGCGCAATCACAATGTGGGAACGCACGGAGACGTTTCCTGGACGCGTGCGGTGTGGCGGCACCGGAATTTCGTCGTCCTCCGGCTGGGTTAGCCGATAAAATTTCTCAACTCCCGAGACAGCGGACCGATGACATCCAGTTTTCGGACCCAAGCATGGGGCAGATCTGAGACCCCCCTCCAAGCACCGTATAGCTGCCCCGCAATCGAAGCGGTGCTGTCACTGTCGCCATCGTGATTTGAAGCAATGGCAAGTACTTCAGGGAAACATTGACCTACAAGAGCAGCATAGAGGCCAATGGCCAGAGCTTCTTCTCCGACCCAACCCTCACCGAGTTGTTTGATCTGATCTGTATGAAAGCCTGAGCCGGATCTATAAGCCGCGAGAGCAGCTTTCAAAGTGCTGGTGGTTTCCTCGTGTCCAGCCCGAACACTCAGTATAACCAGAGCTTGCACAGCGGCATCATGTAGATCTGCGCCGCCAACCAACAACCTGACCATCGCGCCCATTGCACCAGCGGACCAAAACCCACTTGGATGTCCATGGGTAATTGCTGCTGCACGCACCGCCGAGTCGAACGCTTGTTCTGGGGTCCACGGGCGCACGAGGCCAAGAGGCGCAACACGCATTACGCCGCCACATCCTTTGCTGTTGTTAATACGTTTGTTGATTGTCCCCCAGCCCCCGCTCTGGAGAGCGGAAACACAGGTGGTTCCAGGAGCACGGGATTGTTTGAGGACTGCTTCGCTGTATATATCGCCTGTTGGAATCCATTTACTATCCATTTCGGTTTGGGTTGAGAGCCAGTCTATGTAGGCTAGGCGAACCTGCTCATTAACTTCGTCTGCGTCTTCGATATCAGCCCGGAGGAGGCCTTCAAGAGTAAACATTGTCATTTGCGTGTCGTCACTGACGATCAGTTTGTCGTTATGAAACACGGGTTCTGTGATGCCATCGTCACCGAATGAGTCGTGAACTAATCTCAGTGATTTGAATTCCACTTCATAGCCGAACGCATCGCCGACAGCTCCACCTATCAGGCAACCGAGAGCCCGGTCGGTGAACTTGATATCCCCTGAGACTGGCTTGCAGCGTCGGACATAGCCTTCTTGTGAGTTCTCATGTCCGAAAGTTTCTATAGAACCTGGTCTGGCAAACCGAATATCCCGGATGGCCTCTTCTGCATCGTCTCCGAGTTCAATCATCAGACGGCCTGCTATTGTTCCTGTGCGCCCAAGACCGCCCTTGCAGTGGACAACAATACTTTTTCCAGCCTGAAGAAGAGACCTTAGTCTGTGACCGGAATATGCCCAGGATTGTTCGAAGCTTGCATCAGGAACACTGATGTCAGGAATAGGTAGATGATGCCATTCCAAGCCGATGGCTTCGGCCTTCGCGCCTAGATTAGAGACTTGTAATTCAATAAATTCATGGTCTTCGATTAGGGTCACCAGCGCAGATGCCCCCCATGTCTTTATCTCCAAAAGGTCTGCCGCCAAATCCCGATCCCATTGTCCGCTGTAGGAATCAGGCTGTTTCTTACCTGGGCAAAATGTCAGGCCGATTTTGCCCTGTCCGGCGCTGACAGCGTCAATTTGAAGGGGGTGAGTTTGACTTGTTTTCATTTCGTTTATTCCTGAAAGCGATCGAGCACAGTGCCACCATTTTCAAATGTCCTGTCCGTTTTCCAGTCTTCCCCACTTGATCTTGAAACGCTTAAAGCGTTTGTGTCTTTGGAGAATTGAGATCAAAGAGGGCTATTTGTCTTCTTATTTTCTTCGACTTTAGCCTTTGCAGCTTTGACGCCAGCCTCTGTCTTGGCATCTTTTGGATGCTTTTTCAGGAAGGCCGAAATGCCAGAACGAGCGGCACTCGCACTATGATGTTTCATATCTTCATGGTCAGATAAGTGAAAGTTGTCTATTGGGTCTTCTTCATTATTTGGCATAGAATATCATTCCAATTCGGTTAATTTGCCAAGACGGCCCCAAAAGATTATCACGACCGATTCCCGTGGCAAATTCTGTAGGTTGAATTTCCATAATTTGAAAACTAAGGAGGGGCTGGTATCCGGCGCCATGACAATTTTTAATAGTTCATGGGCATGTCACAATCGGTCATACTCGAACTGAAAATCGATCGAATGCTGAAATCCTGACAACGGAAACATCCACCTCCCTTTGATATATTTCGCTTCGAAGATAGCGCAGTTCATCCTCGAGTTCCGTTTCCTGAATATCGCCATACCAGGATTTTGGCCTCCCGTCGTTGCCGTCGTTCCATCGGTAGCCTCTGGCCTTAAGCATATCCTTGAAGTCAAACGGAGCGTTCTCAGCCCACACCCGGCAAGTTGGGGTGCGAGCTTCTTCCAGAAGGGCCTGAAGCGCTAAGGTCCCGGACTGAGGTAGTGGCTTGGAAAGCAATTCAACACCCGCGTGACAGTCTGTCTCAGCGCGATGGGCGTCGTAGAAGAAGCCGCTTTTCATCGAAAGATACTCAAGCTTCATCCCCTCGAACAGTTCCTGCTTCCAGGGGATCTGTGTCATCGAGCAGGCCCAAGCTTTTGTCGAAAATACTTCAAACATTCTTTCGGCGAATTTCCTGTCGAAGTTCGCATTGTGAGCAATTATTAGAGCGTGTCGCTCTTAATCAGCCTCATATCCTGCTGCATTGAAGAAGTTCAGACATTCCTCTTCTGTGAAGAGGTCGCAGACATCTCCTGCTGCCCGCCACAGTTCATCATATGTTCGGGCAGCAGCCTTGCGGATCAG
>JABILA010000035.1 GCA_018654745.1 Alphaproteobacteria bacterium
CGGCCTCAATGCCTTCAGAAAAGCCATGGTCAAAATGTCTGAATTGGAAATCCGCGACTATATGATGGCTTTATTCAAACCAAACATTCCTCGGAAACCGTTGATAGAGTTGGTGTTATGAAAAGAGTCGGGTACTGTGGGTTGTTCGTGACGGTCATCAAGCGGTCTCGGCATCGACGACTGAATTCGTCACCGTTTTCGACCAGGTTGATCGCAGATATCGGCGCACCTGTTGGCAGAGGCTCGTTGAACCCCAGTGATCGAAGCATACGGACCGTTGCCGGGTGAACGGAGTGGGCATACAAATTTCTGATTTCAGGTCTATGTCGGGATATAACGTCCTGAAAAGTCTTTACGACCAGTGCGATACCAAGACCTTGTCTTCTCAGTTTTTTGTCGACGACGATTGAATCCAGTTTGATCGCCGAATATTTCCCATCAGTTGCAGGCGTAATCAGACAACAGATGGCAGCACATAGTTCGTCACATCCCCAAAGACCTTGCAGTTCAATTTCAGACTTCAGATTTCCGGTTTTCCGGTCTTCATCCAGGTAAGTTGCAATTGGGCCAATTTCGTCTGATGTTGCATGAAGCCGCGCAAATTCCCTGAATGTGGTCGCATCAAGGGCTCTGAATTCAAGTCCCTTTTTCTCAGACGACTGGTTCATACCTGATATTCCAAATGCGGTAGTGTGGTATCAATCGAAAAAACTGCAAATATTATTACCAAATAACTGGATTTCCGGAGAAAACAATCAACCATCGATCCATATGAAGTAACGATCTGGCTGTGAATAGATAATGACAACACTTTTTTATAGCCACCAGGAGTGTTTAAAGCATGATCCCGGTGGAGGATATCCTGAGTCTCCCGAGAGGCTAAGTCAAATATTCGAACGATTGAACGACCCAGAATTTGGTTTGTTGTTGCGTCGCAAGGCGCCCAAGATTGACGCCAAACAAATCTCAAGGGTTCACGATATAGATTATGTTCAGTCTATCATGCAAAGCTCCAGAGCCACCGGTATTGTCGATATCGACGGCGATACCAAACTCATGCAACATTCGCCGGATTCCATTCTGAGGTCAGCAGGCGCGGTTATTGCTGCCGTCGACGATGTCATGTCAGGAAGTGCAAACAACGCATTTTGCGCCAGTCGCCCACCCGGCCATCATGCAAGCAGGGCGCAGGCCATGGGCTTTTGCTTTTTCAACAATGTCGCCCTTGGTGTCCACCACGCCCTGGAAGAGCACGGTCTTGAGCGCATCGCTATCGTTGACTTTGATGTTCACCATGGTAACGGTACCCAATCAATTTTCAAGAATGACGCAAGAGTATTTTTCGCTTCGACCCATCAATGGATGATATTTCCCAAAACCGGAGCAGCAGACGAAACCGGCGTCGGGAACCTTTTAAATGTTCCCCTCGCCCGTGGCACAAAGGGAGACCGGTTTCGACAAGCTATTGATGAGCAGGTAATCCCTGCCCTTGAAGAATTTGCGCCTGAAATGGTGTTTGTTTCAGCCGGGTTCGATGCCCACATTGCTGATACTGTTGGCGGCATGAAATTGGTGGACAGTGATTTTGATTACGCAACCAATGCCGTGTCCGACATTGCGGACAAGTATGCTGGTGGCCGACTGATATCCGTTCTGGAAGGTGGCTACAATCCGCGCGCACTTGCCTCTTCAGTCGCATCACATTTACGAGTCTTGATGTCCCGATAATTGTCTGCGGTAATAATTTTACAGACTTTTAGATTTGTTCCAATCATAATTGAATATTATTTTTGCGACTGATTGTCGAAATCATACTTTTCCTTTGAATATCATTGCCTTATAGGGCATTCTCCAAATTGGTATCAGGACACTATTTAAATTCTGGTTGGTAACTATACTGCCTCATTGTAGGCAGGACATTTTGGTATTGCGGAGACAAAAGTATGACGCCAGGCGAAATTCAGCCAACGGGAAACGAGAGAACGTTTAATAAAGACGAAATCATCGTTTCAAAGACTGATACCACCGGACGTGTAACCTATGCAAACAGCGTCTTCCTGGGTCTGGCACTGTACGAAGAAGACGAAATCATTGGCGAACAGCACAACATTATTCGCCACCCGGACATGCCTCGTGCCGTCTTCAAACTTTTGTGGGATACAATCCAGGCTGGTGAAGAGATATTCGCCTATGTCGTCAACATGTCCAAAAATGGCGACCACTACTGGGTATTTGCTCACGTGACACCCAGTTTTGATAGCAATGGCACTATTACCGGCTACCACTCTAATCGCCGGGTCCCTGAGCCAGAGCCTCTGGCCAAAGTTAAATCTTTGTACAAATCCCTGCTGGCGGAAGAAAATCGACATTTGAATCGCAAGGTGGGGATGGAAGCATCCCACAAGATGCTTGTCGACCTGTTGACCGAAAACGGTATGACCTATGACGAGTTCATCTTTTCGCTCTGACGAATTACGCCACAAATATTTTGAAAAGACCTGGAGACCGGAATTATGTCTGATGACATAGATACGATGCAACCTGCCACTGCAAACAGCGACAAAATAGCCGAATTAGAAGCTGAACTCGACCTGTATCGCAAGACATTTGCCAAAGCCAGTGAAGTCTGCACTCAAGCTGCCGCGGGCAATCTTGATACTCGCGCAACCGGATTCAGAGAACACGGCGATCTTGCCGAAATTCTTCACTCAATAAACCAGATGCTTGATTTGACGGACGCATACGTCCGGGAGTCCGGGGCTTCGCTTCGAGCGGCCAGCGAGGGAAAGTTTCATCGCGCTTTTCTCGAACGCGGTATGCTCGGTGATTTCAAACGGGGTGCCCGGATTATCAACGAAGCACGCGAATCGATGAAAATCGCTTCGGAGGAACAGTCTGTTGCAGAAGCAGAATCAGGCAAACTGCAGCGCGTAATTGAAGACATGCCGATTAATGTCATGATGGCAGATGCTGACACTCTGGAATTGACTTATCTGAACAAGGAGGCGCGTAAAACCCTGACCTCACTTGCAAGGTATCTGCCGGTATCCAGTGATCAAATGATCGGTACTTGCATAGATGTATTCCACAAAAATCCAGGTATCCAGCGTCGGATACTGGCAGACCCGGCAAATCTTCCTGTTGTTGCGAAAATCGATGTCGGCCCTGAAGTTCTCAAACTGACAATCAGCCCGGTTATGGATATTGAGGGGAACTACATTGGCCCGATGGTGGCATGGAGTGTTGTTACTGGCCAGGTGCGTATTGCAAATGAAGTTCAGGAGGTTGTTGGTATCGTTTCTTCCGCTGCTACTGAACTGAAATCCAGCGCTGAAAGTATGTCAGTTTCCGCCGCCGCAACTGCGGAGCAATCCACCGCAGTGGCCGGTGCATCCGAGGAACTGACGGCAAACATCCAGACAGTTGCAGCAGCTGCTGATCAATTGGCAATATCTGTCACTGAAATCAGCCGTCAGGTATCTGAATCCAGCAGGATATCACAGGAAGCAGTCAGTGAGACAGAGAGATCCAATGAAGTAGTCATGGGTTTGGCAGAAGCGGCACAGAAAATTGGGGACGTCGTAAAACTGATTAGCGATATCGCGGGGCAAACCAACCTTCTGGCACTCAATGCGACGATTGAAGCAGCCCGTGCCGGTGAAGCAGGTAAAGGGTTTGCCGTTGTTGCCTCTGAAGTTAAAAGTCTTGCGAACCAGACAGCCAGGGCAACTGAAGATATCGCAACCCAGGTTGGCAACATTCAAACGGCTACCCGCAACGCAGTTGGTGCAATCAAGGGTGTTGGCCAAACCATTGGCAATATCAATGATATTGGGACCGCAATCAGCGCTGCGGTTGAGGAACAAGGTGCAGCAACCGGTGAAATCAGTCGAAACGTCAAGGAAGCAGCCACAGGTACCAGCGAAGTGACAGTGAACATTACATCCGTCAGTGAAAATGCATCAGAAAGCGGTCATTCCGCCAGCCAGGTTCTGGCCGCTGCAGATGGCCTGTCTGACCAAGCCGAAAGAATGCAAGTTCAAATAAAAGAATTCCTGGATACGATGTAAAAGATTTTGCGTACAGACATCACCACCGTCAGGGCTATTCCAATCAAAACGGTGGCGCTTTTGTATCGAATGCAGGTTCGTGCCTTGGATTTGAGACAACGCCGCTTGTCCGCGAAACCTTGGAATTCACTGGAAGAGTAATCGGCTTGTAATACGTTGCCTGGCGAAGCAATCAGCTATTTCTGATTATTTTGGTCGGGTTTTATGGCATTATGTCGAATTGTCATTCAAAACACTTGAAAACGCCTATCATTCAAATATTTTGATTGCTGGTTCCCTCGTGAATGAGGGCGTGTGGGCAATTAATTTTCCCTGTGAAAAACCAGCCCTGACGGGGCAGACAGCCGAGACGTATTGTTTGGCTGAAACTGGAAATAGAGCGTGGGAGACTGAATAGTTATGTCAGATATGGGAACAACTGTGGGCAGTCTCTTTGAACGATTAGGTGGTGAGCCTGCAGTTGATGCTGCAGTTGATTTGTTTTACCGCAAAGTGTTGGCTGACCCGAGTATCTCACGCTATTTCGAATCATCCGATATGGATGCGCAGCGCTCCAAACAGAAGGCTTTCCTGACCATGGCTTTTGGGGGCCCCAATAGCTACACCGGGCAGGATTTACGCGTTGCTCACGCCCACCTGGTCGACGACGGACTTAATGATTTCCACTTCGATGCCGTCGCGGGACATTTGAGTTCAACCTTGAAAGAACTCGGCCTTCCGGATTCGCTTATAGGTGAAGTAATGACCATTGCGGCTGGCACACGAGACGATGTACTCGGCCGTAGTGCTGGTTTTAGAACCGACGCGGTCGTCACAAACGATTTCGATGAGGAAACCAGCGAAAGTATTATTCCTGAACCGACCTCTGCCCCGGCTGTAATCCCCACTCCGGAAGTAATATCTGCCCCGGAAATGAAATCTGCACCGGAACCGACCCCCGCCCCGGCAGTAATCCCAGACGTCGTGAGCGCTGAACCTGAAGCTGTTGTCGACAACACGACATCGAACGCCGAAGTTGTACGCCTGCGAAACATGCTCGACAATATGCCAATAAATGTCTTGATGTGCGATCCACAGACCCTGGAAGTCAACTATATCAACAAGACAAGTGTTGAAACGCTGAAAACGATGGAACACCTGATCCCGGTGAAAGCGGATGAGGTCTTCGGACAGTGCATCGATATTTTCCATCCAAATCCGCGCTATCAGCGTGGAATCATCGGAAATTCTGACAACCTTCCTCACAATGCCCATATCAGACTCGGGGAAGAAACACTGGATTTGCTGGTATCTCCTGTATTCGATGCCAATGGCGATTACACCGCCGCCATGTTGACTTGGAGCATTATCACCGAAAAGGTCAAGGTGGATGCAGAATCAGCCCGCCTGCAGCAAATGGTCGAGAATATGCCCATCAATGTCATGATGGCCGACCCGGAAACACTCACTCTGAACTACCTGAATAAATCCAGCCGCGACACTTTGAAGGCTATTGAGCATGTCTTGCCAATCAGAGCCGACGATGTCCTCGGCGCCTGCATCGACATTTTCCACGCCGACCCGTCACATCAGCGCAAAGTGCTTTCGGACGCATCCAATCTTCCAATGGCATCGCATATCAAATTGAGTGACGAGACATTGGATTTGCTGATTTCTCCCGTGAACGACAGGGACGGCAATTACATTGCAGCCATGGCGACGTGGAGCGTGATTACCGAAAAGGTCAAGGCGGATGCGGAGTCTGACCGTTTGCAGCAGATGGTCGAAAACATGCCGATCAATGTCATGATGGCTGATCCGGAAACACTAACGCTGAACTATCTGAACAAAGCCAGCCGGGATACTTTGAAAGCAATTGAACATGTTTTGCCCATCAGGGCTGAAGATGTCCTGGGTGCTTGTATAGATGTCTTTCACAAGAACCCCTCTCACCAACGACGGGTTTTGTCGGATCCATATAATTTGCCAATGTCATCCCACATTCAGCTGGGTGATGAAACACTGGACTTGCTGATCTCTCCGGTAAATGACAAGGACGGAAACTATATTGCCGCCATGGCGACATGGAGTGTGATTACCGCCAAGGTCAAGGCAGATGCAGAAACCAGTCAGTTGCGTCAAATGATCGAGGAAATGCCGATCAATGTCATGATGGCCGAACCTGGCAATCTTGAATTGACCTACATGAACAAGCAAGCTCGCGCGACCTTGAGAACTCTGGAGCATCTATTACCTGCACGTGTCGATGATCTTCTCGGTCAGTCAATTGACATTTTCCACAAAGATCCTTCTCACCAGCGCAGATTACTGAGTGATCCAAACAATCTCCCGCATGGTGCAAAAATTCAGCTCGGCGACCAGACACTCCGCCTTGATGTCAGTGCCGTCTATGATGTCGACAGAAACTATATTGGGCCCATGGTTGCCTGGAGTATAATCACAAACCAGATCAGCCTTGCCGACAACGTATCGGAAGTGGTTGATATTGTTGCGGCGGCATCGAACCAGCTTAAATCAAGTGCCGAGAACATGGTTACCTCGGCTGAAGAAACAGCCAATCAGTCAACCGCTGTTGCAGCCGCATCTGAACAAGTAACATCCAATGTCCAGACCGTCGCTGCAGCGGCTGAAGAATTGGCGAGCTCCGTTAATGAAATTAGCAGACAGGTTGCAGAATCAAGCCGCATATC
Organism: Alphaproteobacteria bacterium; assembly: GCA_018654745.1. Taxonomy (GTDB): domain Bacteria; phylum Pseudomonadota; class Alphaproteobacteria; order UBA2966; family UBA2966; genus JABILA01. Next base: position 6,761 of record JABILA010000035.1, read on the forward strand.
TGCGGAAGCTGTTCACGAAACCGAACGTACCAATGATGTTGTGCTGGGGCTTGCAGAAGCTGCACAGAAGATTGGCGACGTCGTAAAACTGATCAGCGATATTGCCGGTCAGACAAACTTGTTGGCCTTGAATGCTACGATCGAGGCGGCCCGGGCTGGTGAGGCAGGCAAGGGCTTTGCCGTTGTGGCCTCCGAAGTAAAAAGCCTTGCAAACCAGACGGCGAAGGCAACCGGGGACATCGCAGCCCAGGTAGGCAACATTCAAAGCGCAACAAATGATGCCGTCGGTGCCATAAAAGGTGTTGGAGGGACGATCAAAAAATTGAGCGAAATTGCCACGTCCATCAGTTCTGCTGTTGAAGAACAGGGTGCCGCAACGGACGAAATCAGCCGGAATGTTCAGGAAGCCGCGAACGGCACACAGGAGGTAACGGGCAATATCACCAAGGTGAGTACAAACGCATCTGATAGCGGTAAGTCGGCCTCGGAGGTGCTCTCTGCCGCTGATGGTCTTTCAGGAGAAGCTGAAAAAATGCGCACACAAATTTCTGAATTTATCGCGTCGCTTTAACCTGACACCTGCAACACATAACAGGAGTGGGCAAGGGTCAACCTACTCTTGTGGGTCTTGTGTTTTGAGAAACGCCTGGTGGTCAAATTCACTTCCGCGTTCCAGCATCGCATGTAATACGTCGTCTCTGGGAGCGGGTGATTTTGGCCACGCTTTTCGGCTATGGCTCAGGCCAGTTCCCAGCAGCATCTCTGCCATTTTGTAGGACAATGGACCCGGGTTAATCACTGGTACAGGTAACCTTGCCGCCAGGTAACCGTGTGCCTGATGCATCGTCGTCGAGCCAAGAAGGATAACGTCTGCGCCATCCTCTTCGATACAAGACCTGGCAGCTTCCTCTAGCAAAGGGAATATTTCGTCTTCCTTCCCGCCCAATAACCCGATGTTGTCGGGCCTGACGTCGACCGAACGAACAGACGCACAATGTTTTGAGAAATCCAGGTCCTTGATTGTTTTCTCGTAGAGGTGCACCCAATGCTGCCACATGGTTACGATGGAGAACCTGTTGCCCAGCAACATCGCGATCAACATCGATGCCCTTCCGGGCCCGATCACGGGAATATCCAGAACGGATCGCAGGGCGGCGACACCTGAATCGCTCATGGTATCGATACAGACAGCATCGTATCCTCTTTCCTGAGCGTTCAATCCGGCTTCCAACATACCAACGTCAGCCAGCACCAGATCATATTGACTGACGTAGTTTTTGGGTGCGACCAGAACCGATTCAAAGTCAAACTGGATGTCAGGTCCAAGTTCCACAGCGTTGACCTGGTCTTTTCGTTGCTGCAGGTTTTCATCACTCATGGGAAACGGCACAAGAACAAGAACTTTTGACATCTTTAACTCCACCAGGAAATCAACAGTGCTGTGAAGCGTAATCCATTTTTGCCAAAAAGAGTCACAGCCAATGGAAACTAAACCGGAATTTCCAACATTCTACTTCTGAGAAATTCTATTTCTGCCTTGTTGTCAGAAAGGCTTATGGCTTTGCGATAAGCCAGACCAGCCCCCTTATGATCACCTGTCCGGCGGAGCAGATCAGCTTTGGCGGCGAAAAACGGCTGGTAATCTGCAAGTTGGCCTTGTTCTGATATTTGTTCAAGGATATCCAACGCAACCTGAGGGCCTTGTTCGTTTGCCAAAGCAAGGGCCAGGTTGAGACGCACTACCGACGTCGGCATGAGCTCGTGAAGTTTTCCATACAACAAACTTATTTGGGCCCAGTCAGTGCTTTCATAGGTAGCAGCTTCTGCATGCAAGGCGCTGATGGCAGCCTGGACCTGATAAGGGCCAACAGGACCGGTTTTCAAAGCCGCCTGAACGAGTTTGGTCCCCTTCTCTATCTGAACGCCATCCCACAAGTTCCGATCCTGAAACTCCAATGGAACATACACGCCGTCCTGGCCATTTCGAGCTTGCTGCCTGGCATTATGTAATGTCATCAAAGCGAGCAGCCCGGCTACTTCCGATTCTCCAGGCAACAAGAAATTGAGCGTGGCGGCAAGATGCAGCGCTTCCCTGCAAAGTCCGCTGCGAATTAGTTCCTGGCCCGCAGTGGCTGAATATCCTTCATTGAAAATCAGATAGATAACAGAAAGAGCTGATGAAAGTCGTTCCGGCCAGGCCTCAGATGGTGGAACCTGATAGGGTATTCCAGCGGCCTTGATTTTCCTTTTGGCGCGCACCAGACGCTGCGCCATTGTCTTTTCAGGAACCAGAAAAGCCCGGGCAATTTCTGTTGTCGATAACCCTCCCAGGGTTCTGAGTGTCAACGCAACTCTCGCCTGTTCAGCCAAAGCCGGATGGCAGCAAGTAAATATCATCCTCAGGCGATCATCGGGAATAACCTCGTCAATATTAGTTACGTTATCCTGACGTTCCAGCTCAATCAGAATTTCATATTGATCACGTTTGAGAGCAAAGTTTCTGTCTCGCCTGATCCGGTCAATCGCCTTTCGGCGCGCTGTTGTCACCAGCCAGCCAGCAGGATTATCAGGAATTGAAGTGTTTCCCCAGGTTTTCAAGGCCATTTCCACGGCGTCCTGCAGTGCATCCTCCGCCAGAGAAAAATCACGCAGATTCCCGGTCAGGGCCGCCATAACACGGCCCCATTCCTCCCGAACAACACGGTCCACTGACAACTCAGACGTCGTTCGGGAGGTATTGGGAGCGTTATTCAGGCTTCGCACCCATGTCGCGAACCGGCCTGATCTCGATGGATCCCACACCCGACGTTGGTATCTGGGCCGCACATTCAATGGCTTCATCCAGATCCTTGCAGTCAAGAATATAGTAGCCGCCTAATTGCTCCTTGGTTTCAGCGAATGGACCATCGGTTGTTCCGGTTTTGCCATCGCGCACCCGGACAGTTGTTGCACTATCAATATTCTCCAACGGTGCCCCCGCCACCATTAATCCTCGCTCAGACCAATCTTGAGAAATTGAAAAATATGTCTGCATGTAGGCCTCACCTTCAGGGGTCCCGGTATCGGGATGGGCGGATTCGGCTGCGTAAATAAGCATCATATATTGCATTGTTCATTCTCCTTGCCTGTTAAATCAGATAGATCATTTGATTTTGCGTACAACCTGGAACACGCGCTGATTAGAACGTGTTCATACAAATGACGAACGGCAGATTGAAATATCGACAGTCAGAAAAAAGAAAATTCAAATTAGTCGAGCCACTATGTATGGGAATTGTCTGCGACATTTGTTTACAAGGCAGGAAATTCGGGGTTTTCTTGATGACATATCCCCTTGAGCAACGGGGAATATCAAAATGTAGGATAGTTTCCTACCTGGTTCAGGAGAGATTATGAAAGAGCTCGATTATCCGGACGCCAAATTGCGGTCGATCCTGAACGATATCAAAACCATTGCAGTTGTCGGTGCTTCCGCTAACTGGAAGCGACCCAGCTTTTTTGCCATGAAGTATATGCAGGGCAAAGGATATCGAATGATCCCTGTCAATCCGGGTCAGGCAGGAAAGGAAATTTTGGGAGAGATGTGTTACGCGAACCTCTCTGATATCCCCGACAAAGTGGACATGGTTGATATTTTTCGAAATTCCGATGACGCTTATCAGGTGACCAAAGAAGCGATAGAAATAGATGCCGCCGTCGTCTGGATGCAGTTAGCTGTCCGAAACGACAAAGCGGCGGAAGAAGCAGAAGCAGCTGGTCTGACAGTTATCATGGATCGATGTCCAAAGATTGAATACAGCCGCTTGTTCGGAGAGTTAGGCTGGGGCGGTATCAATACGGGCGTGATCTCTAGCAAACGGCGCAAGGGGCGGTAAATGAGCAACAATAATCAATATGGATTTGAGACCCTGGCTATCCACGCCGGAGCCGCACCAGATCCAGAAACCGGTGCCCGGGCGACGCCTATATATCAAACAACTTCCTATGTGTTTGATGATGTCGATCACGCAGCATCCCTGTTTAACCTGCAATCATTTGGATTCATATATTCCCGTTTGACCAACCCCACTGTGGCGGTACTGGAACAACGTGTCGCTGCCCTTGAAGGTGGTCGCGGAGCGGTCGCCTGTTCTTCCGGTCATGCGGCACAACAATTGACATTCTTTACGTTGATGGAGCCGGGTGATGAGTTCATAGCTGCCACAAACCTGTATGGCGGATCGATCACTCAGTTTGGTCAAAGCTTCAAAAAATTTGGTTGGAATTGTCACTTCGTTGATCCAACAGATCCCGACAATTTTCGTAAGGCTCTGACACCAAAGTGCAAGGCAATATTCATCGAAAGTCTCGCAAATCCAGGTGGGATAATTGTTGATATTGAAGCGGTTGCAGCCGTTGCAAACGAAGCAGGCATTCCGTTGATTGTCGACAACACCATGGCGTCACCTTATCTCTGCCAGCCTTTCGACTGGGGTGCCGATATCATTGTACATTCCATGACCAAATTTCTTGGTGGCCATGGAAATTCCATGGGCGGTGTTGTCATCGAATCCGGTAAATTTAACTGGGCACAAAATGACAAATTCCCGTCCATGACGCAGCCGTCGGAATCTTATCATGGCCTGGTGTTTTATGAAACGTTTGGCGACTTCGGCTTTACCATGAAAGCAAGGGCTGAAGGCCTTCGTGACCTGGGACCCGCCCTTTCGCCTTTCAATGCCTTTCAGCTTATTACCGGAACAGAGACCCTGCCCCTGCGGATGGATCGCCATATTGCGAATGCCAAAGCAGTTGCTGAGTACCTGGATACACATCCAAAAGTTGACTGGGTTTCATATGCAGGCTTGCCAAAAAGCCCGTTCTACGATCTCGGAAAAAAGTATATGCCAAAAGGACCCGGATCAGTATTTACATTCGGGATCAAGGGTGGTTTTGAGGCAGGGGTAAAAATGGTCGAAGCCTGTGAATTGTTTTCACATCTGGCGAACATCGGAGACACGCGTAGTTTAATCATCCACCCTGCATCAACGACGCATCGGCAACTCACAGAGGATCAACTACGTGCCTCTGGATCCGGTCCCGAGGTCATTCGCCTGTCCATTGGTCTGGAAACGATTGACGACATCATTCGTGACCTTGATCAGGCCCTTGCTGCAAGCTAGCAAACAGCCTCAACGCATTCGTGTAGATCCGGCGCGTTTCTGATCGGCTTCAATCCATGCCTGGTCGCGGGAAATACATTTTTCAAAATCTGCCGTGCCCTTCTTAAGGCCAATTTTTTCACAACGTTGCTCATACCACGTCGTCTCATTGGAGACGCAGGATGCGACAAGTGCCATAGTTGCCGTTACGAGAAAGACCCTCGCCAATTTTTTTTGCATTTCCGCATCCTTTCTCGCGTGTGATGTTCAATCTTTAATGTGGTTGTATAGTTACTTCAAACAAGGAAAACATTTCACTAGCATCTAATATTGTATCTAGTGACATCCCGGTTACCACCAATCAAGGGGACTTTCGTGAATCTTTATAGCAAATTGGCAGCCAGGGCTGCTAATCAAAATCCCGTCACCGTCGGCATGATTGGTGGAGGAAAATTTGGTTCTATGTTTCTGGCGCAAGCCAGATTGACAACAGGCTTGCAGATCGCGGCGGTTATCGACCTTGCGCCCGAGCGCGCCCGTGCCAACCTTGCAGCAACAGGCTGGGCAGCGGAACAATATGCCGCCACGTCTATTTCTGACGCGTTCAAGACCGGCGGAACTTACGTCGGCGATGATGCTGCGACAATGATTGCATCAGGAGGCATCGACATCGTTGTTGACGCCACAGGTGACCCCTCTGCCGGCATCCGCCATGCGCTCCTGTGCTGCGAACACGGTAAAAACGTTGTCATGGTCAATGTCGAGGCTGATGCTCTCGCGGGCCCTTTATTGGCCCGACGAGCTGAGGAAGCCGGTATCATATATTCCCTGGCCTACGGTGATCAACCAGCCCTGATTTGTGAACAAGTGGACTGGGCACGTGCTATCGGCTTCAAGGTAGTTTCCGCCGGAAAAGGAACACGGTATCTACCAAAATTTCATCAATCCACGCCAGACAACGTTTTCGACAATTATTTCGTTGATGCTGAAGTCGCCAAACGCGGCAACATGAACCCGAAGATGAGCACAAGCTTCATTGATGGCACCAAGTCAGCTATCGAAATGACTGCCGTATGCAATGCGACAGGTCTGACACCCCAGGCAAATGGCTTAAGCTTTCCGCCCGTGTCCTGTTATGAACTGGCCGATGTCCTCAAACCATCTTCCGCTGGTGGAAGCCTGGATCACGCCGGCACAACAGAGGTGATCTCATGCTTGCATCGAGATGGAACAGATGTAGAGCATCATCTGCAGATGGGTGTTTATGTCGTTGTAGAGGCGGATAACGATTACGTCTCTCACTGTTTCGAAGAATATAACCTCTTGCATGACAAATCAGCCAAATACTCCGCCATGTACAAGCCGACGCATCTGATCGGGCTTGAATTGGGTATCTCAGTGGCCTCAATCGCTCTGCGCGGAGAAGCAACCGGAACACCCAACGGATTTCGATCTGATGTTGTGGCAACGGCCAAGCGTGATCTGAAGCTTGGAGAAATTCTGGATGGCGAGGGTGGTTATTGTGTCTGGGGCAAGCAAATGCCTGCCCGAACCTCTGTCTCCATGGGTGCGCTTCCACTGGGTCTGGCTCATGACGTCAAACTCAAAAACGAAGTCAAACAGGGACAGCAAGTATGCTGGACTGATGTTGATATTGATGAAACCGATATGGCCGTCCGCTTTCGACGCCAAATGGAACAGGCTTTCTCGGCAGAAGATACCGCTGACTAAATGGGCTGTTTTGGAGCGATCTGATCGCAACAATGATCCGATCCAAAGCCACTGACACTGGTGTTCAATGATAAGTTAAGGTAATTTACCGAAATGCTGAATTACCGCACAAACAAAGGCTTTTTGAGTACACGTGTTGTCCTGTTGGCAGCAGTTGTTGCGGTGATATTATTGAACGCCTTGCCAGTAACAGCGCGTGCCGGTTTTGACGAAGCGACTTCTGCTTATTCCTCTGGTCAATTCGAGAAGGCGCTCCGGGAATTCAGAATTCTGGCAGAGAGTGGTCACAAACAAGCCGAGTTTATGCTTGGTGTAATGTATTTCCAGGGGCGCAGCGTTGTGCAAAATCAGGCAATTGCAGCTGTCTGGTTTCACAAGTCCGCGCTGAAGGGACACAACGGTGCCCAGTTGGCTTTTGGCTCCATTCACATCCGGGGTGTCGGGGTCTACCAGAACCTGCATCAGGCTTATAAATGGCTTTCGCTCGCGTCTAACAGCTCGTCATCTGATATAGGTGAAAGCGCAAAGAATCTTCTACAAGAGGCTGCACGTTTGATGACGCCTGAAGAAATTGAAACTGCCAAGGCCAGCGCACAAAACTTCACGCCTGTAAAATCCGGTCTGACATCTGCCGTTAACTAGAAACCGAAATTTCATTTCGGAAATTCTATCCCGGTCGCCAAAGCTTCAGCTCCCCATACCGCCAGGTATCCACCACGGTAAGGCTGAAAAAACCTGACTTTTGATCCCGCCTCAGGCGGATTGCTGTGCGTCATAATCATTATCCCCTCCGGGTTATCCGCAAACCACTCTTTTAAGGGACGATTCTTAACAACAAGTACAGGTTGTATCAGGCGGCCGAGGAAGTGAAACTGGCTATGGTATTTCTGCCTCCAGGCGACCGGTTTTCCCTCCTTCTGATAAGTCGAAATCAGTCTGGAAACTTCCTTCAAATCAAATGCCGGCGCAGCTGCACTAAACACAAAAAGATGGATAAGTGCCACAAATACGGGTGTGATCAATGCCATTTTCCAGGCTATTTCGATACTTTCCGACTTGTTCCATCCGAGCATCAAAATCGCAAGCGCAATCATCCCGACACCGCCAACAGGTGAAATATCTTCGAGCCAGAACGGACCCTTCACATCAGCCCAAATATCCGGGGAAAATTGCGAACTCACCGGAATAAGAACAAGAACCAAACCGATCAATAAGACGAATATTGCCGGGATGCGTTGATCCCATTGGCCAAATGGTCTGTTTTTCACAAGTCTGGCAGCAGCCATCAAGGCGAATGCCGGGAACATTGGCAAAAGATAATGCGGTTGTTTGCCGCTGATGAAGCTGAAAGCGACAAATGCCGGTAACCACCAGCAAATTGCCAACCTGATTTGCCAATTGTACCGATCCGGAAGCGCATATCCACCGCGCCACAGTCTAGGCCAAAAAACCCAGGGAAAAAGAAGTGCTGGCAGAAGCGGCAAGTACCACCAGAGTGGTCGACTATGGGCAAAACTCTTTTCAACCCGACCGGCAGTTTGGCCCCAGAAAATGGCCTTTGCATACGCATCACCACCGGAAAGTGCAGCCGGAATTGCCCAGCATAGACCTATCGCTGCCCCCAGGATTATTGCCCCCAACAGCCCAAGATACCAATGCTGCAATTGAACGCGAGGTCCTTGCGGCAACCACCAAGGCGCCAAAACAACGGGAGGAAGTGTATAAAGTAATATTACGGGCCCCTTGGCAAGAACTCCTAATCCGATGGCGATCCCAAGAACCGCAAACCCGCTGAGCATCTTGCCGTTAACCGCCCGGACGACGCCGATCAATCCAATCACCGCAAACAATGCATTCCACATATCGAACATGGTAACGGTTCCGAACAGGGTCCAGAACAACGTGCCCGTCAGCAGCCATGGGACCAGGCGTGATATTTCCGGGCGATCAGGCCACAGGTATTTCGCAAGCAAACGGGACGCAAACATTGCACCGAGGCCCGCAAGTGGCGATACCATACGAGGCCACCAGTCGTTAACGCCGAAAATTGACCAGCCCGCATGAATGCTCCAGAACATCAAGGGAGGTTTGTGCGAATAGGTTTGCCCATTCAGGTGAGGAACGAGGAAATCACCCCGTGTCCACATTTCCCAGGCAGCTGAAACGTAACGCGTTTCATCTGAAGGCAATAAAGGTCGAACAAGCAACGCAACCGTCAGTCCTATCACCCACACGAGAACCCAGCCAAAATCCAGCCAGAGCTTCCGGTTCATTTTGCGGTTGCCCCTGTTTCCGTTTGATCATCATCCTGATCAGTGACTGAAACCTCACGGCCGTAGCGACGGTAGAGCATCAATCCCACTCCTCCTGAAATCAGAAAAAGCAGCGCACTGGTGAGAAACTGGATTTCTGACGAAACGCTGGCTCCGCTTCCAACCAGGGCAAATATCAAAGTCTGCGGAATATATCCCAATGCCGATCCAACAATGAAACTGAATGCACCAATGCTGGACACGCCTGCCGCAAGGCAAGTAAGAAAATTGCTGCCAATAGGCAACAGTCTGATCACCAAAGTCATCGCAAACGGCGATCTACTGAGAAAAGTATCTATCTTTTGGATGCGCCTGGGAGCGCGCTTCAATATCACTTTTTGCCCCATCACTCGTGCATAGTAAAATGCCAGGACACATCCCAGAATTGTTGCCAGCAAGGCGAGCGCCACGCCGTTCAGAACCCCAAACGCATAGCCACCCATAAAGCTTACAATTTGGCGGGGCAGCCCGATCGCTGTGAAAGCCGTACCAATCAAGACAAACAGTGCTTCACCGGCAATGCCCTGCCCTTTGACTTCCTGATCAATCCAGCTTGTTGTTAATAAGGACGCAAGTCCCGTTTCCTTTACCAGCCAGCCAATCGTCGCCAATGACACCAGAAAAAATGCTGCTTTGCCGAGTGATCGAATATCCCGGCTAGCTTTCATTGTTTCGCTTATCTTCATTTGGCAAAAGTTCGGCATTCACAGGTCGCCGTTTTAACCACATCACGCCAATCATATCAATAATGCCAACCCAGAGGCGGTTGCCAATCCCGTAATGCGAACTTCCCCCACCCCTTGGCCGGTGGTTGACTGCTACAGATGTAATTGTACCACCTTGTCTGCGAACCAGAGCCGGTAAAAAGCGATGAAGGTGATCAAAATGAGGAACTGCAAGAAAACCTTCCCGACTGAAAAGCTTCAATCCGCATCCTGTATCTGGCGTATCATCAGCCAACAATCGGCTCCGCACCGCATTGGCTATGCGGGAAGACAATCGTTTTATATATGTATCCCGTCTTTTTTGACGGTGACCACATATCATGGCAAAACCGGGCTCATTAAGATGCATGCGCCACATAGCCGGGATATCTGCCGGATCATTCTGGCCATCGCCGTCCAGGGTCGCAATCCAGTGGGCCCTCGCCCTTCTAACACCTGTCAAAACTGCTGTACTCTGCCCCGCATTCCGGGCATGTCGGCAAAGATGTAGCCACGGTCTATCCGCAGACCTGGCCTGGATTATTTCTGTGGTGTCATCCGAACTGAAATCGTCAACAACAATTAATTCAAATTCGATCTGACCGAGAAGCGAAGCGGCGACTTCCTCGATCAAATTCGAAATATTGGCGGATTCATTGTGAACAGGGATTACGACCGACAGATCGGGCGCTTTATCCTCTCTGGCCTGATCCAGAGTATTTTCAACCGATTCTGTCATTTTGGTTTCGGTTAATCCGATCATGGCAATAATTAGACGCTGTTATACCTTCCGGCATGGTCACCCGGCAATGCCTCAGGTTAAAGACAGAGCCAGTTTTTCGAATTCATCCCAAACACGATCCGGGGTTATCCTGTGAATATCAGGACTGTCAGAATTGACAGGTTTGATCCAGTCGCAGTAGGAAAAATGGTGTCCTTGCGCAAAGATCCCGATGGCTGGAAGGCTCGACATGGCGGCCAGATTAAGACCAAAGCTATCGTTTCCTATATAAGCCTCGCAATTTTGCAGCAAGGCGTGGCTGTAGTTCAGGGGTACTTTTTTGTCCGTAAGATCGATAATGCGCTCTGGAAATGACGATTTGGTCACAATTTCATCTGCAACATCCCTGACGTCACCTGCCCCGAACAGCAGTACCTGGCAGGAATAATTCTTCAGCAGTCGTTCCGAAATGACAGTGTATTTCTCACCGCCCCATTGCTTGAAATCAGCACTGGCATTTACGCCCAGAGCCACTATGGGTCGTGATCTATCAACCGCGAGTTCCTTGCAAATAGCGTCAACCACATGATCTGGTTGATGAAAACGAACATCGTTGTAATCGTACGAAATGCCTGCGTCATCCATGACCAATGCCGCATGGTTCATGAATGCCGGGCGCGGCACAGATTTTGGCACACAGGTTCCCCGGTTCAGAAAAAACCTGTTTGTGCCGCCCTTGAAATAATACCCAAATCGCTGGCCTACCCCGGCCATCATCATGGCGATGGCGATACCGCTGGATTTGTGAAATATAAAGGCGCTGTCGATATTGGCCTGACGGGTCAATTTGCGCATCCTGAACAGGTCAGGCTGACCAGACACATCCTGGTCGCGGGCAATCGGCAATACTGAACGGACAAAATCGATATCTGAAAACAGCTGTTCTATCTCGCGACCCTTTTTGCAGGCCAGGACGATTGATTGCCCCGAAGATTGCTGCTGAATAGATCGAATAAACGGCAGATGGAACAGGGTATCCCCCAGTCCACCACCAGTTACGACAAGAGAATTACCAAAATCAGAGACCGACACCGTAACGACCTTTTTCACATCGCGGATCAGGCCTCCGCGCCGCAACTATAATGTATGTTTGTTCTATGAAAAGAGGCGTGTTGATATGCAGCACCTAAAGGCCACAATCTGCCCAATCCTAGTTCAGTTGCAAAGCAGCAACTGACTTATAAGCGTCCGTGGAGCGTACAAAATCGTTTACAGCAACAGGCCCGGTCTCCATGTTATGACCAAAAACTTCCTCATCCTGGTTTTCAGGTGTTTCATGGATGGATTGTTGCTCTTCCTGGCGCTCACGTGCCAGTTCCGCCCTTGCCGCCTGGGCCGTCGCATTTGCCCCGGCGATAACCGCGCGATCCGCGCCTGAAGGGTCCGCTGGCGCTGATGCTGCGCGTTTGATTACTTCCATTTTGCGCAAAGTTGCTTCAGGATCTCCGGCTATAGGCGAAATATCTATCGAGGTTTTGCCGCCAATTGCATATTGCCTGCCGTCAGGTCCGTTCTGATACTGATAGGTCGGCGTCCCTGCATAAGCGCCCCCTGCCCGCGCATGCGCTTCTTCGTGGTGTCGTACTTCTGCATCGCGCGCTTTCAGTTCCTTGACCACTTTCTCTTCGGCCTCACCAAGCTCGCCAGGTTTTTTAGGAGGATCAGATGATTGCGCCAGAAGCAAATTGTCAGCATTCAGCAAAGAATCTGGACGCAACTTGGCATTTGGCCCGGGAGATGCATGCGAACTGGAACGCGCCTCAGCATGCGTCGCCATGTCCTGCTGCGGCGCAGCAACAGGTTTTGACGCGTGAATGTCAGCAAACGACGCCGCCGACACTGAAGTGGCAGATATCCCAATCATGGGAATATCATCGTTACAAAATATGAATCGTCCGTTAATCCTGGTTACAATATACAAATATCAAAAATCAGAAAATCGGTCGTAACAGAAAGAACAGGGTCAGGAGGCCTGAATTAAATCCTTCAGGCGCTGGCGGTCCATGATGTAGAGAGTTTTATTCCGCCGTTTTGCTATTTCAACTTTCAGCAACTGGCCTATTGAACGTGCGACAGTATCCGGTGTCGTTCCCGCCCAAACCGCTATTTCCATATGCTGCGGCATCTTGGGAATCATCCAATGGCCAGCAGCTTGTGGGTCCGGCTCCGCCATATTCAAGATTTCCGAATATACCCTCTGGACGTTTGTCATCGAACTCAACCCGACAACACGAGAATTCAGAGTGCGGATCGTCTTGACGAAATGCGTCATCATGAGCAGTGACATGGCCGGATATCGGGAAAGAAACTCAACAAATGCATCGCCCGAAACGTGTGCCAGAACTGTTTCTTCCAGTGCATAAACGGTGGCTGACCGCGCAGCATTGTCAATCGCAGACAATTCACCAAATACCTCCCCAGCGGGAATATCTGAAAAAGCAACTTCCTGCCCTGACTTGGAGTGATCAAGAACCCTGACTGAACCGGAAATGATAAAATAGACGTCCGTACGGGTGTCGGTACGGTCAAATATCTGAGCGCCCTCACTTGCTACTTCCCAATGGCACAAAGCCTCAAGCGCCTCGATAACGTCAGTGTCGACGTTTTCAAGTAAAAAGTTGGTTCCAAGACTTCCAGCAGCAGTTGGCGAAATCGAGCCTGTTTGTGCTGTATCTTCAACATCCGACATTCCACGCTCCCCCGCGGCTGTAAATTGTGTTGATATACCAGCATTTTGACAGACTTTACTGCCTGAATGCAATCAGCAAGCAACTCAAAATGTTAAATTATTCTATTCTGGCGTAGCAAATGGCGAGCGCTTAAACTCACAAAAATATCAAAGTAATCTTCGTCGAGCAGGTCTTTTGTCCGCCTCGGAATTTCCAGCACCTCCAACACTCGCTTGCAATTTTGCAACCGTATCTTCAAGGACAGAAATTTTCTTGAACAGCTCAACTTTTTCATCGTCATCCGTCAGCAGTCCGATTTCCTTGTCCATGCGCTGAAGTTCCCCGGATATACCCTTTACCGTATTTACCAGCACTTTCACCGTGTCGGCTATTCCACGAATATGAGAATCATAGAACTTCTTATGCTGGAATTCGGCGCGTTTGTTGGCCTCGCCCGCAAACCACAGCGCACCAAACGCCACGGCCAGGGAGAAGAATGCTATGATAGTGCCCAGCATATTATTCGCTGTCCAACGTCTTGGTTTTCCGAAATTTCGATCGATGAATGTTCCGGCTTATACTTACTCTACAGGGTGAAAAGGTCAACAGAATCAGGGTTTCTCAACTGTAACATTTGAATCTAGTTGTATCAGATCAGAAACATTATGCTTCGTTTAGCAAATCACCAACCTGTATCATCCGGTGTATTTCCAATTTATCAAATTTCAAGCGATCTAACTATGACTCAATATCATAGGATTTGACTAATCCGGTGCAATACTTATCCGTGATTATCTTTCCTTCGGTCAAGACCCACTTGAAGGCCGCGAACAGAATGAACAAGCAAGGCGAAAACAACAATAGCGCCGCCTGTCAGAACCTGGGCATTGACCCCTTCATCTAACACCAGCCAGACCCAGAAAGGTCCCAGAACAGTTTCCAACAGCAGTATCAGGCCGACTTCGGGTGCCGGCAAATAACGTGGGCCGAGGGTGACCAATCCAAAACTGATAGGCAAAACAACTGCCCCCATCAGAAGTATCCAGACAATTTGATCGCCCGAAATGTCGAACGGAGACGAAGTTCCATAAAAATATGCTGCGACCGCTCCAAATATTCCACCGATCATCGTTGCGGGTATCATATTGACCGATTTGACCAATCGGACCAAAACGAATGCCATCGCCATGACCAAAGCGGTCCCGAGTGCCAGGAAGCTACCTGTCAAATTTGTTCCACTCATCTTGCCACTCACGACAATCCCAATGCCGATGAATGTCGCGACAATAGCAAGCATAGTCCTCAAAGGGACCACTTCAGACAATATTAGTCGTGCAAGGATTGCCGCAAACATCGGTGCAGATGCAATAATGATCAAGGTATTGGCGACACCACTGTAGGTGACAGCGGATACAAAAAATACAGAACCTAATCCGTAACAAATACCGATCAAAATGCCGATTCGACCAATTTTCAAAAAAGCTATTCTGGTGTTGCTTCTTTCATTCCAGATGATTGCAACAAAAAGAACTGTTGCCATCAAGGATCCGCGCCAAAATACCAGTGTCCAGTGATCAGCGGCGGCTAGCCTGATAAGCAAGGTGTCTGGTGTGAGCACGAGAACCCCAACAATGGTCAGGATCAGGCCCTTCAAATGGTCTGTTTGCACATATCCTCCAAAACGAATCATTATGGCACAATTTAATTAAAATTTGTGCCAAATACGAACACAAATTTTCACAAACTACACATATATTGCAGAAAACCGGTGATTTTGCCCAAAAACTGGCTTCACAACCTGGCAAATCTTTTGCATTGCAGGTGATGAACATCCACTCAAGTGGACCCTAATCGTTTTGAGTCGCTATAAACAGCAAGGAATCGCGAAAATGAGAATGATATCAGTTTTGTTTGTAGGTCTCCTACTTATGTTGCCTGCTGGTGCTCAAGCTGATTTTTCAGATGGTTTGCGTGCCTTCAGAGAGGGTTCATTCGTTACAGCTTATGAGAAATGGTTAAGCCTCGCTGAAAATGGGAATGCCAAGGCCCAGAACAACCTCGGTATCCTGTACAGACGCGGACTTGGCGTCAAAATGGATCCGGTTGAAGCTGTGAAATGGTATACGACGTCTGCCAATCAGAATTTTGCCAAAGCGCAATTCAATCTTGGTCTGATGTACAAACAAGGCTCCGGAGTAAAAAAAGACCTTCCTACGGCTATAAGCTGGTATAAAAAGTCTGCAGAAAACGGCTATCATCGGGCGCAATATGCACTCGGCCTTCGGTTTGAGCGTGGGAATGGCGTCAAAAAGAACCGGGTGGAGGCTCTGAAATGGTTAAATCTGGCTATGGAGAGCGCCACGGGTAAGTTTCGCAATAGCGTTGAAAAAGCACGTAACCGCGTGCGCAATAAACTATCCAAGGCGGAAATTCAGGAAGCCAGTCGTCTGAGCAGCACCTTCAATCAGGAAAGTTAACGTACATTCCGTTCAATCAGGATTGTCCTCGCTTTCTGTATTCGACCGCACATAGTCGATATTTACGCCGGCTTCCGACAGCATTTCCTCACACAGACGGAAATCTTCACCCCATCGTTCTTCAAATCCCGGGTCATCCTGGAAAGCAGCATTGACGACCACACGCTCGATACCCACTTGAACGATCGCCCTCGTGCAATCCATACAGGGGATATGGGTGACATAGATTGTACAATCCATGAGAGGAACACCCGTCCGGGCTGCGTTATAAATTGCATTCCGCTCGGCATGTTCAGTCCATTTATATTTGACCGGGCGGTTATGACGTTCTTCCGCTTCGTCATCTATTTGCCGTGGAAAGCCATTGTATCCGTATGGGCCAGGCGTCCGGTCTTTCATTACGATCACAGCACCTACCTGGGTAGAACGGTCTTTGGACCAGGTCGCAACTTCATCTGCCAGCTTTAGAAACCGCTGATCCCATTTGATTGATTTCGACATCCCCTGCCCCTGCGCTGTTTACTTTACCCACGTGGCTTACCACCAGCCAACATTCTTCAGAATTGATTTTCGCGATAAATGGACTTGAGTCTATATCCAGACTGCATTCACTTGTTGAAATTCTGTAGTTCTGAAGTGATTCTGGTATTTCTAAAATCCGGACACCAGTAATTTATTAGATGTAGTAATTCAGACCTGATCTGACAGTTACCGATTTTGACGCGGCGTCTGTCAGGTCAAGTTTGGTCTATAAACTTTTCCTTCCAGATACGTTTACCATCCTCCAGGGTTTGCATGGGCGTGCGGCCCTCGCAGAC
>JABILA010000034.1 GCA_018654745.1 Alphaproteobacteria bacterium
CTCGCTTTCGAAAGCGTGGCAGCGTAAATGAGGGAAGTAACCGGAACTAAACCGGGACAGGACCACTTCAGTCTGTGCGTCAATTTGTCCCGATCAATTGACATATTCGGAAACAATCCAGATACTTTGAACGAGTATAAAGATAGCAAGGAATATTACTCTTTGAGGATTTGTCATGAACAACCTGTCAATCAAATATCGTATTATGCTCGTTGCGGTCGTCGCCATGCTGGGCATGATTGCAACTTCGGTAATGCTGTTACTGGACAAGAACGAGATCGCCACGGAAATGGCCCATTTGAACGAACTGGGTATTCTGGCACCTGTTTTCAGCGGTGTTGTTCATGAGATGCAAAAGGAACGTGGCATGTCTGCCGCATACATCGGCAGTAGTGGCAAGACGTTCGCCAACGAACTTCCGCAGCAAAGAAGTCTGACGGATTCCAAACGTACGGCATTAACAGAAGCGCTGGGCAAGCTCGATACAGCATCCTTTGGCGGCACTTTGACAGCAAAGATCAGTGCTGCGAATACAGCGCTGGGCCAGTTTGATACGGCGCGGCAAGGTGTAAGTGGATTGACGTCCAGTGTCGGACAAATGGCTGGTTACTACACGGGCACAATAGCCAAATTGCTTTCAGTCGTCGAAGAAATGGCAAACCTGAGCTCCGATGCAAATGTAACACGGGCCATTGCCGCCTATACCAACTTCCTGCAGGGCAAGGAACGTGCAGGAATTGAGCGCGCCATGGGTGCAAACGGCTTCGGGAAAGGGGAGTTCGCCTCTGCGGTATATATCAAGTTTACCAAACTGATTGGCCAACAGGAAATCCTGTTCTCCAATTTTAAACAATATGGCACTGCCCCCCAGGCAGACTTCTTCAAAACGACAATTACCGGACCATCTGTTGTTGAAGTTGCCCGCATGAGAAAGGTTGCCCTGGCCAGCAAGGAAACAGGAACGCTCGATAATATTGCCGGCAAACACTGGTTTGGAGAAATTACCAAAAAAATCAACCTGATGAAGACAGTTGAGGATCGTATTTCCAATGATCTTCTTGCTCTGACATCGGGCATTCAAGGTGCTGCCAGTTCATCTTTGATGTGGTTGGCAGGAATTGTGGCGGTGCTTGTCATCGGTATATCTGCGCTGGCCTGGTACATCATCACAGGGATTACAGGACCGGTTCAAAGCATGACGCAAGTCATGGCTGAGTTGGCCCAGGGCAACAACGATGTCGAGGTTCTTGCCCAGGATCAGGGAGACGAGATCGGTGAAATGGCACGTGCAGTACAGGTCTTTAAAGACAATGCCATCGAAAAAATCCGGCTTGAGGAAGAAGAGATGCGAGCCGCTGATACCCGCAAGAAACAGGAAGAAGCGGAGAGACAGCGAGAGAGCGAGGAGAATGCTGCCCGTGAAGCCAGTCAGAAACGCATGACCGAACTGACGGACGGCTTTGGCAACACTGTGGAAGAGGTTCTGGAAACTGTATCCGCACAGTCAACGCAGATGGAAGGGTCGGCTCGGTCCATGACCGAAATTGCCAAACGCACAGAGAGCGAGAGTGTAACCGTTGCATCAGCTGCCGAAGAAGCCACCGCAAGTGTTCAAACAGTTGCCAGTGCCGCGGAGGAGCTAAGCTCGTCGATCTCGGAAATCAGCCGTCAGGTTGTTCACTCATCAGATATATCCGCCAACGCTGTCAGCGCAGCAGAGAATACCAGCCAGACCATGAACGCGTTGGCAGAAGGAGCCGACAAGATCGGTGAGGTTGTTGAACTGATCAATGACATTGCCGAGCAGACAAACCTGCTGGCCCTGAATGCGACAATTGAAGCGGCGCGAGCCGGTGACGCTGGCAAGGGTTTTGCCGTCGTCGCATCCGAAGTGAAAAACCTCGCCTCACAGACCTCAAAGGCAACGGAGGATATCGGCAGTCAAATCTCCAATATCCAGTCGACAACCCAGGAAGCAGTAGCCGCAATCGAGGCCATCTCCGCCACGATTACCGAGATGAACGAGATCGCAACTAACATCTCGGCAGCTGTGGAAGAGCAAGGGGCCGCAACAAGTGAAATCAGCCGCAGTGTCCAGGAAGCTGCCAGTGGTACCCAGGAAGTTGCCCAGAGCATCGTCAAGGTGAAGGCAGGGTCCGAAGAAACCGGCGGGGCTGCAGGAGAAGTCCTAACCGCCTCCCGTGATCTGGCCGAACGCTTCAACACCTTGCGCTCCGAAGTCGAAGAGTTCCTGACAAATGTGAAAGCAGTTTAGGACTCTCGAAATGAAGACACTCCCGCAGACAGCGGTTGCTGTCTCGGGACGAAATCTCTCCCCTGGTCCTCAAATTGTATTTGGATCAGGGGGGCTGGAAATTGCCCAGGAATTTGCCGGAAATCTCCCGCAATCGAAGGAGGCTGCATGAACGACAACAGAAAAACTGACGGGGTCAGGGCTTCGGTCGAGTTTCAACGTCTGATTATCAGCCTGTTGAACAAGGGAGTAGACCCGTCTGCCGTTGCGTTCAGTGCCCTGGCCATAGGCGCAGGAATGATCGTTAAACAACAGGGTCACGAAGCTGCAGACGAAATCGTCAAAGGGATGATGAAGGAATCTCACGACGGAAAGATTGATTTGTTTTCTGCACTTCTCGCCGTCAGGGAGGATATGGACCTGACAGAGTTATAGCCATCGCTATTGCAATTGAGATCGGTAACAATGCCGGAAAAATGAATGTGATGGCCCGGGAAACGTCCAAGGAAATCTCTATTGAATATCAGAAGTCACAGATTCTGTTTCAGAACATCGTTCGTTTAATCGTCACACAAGAAGGAGTTAAGCTACTATGAGTCTCGACACACGTCGAAACATTGGGCGCCTGCTGAACCGGGATTTTTTTTACCTGCTTGTGCACTCTCCAGCCAATGGTTTGCAAGGAGCAACTCATGACTAAAACGATGTTGAGCCAAGAGGACGTTCAGCTGCTTCTTACGGACCCGTCTGGTCAAGTTCGAGTAGAGACTGCAACGAAGATTGCGACAAGCTATGGTGAAGGCAAACTGACCGAAGCTGAACGAAAATTGGCTGAAGAAATATTCGCTGTGATGGTTCAGGACGCGGAAGTCCGAGTACGGGAAACACTGGCCAGTCACCTTAAAGAAAGTCTGACGGTTCCACATGATGTAGCTCTGTCTCTTGCCAAAGATGTGGAGTCGGTCTCCCTGCCGGTACTTCGCTCGTCTGAAGTCCTGACAGATGCGGATTTAGTCACAATAATAGGGAATGCCGGTTCCGCAAAGCAAGTCGCGGTCGCTGGGCGATCTGTAGTTTCAGACCAAGTATCTTCAGCCTTGGTCGAAAGCGGGAGCGAGGAGGCGGTGACTACTCTCGTATCTAACGAGGGTGCGGTCCTTTCAGAAGTAACACTTCAGAAGGCGGTCGATACATTTGGCGACAAGGAACCCTTGCAGACAGCGATGGTCAAGCGGCCTGGATTACCGATCACTGTATCTGAAAGATTGGTAACTTTGGTTTCAGAGCACCTTCGTGACGAGCTTGTTACCAGACAGGAATTGAGTTCTTCTCTTGCCACGGATTTACTGCTGCAAACCCGTGAGCGGGCCACAATCAACCTTTCATCAGGAAGCTCTGAGGACGAATTAGTAAACCTGGTCCACCATATGAACGAAAACGACCGATTGACGGCATCAATCGTCCTGCGAGCTTTATGCATGGGAGACTTGGCATTCTTTGAAGCAGCGCTGGCAGAACTCTCGGGAGTTAGCCTGAAGAATTCACGAACACTAATTCACGACCCTGGGCAACTCGGTCTTAAACGGCTCTATGATAAGGCCGGTCTTCCGTCAGCACAATTTACTGCTGTACGGGCTGCAATTGATGCCACTCGTGAGACTGAATACGATGGTGGCGAGAATGATCGCGAACGATATTCACGGAGGATAATCGAACGCATTCTAACTCAATATGGAGACCTTGGTGTTGAATTCGAAGCTGATGACCTTGAGTACCTCCTGAATAAAATGAGCGATTTGCCAGGTGAGTATTCCAAAGATGTTTAGTATCAGTATATGCGTGGCGCATTTCGACTGCTTCATTATATCTTCCCACTGTCACGTCCAGCTACAAAATTAGAGGGTAGAATTATATGAAGACTTGCTTGATTGTCGACGATTCCAAAGTTATCCGAATGGTAGCCAGAAAAATCCTGCATGAACTTGATTTCGAAACTGACGAAGCCGTGAATGGCAAGGATGCTCTGGAGTACTGCACGAAATCCTTGCCAGATGCCATACTTCTCGATTGGAACATGCCTGTCATGGACGGGATGGAATTCCTCCTTGCACTCCGGCAGTTGCCCGACGGCGAACAACCAGTGGTCATCTTTTGTACTACCGAAAACGACATGGAACATATTCAGCGTGCTATCGAATCAGGAGCCAATGAATACATCATGAAGCCCTTTGACAGCGAGATTATTCAAGCCAAATTTACTCAAGTCGGCTTGTTGTAATTCGGAAAGAAAATCGGTGTGGATATCAACATCGATTCATATCTGAAGAAATCCAGGGTCATCAGGCAAGCACCGGAGAAGTTAAAACCGATGAAGCCGTATACGACAATGTCATTGCCGAACGATTGAATCGGCTGAATGAAGTTCAAGATCACAAAGAGGGAACCATGAGCCCAGATGATTTCGAGTTTACCAGCGAAATACTGAAAGAGCGGTCAGGGCTGGTTTTAACCACCAACAAAATGTATCTCCTGGAGAGCAGGTTACTGCCTGTGGCGAGAAACCAGGGAATTGACAGTATTGATGATCTTGTCGCAGAGATACGTCGAAAAAAAGACCCAGCCTTAATCGTCAAAGTCACCGAGGCAATGACGACCAACGAATCCTTCTTTTTTCGTGATAACCATCCGTTCGAAACATTCACCAACGAGGTTTTGCCAAAAATTCTTGAAAAACGAGCAAGCCAGAAGTCCTTCAAAATTTGGTGTGCTGCTGCTTCCAGTGGACAAGAACCGTATTCACTGGCGATGTCTATATTGGAGCAGGAAAGAAAACTAAGTGGATGGCGATACGATATTGTTGGCACCGACATTTCTCACGATATTCTCGCCAAAGCGAAAGCCGGTACTTATTCCCAATTTGAGGTACAACGCGGCATGCCAACCACTTTATTGGTCAAGTACTTTGAAAAAAATGCTGAACAATGGGAACTCAAACCCGAAGTCCGCAAGCTGGTAAATTTCAAATATTTCAACTTGTTGGAAAACCCTGGCCCGTTAGGCAGATTTGATATCGTATTTTGCCGCAACGTATTGATCTATTTTGACCAACAGACAAAAGGTAAGGTTTTAGATGGTATTTCGAAAATAATGTCGGATGATGGTGTGTTGTTCCTTGGAGGTGCAGAAACAGTGCTCGGTGTATCTGATGCTTTCAAGGCTATTCCCGGCCAACGCGGCGTTTACGGTTTGACCCGGAATGGCTAATTCAGCCAGTTGTTGGTTTCTATCGAAATCTGCTAATCGCCCGTCTATGTTGAGATGGTGATTGCACATGATGGGCCGATTGCCTTCAGCCGTTAATCACGGTATCTTCACTGCAGAGTATGTCGGAAATTTGAAGAGCTTTTTGATGTTCCGGAGTTAGTTGAGGCGCTGTAGGTTGCGCGGGGCAAATCTGTCACGTGGGTTCGGTCACTTGGAATATGATTATTCAGTGATGTTGCGGAAAATGACTGTGATGGGTCAAAGTATTGAGGAGGGAAATTGGTGAGAAGAGGTATCGTAGCATTTTTGGTAGCGGGGACAGTTGCAATCGCCTCAGCTAGCTGGTGGTCATTCTCGCTGGTGAAGAAAGAAATTGAAACGTCAGTCGCTGGCTCGCTGCAAACTACCTTGGAAATTACGCAGCAGGCTCTGAAATCCTGGATTGAAGAGAATACACATACAGTGAACGCCACGGCCAATTCCCCACAGGTAATCCATTTGGCTGAACAACTACTAAAGACCCCGCGAACTCCGCAGCACCTATTGGCGTCTTCCTCCCAAGAAAGAGTTAGAAATCTTCTTCGCCCTGTTCTAGCATCTCACGAGCTTCGAGGCTTTTTCCTGATCGCACCTGACAATATAAGTCTTGCGTCAACGCGCGATTCAAATACTGGAACGGTAAATCTACTCGCAAAACAACCTAGGCTCCTTCAAGAACTCTGGAATGGAAAATCTATTGTTTCGCGTCCTCAACAATCTGATGTTCCGCTTGAAGATGCGTCGGGGGTTCTAACGCCCAAATATCCTACGATGTTCACGGGTGCACCTGTCAAAAATGCCAGGAACCAGGTCATTGCCTTGCTGACAATGAGAATTGATCCGAAACTTGATTTCACCAAAGTTCTTCAACGAGGTCGAATTGGGGCCAGTGGGGAAACTTATGCTTTCAATAAGGATGGTGTGTTGATCAGCAACAGCCGCTTCGATGAACAGTTGAAAAAAGCAGAGATACTCGGGCCAACTGAAAACAGCATACTGAATGTTCGTCTGCTGGTTCCAACAAAAATATCACTTCAGAAATCATCGACCGGTAAAGCTGAAAGAAGTAAATTGCCAACACGAATGGCGGCTTCAGCATTAACTGGTAAGAGTGGTATTAGCCTCCAAAGTTACTTGGATTATAGGGGGGTAAATGTTGTAGGTGCGTGGGCCTGGGATCCCGAAATGGGGATGGGATTAGCTACCGAACAAGATGCTGATGAAGCCTTCAGAGCGCTACGGTCAACTGGATACATTCTGGCCATTTTCACTTCATTCATCTTATCTGGATTCTTTGCCATAGTATTGTTTTCCGAGTCGCAGCGAAAAAAATTGGTTAAGGAAATCGAAGGACGCAAGGCGAGCGAAAAGTCACTTCAAAAACTTTCTATCGCTGTTGATCAAAGTCCAGCATCGGTAGTGATTACCGACCTCGAGGGATCTATCGAGTACGTCAATCCGATGTTTTCAAAAGTAACGGAGTATTCATCCTCTGAGGCGATTGGAAATAATCCCCGTATCCTGCAGTCAGGAAAGATCCCACCGGAGACTTACGAGGATATGTGGGCTCAATTGACCGCAGGCCGACCATGGAGTGGTGAACTCATCAACAAGAAAAAAGGCGGAGAAGAATACACGGAGTTTGCAACAATCGCCCCTATAGTGAACGAATACGGTGTAACAACCAACTACGTAGCGGTGACGGAAGATATTACAGAACGTAAGGCTACAGAAGAGGCGTTGCGTCGATCACAAAAGATGGATGCGATCGGAGAGTTAACAGGTGGACTAGCGCACGATTTCAATAACTTGCTCGGAATCATCGTCGGCAACCTGGACCTTGTGACCAGAAAACTTGAACCTGGATCCAGACAGCAAGAGCAACTTGAATCAGCTCAAAATGCCGCTCTTCGCGGAGCTGAAATAACCCGTCGTCTTCTCAATTTCTCAAGGCAGTCTCCTCAAGCACACAGTCCTATTGATGTAAACGGGATTTTGGGCGGCGTTGAAAAATTGGTCAGCAAATCACTTACATCCGCATTTTCGATTGAACTCTCATTGAGTGACGACTTGTGGATGACGGAGATTGACCCTGGCGACCTTGAAGATGCAATCATCAACTTGTCTCTCAATGCGCGAGACGCCATGCAATCCGGCGGAAGGGTAATTATAGAAACGAGGAATACAATATTGGATAAAAGTACTGCCGGGTTAAAAACGGAAATCGAGCCGGGTGACTTCGTGGAGATTGCTGTAAGTGACACAGGCTCAGGCATGTCAAAAGAGGTATCCGATAAGGTGTTTGAACCATTCTTTTCGACGAAGGAAAAAGGAAAGGGAACAGGGCTCGGCTTGTCGATGGTTCACGGTTTCGTTCAGAGGATCAATGGGCACATCTCTGTCTACTCCGAGGAAGGGATCGGTACGACCTTTCGGATCTACTTGCCACGTGCCCAAGCTGGATCTGAAAGATCAAAGCAAAAAGTCGAAGATACCAGGTCAGCACCTGTTGGCACTGAGACTATCCTCATTGTTGATGACGAGAAGGAACTGGCGACCATAGCAGACAGTATCCTCAGTGATCTTGGGTATACAACTCGATGCGCGAACAGCGGGGATGAAGCGTTGGAAATCCTTGAGAATAATGATGGTATCGACCTTGTGTTCTCGGACGTTGTCATGCCCGGATTTATGGGTGGATTTGATTTGGCGGAAGCCACTTCAATCCGATATCCAGGAATCAAGGTACTGTTGACTTCAGGATTCACCGGGAAGATGAAGATTTCGGAGGCTTCTAAAAAATGGGAAGAGAAACTGCTTGTAAAACCCTACAGGGATATTGAATTGGCTCTGCGAGTTCGACAAACACTGGATGAGAAGGGTTGAGACGTGACTTCCAAAAAACTTCTTGTCGTTGACGACGAAATCGGTTTTGCAAAATTTGTTGAGGGGGTTGCAGAGGATCTGGATTTTGATGTTCTGCTGACCGACGACCCCCTGGAGTTTGGGAATCTTTATTCCAATGATATTGATATTGTCGTCCTCGACCTTTTCATGCCTAACACAGATGGAATTGAATTGCTCAGGTTCCTTTCCGACAATAAAAGCAAAGCATCAGTAATTCTGATGAGTGGAAAGGATGCGGGGGTCCTGCACACAGCTCAGGAACTTGCATTGGAGCAAGGCGTCAAAGTACTGGGTGTGCTTCAAAAGCCGTTCAGATCTGAAGACCTGGAGAAGGTGCTCAACAAATTTGAGAAGGTTTCTGCTAAATCAGCTCCTAACTCTGATAACGGCGGGTTGCCTTCACTAGATGAACTTAAACAGGCCATTATTGACAAAGAGCTGTTTTTACACTTTCAGCCGCAGGTCGAAATCAGAAGTCGTAAAGTTGTGGGTGTGGAAGCCTTGGCTCGTTGGAGCCACAGAGACAAAGGCATGATACCTCCAAGCTACTTTATCCCGCTTGCCGAGGAAAACGACCTGATGCATAACATCACGTTCGCTACCGCGACAAAGGCAATCCAGCAACAAGGCATATGGAAAGAACAAGGAACAAACCTTCGAGTATCAATAAACATATCGCCAAAGTCGCTCTATAATTTGAATGTGCCCGAGGACTTAGAGACTTATGCCAAGGAGGCCAACGCCGACATATCAAAGATAATGATTGAAGTTACGGAAACTGCCCTGATGGCAGATGTCGCGCGGTATATGGACATACTTGTGCGGCTAAGAATGAAGGGCTTTGGACTTTCTATCGATGATTTCGGCACAGGATACTCATCTCTCCAGCAACTCGTCCGCGTGCCTTTTACAGAGCTAAAGGTTGATCAGGCATTTGTTCGAAAACTGACGACAGACACTGAATGTCGGACAATTACCAAAATTTCAATCCTTCTGGCTCATGAACTTGGAATGTCTGTAGTTGCTGAGGGCATTGAGACTGAAGCTGATTGGAATATTCTTGACGAATTAGAGTGTGACGAAGGACAAGGGTACTGGATGGGGAAACCCATGCCAGCTGAGGATATTCCTGCGTGGATAACTCGTTGGAAAAATAGATGACATGGGAATCTGCACATATCCGATGGGCAACAACAAGTTTTGGTCGGAGGTCCGTTCCGGGTCAACAATCACCGTGTTGAGCGACGGCAGATCAATTCTGCTTGACCCCACTTAACGGACATTCAGCACAAAAACGTCTGTTTATCTTACACTTCATACTTCAGGTCTGACGAGTGACGTTTAACAGAGGCCGAGCGATAAGTTTTCAGTCCATCCTTCGGATAGGGATTGTACCGCGCCTTTCACCCCAGTACCCTTGTTAAAACATCCTGTACAGGAGAGATATTTTGACCAACCTAAGGCAACAGATCAGTACTGAAGAGTGGGGTGCCCGCACAGACTTGGCGGCGTTCTTTCGACTTGTTGCGGGCTATGGGTGGGATGATTTGCTTTTAGCCCATATTTCTGCACGATTGCCAGACGGATCAGGATATTTGGTAAATCCCTATGGTCAGATATTTTCTGAAGTTACCGCGTCGAGCATCCTGAAGGTTGATTTTTTCGGCCATAGGCAAATGCCCAGCGACTTTGAAATCAGCCCCGAAGCCAATGTGATTCATGGCGCAATCCTTGAGTCCCGGCCCGATATCAACTGTGTTGCACATATTCATACCGTTGCCGGAACAGCCGTATCCAGTCAAGAGAACGGATTGCTGAACATATCGCAACAATCGATGATAGTGCATATGTCTCTGGCCTATCATGACTATCAGGGTGTGGTACTTGATCCGGCTGAGGGCCCCGATCTGCAAAAAAGCCTCGGCGACAAACAGCATATGATCATGCGGAACCATGGTCTTCTGGCTGTCGGGGCAACGGTGGGAAAGGCATTTTACGCACTCTACAATCTACAACGATCTTGTGAAATGCAGGTCGCCTCCCAAGGCAACGATGTCCATCTCATCACGATCACCGACGCCATCATGGAACGCACCCGAAAAATGTTCGGCGGCCACAATGTGAGAAACCCCGAAACAAAAGACCTTCTATGGGAAGCCAAACTTCGCGAACTTCGCCAAACAAGTCCAGATTTTGAAAATTAGGAAGGCAGCAATCTTTTGCAGTCTGCTGAGCTGTAGTAATTCAGACCTGATCTGACAGTTACCGATTTTGACGCGGCGTCTGTCAGGTCAAGTTTGGTCTATAAACTTTTCCTTCCAGATACGTTTACCATCCTCCAGGGTTTGCATGGGCGTGCGGCCCTCGCAGAC
>JABILA010000033.1 GCA_018654745.1 Alphaproteobacteria bacterium
GTCTGCGAGGGCCGCACGCCCATGCAAACCCTGGAGGATGGTAAACGTATCTGGAAGGAAAAGTTTATAGACCAAACTTGACCTGACAGACGCCGCGTCAAAATCGGTAACTGTCAGATCAGGTCTGAATTACTACACTTGAATCTTGTGATTATCAGTAATTTTGTTGAATTTTTCTTAGGCAAACCCGCTAGTTTCTCCTACATGGCCAGAAACTACCCAGAGATGTTAGCTGAGTTTCACAAAATTTCTGATGCTGTTTCCCTGGGAAAAAGATGTCTCGACGAACCATCGAGTTCGTGAATCTATTTTTGAAGATCCAGAATGAGATATCAGCTGCAGGTGCTTGAAGTCTGATATCTTATCAAACCCTCGAGACATATTAAAGTATCTACTCCCGCTACTTTGCGACCATCAGGAAATTCGGCAAGCCATTCCACCAGTGTTACTTCAGCTTCAATGACTTTCTTTTCGGAAATTTTTGCATCAGCAAACTTGCCAAACATTTCTTCGTAATATTCCCTGATCGCTTCAAGACCCTTGTATATTCGGCCTTGGGAAACAATTACAGAAGAGTCACCAAAATCCGCCATTACCGCATGCAAATCTTCAGATTCGATTGCCGATGAGTGGTGTCTGGAAATCATTTCAGCGGAGCGAAAACTTGAGGCAATGGGGTGGATAACCTTTTCAACGCGATCAATGCCAGACAATGCAATGACATCGGATGATTTAACGGGCGGATTTCCGTTTCCCCCCAACGCTTGCCCAATTCTTACAGCGGTGTCGAAAGGAAGGTATTCTTTCCGGTGATAATTTTTCGGATTTTCGTACCTTTGATAGCTTGAAGCTCCTTTCATACCGATATCAATAGCAAGCCTATCCATGGAAAAGCCAGCCTGTCGGCGGAGTGCCTTCAATCGGAACCCTATATTATGTTTGTCTGTCATTTGGATAATCTATTACGTAGAAATCATAATCGCAACGTTGTTCAGAGAATCTCTGCGTATGATTGATCAAACATCGGTTCAGATGCTGGCGTGATTTGACAGCACATAAATTGCCTTCCTGTTGAAGTGAAATGGAGGCAAAGTGTTATAGCAATTTATCATCAAGGAGTGCTTCCTGTGACTGACAAACATGAAACAACAACCACAAGCAAAGGCTATCGGGATCATCCAGGATACGAAATCAAAATTGAAGCTTTGAATGCGCGTCTACGTGTCATGTTCGCAGGTGAGGTTGTTGTTGATACTGAAGAGGCATTCGTCCTTCATGAATCCAGACATGAGCCAGTTTATTATTTCAAGAAGTCGGACTTACGAGCCAACATTTTAGTTCCAACTGATCACAAGACGCATTGCCCGTTTAAAGGGGATGCTTGTTACTGGTCTTTGAAGACTGAGAACGACGTTTCGGAAAATGCTGTTTGGGGCTATCCGGAACCTTTGCCGGAAGTATCAGAACTTGCTGGCTTGGTTGCTTTTTACAAGGACCGGATGGAAAGCTGGTGGCTAAATGATAAAGAAATCTTCGTAGCGTAATCGGGCACCCTAGTTTCCGATGTCTAGTGATGCAATCTTCCCCCACGTATATGTTCCGTTGTTGGCTAACAATCCCCGTTCTGGCCGCCGTCTTTTATCTTCCGTTCCACCCTCAATAACGGACATTAACATGGTTTGATCGTTAGATGCATGCTCATACCTCCCACCAACAGAGGAGAACAAGTATGTATTATTCTACTGGTAAACCCAAAATTCCGCGCAATCCATGGAACAATGGCAAATTAACGGGACAAAAACCGCCGTTGTTGCCAAAGCATGTTTGGGCCATTCGGACGCGGCTACAATTGGGTGAGCGTGTCCGTGACCTGGCGTTGTTCAATCTTGCCATCGACAGCAAGCTACGTGGATGTGACGTGGTCAGTCTGAAAGTTGAAGATGTCGCCCCACACGGTTACGCGATTAATCGTGCCACTGTGCGTCAAAGGAAAACCGGTAGGCCCGTAAAGTTTGAAATTACCGAACACACGAGGCAAGCCATTGATGACTACCTCCTGACAAAAGAGAAGAACCCCAATGATTTCATGTTCACAGGGAAACGCGGTCCCAGTCGAAACCTGACCACCAGACAATACGCTAGACTGGTTTCTCAATGGATTTCAGGCATCGGATTGGATGCCTCACAGTTTGGCACACACTCGCTACGCCGAACCAAGGCAACTCTCATCTATAGGCGAACAGGAAATCTGAGAGCAGTGCAGCTTTTGCTCGGTCACACTAAAATTGAAAGCACTGTCAGGTATCTTGGTGTCGAAGTAGATGACGCGCTTGACATCGCCGAGAAGGTTGACGTCTGATATTGGGGGCAGAGCGGAAGTGCTCTGCCCTTCCTTCGGACGGTGATTGTTAGCCAGGTGCGGACATTTGATACTGGATATTTGAGGGCCCTTCATAGCCTCGTTCGGACGATTTCTAAGATATATTGGAGCCGAAATAATTTAGTTCAAAGCTCAAGGCGCTGACGTTTCGGGTAAGCCCGCGCTTTTTAGCGCATCCAAAAACTCTCCGTTTATTTTTGTTGCAGGGCCCAGATATGTTATGAACCAAGCCAGTGACAGGCCGGGATAATCGTTACATGCTTTCTCAATGATTTCTTTCGCCTGCTTTTCTTTGCCGAGTTTGAATATCGTTGCTGCGAGGCCAGCCGGAATCCAAAACATGATGTTGGGAAACTGGCTGGCAAGTTGATAGATTGTTTGTGCTTCTTCATATTTTTTGTTCTCGAATAAAATTATGCCTTTCAAATTCAAGAATGACCACATTTGGGGATCATTCGGACTTAACCGAATAGCCATGTCTAACAACTTCAACGCCTCGTCGCGATTATCGTAAGTGTCAAAAACAAGGGAGAGAGCCAAACCGTAGTACGCTGTAGCGTAATTGGGATTGAGTTCCAAAGCGTGCCGACAATAATGCTGCGCTTCGATGTAGCTGCGGCCGACCGTTGATATGAAGCCGAGCGCACAAAACCCAAGTGCATCGCGATCATTCAGCGAGATGGCTCGCTTTCCGTCCGCCACTCCGGTGGCCAATGCTACTTCGACATCGTCAACCATACTAAACACAATTTGGAGATGGTACGTCCAAGCGCGATGTGCATAAGCTGCCGCAAACTCGGGATCGATGCTGATCGCCATACTGAAGTATTCATGGGCTTTTAG
This sequence comes from Alphaproteobacteria bacterium, assembly GCA_018654745.1. GTDB lineage: Bacteria > Pseudomonadota > Alphaproteobacteria > UBA2966 > UBA2966 > JABILA01. The sequence continues at coordinate 3,224 of JABILA010000033.1, forward strand.
GGTATCCTCCGGGGTGTACTTCCAACGGTGAGACAGACCGCGCTGGCAAAGTTCCCAGGCATTCATATTATTGGTTGGCATGACACGAATGCGTTCCCGTTCACGGTTGGCCAGTTCAGGTTCGATGATCCCCACCAGTGTTTGCGTGATCTCATCTTGCAAATCAAAAATATCGTCCAATTCACGGTCATAACGTTCGGCCCACACATGACTGCCATCAGTGCTGTCAATCAATTGGGCATTAACGCGAATACGATTTCCGGCTTTGCGCACACTCCCCTCAACCACATAGCGCACCCCTAATTCCTGGCCCACGGTTTTGATGTCGACAGATTTTCCCTTGTAGGTGAAGGTCGAGTTCCGCGCGATAACAGATAGCCAACGAAACTTAGAAATTTCAGTAATGATATCTTCAACCATGCCATCACAGAAATATTCCTGTTCTGGATCGTTGGATATATTGTCAAACGGCAGGATCGCGATGGATGCCTTTTCCTCTTGCCGGAGGGGCGCAGTTTTTGTTGCCGGCGCGATGCCAGAATTTATTGCATAGACCCTGACGGGGTGAGAGACATGTTTGACCTCGTGTTCGCCCATGTCGGTATAGACCGCATCAATCCTGTTGCGGACTGATTCGTACACTAACCCTGAAATACAGATGCCACCATCATCGGCCATGGCTTCAATCCGAGCAGCAATGTTGATGCCTTCGCCGTGGATGTCCTGGCCGTCATCGACAATGTCACCAAGATTTACGCCCATGCGAAAGTTCAGCATACTCGCCGCCAGACTTTTCTGCATGTTAATGGCACACAGGACTGCATCCTGGACCGATGCAAATTCCGATAGAAACCCATCCCCCGTCAATTTAACGATACGACCTGAATGTTCAGCAATGGCAGGTTCAATAACGTCGGCACAAGCCGTCTTCCAGGCCATCACCGTCGCATCCGTATCTTGCTCGATCAGGCTTGTATAACCCGCAATGTCAGCAATGAGCACTGCCACCAATCTTCTGTTTTCCACACAGTACCCGACTCTTTTCATAACACCAACTCTATCAACGGTTTCCGAGGAATGTTTGGTTTGAATAAAGCCATCATATAGTCGCGGATTTCCAATTCAGACATTTTGACCATGGCTTTTCTGAAGGCATTGAGGCCGA
>JABILA010000032.1 GCA_018654745.1 Alphaproteobacteria bacterium
CTCAATGCCTTCAGAAAAGCCATGGTCAAAATGTCTGAATTGGAAATCCGCGACTATATGATGGCTTTATTCAAACCAAACATTCCTCGGAAACCGTTGATAGAGTTGGTGTTATGAAAAGAGTCGGGTACTGTGTAACGCGTGTTACATTTGTTACCGATTCAACGACAAACAGGACAATACCGAAGTCATGAGCAACAATTCAAAACCTGATGTGCTGATCGTTGACGACGACCAACATATTCTTGAACTTGTTACAAGTTTGCTGCAAACACTGGATTGCAACGTCGTCGGCAGCGCCTTGGACGGCGAAGAGGGTCTTGCCTTGTTCAGGGAAAAGCAACCCGATCTGGTTCTGCTGGATTTCATGATGCCTGGTTTGAGCGGCCTCGAGACTTTGCAACAAATTCTGGCGATTAAATCAGATGCCAACGTGGTTATGCTGACGGCGGTTGAAAGCAACGCTGTTTCAGATGACTGCATCCTGGCAGGGGCAAAAGATTTCGTTCGCAAAGACCAACAGCCCGGAGATCTGACAAAGCGCCTCGCTGATGTTATCGCGAAAATAGCTGCACTCTGAACGCTGTTTGAAAGCAACCATGTCAGATAATCGCATCCTCGACCTTCAATCTGGCTTGACCGGGAAAATCGCCCTGGTCAGCGGTGGCGTTGGTGGCATAGGCCGGGAATGTGTTCGAACCTTGCTGGCCCACGGCGTAAATGTCGCCTTCACCTTTGTCGAAGACCTGGAGGCCGATGACGTATTGACGTTGCTTGAGACAGCACCACAAAACCTGTCGGCCCATGCCCTGGACCTGCAATCCACAGCTTCGATCAATCAATGTATGTCGGACGTTATGCAAAAATGGGGGCGCATTGATATCCTGGTCAACAATGCCGCTGTGGGTTCGGCTACAGTCGCCAGGTTTGCCGATGACCTGGCCGGGCAGGATACAGCCATGCTGAATATCAATGCCGACGGCACCCTGAAGATGTGCCAAGCCTGGCTTGAACTAATGCGGGACAAGGTTACAGATTTCCACTTGAAAATTATCAACCTCAGTTCCGTGGGTGGTGGCATCGGAGTCTTTCCCGGCTTTCGTCTTTCCGACGGCATGAGCAAAGCCGCCGTGGCTCATATGACCCGGCAAATGGCTGCCGAACTAACCGGTGAAATGATTGATGTTTTTGCCATTTGTCCTGGCGCCACCAACACCAAAATGTTTCAGTCCAGTACCCTGGACCCCATGACACCAGACCAGCGCGCGGCCTTTACTGATGCCCTGCCCAAACACCGCCTGATCGAACCCGCCGAAATCGCCAATATCATCGTCTTTCTGGCCTCTGCCTTGTCCACACCACTGCATGGTGCCGTACTGGATGCTTCCATGGGCCTGGGTGTCCATCCAGGCCTGATGACCGGTAACTAAACCCGGCTCGTTCTGAAGCCATCCTGGCACGTCCGTTGCAAAGCTGTTTGCAAGGTCACTTTCACTTACTGAAAATGATCCGATTTTGTCCCAATACGGGATTAAGTGCTGCAAAGTGGAACGGAATAAATATTATGAAAAATAATCATTTTCGCAAATGGATAATTATTGCCTTCAGCATGGTCTTTTTTGCCGGTGGTGCAGCTCAGGCATCTGAAGATACCGCCGTCGTCGAAAGCCTGACATCGGAACGCCAGGACCTGCAGGAAATGGATTTCCTCGGCAATGGCCGGACATTTGATCTGCCATCTCAACCGGTCAACGCAACACATGCACTAAATCTCTCAGCTGGTGTTTCAAATTGCAATGTCTTTCTGGGTCTTTCGTTTAGCTGACGGGCTATCTTGTTTAGGTGCGCCTGTGTGTGTACGGACAGGTCGGTTCCTTTTGGGAAGTATTGTCTGAGCAGTCGGTTGGTATTCTCATTGGAACCGCGTTGCCACGGGCTTTGTGGATCACAGAAGTAAACATCAATATCGGTCGCCAGTGTGAAGCGTTTGTGGTCTGCAAGCTCTTTGCCGCGGTCCCATGTCAGTGACTGGTAGAGTTCTCGTGGCAGCTTTTGCGACTGCCTTATCAAAGCCGATATGACACTTTTTGTATCCTTGCCTTGAACCTTAGCCATCATCACATACCGCGTATGACGTTCGACCAATGTTGCAATGTAACTGTTGTTTGAGCCTGCAATAAGATCGCCTTCCCAGTGGCCTGGAACAGCCCGATCCTCCACGCAGGCAGGCCTTTCCCTGATAGATACAGCATCCTTAATCTGGCCAAGCCCGGCATGTTTTAGGCTAGAATGTTTGGGCCGGCGCATCGTGCGCTTTGAACGCAGGTATTGTAGCAATTCCTTCTTCAACACGCCGCGAGCCTGAACAAACAGGCTTCTATAGATTGTCTCATGTGACACTTGATTAGCCTCTTCTCTTGGATACGTACGTTTCAGCCATCCCGCAATCTGTTCGGGCGACCAAAGAATTATAAGCTTGTTTGAGATCACGCGTTGCAAAAATGTGTTCCCGGTAAGTTTGCAAAGTTTTGGTCTCAAAGCGCGAACCCAAGCTTGGTCTTCTGCATCAACGGCACGGTATTTATCAGAGCCACCATTGCGGTTGATCTCACGGCTGACAGTTGAGGCCGAGCGACAAATATCTCTGGCAATCTCACGGACGGACTGGCAAGCAGCGATGCCTCGTGAGATGATCTCTCGTTCGACAAGTGTCAGCGACAACCTCGATCGTTTGCGATCTAAGGGGCGAACGCCGCCCGTGCGAGAAATTAACGGATAAATCGAGGATGAATCTCGATCAAACCCGCGACCAATAGAACTCATTGACTCGCCACGTTGCCAGCGATCCCATATATCTGCCTTCTGTTTATTCGTAAAATAAATCCGACGCCTGTAGCTCATAACAACACTCCA
>JABILA010000031.1 GCA_018654745.1 Alphaproteobacteria bacterium
AGTCTGCGAGGGCCGCACGCCCATGCAAACCCTGGAGGATGGTAAACGTATCTGGAAGGAAAAGTTTATAGACCAAACTTGACCTGACAGACGCCGCGTCAAAATCGGTAACTGTCAGATCAGGTCTGAATTACTACACCTCAAATCTAACCCGTGTGCGCGCAGTCGGGACAAACTTTTCTCATGCCCGTTTAACAGATGCCAAACTGGACGGGGCTGATTTGACCAATGCTGACTTTGCAGGCGCAAGTCTGGATCGATGCAGCATTGTTGGTGCAAAACTGACCGGTGTCAGCCTTGATTTGGCCAGTACAGAAGACCTGGTCAATCCAGAACCAAACTAAATACGACTGACTTTTTTCTAATTTTTTACTTTAATTTTTGGGTAGAATGCGTTGAAAGCAAACGCAAAATCGACACCGTAGGTGATATCAACCAGGTCAGATCCCTTCCGTTCCTGAACAACGATATTCCCGACATCTACGCCCTCGCTAATCGTCGGTGCATCCAAAGCCGAGTTTTGCCCTGACTCCCAGGTAATCACGATATTTCCGGGTGCTTCAACCTTGCGGTCCCTGCGCAACCGATCCAGCGACCAGGCTTGCCTGTCGCCATTGCCATCTTTGAAGGAGACAACCCGGGCTAGAGGCGCGATCCCGGTCGGCATGGGTCCCCTGTACAAAAATGGTTGCGGCATCGAATCATAATATGCGTAAGGATTTGCACCGTATCGCCTGCTACTGTTTGAAGAGGGGATCAAAACCTTGGCGACCTTGAAACGTTTTCTGAATAGGGCCATTGATTCCAGGCGGGAGGGAATGGTCTTCAACACTTTTCCATTCATTTTCCCGGCAATTCCCTGCCCCAGAAACTGCTGCCACCAACTCTCTGTTTGACGGTCATACATGACAAGATCTGAGCGCCGCAGCTTGCCGGTCGTCCCGAATTCCAGTATTTGCCCTTCCAGGCGGCGATCAAATACAATCGCCGCGTTGCACAGAGGACAAAAAGTAATGGCCACGGGGACACCGCCCACAACATCATTGACGATTTCATGCCACATCAAAATCTGCAGGGGGTATGCCCTGGCGTCCCCATTTATTGACAAACCAATAACCGGTTCCGTGTCGGCATATTGTTTTGCCTGAACAACAGGAATGAATGAGGGATCATCAATTGATGGAATGCCGTCTTTCGGTGGCCCACCTGACAGAATCTCGGACAAATCAACGGAAGTATTAGAGAAATCTGTTTTCGGCCACTCTGATTTCCATTGTGCCGGTCCTGCCAGCGAGGACCCCAGCATGAACAAGACACCTACAAGGGCGATTAACGATTGAATAGATGTGCGCCACAAAAATGCTGGCATGTACTAACTCCTGACATTACCGGGACAAATACCTGATTTCTTAACCTTCATGCTTACCCGAGAGATGCGATCCGACAAATCACACCGATTCACCTTGGCGTGACTTGTCAGCTTCTACGAACTGGAAAATTAAAAATCGCGCACATAAGTCAGATATCCCATTTGCTGGTATTGACGTTGTATCATCCAGCAGACACCCTCCTGAAAATGATTGAAGCACGAGGTAGCCCATGAGTGAGAGAGTAGATTGTGTGGTTGTTGGCGCAGGTGTCATAGGCCTTGCCATTGCCAGATCTCTTGCCAGGAATGGGCGCGAAGTCATTGTTCTTGAATCAGAAAATGACATTGGTACCGGCACCAGTTCTCGCAATAGTGAAGTCATTCACGCCGGAATATACTATCAGCCCGGCAGCCTGAAAGCCCGTTTGTGCGTCGAAGGAAAAGACGTTTTGTATCGCTACTGCGCCGAGCGCGGTGTTGAGCACAACCGGTTGGGCAAGTTGATCGTGGCCTCGCAGGAAAAAGACCTCGGCACGCTTCGAAATCTGCAGGAAACAGCAAAAACCAATGGTGTTCAGGATATGGAGCTGTTGGACAAGAGAGCGATGCAATCCCTCGAACCAGCTTTGGCCGGGGTAGGTGCCCTGCTTTCTCCTTCTACCGGCATTATCGATAGCCACGGGCTGATGCTGGCCTATCAGGGAGAAGCCGAAGATTTTGGTATGGTTATCGCCTTTAACAGCCCGTTTAAGTCCGCAATCGCTCAGAACGGCGAATTCAGCATCGAAGTCGGCGGAAAAGACCCCTTTTCGCTAACGTCTTCAGTCCTGATAAATTCTGCGGGTCTCGGTGCCCAAAATATAGCTGGTGGCGTAGCAGGACTTGATCCGACAGAGATTCCGAAACGTTATTTGCTTAAAGGCTCCTATTTTTCGTTGTCGGGTAAGTCCCCGTTCAGTCGCCTGATCTATCCCGTGCCGCCAGACGCAAGCCTGGGCGTACATCTGACACTGGATCTGGGCGGACAGGCAAAATTTGGTCCAGATCAAGAGTGGATTGACGAGGTCGACTACACGATGGATCCTGGTCGCGCCGAAAGTTTTTACGCCTCCGTCAGGCAGTATTACCCCGATTTGCCAGACGGAGCACTGGTACCTGCGTACAGCGGCATACGGCCAAAAGTTCAGGCTCCAGGTGACCCAGTGGCAGACTTTGTCATCAAAGGCCCAAAAGACCATGGTATTTCCGGCCTGGTCAATTTGTTTGGAATGGAGTCTCCTGGTCTTACATCTTCTCTGGCGATCGGGGAATATGTACTGAAAATTCTGGCCTGATCTATTCGCGCACGATCTTGCCAAAAAGGTGAAAACCAGGTTAACTTGTTGATAATCAACACGAACAGGGGAATACCATGAAACTACGCCAGCTATTTGCCGTAGGCTTCGCCGTCGCCATGTCTACAAGTCTGGTTACGAGCGCAACTGCGGGTGTTCCCGATCTTGAGGCTTGGACTTTTGGTTCCACCGCGACGCGGATAGAAAATAATAGTGAGTGGAAGATCAACCTTGGCGGCGGTATGGGGTTTGCTCCTGATTATGTTGGCAGTGATGATTATACTGCGCACGCCATGCCTGTTGCCGACATTGAATGGCGCGATGCTTATTTCCTGAGTACCCAACGCGGTCTTGGCTTGAATTTGGTTAGAAGACGTCAAACCAAAGCTGGTCCGCGGCTTACATGGTCCGCCGGACGAGATTCTTCAGACAATACTGATCTGACAGGCATGGCAGACCTGAGCTCGAGTGTCGAAGCTGGTATCTTCTTTCAGCATTTTAATGGTCCCTGGCGCCTGGAGGGTGATCTGCGCTACGGACTGAACGGAAGCGGCCATCACGGCGTTGTCGGGTCCATTGGGCTTGCACTGGGTGGACGGTTGAGTGAAGATTCGAGTCTGATAATTGGTGGCGTAACCCATTTTGGCAGCGCTTCTTATATGACCTCTAACTTTGGTGTCACGAGCGCTGAAGCAACTTCTGGTCGCGCCGCTTATATTCCTACTGCTGGTTTCCAGGATTTCGCGGGATATGCTTCCATCGTTTACAATGTCGACAAGAATATCTATTTGACGATTGATGGTCGGGGAACCTTGATGATGGACCAGGCCGCCAACAGCCCACTGGTCAAAGCCAGCGACCAGTATTTTGTTGGAACAAGCATTGGTTATAGATTCTGACAAATACTGACCGGGTCGAGAAAGACATCCTGACATTCCCCATGCCGGGCCCTTCTGTTTCATGAATTGAAGTGCTATTTAGCGCCAGCGCTATTAGACTTTCTTTTTGTGTTAAATAGGTGGATACGGCATGAAGAACGTGGCTCTGGTCGATAAGGTCAGAAATTCGCTGATTGGCAATGACCAGGCGATGGATGGTCCGGCAGGACCGCGCCGGATCACTTATGCCGATTATACAGCTTCCGGGCGGTCACTGAGGTTCATCGAGGACTTCATTCGGGACGAAGTGCTGCCCTTTTACGCCAACACGCATACAGAAACGTCGGGCACCGGGCACCAGACAACCCGCTATCGCGAAGATGCCCGTCGCATAATCCTGGATGCCGTAAATGGTGACGAGCGTGATGCGGTTCTGTTTTGCGGCTCAGGTGCCACCGGTACCGTCGACCGTCTGATCAACATCCTGAACTTGCGGCTCCCCAATGAACTGGACGAGGAATACGGCTTTACAGGACAGATTTCTCCCGAAAAGCGCCCTGTCATCTTTATTGGCCCCTACGAACATCATTCAAACGAAGTTTTATGGCGGGAAACCATTGCAGATGTTGTTGTCGTCGAAGAGGACGAGGCCGGACTGGTCGATCTGGATATTCTGAAAGACAGATTGCTCGAATATGCCGACCGGCCCCTGAAAATTGGCAGTTTCTCAGCTGCCTCCAATGTAACGGGAATCATTACCAACACAGATCCCGTCACCACCATGTTGCACGAGCACGATGCAATTGCCTGTTGGGATTTTGCCGCGGCAGCACCTTATGTGCCTATCGACATGAACCATCCTGATGCGCCTGACGGTCCGGCGTCCAAGGACGTCATTTTCATTTCCCCTCACAAATTTCCTGGTGGGCCAGGTACACCCGGGGTTCTGATCATGAAAAAGGTGTTGATGAAGAACAAGGTGCCGGTTATTCCGGGCGGCGGTACCGTCAGTTATGTCAGTTCTGATGCACATCAGTACATCGATGACCCGGAACACCGGGAAGAAGGCGGTACGCCTGATATTGTCGGTGCCATCCGCGCCGGGCTTGTATTCCAACTTAAAGAAGCCGTTGGGGCCGAAGATATATTCGAGCACGAGAAAGACATGGCGCGACACGTGATCGAGGTATTGGGTAAAAATCCGAATATCAACGTCCTGGGCAACAATAAAACCGACCGACTGCCGATTATTTCCTTTCTTGTTCGTCATGGCGAACGTTACCTGCATCATGACTTTGTTGTTGCCGTATTAAACGACTACTTTGGTATCCAGACTCGTGGCGGCTGTTCCTGTGCCGGGCCCTATGGTCATCGCCTTTTGGGCATCGACAGCAAGACATCCCGGGAATTCAACGTCGAAATCCTGGGTGGTTGCGAGATAATCAAGCCTGGCTGGACACGATTTGGGTTGAATTACTTCAACAGCGAAGGCGAGATCAATTTCATATTGGGCGCTATCAACTGGGTCGCTACCAACGGCTACAAACTTTTGCCGGCCTATGCCTGTGACGGACCCAGTGGTCGCTGGTGGCACAAATTGTCGGGCAAAGCCAAGGTCATGTCCTTGAATGACATCAGTTATACGACATCGGGACCGGTTTATTCGACGCACAAGACCTCAATGTCGCTGCAAAATCTGGAAGACCTTGTTCAGGATGCAGAGGCTGCAATAAGCGCATTGGAAGAAATTGAAGGTGCCGGTTCCGAAAACCTGGTTATACCTGAAACCGCGCGGCACTTGCAGTGGTTTCCCTTGCCAACCGAGGCAGCGGAGTAGCCTGCCGAAAGGTCATTTTTGACTGAACTGAGGTATTGGCTGAAGGTCAGCAATCCTTACTGATCGGAGATTTATTGCGCGAATATTTCGGCACGGGATTTATTTTTTCGCTTTTTCGATCACCTCGGACATATTAATGCGAATCCTCTCTAACGATATTTAATTTATTGTTTTAAAACAATTTTCTGCAAAAATCTCATCCATCACCTGAACCAGGGCGATTCCGGTTTTAGCGGGTTCGCTCTTTTTGTGGAGGAAGAGCCCGTGTCTGTTTTTGATCATAATGAATTCAACAACCATGAAGATGTTGTCTTTTGTCACGATCGAGAAACCGGGCTCAGAGCGATAATCGCTATCCATGACACAACCCTGGGACCTGCCCTGGGCGGCTTGCGCATGTGGCCTTACGCCAGCGATGATGAGGCTCTGACAGACGTGCTGCGCCTGTCTCGCGGCATGACCTACAAGGCCGCGATGGCAGGTTTGAATCTGGGGGGCGGGAAAGCTGTGATAATCGGCAACCCTCGCACCGACAAGACCCCTGCCCTGTTAAAATCTTTTGGGCACTATGTCGAGCAGCTGGGTGGGCAATACATCACCGCTGAAGATGTCGGCACATCTGTTGCTGACCTTGAAGAAGTCGCTACCGTTACCGATCACGTTGCAGGTGTTACGTCGCTGTCCGGTGATCCCTCGCCTGCCACGGCCTGGGGCGTTTTTCAGGGTATCCGCGCCGCCGCAACTCATCGGTTACAGAGCGATTCTCTGGAGGGTGTGCGGGTTGCGGTGCAGGGGGTTGGACATGTCGGGCACTATTTATGCCAGTATCTGAGTGATGCCGGTGCAGTGCTCACTGTGGCAGACATAGACGCGAAAGCAGCAGGACATTTGGCGGACAAACTGGGTGCAAAGGTGGTACATCCGGCGGACATTTACGGGACAAATGTGGATGTTTTTGCCCCTTGTGCCATGGGAGCTGTGATCAACGACGAGACTTTACCTGTCCTGAAATCCAGTATCATTGCAGGCTCGGCAAATAATCAACTGGCACAACCACATCACGGCGAAGCACTGGCGGCGCAAAATATTCTGTACGCGCCTGACTACGTGATCAATGCCGGGGGTATTATCAATATCTCGCATGAACGCCCCACCTATAACAAAAAAACTGCCTATGCCCATATTGAAGAGATGCATGGCACATTGCTGGACTTGTTCCGCAAGGCAGATAAGGCGAATACGACCCCTGAAAAAATGGCAGATCAAATGGCAGAGGCGCGCATTCAGGAGGCCCGACAACATGCACGGCCGGCTGCTGCCTGATTCAGATCACAGCAAACCGAGTTCGCGAAGTTCAGCCGCCATATCCGAGGGGAAATCGGCGGCAGGCCCACCTTTTGGGGCGTCAGCAGGTGCAACATCGTCTTCCAGATAACGCCAGCCCTGGTGGGGTCGGCGCGGCTGGGGCATGGTCAGCATCAGATCAGGATGCAGGATAATGGCGCAGCGTCGTATACCATCCGCGCTGTTGACTTCTTCCAGGCCAATAATTTGTTGGCGAACAGCAACAATCCGCCTGATCACCCAATAAAGTGAGCCGCCATCCAGGACTTCAGCGTCCCGGCGGGGCCTGTTCCGCGTCACATGCACAAGCCGCTCCCCCCGCTTGGTGCGGGCATCCTGGGATTTGCGCAACTGGTCAACATCGTCGACACCAACGCATAATTTCAGCAAATGAAGGGGCATTTTGACTCTGTTCAGGGCAAAAATAGTGCTGCACTTTTGTGCCATGCGCGCCTCGACGGATCAAGGTATTCCCGTCGGTGATTGCCCAAATCTATTCGCCGGGTACGGAAAACCGTCTCTCGCCAACACCAGGCGGTGTTTGATACCTGCGGCGCCGGTCCGGGCCGCGAAAAAACGGTTGGGCAATGAAATCTCTGGGTTTATCCAGAACAGACAGAACACGGTCAAACAGATTGATCGGATTGTAGGGTTTGCGCAAAATCTCTGTGGCACCGGCATCCCGGGCCGTTTCTACGTTTATCAACGTACTGTAACCCGTTGAAACAATGATCGGAATTTGCCTCACATTGGATAAAGGCAGTTTGCGGATCTGGCGGCAAAGTTCAAACCCGTCCATGGGAAACATCATCAGATCGCAAAGCACAAAATCGACCCGGCTCTGGTGGAATATCTCAAGAGCCTGGTGACCACCCGTCGCGGTGGCAACCTTGACGCCACCAATCAAACTCACAACCTTTTCGATCAGCCGCAGTTGCAGCGGATCGTCATCAACGATCAGAAACACCTTGTTTTCAAGCCTGTTGCGGGTCAACTAACATTGCCTCAGTGGTGTGCGTATAAATTATCAGTAAAGCAAAATGTTTGAGATTCAATGAATCGCACCAAGGGAGTTAGAAGATATTTATTCGACTATTAATACGTCATCAAATACCTTTATTAAATTCCTATTGCCAGCGTCAAATTGTCCAGAAGGCAATTACCGTGATTGCAGAAACCGAAGCACCTTGGCACTGTGTTGCCGACACATTGGAATGCCTCCAAGGCCTTGTATTTCGTTGCATTATTCCCGATGCTGAGCCCACTCCCTTTTCCTATAATTCCCCTCCCACATTTAGCCAGCGACTGAAGGCCCACAAATCATGTTTCACCTTTTTGTTGAATATTTGCCGGTTCTTATGTTCGCGGCCCTGGCGATAATGTTGTTCTCTGGTTATCCCGTTGCCTTCCTGCTTGGCGGTTTGTCTATAACCTTTGGCCTCATCGGTTTTTCTGTTGGTACCTTCACGCTGATCGAATTTTTCAATTTCGTGCCCCGGGCCTGGGGTGGTGCCGCGGAAAACCTGGTTCTGGTGGCGCTGCCGACATTCGTCTTCATGGGCGTGATGATGGAACGCAGCGGTGTTGCCAACGATATGTTGTATTGCTGCCAGGTTCTGTTACGCAGGGTCCCCGGGGCCCTTGCCCTGGCGGTTACTGTCATGGGAACAATCCTTGCCGCCATGACCGGCATTATCGGCGCTTCCGTAACCATGATGACCGCCCTCGCCCTGCCGACCATGTTGCGCCAAAACTACAGTCATGCGCTGGCAACAGGTACCATCGCGGCTTCGGGAACGCTGGGTATTCTGATCCCGCCCAGCATCATGTTGATCATCATGGCTGACTTGCTGTCGATATCCGTGGGCACATTGTTTATGGCGGCACTGGCACCTGGATTGCTGCTGGCGACCTGCTACCTCGTCTACATTTCCACAATTGCGAAGATCAAGCCTGAGGTGGCACCGCCCCTGCCAGCAGAATTGCTTTATGTGCCGAAAGAAGAGCTACCATCCCTGCTGCTAAAGAGCTTTATTCCGCCAGTATTTCTGATCGCTTTCATCAAGGGCTCCATCCTGTTTGGATTTGCCACACCAAGCGAAGCGGGAGCCGTTGGCGCTTTTGGTGCACTTTTCCTTGGTTGGGTAAAAGGACGACTTAACTGGGAATTTCTTAAAGGCGTATGCGAGGCAACCGGCCTGACTATCGCCATGATCTTTTTCATCATCATTTGCGCGACAGCCTTTGCCTACGTATTTCGCTCTCTGGGCGGCGACGATGTGGTCGAAGGCCTGGTCTTTGGTGCCGGGCTGGACTCGTGGGGTCTGTTATTCCTGATAATGGGTATCGTCTTTGTCCTGGGCTTTATCCTGGACTGGATTGAGATCACGCTGATTATCCTCCCCGTATTCACGCCCATGGTTGTTGGACTGGACTTCGGCGATCACGTCGGCGGTGAGGAGATGATTTTCTGGTTCACCATCCTGGTGGCCATCAATCTGCAAACCTCATTCCTGACGCCACCTTTTGGTTATGCCCTGTTCTACCTCAAAAGCATCGCTCCGGCTGAAGTCAAAACCACAAGCATCTACAAAGGGATTATCCCGTTTGTGATTTTGCAGATGTCTGTTCTTGCCCTCGTCATATGGCAACCGAACATCACGCTGTGGTTACCGAGGATCGTTTACGACTAGGCCTGAACAAAGCCGGCGTCGCAGGTCAGGCTTCACTGATTTTGAAATCTACCAGAACGCTGCCTTCATCAACGGAGTCGCCAACAGCAAACAAGACCTCATCAACTAGGCCATCTGCCGGTGCTGTTATTGTATGTTCCATCTTCATGGCTTCGACGATCATCAAGGGGGTGCCTTTGTCGACGCTGATTCCAGCTTCCGTTAACACTGCAACTACCTTGCCCGGCAAAGGCGCAACAACGCCACCAGTGCTTGTATCGTCGACCTCCGCCGCCGCCAGCACGTCATAGACGCCGATTTGATAAACATGTCCGGCATCAATGACAGTGACGCCAGCGGCATCATGCAGCACAGTTGCAACAATGCGGACACCATCGATATTGGCAACAATGTGATCTCCGGCTTCTAATTCCCCGTTCACCTTCAAAATCTGATCGTCGATTGTCATCTGGTATCCATCCGGCATGTACCGGACGGGAATGGTGATGACTTCTTCGTCGTCGACAAGCTTGATTTCATCATGGCCGTCATCATTCATGCGCCAGCCATCAACCTGATGCCAGGGTGAGGTCGGATCGCCGTTCCCAAGCGCTGAAAAAGCAGCTTCGTTGGCTCTTTCAAGCAGGATCGCCAATGCCGAGATTGCCAGCGCCCGGACCGGTGTCGCACCGGGTTCAGGGACCAGTTCAGCAATGTGGCGTTCAATAAACCCGGTATCGAGGTTCGCATCCGCAAAATCACTGTTTACGGCAATGCGCGACAGAAATGCTGTGTTGGTTTTGACGCCAACGACCTGGGTATTCTGTAACGCCGTACGCAGACGACGCAGGGCGCGATTGCGGTCTTCATCCCAGACAATCAATTTGGCAATCATGGGATCATAATAAGGCGTAACTTCATCGCCCTCTTCCACGCCAGTGTCGATCCTGACATGGGGACCGGCGTCCGGAAATCGCAGTCGCTTTAACAGACCGGTTGAAGGCAGGAACCCTTTGACCGGATTTTCAGCATAAATTCTGACTTCCATGGCGTGACCGGTAATCGAAAGTTCTTCCTGGCGCAGGGGCAAAGGCTCACCTGAGGCCACACGCAGTTGCCACTCAACCAGATCAACGCCGGTAATCATTTCGGTCACCGGATGTTCGACCTGCAGTCTGGTATTCATTTCCATGAAATAGAACGGTGCATCCGCCAGTCCGTTCGAGACATCAACAATGAATTCGATGGTCCCGGCCCCGCGATAGCCAATGGCCAGGGCGGCTTTTACAGCGGCCTCACCCATGGCTTTACGAATATCCGGCGATAAATCCGGTGCCGGTGCTTCCTCAATTACTTTCTGGTGACGACGCTGCAGCGAACAATCACGCTCAAACAGATAAACCGCATTTCCATGGTTATCGGCAAAAACCTGCACCTCAATATGACGCGGAATCTCGAGGTATTTTTCGATCAAAACACGATCATCACCAAAGGAGTTTTTGCCTTCCCGACGGGCACCCGCCAGTGCACCGGCAAATTCATCAGCGCTGTCGACACGGCGCATGCCCTTGCCACCACCACCGGACGTGGCCTTGATCAAGACAGGATAGCCAATGCCGTCCGCAGCCTTTTTCAGGACATCATCATCCTGATCTTCCTCGTGGTAACCGGGTACAACCGGCACACCACTTTCCACCATCAAGGCTTTGGCAGCATGTTTTTCACCCATGGCCCGGATCGCGGAAGGTGGTGGGCCAACAAAGATAATACCGGCAGCGTCGCACGCTTCTGCAAAAGCCGCGTTCTCGGACAGGAAGCCATATCCTGGATGGATAGCCCTGGCACCGGATGCTTTAGCTGCGGCCAGAACCTTGTCTGCATCAAGATAGCTCTGGGAGGCTGGCGGTGGGCCAATGTGATGCGCTTCGTCAGCTTTTGTGACATGTCGGGACATTGTGTCGGCGTCCGAAAACACAGCAACTGAGCGAATGCCCATCTTGCGCGCTGTCTCCATCACGCGGCAGGCAATTTCACCACGGTTCGCAATAAGTAATGTATCAAACACGATGTCAGACCAATTCGAATAGAGGCATCACAATCTGCGATTACCAGTTGGGTTTACGTTTATCAAAGAAAGCTCCGATGCCTTCACGGGCCTCGTCACTGGCGCGGCGATCGGCAATACGACGAGCTGTGTCTTCCATCAATTCTTCGGAGATTTCCTTGTCGCGAACGGCAGCAATCAAATCCTTCGAGGCTGATACAGCACCGGGTGCTGTCTCCATGAACATGCGGGCATAGCGTTCAGCCGCAGCTCTCATTTCGCCTTCGTCATTCACCAGTAAATGCACCAGGCCGATGCGATGAGCCTCCTGCGCATCAAATCGTTCACCGGTCAGAAAATAGCGACGAGCTTGCCTGGCGCCGACGGCCCCAATGACATAAGGCGATACCACCGCAGGGATCAGCCCCAGTTTGACCTCTGAAAGCGAAAAAGTTGCGCTGCGGACAGAAATAGCGATATCACATGCCGCAATGAGCCCGATACCACCGCCATAAGCCGGGCCCTGGATCAACACCAAAGTCGGTTTCGACATGGTGTTTAACCGGTGCAGTGTCTTTGCCAGAATGCGTGAATCGGCCAGATTTTCCGCTTCGCTATAGTCGGCAGTCTGGCGCATTCGTTCCAGATCTGCCCCGGCGCAAAATGTCCGGCCACGTGCCGCGATGACAACCAGACGAACATCCTCTTCCTTGTCCGCAGATTCGAACCGGGCAGATAGTTCCGCAATCAAATGTTCGTCAAAGGCATTATGAACTTCCGGGCGGTTGATCGTGATGGTCGCAACGCCCAGATCATCGATTTGCAAAGTCGTGGTATCAGCCATGTCATTACATCCGGAATATGCCGAAATCAGTTTTTTCGACGGGTTGATTCAAGGATGCGGAAATCGACAGCCCAAGGACCCTGCGCGTATCCGCCGGATCAAAAATACCGTCATCCCACAACCGGGCACTGGCGTAATAAGGATGTCCCTGACCCGCGTACTGTTCGCGGATCGGAGCCTTGAACGCCTCTTCTTCTTCGGCCGGCCATTCCTTGTCACCGGCTTC
>JABILA010000040.1 GCA_018654745.1 Alphaproteobacteria bacterium
CAGAATAACGGTAACTGATTTGGCAGGGAGTTTTTCCAGATTGGCGTACAGCCGTTTTAACGGGTATCCCGTCAGTTCTATTGAATCTGAACTCACATCAGATGGCACGAGAAAGGCGCTACCCTCTTTGCCTGCAGGTGCGCCATGTCCTGCATAGTAAACATAGACGTTTGAAATCCCCTTTTTGGTCCAGTTGAATAGCTTCCCCTTGTGAGAGGATTGGCTGCCAAATACACCTGTCATCTGGGCTGATGTCGCGTCCCGCAAGAAAATGATGTTCCCTTCACGCAGCCCCTTGGCCTCTATCAGCCATTTGCGAATACTCTCAGCATCAGCATAAGCCGGTTTCACGTCCGGAATATCACTGCCGTGCTTTCCATAGTTGGCATTCCCGATAATAACGGCAACGTCGTTCATATGCTGCGGACCACGAGCAAAATTTACCGACAATGCTGTCTGGTTGAAGCTTTCCGCGATATCCGGGGATTTGGCTTTTTCCTGTGCCTGTTCAGCTTTCTCTTGCACTTGTTTAGCTGCTGCCAGCCTTCTCTCAATAGCTTCTGCTGTTTGTCTGGCAATGTTTTTTTGTGATCTTTCCTGCAACGCAACCTGGACCGAGTAGAAATTCAGGTCAGAAGCCGACTTGAAAAAGCTGGAGCAAAATCCGTCGATCCTTCTGACATATTTTTTTCGCTCCGCTACCTTTCCGTCAATAAATACAATTGCGACAAAGTCATCGGAAAACATTCCGGTGCTGCAATACTGCCAGACTTCAAAGCCGGAAATGTAATCACGGTCCTCTGGATCACCGAAAATCTGTCTGACACGGGACATACTGGCGCCATTGCTGACGCGGCTCAGCTTGCTTGTAACACCGCCGGAGACCAATGGAATGGCGTTATTGGAGTTGCTTGAACGGCCACCAGAAGACGAGATACAAGCCTGAAGAGCAAGCAGGCTTACAACAATAAAAACTGACCTGAAGATCAAAGTGAATTTTGAACGAAGCAGGTTTTGGTTATAGCCACCCAACATTTCAACTCCCGTATTTTACGATTTATACGCCTGATTAAACTACCTATACTTTAGCCACCAGGGTCATGCATCTCAATACTAAAAAGTTAATATTGTAGCGACTTATAAAATCCTTATTTGTATTGCAAAGTCGTTTCAAAGGCGGGAAATGTCCGAGACTAATCAGGCCCTACTCCGCCGTCTCCCCTTCAGGCTTTGCTTCTTCTGCTTTTGGCTTGGGCAGGTTGACACGCAGGTGCAATTCGCGCAGGTGGCGCATACCGGCTTCAGCCGGGGCACCCATCAGCAGGTCTTCAGCTTGCTGGTTCATCGGAAACGCGACGACTTCGCGGATGTTGGGTTCATCAGCCAATAGCATGACGATACGATCCAGACCAGGGGCGATGCCACCGTGGGGTGGTGCGCCAAGGTGGAGGGCCCGGAACATGCCGCCGAACTTGTCTTCGACTTCTTCGCGGCCATAGCCGGCAACATCAAATGCTTTGAGCATGATTTCCGGATCGTGGTTCCGGATCGCGCCTGAGCTTAATTCGATACCGTTGCAGACGATGTCATACTGATAGCCGAGAATATCCAGCGGGTCCTTGTTTTCGAGGGCGTCGAGACCACCTTGCGGCATGGAAAACGGATTGTGGCTGAATTCGAGTTTCTTTTCGGTCTCGTCATATTCGTACATGGGATAATCGACGATCCAGCAGAAGCGGAAGGCGTTTTCCTCGATCAACTCAAGCTGCTCACCCACCCTTGTGCGGGCCAGACCGGCGAGGTTTGCGGCCCCTTCTGCCTTGTCACAGGCGAAGAAGACGGCATCACCATCACCCATGCCGGTGATTTCCTTGATCTTCGCAATACGTTCGTCATCCAGGTTCTTGGCAATCGGCCCCTTGCCGCCACCATTTTCGAGGATGATATAACCAAGACCGGCTGCACCTTCGCTCCGGGCCCAGTCGTTCGTCTTGTCGAAGAATGAGCGTGCCTTTGACCCGGCGCCGGGAGCAGGAATGGCGCGAACCACAGAACCCTTTTTGATAGCACCGGCAAAGATGCCAAATCCCGAGCCGTCAAATGCTTCGGTGACGTCGGTAATTTCAAGAGGATTGCGCAAATCCGGCTTGTCGTTGCCGTATTTCATCATGGATTCGGCAAAAGGAATGCGTGGGAAGCCGCCGGATGTGACTGTGCGTCCTTCGGCAAATTCCTCAAACAGGCCATGGATTACAGGCTCAATGGCGTTGAAAACGTCTTCCTGGGTGACAAAGGACATCTCGACATCCAGCTGATAGAACTCACCCGGTGAGCGATCAGCGCGGGCGTCTTCATCGCGGAAACAGGGTGCGATCTGGAAATAACGATCGAAACCCGCAATCATATAAAGCTGTTTGAACTGCTGCGGTGCCTGGGGCAAGGCATAGAACTTGCCTGGATGCATACGGCTGGGCACGAGGAAATCGCGCGCACCTTCCGGCGAAGATGCCGTCAGGATCGGGGTTTGGTACTCGGTAAAGCCCTGCCCCGTCATGCGCGCACGGATACTGGCGATAACGGCACTGCGCAAAACGATATTGCGGTGAATACGCTCGCGCCGCAGATCCAGGAAACGGTTGCGCAGGCGAATGTCTTCCGGATATTCCTGATCCCCAAATACCGGCAAGGGCAGATCATCTGCTTTGCCTTGCAGGACCATTTCCTCGATGCCAATTTCAATACGTCCGGTTGGCAGGCTGTCGTTGATGGTTTCGCCCGAACGGGCAATAACGGGACCGGTGACTGTAACAACAGATTCAGCACGCAGGCTTTCCGCAAGGTCAAAACTTGGCTCACCCTGGGATGTCACAACCTGGGTGATGCCGTAATGATCCCGGATATCGATGAACAACAGATTGCCGTGATCACGCTTGCGGTGGACCCAGCCGGAAATCCGGACAGTCTCGCCAACATGGCTTTCACGAAGTTCTTCACAGGTATGGGATCGGTAAGCGTGCATGATATATTTTCCGAAAAAACAGGTGTGCAGATTTGTCACTTTTGTCTGAATGGCAAAAATAACAATTGGCCGCAAAAGCACACGGAACAGGGGCTTTTGTCAACCGGGAAACCGCCAAATCCCGGCATTTTGGCGGCAAAATCAGGAATTTTACCAATCTGACAGGTGCAGGTGGCGACGGCGGCCAAAATCTGGTGTATAGCATTTTGGCATGACAGTAATAACGACAAACGACGCCCTCATCGCAGCCTGCAATCGCTTTGCAGAATTTGATTTCATCACCGTCGATACCGAGTTCATTCGCGAGAGCACGTTCTGGCCACAGCTTTGCCTGTTCCAGATCGGTAGCGCTGACGAAGCCCTCGCCGTCGACCCCCTGGCAGATGGTATCGACCTGCAGCCCCTGTTCGATCTGATGGCCAATGAAAGCGTCCTGAAGGTCTTTCACGCCGGTCGCCAGGACATCGAAATTCTCTACAATCTGGCAGGTGCTGTCCCGCATCCGATTTTTGATACCCAATTGGCAGCCATGGTCTGTGGTTTTGGCGATTCTGTGGGGTATGAAACCCTGGTCAGCAAATTGCTGCGCCAGAACCTGGATAAAGCCTCGCGTTTCACAGACTGGGCCCGGCGTCCTTTGACCGACCGACAGCTTTCCTATGCCCTGGACGATGTGATTTATCTGCAGGATATTTACCTTAAACTGCACGAACAGATGGAAAAATCCGGCCGCGCACACTGGCTGGACGAGGAAATGGAAACGCTGGCCTCGCCCTCGACCTATGACACACCGCCGGAAATGGCCTGGAAGCGCCTGAAAGCCCGCAACAATAACCCACGTTTCCTTGGCATTTTGCAGGAAATAGCAGCCTGGCGCGAAACCGAAGCCCGCACCCGCGATATGCCACGTAACAGGGTCATGCGCGACGAAGCCTTGCTGGAAATTGCAGCCCACCCACCAAAAAAGCCGGATGACCTCGGACGCATGCGTTCCGTCAGTCAGGGATTTGCCAGCAGTCGCGCCGGCAAGCTGTTATTCGAAGCCGTCACCCGGGGCGTTAAATTGCCGGATGATGTGTTGCCACAGGTCAATAAACCCAAACCCCTGCCCCGCGGCATCGGGCCTCTGGTCGACTTGCTGAAAGTTCTTCTGAAAATGAAGTGCGAAGAAAATGACGTCGCCCAGAAACTGATTGGCAACGTCGCTGACCTGGAAAAAGTTGCGGCCTATGACAATGCCGATGTTGCGGCGATGAAGGGTTGGCGCAAAGAAGTTTTTGGCAATGACGCCATGCGCCTTAAAAAGGGTGAAATCGCCCTTGCTGCCAACGGCAACAAGATCAATCTGGTCGAGCTTTAAAGCCAAATTCCGGCCCACAAACGCCAGGGCTATTCCGGCTTATACGGATTAGCTGATGCCTCGATTGTTGGCTCATACCTTGGAGTTTGATGCAACGCTGCGTTTCCGCGAAACCCGGAAACGCTCTTGATATTGTCACAATGCAAACCAGGTGTAGTATGACTACGCAAGGGGGCCGCAAGAATGACAAATCAATCGGATTTGAGCACGATCAAGGTTCTGGTCGTCGACGATGAAGATTTTTACCGGGGGCTGATCGTCAGGGTTCTCGATCAAATCGGATTCAAGGAAATAGAGCAGGCCCCTGATGGCGCCGAGGCCGTTTCCAGGCTTGCATCATTCAAACCCGACCTGATGGTCCTCGACATCATGATGGAGCCCATGAACGGGCTTAAACTGCTGAAAATGCTGCGGATCGGCATGACCGATGCGCCGCCTGATCTTCCCGTCATTATCCTGACCGGGCTGAGTGACGGCGCCCTGATGGGAACGGCACTGGCCCTGGATTGCGATGCTTTTGTCAAAAAAGATGACGGTCCCGATGTGATCCAGGAACGAATCATACGCGTCGTCTCCAATCCGCGATCCCTGAAATCGAGCGCCAGTTACGCAACCGTACCTATCCCCTCGGTCGATAGCCCGCCGAAACCAGCAAAGCCCGACGTCAAGGCACCTGTATCTTCTGCAGCAATTGAAATTCCGATTTATGAGCTTCAGGCAGGTGCAGTGCTGGACCAGGACTTGATGAGTGAAGAAGGTTATTTGATGTATGCCGCAGATACCGCCCTGCGTGAGGCCGATGTTGCCAGATTGCAGGATTTATCGGAGGTCATTGGCCTGCAAACCGTTATTGTCCGCACCTGATATATGTCGAAATAAACAGACATATCCCTGACATCTCACCGAAACCCTGGTTTGTTTATATGCCATGGACAAAAATCCACCTGGTGTATGACAGGAGCCAGACATGGCCAATACCCAAAAAATTATTCCCTTCGATCAATTCCAACAGGAAAAGCCAAAGGAAACCATCGCTGAAACGATGGCCAGAATGGCAGTAACATTTTCCAGAATGGAAGAAGATCTGAATGTTCAGAAAACCGGAATTCGGGTTTTCCAAAAAAATACCCAGGAACTGATGGGAATTTTTGGCGAAATGAAGGACGGGCTTGTGGCGTTCAATGAGCGCACTGACAAGATCAGGATAGGGTCACTGCACAAAAAATCGCAAAGACTTGCGCAGACCGCAGACAGATGGATGGCCCACGCAAGCTAGGTTGTCATGGAAATCTGCCTGAGACCCGGCGACAAGCCACCAGGGCAATCAAAGGCACTTCACAGCTTCTGCAATTCCAGATGCAGAACGGGCATCATATGCACCGATAGATAGCCACTTGCCTTCACTTTTCAAATCCTTGATCGCCTTATCCATGCGAGCGACAAGTTCCTTGGCACGTGGAGAATTCCTGGAAACCATCAGATAAAACTTTTGCAGATCACCCTCCAGTTTGTGACACGTTATATTTGTTGGCATTTCCAGCTTTCCGGTAGCGATGGCACCAATAACGATTTGGGGATGTACCTCCAATACTTCACAGCGTTCATGCGACAGCATGCTAAACGCGCTCTGCATTCCGGACCTTGATTTCATAATCTGAACAGACCGGGGAAATCCGTGTTTGGTATAGTAGGATTCATAGTTCCATCCCAAAAAACCACAAATCTCAAAATCCCGCATATCCGCTATTGTTGTAATTTGCCTGTCGAATCTCTTTGAAAAAGGTCCCTCCGGGAATTTTTGACGAGAGTAAAAAACAGCTGTGCCGAAAGCATATAACGGTCCAATGAAGTGGTATTTTTCTGCTCTTTCCTTGTTGTAGCTGGCGTCAATTGCAATTTCCGGATCCGTTGACCGGCCGAATTTTTCAACGTCATAGAGACAACGTTTCCAGGGCAATATTTCGAATTTGAAATCGAGACCGGTAACTTCGCTTATCGATTTGAAATTTCTTAAATGAATGCCGGCGATTGAATTTTTACTCTTCCCGGTTTTATCTCCCGCCTTATAAAGATAAGGCGGCCAGGATTCACCACAAATAGTCACGCTCTCTTCAGCGTGCACCTGCGGGCCAACAAAAGTCAGACAAAAACCCGCCAGAAGAAAAACTGAATGCCGCAGATTTACCAATTTTCGGACTCCATAAATTATTCGATAGGTAGATCGATATGCAATTCAATCCTCAAGATTTGCAGTAAAGGTATTAGAAACTGCAGATCAAAGAAGCAATCGCCAAACAGGTATTATAATGGATATGGCGATTACCTCTTTGAAAAGCAATTCAGGTCTTACATGTCTTGCCGTCCTTGATCAGTCCATTTCGACACCTAATCTCTGCGCGATACCAGAGCCATAGTCAGCATCAGCAGCCGTGAAATAACTGATCTGTCGTTTGATGATGTCCGTCGGCACGCCTTGCATGGCGCCCGCAATAGTGTCCATCAGACGTTCCTGTTCGTCTTTAGGCATAATCCGGAAAAGGTTCCCGGCCTGGCTGAAATCATCGTTGTCCTTGCGGTGGTCATATCGATCAGCGACGTCACCGATTTGCAAGGGTGGCTCTTTGAACGAAGGGTCTTCCACGGGACGAGCATAACTGTTGGGTTGATAGTTTACCGAACCACCTCCGTTTCCATCAAACCGCATCGCCCCGTCACGCTGGTAATTATGCACCGGGCAGCGCGGCGCATTGACGGGCAACGCCTGATGGTTTGCGCCAACACGATAACGTTGTGCATCGCCATAGGAGAGAATGCGCATTTGCAGAACCTTGTCGGGGCTGTGACCAATGCCAGGCACAACATTCGCTGGCGTGAACGCCGCCTGCTCGACTTCAGCGAAGTAGTTTTCGGGATTGCGGTTCAGTTCCAGAACGCCAACCGCGATCAACGGGAAGTCGCTATGCGGCCACACCTTGGTCAGGTCAAAGGGGTCGTATTCTGTCCGTTCTGCCTCGGCCTCGGTCATGATTTGCACTTTCATCGCCCATTTCGGGAATTCACCACGATCAATGGCTTCAACCAGATCCCGCTGATGACTTTCACGGTCGTCACCAACGATCTTTGATGCTTCTTCATTTGAGTTGGTCGACTGGCCCTGCATGGTCTTGAAATGAAACTTCACGTAAAAGCGTTCGCCATCGTCATTAATCAAGCTGTAAGTGTGTGAGCCGTAACCGTTCATGTGGCGATATGTCTTTGGCAATCCACGATCAGACATCAGGATCGTGATTTGATGCAGGGCTTCGGGCGCATGCGACCAGAAATCCCACTGCATGGTACTGCTGCGCAAGTTTGTCCTGGGATCCCGTTTTTGACTGTGGATGAAGTCCATGAATTTATACGGGTCACGAATGAAAAACACCGGCGTATTATTGCCAACGATGTCCCAGTTACCTTCTTCGGTATAGAACTTCAGTGCAAAACCACGCACATCACGCTCGGCATCCGCGGCACCCTTTTCCCCGGCTACAGTTGAGAACCGCAGGAAACATTCGGTTTCCTTGCCCACTTCAAACACTTTGGCCTTGGTATATTTGCTAATGTCGCCTGTAATGCTCAGCTTTCCATAGGCACCCGAGCCTTTGGCATGAACGATACGTTCGGGAATGCGCTCACGATTAAAGTGGGCATGCTTTTCGAACAACTGCCAGTCCTGGGCCAGCAACGGGCCACGCGGCCCCGCGGTCAGGCTATTTTGATTGTCACCGACAGGACTGCCATTGGCGGTGGTCATGATTGGGCTTTTACTCATATTTGCGCTCCTTTGTTAAAAGTGGATCCATCCCTCAAGTGCTTCGGCGACAACAGCGAAATTGTTCGTTTGCGGTGGTATCCGTGAGACTTGACGGCCTCTGATGTCAGAAAGATAGGGCCTATAGATTATTCTGTGAATTGATATAAAATCACTATAGTATTCGGAAACTCCGAATAATTACGTGGTCAGAAAACATGAAATATCTTCCAAGTCTCAAACAACTGGAATATCTCGTCGCGCTGGCGGAAACACAGCATTTCGGAAAGGCATCACAGCGATGCAATGTCACGCACTCAACACTGAGTGCGGGTATCAAGGATCTGGAATCAGTGTTGGGCATTTCGTTGGCGGAGCGAACCAAACGCAAGGTGACAATGGAGCCTCTGGGAATTGAAATTGCAGAACGGGCAACATTGTTGTTGAGGGATGCCGAAGACATCATGGAGCTGGCAGCCACTCATCGGGAACCGTTGACGGGAAAAATCAGGCTAGGCGTTATCCCGACTATCGGTCCGTTTCTTCTGCCAGGCGTCTTGATTCCCCTGAACTCGGCCTATCCTGATCTGCGTCTGTATCTGAAGGAAGATCAAACGGATGCCCTGCTTCAGCAATTGCGTGCTGGCGAAATTGATCTGGCTCTGATAGCTCTGCCATTTGAGACGGACGGGCTGACGACCATTGATTTGTTTGAAGATGAATTTCAATTCGCCTGTCACGCTGATCATCCTTTAGCCACACGCAAGGCTGTCGCCGAAAAATACCTCGTCGATCAGCCGCTGCTTCTGCTGGAGGACGGTCATTGCCTTCGCGATCATGCGCTTAGCGCCTGTCGTATCCCTGAAGATCGATTCCGACCATTATTTGAAGCAACCAGCATCCATACGCTGGTTCAGATGGTGATGTCCGGCCTTGGCGTGACACTGTTACCCCAACTCGCTATCGATGCAAATATCACCGCAGGCTCCAATATCGAACTGGTACCGTTGTCGACAAAAGCTTCCAGAACGATTGGTATGGTCTGGCGGCAATCATCAACGCGTGTGCAAGAATTTGAGCTGTTGGCCAACGCATTCCGAAAATGAGGGAGCTACCAGCCCTGGTTAAAATTAATACCTTGAATTCCTGTTACCTTGATTGAGAATAGTGAAATAAATTGTGTTTTTGGAACATAATTCCACTATCATCATGCACCATAAAATATTGGTTGTTTGGTTTCACCGGGATTAGTCACAGTAGTATGGTAAAGACAAGTCAGATAAAAAGTAATGTATTGTGGGCGCTGTTGAGACGACTGATTGTCGTTCTGATCGTCGGGTTTGCAACAAACAGCACATACCCTGCGACGGCACAAACTACCGCCCAACCCCAGCAAATTACAGTTGCCCTTAACGTCGGATATCCGCCGTTTAGCATGTTATTGCCCAATGGAGAACCGACTGGTCTGTTGCCTGACATGTGGCGTCTTTGGGGGCGGACAACAGGCACGACCGTCCATTTCAAAACAGGCTCCCTGACAGAAAGCCTTGCCGATTTAAAAATTGGTCGGGCCGACGTTCACGCCGGGTTGTTCAGAAATGAAAGCCGGGCGAAATGGGCGCTGTTTTCGGACCCGATCCACGAAATCACCACTTCTGTATATTTTCTCAACGGTGGATCAAGTTCCCCACGGCTAAGCAAGTTAACAGGAGAGCGCGTTGGTGCGGTGGCAAGCAGTTATCAGGAACGTTACCTGAATGAGAATTACCCGGACATCTTGGTTGTCGGGTTCAAGAATAACAAGGCGGCAGTGACGGCACTTTTGAATGGCGAAATCCGTGCTGTTTTCACTGAAGAGCCATCCGCCGAAGCGACAGTGGGAATGTTAGGCTTGCGGGGCGCGCTGCATCAGGGAGAGGAAAAGTTTGACGGCAATTTTGTTCATGCCGTCGTTCGAAAGGACAGATCCAGCCTTCTTCGCCTGGTTAACGATGGCTTCAGGAAAATTCCACGAGAACAAATGGCAAGTCTTGAAGAACGTTGGCTGCCAAACCCGGGGGCGCGGTATTACAGCAGCGGCACCGGACGGGTCATCCTGAGCGAGGGTGAAAAGGCATGGATCAAAAACCATTCTGAAATCTCCATTGGTGTGGACGGCAATTGGCCCCCTGTCGATTTCATGGACAGCAAAGGTGACCATGCCGGCATCACGGCGGATTTTCTCAACATCATCAGCGAGCGACTGGGCATTTCGTTCTTTGTTCAGCCTGGTCCATCTTTTAAAGATATGTTGAACAAGGTAATGACCGGGCGGTTGAAAGTCGGGGCAACGATCATTCCCAACGACGAACGTGCGAAAAAGATCACTTTCACCAAGCCGTTTTTTACCATTCCAAAAATTGTCGTCACGCGAAAAGACTATACGGAAATTCAAAAGCCTTCCGATCTTGCCGGCAAATCCATTGCCATTGAAAAAGGCAACGGCGTCATAAAATTATTGAAGGATAAATACGCCGACATCACCTTCATTACCTATCCCAGTTCGCTGGAAGCCTTGAAGGCTGTTTCCTTTGGCAAGGCTGACGCCTATGTGGGTAGTCAAATCGTGGCAGACTGGCTGGCTCGGAAAGAACAGATTACCAACCTTGCATTTGTGGCGGTTTCCGGCGTGGAACCGTCTCCTCAAACCTTTGCTGTTTTCAACGATCCGGAATGGGCCCCTTTCGTAAATATATTAAACAAGGTCCTTGATTCCATTTCTGATGCAGAACGGGAAACCATTTATCAAAGATGGAATCGTTCAGCGTCGATTATGAAAACGGCTACCAGTGACAGCGTCGAATTAACACTGGATGAAAGATATTGGCTATCCAAACATGGTCGTTTCAGTTTGGGTGTAGACCCTGCCTGGGCGCCCTTCGAGTTTTTTAATGATGATGGCCAATACAGTGGTATTGGCGCGGAATTTGTCGAGTTGGTCTCATCCCGACTGGGTGTCACGATGACTCCCCAGGCCGGTCTTACCTGGTCACAAGTCATCGACAAGGCAAAGGCTGGTGAATTCGATATTCTGCCGACCGTAGCCCGCACGCCCGAGCGGGAGGAATATCTCAATTTCTCCAACCCCTATGTATCTTTCCCGATTGTCATCACGACCCGCAAAGATGCGCCGTTCGCCAGCAGTCTGGACAGTCTTAATGGAAAAAAGGTTGGCGTGGTCAAAGGTTATGTGACCCAGGAATTGCTTGAAACAAATCACAAATACATTCACGTCGTTCCCGTTGAAAGCCTTGTCAAAGGCCTGCAACAACTCAGCGACGGGAAGATCGACGCCTTTATTGATAATCTGGTGACCATCACCCACGAGATCGATAAGTCGAAGTTGGACACTATAAAAATAGCGTCGCCAACCCAATATAAATTCGAACTGGCTATGGGCGTTCGTAAGGGGCTGCCCGAGCTTGTTCCGCTCATCAATAAAGCGCTGGAAAGGATCAGCGACCGGGAGCGCACCGCCATCGTCAATTCAGCGACGGCGATCCGGGTTTCCTATGGCACGGAAATGAAAACGATCCTGATGTGGGCAATCCCAGCCATCATTGCCATTTCCATGATTATCATCACGGTCGTCCTCGTAAACCGCCGCTTGCGGCAAGATATGACAAAACTCAGGGAAGCTGAACATACCCTTGAGCAAAGCGAAGATCGTTTTCGCCAACTTGCCAATGTGTCTTCGGATTGGTTATGGGAAACGGATGATGACCTGAGAATCACCCACATGACTGATGGATTGCTGGATTTACTGGGGATGAAAACTTCTTCCCTTTTGGGGAAATCGTGGGCCCAACTCCAAACCAGTAAAGAGATATTGAAGCCGCATTGGCAACAACATCTGTCAGACCTGAATGAAAGACGTGAGTTCCGGGACTTCTGGTTTGAAATGCTCACTTCTGACAGCGCGGGCATATATATCCAGCTAAACGGCACGCCAATATTTGATAAAGATACCATTTTCCAGGGTTACCGCGGCACGGGAACCGATATTACCGAGAAAATAAAGGCAACACACGAACTGGAAAAAGCCAGGGAAGAGGCGAACCATGCCAATCAGTCCAAGTCAGACTTTCTTTCTTCCATGAGCCATGAACTGCGCACCCCGATGAACGCCATTCTTGGCTTCGCACAAATGCTGGATTTCAATCCAAAGGAGCCACTGACCGAGGATCAAAAACAAAGTGTTGATCATATCCTGACAGGTGGATCGCATCTTCTGAATCTGATCAACGATATTCTGGACTTCGCGAAAATTGAAGCCGGCAACGTGGAACTGAGTATCGAGGAAATATCGCTGGCCGAAACCATGGAGGAATGCCTTCAGACAGTTTTGGCAATGGCCGAAGACCGCGGCATCGAAATTTCAGTTGCTGATGCCGTAGCGAATGCGCCAATGGTCCGTGCTGATGGCGTGCGTTTGTTGCAGGTTTTGATCAATCTGTTGTCCAACGCCGTCAAGTACAACCGTGAAAACGGCAAGGTAACTGTTGAAGTTGAGGAAACCGCAAGTGGTATGCTGCATATTGCTGTGAGCGATACAGGCTATGGTGTCGCCGACGACAAAAAAGACGAATTGTTCAAACCCTTCAGCCGCCTCGGGGCGGAGAACAGCGGTATCGAAGGGACCGGCATTGGTCTTGTCGTCTGCAAGGACCTGATTGGGCGCATGGACGGGTTCATTGGCATGGAGAGTGAAGTTGGCAAAGGCTCAACCTTCTGGTTTGAACTGCCCGTGGCCAATAATGATCCTGAAGCCTCCCTTGTGGAAGCAGGAAAACCAGAGAAGCGAGGAAAGGTTTTGCCGTCAGCTGCAACTGGCACTTTGCTTTATGTCGAGGATAACCCGGCCAACCTGATGCTGATGGAAAAAATCATTATGCGCCTGGAAGGCGTAACCCTGATTTCCGCGCCTACCGGTGAATTGGGGATCGAACTCGCCAAAACAAGCAAACCGGACATGATCATTCTTGACATCAATCTTCCCGGCCTCAGTGGCATTGAGGTTTTGCAGCAACTCCGTAAATACGACGATATTGCAAACACCCCTGTTTTTGCCCTGAGTGCCGCTGCGACCAAACGCGATATTCAGCGGGGGGTGGAAGCAGGCTTTGATCAGTACCTCACCAAGCCCGTGGTTATTTCTGAAGTCGTGAGAGTTATCCAGGAGGCACTTGAAAACAAGGCCTGAATTCTGAACAAACAAACTTCGGAAAATGACCTGACCGTTTCAACGCGCGTTAAGCGCCCTGTCCGTCGATAACAACTTTCCATTCCCGGTCCAGAGCATTGCCGAGTGCCTTCAGACGTTTGTCAACGGAAGGCCCGAGGAAGTTGGCGTCATTCGATGTGAGTGAAAGGGTGATGGGTCCCTTGTCCTGAGCAAGTTCGCTGCGGGACAAAACGCCGGGTGTACCGCCGGACAAGGTGTGGCCCAGGCGCATGGCAAGGCCAAGCTTACGGACCCAGTCATATTCGTCTTCCGTAACGAGCTTCCGGGCGATGTTGGTGGCCTCGCTGCTGACATCA
Source organism: Alphaproteobacteria bacterium (assembly GCA_018654745.1). Classification (GTDB taxonomy): domain Bacteria; phylum Pseudomonadota; class Alphaproteobacteria; order UBA2966; family UBA2966; genus JABILA01. The sequence continues at coordinate 13,750 of JABILA010000040.1, forward strand.
CCCGCATAGCGCACAAAAACGGCCAGTGAAATCATGGCCCTTTCCTTGTGATTAATACCGGACAAAGGTGCGTACAGAACGCGCTTGTAGGCAGCCTCGGCCCTGTAGTCGGGATGGGTTCGCCAGGCTGTGTCGCTTAACAAGGAGGCGGCTGTGCGTATACGCGCCTCTGATTTTGTTTCACCCGCAAACAGTCCACGCATCCATTTTTCAAGCTCGAACCCCAGTCCGTCGTAGCGTGTTTCACGCCCCCCCAGGCGAATGGACATTTCGATCAGGGGATCGCGACGACGCTCAATTTCACTGAGATGATCGTTCAACACACCTTCACGCAATCCACCGCCACTGAAGACGATATGAGAAGGTTGCCCCAGTTTCAATATCCGGGATAACACCAGGGAAGAGGTTGCCAAAGAATCACGTCTGCGTGAGCTCACACCTTTCAAGCGGTCAATGGAATCGGCACTGAGGCGCGAAATAATTTTGGAAAGTTCTTGTGCTTCACGCGTCTCTACACGGTAGTGATGAACGATCCGCAAGGGATATTTGCTTTGCGCCTGGTGTAGTTTGGCCAGCGCACGCCAGTTGCCACCGACCGCATAAAAGCCCCGGCCCTTCAATCCATCCAGCCATTCCACCTTGGCAAGTTCCTGATCAATAAACTTTTTGACCTTCGCACCGGAATCCGGGAAACGGTTATTCAGCAGCAGGGCACCAAGCGGCAAGGTTGTCCCCTGCCCGGCCTGGCCATTTTTCAAATCCACTAGTTCCAGGCTGCCACCACCAAGGTCGCCCATGAAGCCATCCGCATCAGGGATCGATGCCATCACACCCAGACTGGACAACCGGGCTTCTTCCCGTCCGGAAACAACATCGACGGTCACGCCGGTACGATCAAAAACCTGTTCTGTAAGAATGTGTCCGTTGGCCGCATTACGCACGGCTGCCGTCGCGATGATTTTGGGAATGCCTGCCCCCATCTCTGCGGACAAATGAACGAACCGCTCAATCGATCGTAATGCGTGGTCCATGGCCTTTTGCCGCATGCAATTATCTTCGCCGATACCCTTGCCCAGGGCGCAAAGATTGCGTTCGTTGAAAATTGGCAGGGCGTTGCTAACCAGGCCTTCAAAAACCACCAGGCGAACCGAATTGGAACCGACGTCAATGACGGCAAACGGTGCCAGGCCTGAAAACTCTTTCGAAAGGCCTGTGGGGTTCTGGTCCATATGCAGAAGGTTGGACGTCAAATACTGTACTCCGAACCGTGTTTCAGGACGCTGGGTTATCCCGCACCAACCGCGGGCTGGGTGCAGATTGTTGCAAGGCATCACCCCGACCGGACAGGCTGGGGTTCGTCATGAAATATTTATGCGAATTGAAAGCATCATCATCCATACTCAGGCGATTGTATTTTCCATCCGAATCCAGTTCCCAGCTTTGGGCTTCGTCGCGGAAGTTAGCCGCCATGACCTGATCGATAACCTGCGCGTGCACCGTCGGGTTTTCAATCGGTGCCAGGATTTCAACGCGGCCTTCCAGATTTCTCGGCATCCAGTCAGCCGACGAAATATAGACCTTGGCGTCAGGTGAAGGCAGACCGTGGCCAGCGCCGAAACAAACAATGCGCGAATGCTCCAGGAAGCGGCCAATAATACTTTTCACACGAATGTTTTCAGACATGCCGGCCACACCAGGTCTCAGACAGCAAATCCCGCGCACGACCAGGTCAATTTGCACTCCGGCCTGGCTTGCCACATAAAGTAAATCAATGATGCGTCCATCCACCAGGGCATTCATCTTGGCCCAGATGGCGGCCGGACGTCCCGCCTTGGCATGTTCGATTTCATCTTCAATCAGGGAAACCAGGGCTTCGCGCAAACCAGTCGGCGAAATCACCAGTTTTTCCAGGCTGTCTGGCGGTGCGCTACCGGTCATGTAGTTGAAGATGGCATTGGCATCACGTGTGAGTGCCGGATTAACCGTAAAAAAGGAAAGGTCCGTATAGATCCGGGCTGTGATCGGGTGATAATTCCCTGTGCCCAAATGCAGATAAGATCGCAAACCTTCTTTTTCCCTGCGCACAACCAGCGAGATTTTGGCGTGGGTTTTCAGGGACACAAAGCCGTAGACAACCTGGACCCCTGCACGCTCAAGATCACGGGCCCATTTGATGTTGGCTTCTTCATCAAAACGCGCCTTCAGTTCAACTGAAGCCGTGACCGACTTACCGCTCTCTGCCGCTTCGATCAGGGCTTTGACAATCGGTGAATTGTCACTGGTGCGATAAAGCGTCTGTTTGATGGCAACGACTTTGGGGTCTGCTGCAGCCTGTTGCAAAAAGCGCACGACGACATCAAAACTTTCGTACGGATGATGAACGATCAAATCCTTGGTCCGGATGGCGGAAAAACAATGGCCGGAACTTTCGTATATGCGTTCGGGGTATCGCGGACTGAATGGCCGGAACAAAAGGTCCGGGCGATCACGCACAATCAATTGATCCGTATCCGCCAGTCCCAGGATGCCGTCGACAACCGTATAGGCATCTTCCTGCACACCCAGTTCGTTCACGACAAAACGGCGAAGATGCTCGGGCATACCGGCATTCATCTTCAGGCGAATAACGTCACCCCGGCGTCGACGTTTGACGGCAGTTTCATAATAGCGCACCAGATCTTCGGCCTCGTCCTCAATCTGGATGTCTGAATCCCGCAACAATCTGATCTGGCCTTCGCCAACAACGTCGTAGCCGGGAAACAAACGCTCGATAAACAGGCCCGCCAGGTTTTCCAGCGACAGAAAACGAAATTCGGAACCGGGCAAACGGATAAAGCGTTCAATCTGGCGTGTCAGTGGCACCAGCGCATTAAAGGTATTGCCATCCGTTCGACGCTTGAGTTCCAGCACCAGGGCAAACCCGAGATTTGGAATGAAGGGAAACGGATGAGCCGGGTCGACCGCAATCGGCGTCAGTAATGGAAAGACCCGTTGCAGGAAAAAATCCTCGAGGAAATCAAGTTCTTCCGGCGTCAGCTCATCACCATCCAATACGGCGATCCCGGCACCGCGCAACTGATGGCGAAGACTGTCCCAGGTCTTCTGCTGATTGTTCATCAGCTCACCGGCGCGTGCGTTGACTTGTTCCAGCTGCTGCACCGGCGTCAGGCCATCCTGGCTGATCTCCTCGACACCGGCAGCGATTTGACCACGGATACCGGCGACACGAACGGTAAAAAATTCATCAAGGTTCACGGCTGAAATCGACAGGAAACGCAGACGCTCAAGCAAAGGGTGCGCAAGGTTGTCAGCTTCCTCCAGCACACGTTCATTGAAGGCAAGCCAGGACAGCTCACGGTTATTGAACCGCTTGTTGCTGCCAGCCATGTCGCCCGTCAGCGTATATGCCGGTGCGTCCTGTGATGTTTCAGCTGTTGACATACTTGTCTTTCAATTGCCTGCCTGCGATACCAATATCAGCAACGCAATTCAACCACTCAATTGATATTACACGATTTTAACCGCAATATGACAGTGTGCAGTTGTAATGAAGTCTGGCCCTGAAATCAGGTTCATGACCAGGTGCACTGAACTGTCAGAATAACAAAGCCCATGGGACTTTCGGGAAACAGCATGAAATCTCTGTATCTATTGCGACATGCCAAAACCGAAGCTGGCGGATTTTTTACGCAGGACAAGGATCGCAAACTGACTGATCGGGGTTGCAGCGACGCCATGCTGCTGGCCAGGCACATGAAAGATAAAGGTTTGCTGCCGGACCAGGTTCTGTGTTCGTCAGCAGTCCGCGCGCAAATGACCTGCGATTTGATTGTCGAAGGTCTGGAACGGGAAATCGAGGTTGATTTCGAAGACGAACTTTATCTCGCCGAAGCCGCCAAACTGATGGCTTTTGCCTCGGGGGCAACCGAGACCGGAAATTCACTTTTGCTGATCGCCCACAACCCTGGAATGGCGGCTTTGGCCTTTGCCATGGCGGGACAGAATTCAGGTGTGCCAGCCAGGTTAACCGATTTTCCAACCGCCGCCCTGGCTTGCTTTATATTCGATTGTAATTACTGGACAGAGCTTGATCCGACGACAGCCAGATTGACGCATTTTATGACGCCAAAGGAACTGAAAAGTACCTGAAATGAGACGAAATGTCCGTCAAATGAGACAAAATGTCCGCTATTTTTCCTACTTTCCAGCCCAGCGCATGGCGAAGATACAGATCAGACCATAGATTGCGAATCCGGTTACCAGAGGCACGATCGTCCCATCAAACTGCTGTCCGACCAGCACCGCCAGAGGTGACGAGATAACGGACGTGCCGGCACCGACGATTGATGCCCCGACTCCAGCGATATGACCCAGAGGTTCCATAGCCAAGGCGTTGAGATTACCAAACAAAATGCCAAAAAAGAAAAACGTTATCATCATATAAACAATGTATGTCCAGAACGGCGCCACGCCATCAACAGCGCCTAATAGAAAGATCAGAAAAGCCATCGATATTATTGTGCTGATCGTCAGAGACCATAAGGACAGAGCCTGCATGCCAAATCGCATGACCAGTTTTGCATTGGTCAAAGATGCCGCACCCAGTGCCAGTGACAACAGCGCAAACCAGAATGGAAATTCGGATTTTCGATCAAATGTAATATCGAATATTTGCTGAACGGAGCTTAAAAACCCAACGAATGCGCCAAAAACAAAACCTGCCGCGAGGATATAGCCAAAGGAGCGGCGGTTGCGAATGATCTCGACCGTTGCCCGCCAGATCCGGCGCGCCGACAATGGACTTCGCCGTTCCGGTGGATGGGTTTCGTCCAGCCGAAACGAAAACCAGATCAGCACGATCAGACTTTGCGTCAAAAGCATAACAAAAATAGCGCGCCACCCGGCAAACATCATAATGCCGTAACCGACCATAGGTGCAAGGGCGGGTACCAGGATGAAGACCGTCATGACGAACGACATCACCCGCGCCATGGCGGCACCTTCGAACAGATCACGGACAATGGCCACGGTTACAATGCGGGCTCCAGCAACGCCCAATCCTTGTATAAATCGACCAACCAGCAAAGTCGTCATATCTTGCGCTAACAAACAAACGACACTGCCCAGCAGAAAGATCGCAAATCCAAAATAAATTGGCCGTCTACGCCCGTAACTATCTGATATTGGACCATAAAATAGTTGACCAACGCCAAGCCCAAAAAGCATGACAACGACGACGAGCTGCGCCTGATTGGTACCACCAACACCCATATCCGTCGCAATTTCACCCAGGGCAGGCAACATGGCGTCAATCGACAGCGCCACCAGCGAGAACATCGCTGCCACCAACGCCACAAATTCTGCAAAACTGATTTTGGGCCTTTCGGCACCTTCTCTAAGCATTCCGCCCTACTTTCAGGCTTCTTATTACGCCTCGCAGAGGCTGAAAGATACCAGCCCTGAGAAAAAAGTATGTATCCTGTTTCGGGCTTGTGAATTGACCGGATTGCCTTGCTCTGCTTTGCTAACGCTATGAAAAAGCAATTATTATTTCCGCTCTGCCTGATCCTGGCCGGGTTTGCTGGATTGTCGGCTGGCACTGCCCGAAGCGGCGATTTTATCGCAGCCCGTACGGCCTATATTGAACTGGATTTCAAGGAAGCCGCCAGGCTGTTTTTTGAACTTGCCAACGAAGGTGATCATCGCGGCCAGAGCTTTATGGGCCGGATGCACGAGATGGGCTGGGGGGTAAACAAGGATTTGCGCGAATCCATTCGCTGGCATCAGTTGGCGGCCAAACAGGGCAACGGATACTCCGCGCAGAAAATTGCCATGGCCTACTGGACCGGCGAAGGCGCACAGCAAGATCCGGTCCGGGCGGAAATGTGGTTTACTATCGCGATCCAGCGCGGTTTTGGCTGGGCAGACAGGGTATCTCTGGAAAAAAACCTGACACAACAACAAGTTATAAGGGGTCGCGATATGGCAGGAAAGTACATGAAAGAAAACAATCTCACTTACAAGACTAAAAAGTAGAATTGAATTGACCACCGACCCTGGCTCTGATTTGCTGAAACCATGAAAAAATACCTGATCCCCCTGACGCTGGCTTCCTTTTTGTGGATGCCCGTTCAAGCTGCCTGGAGCGGTGATTTTATAGCTGCCCGTTCGGCTTACATTGACCGCGACTATGAAGAAGCCGCAAAGCTGTTTCATGAACTGGCTCTGGAGGGCGATCATCGCGGTATGAGCTTCCTTGGCCGGATGTACGACAAGGGCCTCGGCGTGCCAAAAAACCCCACTGAATCAGTGCGTTGGCACCAGGCCGCGGCGAAAAAAGGCAATGGTTTTTCTGCCAATCAGGTCGCCCTCGCCCATCTCAGAGGTGTCGGTGTGAGACAAGACCCGGTGCAGGCCGAAATGTGGTTCACAATCGCCATTCAGCGCGGTTTTGGCTGGGCCAACAGAAAGTCCCTGGAGAAAAAACTGACCCGTGAGCAGGCCATGCGTGGTCGCAAGATGGCAGCTGATTTCATGAAAAAGAACAACATGGAATACAAGACCAAGTAACTGATTTAACTCTATTTTTCCAGCTTGCCAGCCCGAATATCGTCCAGAAATCTCAAGACCTCGGTATCGCTCTGATGATTGGGCAAATCATTGTGTCCGCCATGCTCGAAAAAGACCCCGCGCCTCGGATCATTGGCGGCACTGAGGAGCTTGCGGCCATGGGCCACAGGGATGGTGCGATCATGTTCGCCGTGCAGCACGAGAACCGGTGCCTTGACCTTGCTGATCTTGTCCAGCGAATCAAACTTGTCCTTCATCATCAGCCTGACCGGCAAAAACCAGTAAACCTCCGCCGCTACATCAACCGTTGACGTATAAGGCGCTTCCAGCACCAGTGCGGCAGTGTCGTATTCGGTGGCCAGCTGGACGGCGACACCACTGCCCAGAGACTCGCCAAACAGCACTGTATCTGGTCCCTCGACACCGCGTTGCGTCAGGAAATCCATGGCAGCACGTCCGTCCCGATACAGCCCTTCTTCATCAGGTTTACCGGGATTTCCGCCATATCCACGATATTCGACCAGCAATACGCCATATCCAGCCTCAAGATATTTGCGGATGCGAAAGGTCCGTCCGGCAATATTGCCAGCGTTTCCGTGGAAATAGACGATTGTCGGCAGGTTTGAAGAGGTTTTTGCTGCAGCGTACCAGGCCGTGAGTTTTAGCCCGTCTGAGGTCTGGAGGGTCACCGTTTCGGCACTTTTTAAGCCGGCATCTTGCGGCGTTGGCAGAAAAGCAGCAGGGAAATACATCATCCTGCGCTGGGCCAGGTAAACCGCCGCACAAAACAGGGCATAGGCAGCCAGAACATAGAATACCGTGCGTAAACCAAATCCCATTTCGCCAGCCCTGATCAATCCATCCTTCAGGGCTCAAGAATGCGCCCGACTCAGTGAAGGTGCAAGCCGGATTTGGGTCTCAAAGCGTATTCGGTTAACCCGAACCACTTGATCATATCAGGAAGCAGAACTTTGCTAGTGCACTGTTTCCGGTCGATTATGCTTGATCCGTGACGAGGCGAACTGGATCTGGTGGACGACGCCGTCCCAATGGTTGGCCTGGGCCATGTCCATGGCGTTATCGACACCAACGGCATTGATCAGACATTCAGCCAGTTCACGTTGATAATTGCGGTTTTCCTGCATTGTCTTGCTCCTGTAAAAGAGGTTTCTACCTCCGGGTATACGAGGTCTATGCAGATTAGTTTCGCAATTGCTGTGCCAGTCTTGTTCACAGGCGTGTGAAAACCATGGCAAATTTGAACGTCACCATAAGTACTTTATATTGTTTTATAACAACAATTTATATTGTTTATTTAATGTTTTAAGAGGGTATGAATATGCCCGGATTCAACTATGAAACGGCGGCAGATATTGCCTCTTTATCAGAATGCGTCGCAACCAGACGATTTGCCAGCCAGATACTGAGTCCTGCGACAGCGACGCCCACGGGCAGATCAATCAGATAGTGCCACTTGGTGGCAACAGCCTCGATCAAAATCCAGCCAAAGGCCAAAACATACAGGCTTTTGAGCCTGGTTCCGTGGGCAAAGGCATACCAGACGAACACCCAGGAAGCCCCGGCATGCAAAGATGGCATGGCCGCCAGTCCAGCGTTGAAATAGGAGGGACCAATTGCGTCCAGCCACGGCACACCACCCTTCATCAAGGCGTTATAGGCTTCCCACATGCCGGTCTGGGATTGCGTGGCGTGGTGACTGGCCCCGGGACCATAGAGAAACGGCCCTATAGCCGGCATAACCAGATAGGACACAGCACCAATGGACTGATTAATCAGCGTGGCCAGATAAACGCGGCGGAAACCACCCTGATCTGCGATCAGGTGGTAGGCGAAGGATACGAAAAAAAGTCCCATAAAAACAATCATGTACCACCAGTCGACACCTGGCAGTATGGTCGCCAAAGCCGCACGGGCATTGATCATGGCATCGACGATCGGAGCCAGTCTGATGTCAATATCCTGATAGAGCTGATCGTATCGACGGGGATTGATCAGGGGCACCCACATCTTGATATGGAAATGCAGCCACATTACCGCGGTAAAGATGCCAACGAACCCCGCACTCCAGCCGAGTTGACGTGTCAGCGAGGGGACGTCAGCGCCCTGCCCGCGCCGGACCAGCAACGGTATGGCAAAGCATATAGCCGCCAGAGCTACGGGTACGGCGTAGCGCACACCCAGATAGATCCTGATGCGCTCATCCGGCACCACAAATCCGGTGCCCAGCCAAAGCGAAAAGGCCCCCGTGATCAGGGCCATAATGAGCAATACACCCAGTTCCGGCATTCTTTTGAACAGATGCCAGGCACGCAGCATCATGGCTTGCCCCCGGAAATCACATCAAACAGCCTGAAATTAATTAGCTCGTCCGGCAGGGCAACTGGTTTTATCCAGTCAGGTGCTGCATTGCGGCTCAATCTTTCAAACATCGATCTATCGCCGGTTTCCGTTGATTTGTACCAGGACCTCTCCTTTGCCTTGATGCAAAACATCACGGTGTCGATGCCCCTGTCCACTGCCAGTTTCCGGGCTTTTGAAGTATCCGTTGCGGCAAAGAAGTCGATTGTATCAAGAATACCACGCGTGTTGCGCTGATAAGGCGTGCCCACGGCGCTGTGTTGACTGCGATAAATGATTTCCGGGCCATAAAACACCAGGCTCATGATGCGGCGGGATTTATTGTTCAAGGATGGCTCGCTCGCCAGATATTTACTCATGACCGACATCTTGCAGTTCGCCGTTCCCTTGTCCTGGTGGTCTTCGAGTTTGTAGACCAGAACAGTTAGCAGCAAGAACAAAGTCGCCATACCCGCAACAACGGCCCCTCTTGCGGCGGCTCTCGCGACCCGGGCGACTTGCTCCAGTGGTGCTGCGCCACGGTCGAGACGGTCCAGCAGCGCCAGGATCAGCGCTGTGTAGGGCAAAATCAGCAACATTTCTGCGTAGGTTGCCCAGCGTGCCTGGTATAGTGACAGGGGTACAAAGACGATCAGCGACAAGGCCACGAAAACCCACATCCGGTGGCGCTCTTGATCGTGCTTGATCAGATACATAAGCCAGGGCCCGGCAAGCAGAACGGGACCCATCAAAAACAGGAATTCCCGCAGGCTTTTCAAAGGGTTGTCGGCGTTGATCAGGGCCCGAACTTCTGCCGTATTGCTGAACCAGAGCTCAACCACGCGGGCATCCACAGCTGCATAGGGTCCGGCGAAAAACGCAGGGTACAGGGCGTATATCGCTGTCAGCACGAACATTGTGCCAAACAACCCTATCGTCAGCCGGTTTTCCAGCTTCTCGGTCAGTTGCCAGCCATCCATATTCTGCACAACACGCCAAAAGGCCAATATGGCTCCAAAAACAGCCAGATGAACGATGGATATGCGGTCATATTCCACGGCCAGCCAGTCACCGGGCGGTCGTTCAACCAGCAAGGCCAGGGCCGTAACGACCACGACGCCGATGGTAAACAGGCTCCCTGCCCTTGCGTAATGTACACGCAGTTTCAGCCAACCCAGACCAAGAGCCACCTGCAGCAATGCCAGCGGCAGCAGGAATTCCACACTGACCCAGAGGCCAAGCCCCCCGGTCATGCCACCCAGAAGTGCCGTTTTGACGTCGCTGGCATCCAGACGATTGGCCAGCCGCAGGCCATAGCCTGACATCAGCACAAAAAGCAGGGCGATCAGGCCGTGGTGATCCGGTCGCGCTGCCGAAAAGTAGGAAAGCAGTGCAGGCTGGGTCAGGGATACAATACCGAGATAGACAAGACCCGAGGCGGGAAACAGCGGCTTTGCGGCCCAGAACAAGGCAAACAGCGTAATCCAGTGCAGTACCGGACTGACGACCACGCCCCACCAGTACAAGGCTTCTTTCAGACCAAGAACCGGAATCAGGGGTGCTGCACCAGCAAGCAGCAACAAATCCATGGGCCGGGTCCAGTGCAAGGTATCACCGTAAGGCGTGTTGGCCCGCTCAATCGTGCCGTTGAACCAATTCCCCGTTGTTGCCAGTGCCTCGACCCGTACGAGGCGCATATAGCCGTCCGTTCCCCACAGGGCATGGTTCGGGATCGGCGAATCTCCGCGCATCATGAACAGGACCTGAACCACGATCAGTAGCAGGAATGGAAACCAGAGAGGTGATATGGCGCGCGGTGCTGTCACAACGGCTCCGTTACTGCTTTTCTTCGTGATATTCAGCTTCGGTATTCACCGACCAGGAAGCGTCTCGATCCAGTTTTCCGTCGATGATCTGATCCACGGCCATCATCGCCGTCAGCATGGAATGGTCCTGGTTGTTGTAGCGGTGCATGCCATTGCGTCCCAGCGGAAAAAAGTTATCCCATTGATCCAGATATTTGCGAACGACGTCAAACCGGGGGTACGAACCAAAATAGGCCGGATAGGTCTTCGGCATGCGTATGACAACCGCAGATTTCACGGCCTGTGGCCGGGCGACGTTGATTTTGTCCAGTTCCTGAACTGCAAATGATTTGAGCGCTTCATCTTCCATGCACCAGAGATCATCGCCCTCGGCACAAAAATATTCCATGCCCAGCCAGACCGTCGCCGGGTCTGCCACCATATAAGGGCTCCAGTTATTGAAAATCTGCAGCCGTCCGACCTGAACATCCGGCTCCTGCACATAAATCCAGTTATCCGGCACCCGCTCAGCCAGTTCAGCACCATTTGCCCCGCCGCCCAGCTCGGTCCGGTCCAGCAAGACACCGACCGTGATGAAATCACGATACATCAGCCCTTCGGCAACTTCGGAGACGTCGTCGGGCGCTTCGGGAATAATGCCCTGCACCAGGTCCTTGATGGCCATTGTCGAAAACACGTAATCACCGGTCAGGGTTTCAGTGCCACCATTTGATTCGACATCAACCGACGTAACTTTGCCGTCAGCGTGAGCAAAACCAGTTACACGGCATCCAAAGCGAACAACGCCGCCCTTTTTCTCGATTTCCCGCACAACCTGTTGCCACATGTGGCCAGGGCCATATTTTGGGTACAGGAAATGCTCGATCAGGCTGGTTTCCGTGTTTTTCTGATCGACAGACGAACTGCGCCACAAGGAACTGAACGCGTGTTTGACAATGCCCGTCAGCGATAGCCCCTTGATCCGCTGTGCGCCCCATTCAGCCGAAATTTCGTGGCACGGCACGCCCCAGACCTTTTCTGTGTAGTCCCTGAAGAAAGTCGCGTACAACTCCCGGCCAAAACGGTTGATGATGAAGTCTTCCAGCGTATTTTCAGGCCGGATCGGCAGTATTTGTGCCTTCAGGAAGCCAAACCCGATGCGGATTGTCGCCGTCAGACCCAGTTTTTTCAGGGTTCCGAGGCTTAGCCCCAGAGGATAGTCAAAGAACTCGCCCCGAAACAGGATGCGCGATACCCGTTTGCGTACCAGCATGACATTGTCTTCGCTGTCGGGGTCGGGTCCGTCTTTCGGCAATTCGACCCAGTGGCGTTTGTTCTGGTAACTGATTTCAATGCCACCATCAGCAGCACCCTGCATCGGCAGAATTTCGCGCCACCAATTCATCACACGGTCGGATTTAGAGAAGAAACGATGGCCGCCAATATCAATGCGGTTACCTTCAAACTCGACTGTTTTGGAAATGCCGCCAATGTCCTGGCTGGCTTCAAGCACGACAGGCTTGATATCCGTCCGCCGCAGAAGTTCGAGGGCCGCAGTCAGACCGGCAGGTCCGGCACCAATGATAAGGGCTGTTTTTTCGCTCATGGAACTTTCAGGATACTCACTCGGTTGAACTCTTGCTTTCTCTGAACAGCAGCCACTTTCGCACCAGAAAGTTAAAAACAAAACTACTGCCAGCCGCAAACACCTTGGATATCTGGTAAGGCATACTGTTTGCCGCACTGAAAAGCCACAACACGGCTTCATTTACCAACAAGCCGCCCAGTCCAACGGCAAAAAACAGGATGAATTCCTTCTTTGGCTGCGCCAGACGTCGGTGTCCAAACACCCAGAATATCGATCCTGCATAGGCGACAACGGCACCGCAACTGAATGAAATCGCATTTGCGATCAACAGTTCCAGGCCAATAACCTCATGAAATACAATCAACAGCCCATAATCGACAGCCAATGCCAGCAAACTGACCACAAAATAGCGCCCGACCTCTCCAAAAAGCCTGTTTAACGGTGAATCTGCTCTATTTTGGGCTGGTTTTAGCAAAAATAACCTGTTTTTACTCAAATAATCGAGGTGTATCAAAATAAATGGCACGTTGAACCAGAGTTTCACCTATCTGCCCTGCTGACGCAATGAACATGAAGCTAAACCCTTAAAATCATACTACTTTTTCGATCTCACGGATCAGTGATCAACACTATGATTTTTTCTCTTGTGCGCGCGAGGATGCACACCATATGTGCCTCATAGCGGCGGCAATACAGCATCAAGCTCATGGGGAGCTGGCCACACCGCAACCTGAGGATCAAGAAAATGTCATCGCAAGATAGCCAACAGACGAACGTCCAGGCAAATTGTGCAGTTTCCGAAACCGTATCCAACCGCAAGGTCATCGGGGCCTGGGTCATGGGCGGCGGAATCTGGTTGCTGGGGATGCTTGCACTGTTGGTCGTACCGATGATTTCCAGCAACGTGAATGCAGGCGTTTCAGCGCCTGCCGCTTATTATTCCCACAGCGGTAACTGGAAAACCGTCACCGACCCAAGTGGTAAATATACTGCTGTCGTACGGGAAATGATCCAGGCACCAAACCCCTGATCTTTCTCTAATCGGCCTGCCTCAGGCCTTGTCGAAATCATGGTTCCAACATAGTCTGCAATTGGTGGCGGCGGAGGTGAGTCCGACGTCCATCTGCGCGACCCGGGTTACATGAAACATGGTGTTTCCTTCCAGGTCGTAAACGCCTGAACGGGCAAATTGTCGGGGACTTTGAATGCGATACGTGGCAAGGGATACAGAGGGCAAGGTTGTTGCGATCTTTGACCGCCCCCATCCTGCTGCACCTGAATATCTCGACGAAAACGACCCGGAACTGATTGCCTTTGTGACCGGTGGTCGTTCCGAAGAAGCTATGCGTGAGTATCTGCAAAGTTCGGATTCTGATCTCTTACGGATCATTGAGGATCTGATTTCGGTGCTGATCGACAATAACGTTATCCTGCTGACCGACTTCCCCGATCACGCCCAGCAAAAACTGATGCGTCGCCAGAATATTCGCGAAAAGCTACAAAGCACTTAACCACCTTCAACTCCTCCTTTAGAGGCTGTATCGCTTGGAGTTTTTCGACTTCTTTTCCGGTTTTGTGCTCAAGACCCTTTTCACAGGCGGCATTTTACTTGCGGCCTCGCTGGCAGCCGAACGTGCAGGTGTGTTGATCGCCGCCATCATTGTCACCTTACCGTTGAACGCCGGGCCTGGTTTCCTGTTTGTCGCCCTCGATACCTCACCTGAATTTCTGGCCAGGGGTGGTTTGGCCAGCTTTTCAGCAACATTCGCCGTACATACTTTTACGACCGTTTATGCCTGGGCATCTGGCCGGCTGAAAGGCTTCTGGCTGGTCTGGGCTGCCGCAGTGGCGGCCTGGTTATTGATCAGCATTCCCTTGCTTCAATTCAACCTGACCTTGACGTCTGCAACCATTGTTGTTGCATGTGGCTTTGGCCTCAGTCATTTGTTGCGCGACCGGAGATTTGACCAGGGCAGCGCACCAACACATGCGGCGCGGCAGGTCAGCATCAGGTTCCTGATCGTTCGCGCCCTGATCGGTGGATCGATTGTCGCCCTGACGGCCTCGGCCGCAAAATTTCTGGGGCCTGACTTAACCGGGCTCGGGTTTGCGTTTCCGGTCATGCTGACGGCATCCGCCTGGATGCTTTACACAGCCTACGGCCCGACATTTTCTGCGGCGACGATATCTAATACCCGTAAAGGACTGGTCTCCTACGTCTCGTTCTGTTTTTCCATCGCCGTGTTGCCGCCCTTGATGGGCAATCTTCCGGCCTGGTTTGCGGCTGTTGGTATTTCCGTCGCGATTACACTCTTACTGGTTTATGTACCGCGCCTGACCCGGTCTTCATGAGCTTTATTTCTTGTCCATCACAAACACACCATCCCATTTTTTCGGTGCGCTCATGTCATACATCATGCACCGTTTCAGGAAGATACTGCTGACCGCATCGTCGTAGGGTGCAGAAACCAATTCCTTGAAAACAGCCTCGGCTTCAATAAACCGACCGGCGCGATATTCGACCAGTGCAGAAGCGAACTTTTCGGCCAGGTCCTTTTGCAAGGCGGTCTGATCATCCGCCAGTGCCTGGACTTCAAAAATCCGAACCGGGTCGTCACTGCCCAGCACCTTGATGATATCCAGTTCACGTACAGCAACATTCTTGCCCAGCAAATCACGGGTGCCGGCATCGATAATAATCGAGGTCTTGTAGTATTTGTTCACCCCTTCCAGCCTGGACGCCAGATTGACGGTCTCGCCGATACAGGTGTAGTCGCGGGTTTGTTCTGACCCGATGTTGCCGACAATCACTTCCCCTGTTGCCAGGCCAATGCGGGCGTTGATCGGCGGCAATCCCTGTTCGCACCAGACATCCCGCAGCTGGGCAAGGCGCTGATCCATTTTCAGCGCCGCGCGGCAGGCGGCCAGTGCATGATTGCCCGGCGTAAAGGGAGGGCCAAAAAAGGCCATGATGCCATCGCCCAGATATTTATCCAGAATGCCATCGGCTTTTGTGATTTCAGCCGTCATCTCGCCCAGATATTCGTTCAGCAAGGCGACGGTTTGCTCGGCATCCAGTTGACCGCTGATACCAACAAACCCGGCAACATCACTGAACATCAGGGTTTGCACCTGGTGGCGACCTTCCAGGGCCAGGTCGTCGGGATTATCGATCAGTCCACTGACAATTGACGGATGCACATACTTTCCAAACAGGTTCCGGATTTGCTCTTTTTCCTGCAATCCTTCCACCATGTTCTGAAAGGCATGGGACAATTCACCGACTTCATCAGATGAAGGATTTTCCACACGATAGGAATAATCCCCGTCAATCACATGATGCGTTGCGTCCACAAGACGGCGGATGGGTTGCACAATTCGACCGGCAACACCAAGGGTAATCAACAAACCCAACACCAGAATGCCCAGGCCAAAAAGCAAAATATCACGACTGAGTTTGGATATTGGCTTTAACGCCCGGTCCAGATTTCCAGCGACAACATACCCGGCCTCTGTACCGGCACCTTCAAAGCTGCTTTTGCGGGTGATGTGACGTTCTGTCTGCAAGACAACCGTCCTGGATTCACCAACAATGGATTGTGTCACCAGCAACTGCCTGTTTTGCGCTGAAGCGTCCGATGCGACCGCCGCGGCTCCGGCATAGAACGCTACGGTCAGTTCATCGACTTCATTGCCCAGCAAAACCCGCACCCAGTTGTCATCAATGGTACGCGCGGCCAGAACCACACCCAGGGCATAATCATCTTTCACAGATTCTTTCAGTGGCACAAAAACCGCATTGACCAGTTTCCCCTGCAGTGTCACCACGCGCGTGATACCGACACCAGTATCCAGGACTTGAGAAAATATGTCCTCGATATGGGCGGCGGTAACGGCTTTTGCTGAATTCTCGGTATGGGCCGTCATATCTGCGCGGCTGTCGCGCGGTTTGGAAACACCGCTGATCTCCAGTTCTTCATCGACAACGACGACCAGGTCAGACCGGGTATCGCGGGCAATCTCTTCGGCGAAGCTGAAGAAATTGTCTTTCATTTGCCCGAGGAAAGCGCGGTACTTCTGGTCCGATGTGATGGTGCGAACCATGGTAAAGGCATGTTGTCTTTGATCATCCAGACGGTTCTGAAAACGTTCCTGCGCAAAACCCAGCTGGCGGGTAATGCGATCAATTTCAAACGCTTCCGTCTCCGACGTCGTGATATACAGGACCAGTCCCAGCAGACCAAAAACGATCAGCGAGAAGGCTGCAAATATTTTTGCTTTCAGGCCCATAACAAACAGTACAAGGAAAAGTGGCTATTTGATAATACGATCAACGGACAACACTTCGTTGATTTCAGCACCTTGTCCCGGTTTCAGGGACAGCTTGCGATCAAGAGACCCCAGTCGCCAATACCAGAATGTCAGCCCGTAATCACCAGCCGCAAGGTTATTGAATTCATAGTTGCCGCCACTTGCGACCCTGGAACTTTTCCACCCCTCACCGGCTGCGATAATGATAATTTCTTCTTCGTCTTCATCCAGTCCCAGTTCCAGATCACCGGTTAATTCGACAACCAGATCATTTACTGAACCGGGTTTCATCGCATCGAAATCCTGGATGTCGTCATCCCCTGTTCCAGCAAGATAGGGTGTATAGGTATTGCCCGTTTTGTTGTGCAGACGAATTATGTCTCCTCTGGCAACGGCCAAGACTTCAACGTTCAACCCATAGGGTGACAACTCAACTTCATGCACCGTCCCGCCTTGCCAGGCCCGATTGGACAAGATGACAAAAATGTCGGCGATCTCTCCATAGTCGATGGCAACATTGTCTGAGGAACCTGCATCGCCTTCACTATTATTCCCGCTGCTTCCCCCGCCGTAACCGCTTTTTGCGGCATAGTCGATTTTTTTGGTAGACGTTACCTTGCTCGAGGCACTCCACTTGGCCAGAACTTCGGCATGTCCCCTGGTTTCAACGGTGCCATACACCCTGGCGCTGCTTTGTGCCGCCGCAGGAGCGCTGATGCCTGTCAGGGCGATCAGAACTGAGGTCGTGATTTGTATGATCCGGGCCATGTTACTTCCGGCCCTTTTTCTTCAACTGAACGACGATGTCTTCGGTATCCCCGGCAACTGTCACCCGCACCGGCGAAGCCTTGTAGCGACGGTGAGAAATAGAAACTTTTACGACCCAGTCACCGTCCGGCACATCGGAAATTTCAAAATCCCCCGGCCTTTTCAGCACAGCGTAATAGGGGCTCGGCACAACAAAAATCGTGCCTTCCATATTTTTGTGAACGGAGCAGAAATATTTAACGATGCCGGGCTTGGTAAAAAAGACCTGATCACCTGATCCCTTCGCCGCCAGACCAATATCGAATTTGTTCCCCTTGCTCAGGGAAAAGACGTTGTGATCGATATCCTGCTCTTCGTCGTTGACGAATTCGACGGCACCACCCTGAACAACAACGACCCGGGACGGAGAGAATTTGCGATCTCTTTGATGTATCTGGACGGGCGCTGGTTTTGCTGTGGCGTCGGTGTCGCCCTGTTTGGTGAGATACACAACAAGATTTCGTGGCGGACGCTTGCTTTTGACGGTGATCTCACCGCTGAGGGTCGCAGCAGCAGGTGCTGAAACCGGCACGGCAATCCAGCTCCAGCATAAAGCCAGGCCAAGCACTATTCCTGAAAAACCCCGTAATGACCGGACATACATGCGCCAGTCTCCCCCTTTTTGCCCACTTCAGCGGCCAGCCCAATGATTATGGGCTTGTATGTCAGGTGGGGCAAGAAAGTTGTCTGGAAGAGTTCCAAATCAAAAAAACCTGCCAGATTCTGACAGGTTCTTTGACTTTTTGCGCCATCTTTTAACAGATGGAGCAGTATGGTGATCCCAACGAGGTTCGAACTCGTGTTTCCGCCGTGAAAGGGCAGCGTCCTAGGCCACTAGACGATGGGACCAACGTGAGGCGGTTTTTAGCTTGATCCGGCATGGGGATCAAGTGGTTTCCAGTGTTATTTTAAAGAAATATCATCAATAAAGATTTGCACATCTGTACGCCCCTGCCAGCTGTCCGTTTTAAGGTGCCCGGCAACATGGATTTCCTTGCCCTGTGCGGCCAAAAGCGCCTGTCCAAGCTGCGTTTCAGCGATTCTGAAGGCGATGCCTTTCAGGCGTCCGCCGTCCCTGCCGGTGAAGATACAGCTGACATGTCCCTGGCCGACAATACTGGCCTTGATCACCCTGGCATCGGCAATGGCAAAGCGGGGCTCGGAATTTCCGGCACCAAAGGGGCCGACCTGTTGCAACAGATCGACCAGATCAGTATTTGCCCCCTTAACGTTCAGTACACCGTCAATGCCCAGGCCGCGCACCACGCCCAAAGCTGCAACCTGTGGCGTAAGGCGCTCCTCAAGAAAGCCGACCAGCTCAGCGCATTTGGCTTCGGTGATCGTGATACCCGCCGCCATGGCATGGCCTCCACCATTGACCAACAGCCCGGCCTGGCGTGCGGCGATAACAGCGGCCCCCAGATCGACACCCTTTACCGATCTCCCCGAACCCTTGCCTTCACCCTTGTCATCGATGGCAATCACTAATGCCGGGCGCTGATAGCGATCTTTAAGGCGACTTGCGACAATGCCGATAACGCCGGGATGCCAGTTTTTGCCAATGGCGATCACAATCCCCTGCGGAGGCTCTCCGTTGATATCAATCCCGGCAATGGCTTCTTCCTGCACAATTGCTTCAATTGTCCGGCGTTCAGCATTAAAAACTTCCAGTTCGGCGGAAATAGCTTCCGCCTGGACCGGATCATTGCTGGAAAGAAGCACCGACCCCAGATCAGCCCGCCCGACCCGGCCACCGGCATTTATCCTCGGGCCAAGAACAAATCCGGCATGATAGACCTCCGGACGACGGTCAATTTTGGCGCTGTCACTTAAGGCGGAAAGACCTGTATTCGTGCGTCCAGCCATCACTTTCAGGCCCTGGATCACCAGCGCCCTGTTCAACCCTTTTAACGGCACGACGTCACATACAGTCCCCAGGGCCACCAGATCCAGCCATTGCATCAGCTTTGGTTCAGGCCTCGATTGATACCAGCCAGCCTCGCGCAGGGCCCGGTTTACGGCGATAACCAGTAGGAACGAAACGCCCACTGCTGCCAGATGCCCCAGGGAGCCATCTTCGTCCAACCGGTTGGGATTAATGACAGCGACGGCTTCGGGCAGAGTTGCTTCGGCTACGTGATGATCGACAACGATCACTTCCAGACCGGCATTTTTGGCGACGGCCAGAGGGTCGAATGAAGATATCCCGCAGTCAACGGTAATGACGACCTTGACGCCCTCGTCCGCCAATAACGTCATCGCACCAGCGGTTGGCCCATAACCTTCTTTCAGGCGATCGGGAATGTAGATACGAGGGGGTACGGATACAGCCGACAGGAAACGGGTCAACAAGGCAGATGATGTTGCACCATCTACGTCGTAATCACCAAAAACGGCGATCTTCTCGCCATTCTGTATTGCCGCAGACAGATGCCCGGCGGCCAGGTCCATATCCTGCAGGATTGATGGATTAGGCAGCAGGTCCTTGAGTGTTGGGTTGAGGTAGGAATCGACGTCATTGACGTCAACACCCCGGGCAACAAGCAAACGGCCAACAACATCAGGCAAATCGTACTGCTGGCTGATCGCACGTGCCATGCGATCATCGCCTTCACGATTTTCCCAGCGGCGACCGGAAACGGACTGTTCTACCGACAGAACAGCAGGCGTCGAAATATTCGCCGCCTGATCTGTCATCTGTTAGCTGTTGACCTTGCCAGCCGCATGACGGGCCTTGATCCAGCGAACGGTGCCGGTTTTGGAGCGCATAACCAGCGTATGAGTGGTCACGGCATCGCCATCGCGATGAACACCGTCCAGCATCCAGCCGTCTGTTACACCGGTTGCAGTAAAGATCACGTCACCGCTGGCCAGTTGATCAAGATCGTATTTGGCATCCAGATCTTCAATGCCCACGCGTCGGGCGCGGGTGCGCTCGTCATCGTTACGGAACACCAGACGGCCTTGCATCTGGCCGCCAATGGAGCGAAGGGCCGCTGCAGCCAGAACGCCTTCAGGAGCACCGCCGGTTCCCATATAGATATCGATGCCGGTTTTTGGCGTCGCCGTAGCGATAACGCCTGCAATATCGCCATCCGGGATCAAACGAATGGAAGCACCGGCTTCACGAACCTTGGCAATCATTTCTTCGTGGCGCGGGCGGCTCAGGATACAGGCAATAATGTCTGACGGGCTGCAGGATTTGGCTTTGGCCAATTCCCGAATGTTATCACCGGGATCGGCATCAAGATCGATCACGCCGTTGGGCAAACCACCACCGACAGCAATTTTATCCATGTAGGTGTCAGGCGCGTTGAGCAATCCGCCTTCCGTTGAAAAGGCAATAACTGCGAGGGCATTGTTGCCCCCTGTCGCCGTCAACGTTGTGCCTTCCAGCGGGTCGAGAGCGATGTCGATCTTCTGGCCTTTGCCGGAACCGACTTTTTCGCCGATGTACAACATTGGCGCTTCGTCACGTTCTCCTTCGCCGATAACAACCTGGCCATCCATTTCCAGTTCGTTCAGCGCCTTGCGCATGGCATCCACAGCGACCTGATCAGCTGCCTTTTCGTCACCAAGGCCAATCAGGCGGTGGGCTGCAATCGCTGCCGCTTCGGCAACACGGACGGCTTCAATCGTCAGATTTCGGTCGAGAATATAGTCAGACATTTTTTTCCTGGGGTCCCTGTAAAATCATTGGGCAAAGGTCAACGAAGTGCCGTCGCCGCCCATACTATCGTTAAATCAGAAAATTATAACAGCTCAATTCGAATCATTCGTGGTGGTTCAACAACCGGTTCCATTTCTTCCAATGACTTGAGAACCCGCTTCATGGCACCTTCACGCGCATCGTGCAAAATAAGAATTACCGGTACAACTTCTCCCGGTGAGCGACCACGCTGCAGAACAGATTCAATCGACACGTTTTCATCGCGCAAGATCGCTGCGACATCAGCCATAACACCGGGTTGATCCAGAACCATCAAGCGCACATAAACCGGGCCTTCATGGTCGTCCATGGGCAAGGTTGGCACTTCCTGCAGGTCTGAAGCAGCCACTGCGAACGGGGCGAGGTTCAGGCCACGGGCAATATCGACAAGGTCGGCGGCAACGGCAGAAGCGGTTGGCCCTGCCCCGGCACCACGGCCTTCATATACGGTCTGGTCCACAAAATCGCCTTCAGCAACAACGGCGTTGAAGACGCCATCAACATGGGCAATAGGCGTGTGCAACGGGACCATGCACGGATGCACACGCTGTTCTATGCCGCCTTCGCCTCGACGGGCGATGGCCAACAACTTGATGCGATAACCAAGCTCAGTCGCGTAGGCTATATCCAGCGCGGTGACATGGCGGATACCTTCAATATGCAAGGCATCAAAATCAACCGGGCAGCCAAAGGCCAGACTAGCCAGAATGGCAATTTTGTGCGCGGCATCCACACCATCGATGTCAAAAGCAGGATCAGCTTCGGCATAGCCAAGCTTTTGTGCATCATCGAGGACATCCTCAAAATCACGCCCGCTTTCTTCCATCTGGGTCAGAATGTAATTGCAGGTCCCGTTCAGAATACCGTAGACGCGGCTGATCTCATTCCCGGCCAGTCCCTCGCGCAAGGCTTTGACGATCGGGATGCCGCCAGCCACGGCGGCCTCGAAGGACAACGGCACTTTCATGCTTTCGGCGGCAGCGGCCAGACTGGTTCCGTGATGCGCAATCAGGGCCTTGTTCGCTGTGACTACGGCTTTGCCATTTCCAATTGCGGTTTCGACGACTTCGCGTGCAATACCGTCAGAACCACCGATCAATTCTACAACGACATCAACCTTGTCGGACGCTGCGAGGTCGACGGCGTTGTCAAACCACTCATAACCTGAGCAATCAACGCCGCGGTCGCGGCTTTTGTCCCGTGCGGATACGGCGGTAATTTCCAGGCTTTTTCCGCCTCGGCGAGCCAACAAGTCACCGTGCTTCTGAATAAGCTCGATAAGTCCGGCGCCGACGGTCCCCAGACCGGCAATGCCAATGCGCAAGGATGTACTCAAGATACTTTTGCCTGATTGTCAGAGGGTGGGAAATTCGAGGTATCCGCTTTGCCAAGGAAACGCTTGATATTGCGAATGGCCTGACGGGAACGATGTTCGTTTTCGACCAGTGCAATACGAACATAGCCCTCGCCATATTCACCAAAGCCAATGCCGGGCGAAACCGCAACTTGCGCCTGATCCAGCAAAAGTTTGGAAAATTCAAGAGACCCCATGGCCTCAAACCCTTTTGGCAAAGGAGCCCACGCAAACATGGTGGCCGGTGGACTTGGTACGTCCCAGCCAGCGCCAGCGAGGCCGGAAATCAGAACATCTCGCCGCGCCTTGTAGACTTGGCGGGCTTCTTCCACACATTCCTGCGGACCGTTTAAAGCTGCCGTCGCCGCCACCTGAATTGGCGTAAATGCGCCATAATCGAGGTAGGACTTGATCCGGGCCAGGGCATGGATCAGCTTGGCGTTTCCGGTTGCAAATCCCATACGCCAGCCGGGCATGGAATAGGTTTTGCTGAGGGACGTAAATTCGACTGCAATATCCTTGGCACCTGGCACCTGCAAAATTGATGGTGGCGGGACGCCGTCAAAATATATTTCCGAGTAGGCCAGGTCCGACAGAATGTAGATGTTACGGGCCTTACAGTAATCCACGACCTCTTTATAGAAGTCTAGATCAACAACCTGCGCTGTGGGATTTGACGGAAAGTTCAAAACAATTGCGGATGGTGCCGGGACACTATGTTTGACAGCGCGATCCAGATTTTCAAAAAAATCTCCACCCTGATCCGTTGTGCCCGGAACAACCGGCAAGTGGCGGATGACAGCACCGGCAATGATAAATCCGTAGGCGTGAATGGGATAGCTGGGATTGGGTGCCAGGATGACATCACCCGGCGTCGTGATGGCCTGGGCCAGATTTGCAAAGCCCTCTTTCGAACCAAGGGTGACAATGATTTCCTTGTCCGGATCCAGATCGACGTTGAACCGACGCTGATAATAGTTGGCGTAGGCTTTTCTCAAGCCGGGAATGCCACGGGAAACAGAATATCTGTGGGTCCGGGGGTCCTGAACGGCCTCAACCAGCTTTTCAACAATATGTGGTGGTGTCGGCATGTCGGGGTTGCCCATGCCGAGATCAATGATGTCCTCACCCGCCGCGCGCGCGCGCGCCTTCATCTCGTTTACTTCTGCAAAGACGTACGGCGGCAGCCGTTTAATGCGATGGAAATCCATATTTTTCACCAGGCCTGGCAATAGTGTGCCGGGGTTAGACCAATTGTGCCCTGGTTATACAGAATGCCTGCGCAGAAATCACCCTCTGCAAGCTCAATAATGAGGGTTTTTAGACCTGAAAAAGTGGCTTTTTACGCTTAAAATTCAAGAAATATCTCTGCGCGCCGATTATGCGACTGACCTTCAGGCATATGTTCGAAATATACCGGATCCGCGTCACTGACAGCTTCGACCCGAACGGCAGATGCATCAACACCATTGCGCATCAATTCCCGTGCCACTTCATTGGCACGATCAAGCGACACACGGAAGTTAATCATACGATGCCGGGCAAGGTTCATGTTCTTCGTAAAGTGGGACGCGTGACCCACAACCCGGATAACACCGCGCCGGTTTGTTTTATAAGCTTCTGCGGCAGTCCGTAGTTCCTTCTTGGCCTTTCGGCCCAGCTTGGAAGAGCCATTCCCAAAATGGACAACCAGCTTGCGTGCAGAAGCAGGCGCGCTGACAAGGGCAGCACCCGGATTGACCGTAACACTGGCCGGGGACTTTCCGGTCAGGGGATCGTTATAGGCAGCCAACACGATACCCGGCAGCGACGACTGCCCCGCATTGATTGGTTGGGCGACCGGCGAATTAAACGTCGAACTGGCCGGTGCTGTGCTTACGGTACTGGCGGATTGCGCGAGGCTGGCCGCAAACATCTGAGACAGCGCATTTTGACCCGCATTCGGAAATGACGGCGCCGCCATGGTTGGCGTAACGTAGCCATTGCCGGCCACTTGCACAGGTGCCGGAGCGGCCCCCGAGATCAACGGTGGCAATGGTGCCGGAGGCGGTGTTGTCGCAACACGTGCAGGTGCTGATACGACACTTGTGGGCGTCGGCATAGGTGCCATTTTCGCGGTTACAGCAGGTGCTGTCAAAGGTGGAAGCGGCGCAGGTGCAATTGGCGGAACAGGCTGTGGTGCAGCCGCTGAGGCCAGTTTTGGCAAGCGCGAGAGACGCGGGTTAACAGGTTTAACCGGCACAGGTTGGGGAGCTGCTGACATCGGCGCAGGTGCAACCGGTCTTGGCGCAGCTGCGGGTGCAGCAGCAACCTGTTTCATGACCTGTTTTTGCGGAACAGGCTTCGGCATCGGCTTGGGTGCAGTCCGGGTCGCCAACTGGGCGCTCGTCTTTCCGCCGCTACGTAAATCTTCGTCGGTGTATTTGGCTTTGTCACGATCTGCAATCAGACCGGAGGTCACGGTTGCACGATCTGCATCGCTGCTGGTTGCAGGTGCCTTTGCCGGTACCGATTTCAGTGCGGGAAAGGACTTGCTGTCTGACGCATCAGCAACTTTTCGTGTTGATTGAGGTGGTGCCGTGCCATCGGTACTGAAAGCACTGTCATACCAGTCAACCGGATTTGCCCAGTCTGGCAAGGACGAACAACCGCCAAGTCCAATAGCGATCACCGCTGTCAGTGTCGTTCCTCGCACCCAGCGGGATGTCGCACGGCGTCCGGAATTCCCGACACGCTTGTCTGCGCCCATTAATTTTCCCCCTGATTCGTTCATCGTCTTCGCTCCAGTTTTGACCTTGTCCAACGACACCCTGTCATAGCCCGGGTGCTTTGGTTTCCCGTCTGGTAACCCGAAAGTACCAATTTTTGTTCGGACTGGTTGCGACGACCAGTACTTTCCCGCATTCTATTTGTGTCACCAATTTTATCGATGCGCCGCAATTTGTTCTTTTGTACGCTATTTCAACACCATAGGGAATGTATAATGAGCGATCAACATGGCACTGAGCCCCAAATGCCTGATTTCGACAAACTGGCTGAAAATATGTCGTCGGTCGCAGAGAAGAGCCAGCGCCTGATTGCAGATTTCATGAAACGCCAGGCTGAAGGTGAGGCCTCCGGCTTTGATGATCCCA
This sequence comes from Alphaproteobacteria bacterium, assembly GCA_018654745.1. Taxonomy (GTDB): domain Bacteria; phylum Pseudomonadota; class Alphaproteobacteria; order UBA2966; family UBA2966; genus JABILA01. The sequence continues at coordinate 39,386 of JABILA010000040.1, forward strand.
TGCATATCGGCCACACGTTTCTCGAATTGACACAAAAAATGATGGCTGACCCGGCCAAGGTCGCCAATGCCCAGATGGCTTTGTGGCAGGACTATATGAAACTGTGGCAACACGCGGCTGAGAAGATGACCGGCACGGAAAGCGCGCCTGTTGCCCAGCCTGCCCCCGGCGACAAACGTTTCAAACACGAAGACTGGGAGGAAAATCAGGTTTTTGATTTCCTCAAACAGTCATATTTACTGACGGCGGACTGGATGAAACGCACTGTCCATGAGGTTGAGGGGCTGGATGACCACACCCGGCAAAAGGCCGATTTTTATACCACCCAGTTTGCCGACGCGCTGTCGCCAACCAACTTTGCAGCCATGAACCCGCAGGTCTTGCATGAGACGGTTGAAAGTGGTGGCGAAAACCTTGTCAAAGGTCTGGATAACCTTCTGCGTGATCTTGAAAAAGGTGACGGTCAACTCGCTGTTTCCATGACAGACCCGGAAGCGTTTGATGTTGGACGGAATATCGCGACGACACCTGGAAAAGTTGTTTTTCAAAACAATCTCATACAGTTACTACAATATTCTCCCTCAACAGATGAAGTGAATATTCGCCCGCTACTGATTACCCCACCATGGATTAACAAATTCTACGTTCTGGATCTACAACCCAAAAACTCCCTTATTAAATGGGCGGTTGATCAGGGCTTGACCGTATTTGTCGTCAGCTGGGTTAATCCGGACGAAAAACTGGCAACCAAGTCTTTTGAAGACTATATGCTGGAAGGATTGTTGAGCGCGGTAGATGCTGTCGAAGCGGCAACAGGCGTCTCGGAAATCAACGCCATCGGTTATTGCATTGGCGGCACTTTGCTTGCTTCAACCCTGGCCTATATGGCTGAAAAAGGCGACGACCGCATCAAGTCCGCCACGTTCTTCACGGCATTGGTTGATTTTGCCGAAGTCGGTGATATGTCGGTTTTCATTGATGACGAGCAAATCGATACGCTGGAAAAAAACATGGCGGAAAAAGGCTATCTCGAAGGACGTGAGATGTCCACGACCTTTAATATGCTGCGATCCAACGACCTGATCTGGTCTTTTGTGGTGAATAACTACCTGATGGGCAAGGACCCCTTCCCGTTTGATCTGTTGTACTGGAACTCGGATTCGACCCGCATGCCGGCGGCCATGCACAGCTATTATCTGCGCAATATGTACCAGAAGAACAAACTGTCTACACCGGGCGGTATTACGCTGGATGGCGTCGATATTGATCTTGGCAAGGTAAAAACGCCGGTTTATATCCTGGCCACCAAGGAAGATCATATTGCGCCGTGGAAGTCTTCTTACGTCGGGACGCAGCTTTATTCGGGCAAAATCAAGTTTGTGCTTTCAGGTTCAGGACACATCGCCGGTGTGGTTAATCCGCCGTCCGCCAAAAAATATGGCTATTGGACGAACAGCAAACTACCAGCCGGGCCTGACGACTGGTTCGCGGGTGCCAAACAACATGAAGGTTCCTGGTGGCCGGACTGGATCAAGTGGATCAGGGCCCAGGACAAGAAAACAGTCCCCGCCAGAGTGCCTGGCGACGGCAAGCTTGACGTCATCGAAGATGCGCCAGGCTCGTTTGTGTTGATCAAGGCCTGACAAGCGTTCAAATATGGCGGTCATAGCCATTGACCAGTAGCTCGAAACGTAAATATCCGCCTGTTGCAACAGCGTTGGTGGCACAGCTGATCGCAGCTGCCGTTTGCTTTGGGCTGACTTTGGTGATCAACAGAAATGCGCCGTTCAATGTTGAACTACCTTATGTTCTGGCAGCACAGGGTATTGTCGCAGCACTGATTACCTATTATCGCGGCTTGTCGGCCTGGTGGTTGCCAATCCAGCTTGTGCTGCCGGCAGCCGTTGCCGCCGCCATGCTGCTTGAATTGCCCTCATGGATTTATCTTGCGGCATTCTTTCTGATCTGGCTGGTATACTCGAACGCCACGGGCGAAGGCGTGCCGCTTTACTTGACCAATCGTAAAACCTGGTCGGCGCTGGCTGGATTATTGCCTGAAACAGCCGGATCACGCTGTATCGACCTTGGCAGTGGTCTTGGTGGCACGACCTTGTATCTGGCCTGACAGCGGCCCGATCTGATATTTGAGGCCATTGAGACAGCCCCCTTTCCCTTCGCCATCTCCTGGGTGCGGTTCAAGCTATTCGCGCCGGCGAACTGTTCCGTACATTTCAAGGACATCTGGAAAACCGACCTCTCGGGTTATGACTGGGTCTATTGCTTTTTGTCGCCCCGTCCCATGCCAAGGCTTTATGCCAAGGCCATTCAGGAAATGAAGCCTGGCAGACACTTCGTCAGCAATTCATTTGACGTGCCAGGCTTTGAGGCAAGCGAAGTCGTTGAAGTTGATGACAGTCGAAAAACCCGGCTTTTGATCTGGCAGATCAGTTAAAATCACCACACAATGATCTGAGCGGGAAAGCTTCATGCAAAAGGTCTATACGATATGACGGAACAAAAGGCCGATGTCCTGATCATCGGGGGTGGTATTGCCGGTATTGTCGCAGCGCAGGAACTGTTGGAAGCCGGAAAATCTGTGACCATTCTGGATCGGGATGCAGCTGAGAACCTGGGGGGGCTGGCACGTGAGTCCTTTGGTGGCATGTTCTTTGTCGATACGCCCGACCAGCGCAAATCAGGTATTGCCGATAGCCCGGAAATCGCCTTTCGGGACTGGTGCAGTTTTGGCGAACTGACACCGGATGACGGTCTGTCCTATGACTGGGCCCAGCGATATGTCGAGCGTACAACACCGGATGTCTACGACTGGGTCAAAAAACGGGGCATCGGGTTTCTGCCCGTCATGAACTGGGTTGAGCGTGGCTTTGATACCCCCGGCAATTCCCTGCCCCGCTTTCACATGGTCTGGGGAACCGGACAGGAGCTGACCGATCAGCTAGCCCGGCACATGCAAAAAATCGCGACACAGGAAAGTCTTTCAATTCGCTATGATGCCCGTGTTGAAGAACTGGTCTTTACCAATGGCCGGGTCACGGGGTGCCGCGGCGTGGACGAAAAAACCGGTGAGGCTTTTGAATATGCCGCCGATGCCGTTGTTGTCGCCGCTGGTGGCCTGAACGGCAACGACAAGATTATTCGCGACAACTGGCACCCTGACTGGGGCACATCCCCGCCTGAGAAAATATTGTGCGGATCGCACAAATTCGCCGATGGTTTGATGCACGACGCCACTGAAGCCATTGGCGGATCTGTCATCAATCGCCAGAACAACTGGAATTATGCCGCAGGGATATCCCACCCGAGACCACGCAAGCCAAGGCACGGGTTGAGCCTGGTACCTTGTAAAACCGCCTTGTGGATGGATGCCACCGGTCGGCGCATTGGTCCCCGTCCCCTGATTGCAGGCTTTGATACACGCGAAGTCATCAAGCGCATCTGCGAGGTTGCGGAACAGAAAAACATTCCGAAATATTCCTGGCAAATCCTGAACCGCAAAATCATGCTCAAGGAATTTGCAATTTCGGGTGCGGAATCAAACCGGGCCATTCGGGACAAAAGCAAGTTTGGCTTGCTGAAAAACTTGATTTTTGGCAACAGCGAATTGGTCGATGCAACCATTCGCGACAGTGAAGACATTGTCACAGCCTCAAGCGTATCAGAATTAGCAGGAAAAATGAGTGGTCTGAATGGTGACACGCCAATAGACAGCGACGGCATGGCCGCAGACATCGCTGCCTATGATGCACAAATGCGACTGGGACCCGACCAGACAACAGATGACCAGATCAAAAGAATTGCGGAACTGCGCAAATACAAAGCCGACAAACTCCGCACTTGCAAGTTCCAGTCCATAGACGAGCGTCGCGCCGGGCCCCTGGTTGCCATACGTACCTATATCATCAGCCGCAAAAGTCTGGGCGGCATTGAAACAGATCTCGACAGTCGTGTTCTGGATACAAATGGAAATCCGATTGACGGCCTGTTCGCCGCCGGAGAAGCTGCCGGGTTTGGAGGTGGTGGTGTTCATGGCATTCGGGCATTGGAAGGTACTTTCCTCGGCGGCTGCGTCTTTTCCGCCAGGATGGCCGCAGCCACGATCATCCACGGCACTTCCAGACCAGGGGCTGTGTAATGCGAAAAACGGGAGCTGAGCTCGCGGTCCATGCGCTTGAGCAACTCGGGGTACGGTTCACTTTCGGCGTACCCGGCGTTCACAATACAGAAATCTATGATGAACTGAACTCTTCCGACCAGATCCATCCCGTGCTGGTTACGCACGAAGGCGGTGGCGCTTTCATGGCCGATGCCGTCAGTCGCACATCGGACTCAACTGGCACTTTAGTGATAGTGCCTGCAGCGGGTGTGACCCATGCCGCCAGTGGCATTGGTGAAGCCTATCTGGATGGCATTCCCATGCTGGTTGTCTGCGGCGGCATCGATCGGGAGACCGATAAGACCTACCAACTTCACGAAATGGACCAGAAGGCTTTTGTTGACGGTCTGACAAAACGCTATTTCCTGGTTGAAACCTATGACGACATAATTCCCATGCTCTATCAGGCGCATGATCTGGCGCACAGTGGCAAGCCGGGACCGGTTTTTGTTGAAATTCCGGTTAACCTGCAACGCTTCAAGGGTGAAGTGACCGCCCTGCCCGACTACCAGATTGAAACTCCTGCAACTGAAATCCAGCTGGAGGAAATCCGCAAGGCAGTTGAGTTGTTGCGCAAGGCGAGACGTCCAGGAATTTTCGCAGGCTGGGGTGCTAACGGTGCACAGGCGGAACTGATAAAGCTTGCTGAACGCCTTGATGCTCCTGTCAGTACAACGCTGCAGGGCCTTGGCGTTTTTCCAGGCAATCATCCACTGCATACCGGGTTGGCATTTGGCCCATCTGCGGTCCCGGCCTCACGCAATGCCTTCGCCGGGTGTGATGTGATGATCGCAATCGGTACCAGGTTCAGCGAAATCGGTACGGGATTTTTCTTCAGCGCAGAAACTCCGAAGAATCTTATTCACATCGATATTGATCCCGAAGTATTTAACAAGAATTACCCGGCCGAAGTTGCTCTGGCAGGTGATGCAAAAACCATCCTGGACGCCATGTTCAGGGTCATGGGGAACGACAGCGGATCTGCCAACAGAGCAAGATCATCCGGGGAAATGCGGATCAACATTGCCACGGACAAAACCAATTATCGGGGCCTGTGGCAAAAACATGATTCGAAAGGCCGGGTCAATCCCGAAAGCTTTTTTGGTGATTTGCGAAGCAGCCAGCGCGAAAATTCGATCTTTGTCGTTGATGACGGCAATCATACATTCCTGACGGCTGAACTCCTGCCGATTAATGACGGAGACAAGTTCATCGGGCCGACCGATTTTAACTGCATGGGATACGCCGTCCCTGCGGCTATCGGGGCCAAACTGGCGAACAGGGATACCGCGGTTGCTGCAGTCGTTGGCGATGGCTGTTTCACCATGACCTGCATGGAATTGCTGACGGCATCGCGTCAGGAAATCGGACCGGTATTCTATGTGTTCAATGATGGTGAGCTGTCACAAATCGCCCAGGCCCAGCGCATTGTCTATAACCGCACCCCCTGCACCGGACTTGAAGGGCTTAATCTGGAGGGTGTCGCGCTGGCAACAGGTGCACATTATCTGGAACTGTCCAGTGCGGATGATCCGGCTGCAGTAATGGTTGAGGCCAATCGGCTGGCCGATGAAACCAATCGACCGGTCATCGTCGATGTTGCTATCGATTACAGCAAAAAGTCTGCCTATACCTCCGGTGCCGCCAAAACCAGCGTCAAACGCCTGCCTCTGCGTGAGGCTTTGCGCTTTGTCGGCAGGATCGCCACAAGAAAAATAACAGGCTAACGCCCGTTAAGCACCTTCAATAATTTGACATTTGCGCTCTGTTATTCTAGCACTAGAATAATGGATGATAAACTCACCAAAGCTGAATATGCCCTGCTCGGTCTTTTGATCGAAAAACCAGCACATGGCTATGACCTTGAACAGACCATCGAACAACGTGACATGCGCGAATGGACGGAACTGGCGTTCTCTTCAATCTATTACGTCCTTAAAAAACTTGAAGAACGCGGACAAATCGAATCGCTTGCAAAGGCCTCGTCCGGCAAACGCGCCCGAAAGGTGTTTGCATCGACCGAAGCCGGGCGTGAATTACACAACAAAATGACGCTGAAGTTTCTTGGACAGGCAGAAAACCTTTATCCGGCTGTACTGCTCGGGCTGGCAAACTGGCCTTCCGTGGACCAGAAACTCGCCCTGGAAACATTAAAACTGCGCAAGACGGAGCTGATGACCATCCACAAGGGACTAACGGTCAGATCACAGGTCCAGGCACAATCCCAACCCGACTTTGTTGATGCCATGTTTGATTACAGCCTTACGCATTTGAAAGCTGAAATCGACTGGATCAATCGCACCCTTGATAAACTCGGAGACAGTTCATGAAGATCGACCTGAAAAAAGACCTTAAACACCTGTACAACGCATCGGCCAAGGCACCGGTCTTTGTCGATGTACCCGACATGAATTTTCTGATGATCGATGGAACAGGTGGCCCCACGGAAGACGGCCCTTATGGCAAGGCTATCGAAGCGCTTTATTCCATTTCCTACGCCGCCAAATTTCACATCAAGAAAGACCTCGGCGGTGTCGATTATGCAGTGATGCCACTTGAAGGTCTGTGGTGGACGGACATTCCGGAAGAATTCAGTATGACTGATCGTGATCCCTGGAAATGGACCATGATGTTGATGCAACCGGACTGGGTCACTGCAGAGGTTCAGGAAGTCGCCTTTGAGCGCGCCAGCAAAAAACTGGATCGGGATTTATCTTCCGTCTATGAACATACTTTGAAAGAAGGCCACGTAGTGCAAATCATGCACATTGGTCCCTATTCGGACGAACCGCCGGTCATCCAGGGTATGCACCGGTTCGTTGATGAAAACGGTATGAAATTGCGCGACAAGCATCACGAAATCTATCTTTCCGATCCACGCCGGGCAAAGCCCGAAAAACTGAAGACCATCCTTCGTCATCCCGTCGAACCTGCTTGACAATATTGCTGTGCAAACCGGCATATCCACATTATAACCAGGGGAATGAAACCTGTTTCAGTTCGACGGAGTCGAAACGTGCCGGAAATCACTGAAAAGCTGCGCAAGATAACCAATGACCCGACTTTGAGTCCGGCTCAAAAAGCACATTACCTGGCTGTCGAAGCCGAGAATATGTTGCCCTACCCGGAACTTGATGCAGATGTCCAGGAAGCCCTGGACGACAGGATCATTTGCGACATGTTCGAGGGACATGCACCGTACAAGCCACGCTATGTTTTGCCGGATTACAGTATTGTTTTGAAAAACGGCAGCGATTATCTGGAATTGCCTGTTCCGCAAAATCTGGATGAGGCGATCAACACCTTGATGATCGCCTATCATCATGTGCCGTCGGTCACAGGCATGCCCGTTTATCTGGGGGACCTCGACAATCTGTTACTGCCTTTTTGTGACGGCGTCAGCGATGACGCCCTTCGCCAGAAAATCAGGTTGTTCTGGCGCTATCTGGATCGCACACTGCCGGACGCTTTCATGCACGCCAATATCGGCCCGTCAGATAACCGCGTTGCCCGCGCCATTCTGGAAATTGACGCCGAGCTGGGCCAGGTCGCGCCCAACCTGACATTTCTTTATGACCCTGACACAAGCACTGAAGACATCCTGCGTCTGGCGACAGATAACATCTTAAAATGTTCCAAACCCCACATCGCCAATCACCCCGTACATAAAGCAACTTTTGACGATCGGGGATACGGTATCGTCAGTTGTTATAACGCCCTGCCCGTCGCCGGAGGCTCATCAACCCTGACCCGAATCAATCTTAAAGCCGTTGCTGAATTGTCAGACAGTGAGAGCCATTTTCTGAACGAAGTCTTACCGCGTTACATGGATATGAACTTTCGGCTGACGGAAACCCGGATTTCATATCTGTTTGACCAGTCCGGTTTTTTTGACAGTTTCCTGGTCTCGGAAAAATGGATTGACCGGGATCGCTTTACTGCAATGTACGGTATCTATGCCATGGCGGAAGCGGTTAACATTTTGCAGGACAAGGCAGCCCTGGAAGGTCGCTACGGTTTCGATGACAAGGCAAACGACCTTGGTCTCAGGATTAGTAAAATGCTTTCTGAGGCCGTTGAAGCCCGACCGCTTAAGAATGCCTGGCAAGGACGCGCCATGCTGCATTCCCAGGCCGGTCTGAGTGATGATATAGAAGCGACACCTGGCATACGTATTCCCTACGGGACCGAGCCGGACCCCGTAAGTCACGTGCAGGCCCTGGCACCACAGCATCAATATTACCCGTCAGGCGTCAGTGAAATCCTGACCATTGATGAGACGGTGAAGAACAATCCCGAAGCCCTTTATCAACTTTGCAAAGGTGCCCTTGCCAGTGGATTTCGCGAATTTACCGCCAATGTCAGCAGCAACGATCTTGTCCGTGTGACGGGCTACATGATCAGGTTGTCCGATGTGCAAAAGTTCAATGATCAAAAAGGATCACGCACGAACACAACCGGGTTGGGGGCTGAAGCCGCCGATCTCATGGGTATACTTGATCGCAAACCACGTGTCGTCGGTCATGAACTCTCCCCTGGCTACACTTAACAAAATCCTGACGTGCTCCTTTGTTGACGGACCGGGCAATCGCCTGGTCCTGTTCTTTCAAGGCTGCAATCTGGCGTGCTCCGCCTGTCACAATCCCTACACCATTGGAATCTGTGATCATTGCGGCGATTGTGTTCCCGCATGTGATCCCGGTGCCCTCACCCTGCAAAGTAACAAAGTCATTTTTAACCCGGCACTTTGTGATCAATGTGACGCCTGTCTGACCATCTGCCCCATCAGCGCCAGTCCCATGACAACGCAATTCAGCGTCGATGATATCCTGGCCTTGATCCGTATCCACAAACCGTTCCTGGGCGGCATTACAGTTTCCGGCGGCGAAGCCACAATGCAGGCTGATTTTGTCAAAGACCTATTCACCGCCATCAAGTCAGCCCCGGATTTATCGGACCTGACCTGTTTTATCGACAGCAATGGCATGCTTGATATCGCTGGTTGGCAAAACCTGCTGCCGGTTACCGATGGTGTGATGCTGGACATCAAGGCTTTTGCAATGGATCTGCAAAAGGAACTGACGGGCCACGACACCAGCGCGGCACAGAACATTGCACGTGTTCTTCTCAAGGCAGGCAAGCTTTATGAAATTCGCTATCTGTTGATCCCGGGTAAGACAGACAACACGGCAGAACTGGATCAGCTAGTCGCCTTCATCCAGTCACTCGGCCTGGACACAAAAGTCAGATTAAACGCCTTTCAACATCATGGTGTTCGCGGCCTGGCCCTGGACCAGGACATCATGCCAAAGGAAGGTGTTGATGCAGTGGTTGAGTTGTTGGCGGACGCCGGCATTCACAACGTTACAACGCCCGCCATCTATCAGTAGAGCGACATCACCAGTTTTATTTGCCGTATGAGATTCGATAAACCACGTTTGCGTAATCGTCAGACACCAACAACGACCCATCCACCAGTTCAGCGATATCGACCGGACGGCCGATGACCTCACCATCATTCAGCCAGCCATCAGCGAAGACTTCTTTGCTGACCGCGTTGCCGTTGGCATCGAACCTGATCCGCACAATGCGATAGCCGACAGGCGAGGTCCGGTTCCACGATCCGTGCTGGGCCACGAAGGCATCGTTTTTGTAATCTGGCGGGAACTGGCTGCCTTTATAAAATGTAATGCCGAGACTGGCTGTATGTGCCTGAAAATTAATCACGGGCGCAACCACCGGCCCCGGCGGTGTTTTATCTTCGTAGCCCGACAGTTTGGTGTCTTTCCCGCCAAACCAGGGATAACCAAAATGCTGACCGATTTTCGTAACGTGGTTCAGCTCATCAGGCGGGATGTCATCACCCATATTGTCAGCACCATTATCGGTAAAAAACATATCACCGGTCGTGGGGTGGAAATCAAGCCCAACTGAATTTCGCACACCACTGGCAACCGTTCTGACATTGCGACCATCGCCATCCAGAACCAGGATTGACCCTTCCATGCCTTGCGGCATGCCGATGTTGTAGGGTGCGCCGATGGTTACATAGAGATTGTTATCCAGTCCCGTTTTAAGATAGCGCCAGCCATGATGGCGCTTGGGCGGCAGGTCCGTCTTGATCTGCACGAATGATGGTTTGTTGTCGGTAACCGGAAGGGCTGTCCACGAAATCTGGTCAATCTCTGCGACATAAAGCCGGTCCCCCAACACAGCGACACCGTTGGGCACATTCAGATATCTGGAGATGGCAATGACTTGATCCGCAGTGCCGTCTTTGGTCGTATCGCGCAGTGCATGCAACGCACTGCCGCGGGAGCCGACAAACACCGTACCACTTGCCTTGTGCAAGGCCAGCGAACGCGGCTTGATCAGTTTGGCGAAAACCGAAATCCTGAAACCGGGTGGCAGGTTTATCCTGTCCAGCAATTGTTGTTTGTCGGATGCAGACGCCACACCGGAGAACAGGAACACACCGAAAGAAAAGACAAGGCACACCACAATCATATTCCAACGCTGAACCATGGCCTGTCCTTTCAGAAAAACATCCTTTTACATATTGCGTCGGTACTGTCCGCCAACTTCAAACAAGGCATCAGTGATCTGGCCAAGCGAACAAACACGCACGGCATCCATCAAAACAGCAAAGACATTGTCACCCGCAACTGCAGCGTCTTGCAGGCGTTTGATCATGGCGTCCCGGTCCTTCGCGTTTGATTTATGAAAACCCTTTAAACGCTTGAGCTGACTCTTCTTTTCACCAGCCGTTGACCGTGCAAGTTCAATCGTTGTCTCAGCCGATTCGCCCTTCGGATTCAGGAATGTATTGACGCCCATAATCGGATAACTGCCATCATGTTTCAGCGTTTCATAATACAGGCTCTCATCCTGGATTTTACCGCGTTGATAACCTGTCTCCATGGCCCCCAACACACCACCACGTTCCGAAATTCGCTCGAACTCCTGCAGAACGGATTCTTCCACCAGGTCCGTCAGCTCTTCCATGATGAACGAACCCTGGTTGGGGTTTTCACAATTCGACAAGCCCCATTCCTTATTGATGATCATCTGGATCGCCATGGCCCGGCGTACACTGTCTTCGGTTGGTGTTGTAATCGCCTCGTCATAGGCGTTGGTGTGCAGGGAGTTGGTATTGTCATAGGACGCTACAAGCGCTTGCAACGTCGTGCGAATATCGTTGAAGGCCATTTCCTGGGCATGCAGGGAACGACCGGATGTCTGCGTATGATATTTGAGCTTCTGGCTACGCTCGGATGCGCCATATTTGTCCCGCATGGTGGTGGCCCATATCCGGCGGGCAACCCGGCCCAGCACAGAATATTCAGGGTCCATCCCGGCAGAGAAGAAGAACGACAGGTTCGGTGCGAAGTCGTCAATTTTCATGCCCCGCGCCAGATAAGCTTCGACGTAGGTAAAGCCGTTCGACAAGGTAAAGGCCAGCTGGCTGATCGGATTGGCACCGGCTTCGGCAATGTGGTAGCCGGAGATCGATACCGAATAGAAATTCTGAACCTTGTGGTCGACAAAATAAGCCTGAATATCCCCCATCACCTTGAGGCTGAATTCAGTGGAGAAAAGACAGGTATTCTGGCCTTGATCTTCTTTCAGGATATCGGCTTGTACTGTGCCGCGTACATTTTCCAGCGTCCAGGCGCGAATGTTTTTCAATTCGGCGGCCTTCGGCGCACGCTTCTTTTCTTTTTTGAATTTGGCGATCTGTTGATCCATGGCCGTGTTCATGAACATCGCAAGGATCGTCGGTGCTGGCCCGTTAATTGTCATGGACACGCTGGTAGAAGGACTGCACAGATCAAAGCCGCCATAAAGAACCTTCATATCCTCCAAAGTGGCGATGGATACACCTGAGTTGCCAACCTTGCCGTAAATGTCAGGCCGCTTGTCAGGGTCATTGCCGTAAAGCGTAACCGAATCAAAAGCCGTCGACAGGCGTTTGGCCTCGCTGTCTCTTGATAAATACTTGAAGCGGTCGTTGCTTCGGAAAGCATCGCCCTCACCTGCAAACATCCGTGTCGGGTCTTCGCCTTCACGTTTGAACGGGAACACACCGGCTGTGTAGGGGAAATTTCCCGGCAGGTTTTCGGAACGAAGCCAGCGCAAGATATCGCCATCATCATCAAACCCCGGCAGGGCGACTTTTGAAATCGCGGTACCGCACAGGGAGATCGTCTTCAGCGGCGTCCGCAACTTGCGACCGCGCACCTCGGAGACAAATTCATCACCGGCATAGGCGTCCCGCAAGGCAGGCCAGTTGTCGAGCAAAGCCACACTGTTGGCATCCAGTGCATCTGTCCGACCTTTGGCAAGTTTCTCCAGCGACGAGGAATCCTTTTTGGTACCGCCTGCATCCCGGACCATTTGGGCAGACGCGAGCAGTTGCTGGCGCTCCCGCGCTGTTTTCGATTGATCTTGTGTTGACTGATGGTAAGCCCGAACCGTTTCCGAAATTTCGGCCAGATAGCGTTGTCGGTCTGACGGGATCAACAAATCCCTGCGGGAGGTGACATGGCCTGTCCCCCCGATACCGTTTTCCCAGTCGGCCAGTCCCTTATCCTGAAATGCCTCAAGGATGCCGCCGTACAAGGCGCTGACACCATCATCGTTGAATTTTGCAGCGATTGTGCCGAATACCGGCATGTTGTCAGGTTTCTCGCCAAATCGTTCATGATTGCGCTGATATTGCTTGCGCACATCGCGCAGGGCATCATCCGCGCCGCGCCGATCAAACTTGTTGATGGCAACGATATCGGCGAAATCCAGCATATCGATCTTTTCGAGCTGGCTGGCGGCCCCGAATTCAGGCGTCATGGCGTAAATTGCGACATCAACAAAGGGGACAATGGCTGCATCGCCCTGCCCGATCCCCGAAGTTTCGCAGACGATAACGTCATAACCTGCTGCCTTGCAGGCTGATATGGCACCAGGCAAACAAGAAGCTACTTCTGACCCCGACCCCCTGGTTGCCAGAGAGCGCATATAGATGCCTGGCACCCCAATGGAATTCATGCGGATACGGTCACCGAGCAAGGCACCACCGGTTTTCCGTTTTGATGGGTCGACCGCAATGACGGCTATTTTCAGTTCCGGGTGATCGAGATGAAAACGGCGCACGATCTCATCGGTCAACGAGCTTTTGCCGGCACCGCCGGTCCCTGTAATCCCCAACACCGGAACCGTCCCCCGGGATTTTGCCAGTTTCGCGATGTCTTTGCGTACCGTCGCCGCTGTTTTCCCGGCTTCAAGACCGGAAATCAGTCGCGCCAGGGTCCCGGAATCACCCTTTTTCAATTTTGCCAGTGATTTTGGCTGTTTTTTGGTCAGATCGACATCCGACTGCTTCAACATGTCGTCGATCATGCCCTCAAGCCCCAGGAACTGTCCGTCTCCGGGTGAATAGATGCGTGTCACGCCATATTTATGCAGATCGGCGATTTCCTCAGGAATAATAACACCGCCACCACCACCAAAGACCTTGATGTGACTGGCGTTGCGTTCTTTCAAAAGATCGACCATGTATTTGAAAAATTCGACATGCCCGCCCTGATAGGACGACACGGCAATGCCATGGGCGTCTTCTTCAATGGCTGCAACGACGATTTCCTCGACCGAGCGATTGTGCCCGAGATGCACAACTTCCGCCCCACCGGCCTGCAGCATGCGCCGCATGATGTTAATCGAGGCGTCGTGTCCATCAAAAAGACTGGTCGCAGTGACAAAGCGCACGGGGTGTTTTACCTGATAGCGCTTTGGCGCACCTGTTTTTGTGGATTTAACAGATTTTACGTTTCGCTTTTTGGCAACAGAGGTAGTCTTGGCAGCCACAATAAGGGTCTCCGGAAAACGTTTTGGGGATTGGTTATTCGTCCGCTGGTTCCTTATACAGGACCAACGGAAAATTTCCCTTATTTTCCCAGCCTCGGGTGTGGAATGCAACAGCCAGTCTATTGCGGCGTTGTTTTGTCTTTATTTGAGGTGTATTTGGTTCTGAACACATTTGTTCTTCAGGAGAGATCGTCTTGAAACGTCATCGCGCCAGCACAGGCTTTCCACGTACACGCATGCGTCGAAACCGCCGCCACGAATGGTCCCGCAGGCTAATTTCCGAAAACCATTTGTCAGTGGATGATCTGATCTGGCCGGTTTTTGTCATTGATGGCGAGAACAAGACAGAAGACGTGGCGTCGATGCCGGATGTGCAAAGATATAGTGTCGATCTGCTGGTTGATGCTGTTGGCAAGGCAAAAGACCTCGGCATACCAGCTGTAGCCCTGTTCCCGTTCACGGACCCGTCCCTGAAAGATGCAGAAGGCAGCGAATCGGTTAATCCGGAAAATCTCGTTTGCCGGGCTGTCCGGGCGATCAAGGCCGCACATGGTGATGACATCGGTGTCATGTGTGATGTGGCACTCGATCCCTATACAGATCATGGTCATGACGGACTTCTGCAGGACGGCTATATCGTTAATGATGCCTCGGTAAAGGTTTTGGCCCAGCAGGCCCTGAACCAGGCCCAGGCTGGTTGTGACGTTATTGCGCCATCGGACATGATGGACGGGCGGGTGCGGGAAATTCGCAACGTTCTGGACAAAGCAGACCTCGACCGCGTGCAAATAATGGCTTATTCAGCCAAATATGCCTCTGCATTTTACGGCCCGTTTCGTGACGCCGTTGGATCTGCGCCAAATCTGGCCGGTGGCGACAAAAAAACCTATCAGATGGATTCTGCCAATACCGACGAGGCCTTGCGCGAAGTAGCACTGGATATCTCGGAAGGTGCTGACATGGTGATGGTGAAGCCTGGAATGCCATACCTGGACGTCGTTCGCCGGGTCAAGGATGAGTTCCAGGTACCAACCTATGCCTACCAGGTCAGTGGTGAGTACGCCATGCTGACCGGTGCTGCCGATCGCGGCTGGCTGGATGGTGAGCGTGTGATGATGGAAAGCCTGATGGGCTTCAAACGCGCCGGTGCTGACGGTGTCCTGAGTTATTACGCTGTCGCAGCGGCCAAACGATTGAAAGACGGATAACTATTTTATAACAGATAGTTATTTGTGTTTATTAATCTGAATTATGGAGTTTGATGCCATGGCCTGGGGCCAACATCTGATATTGGACATGGCTGATTGCAATCGTTCAGCGATCACTGACGCCGACAAAATCCGGTGTTTCAGCGCTGATCTGGTCGAAAAAATCGGCATGATTGCCTTCGGTGAGCCTGTTATTGAGCATTTCGCGACCGACACGCCCGAGGCGGCCGGTTACTCCCTGGTCCAGCTTATAGAAACATCAAATATCACAGCCCATTTTGCCGAACTGACGGGTGATGTTTATCTCGACGTCTTTTCGTGCAAACCGTTTGACGAGGGAACAGTGCTTGATGTCTGCGAACTACATTTCCAGCCGCGTCATACTTCCAGGGTTTCGCTGCAGCGGGATGCCCGTAAGGGGACAAAAACCGGCGATCTGGTTGCCGCCTGAACACGGACAAATGCGCTAATTGAACTTTCAGACAAGGTGTTTTTCTGTTTCTATGTCGCCGGTCAGGCACACACAGCCATTCCGGCAACTTTCTGACAACAATTTATAATAAAGATCGTCTGAAATCAGGCGGCAACAACAGGGTGAATGTTAATGCGTTGGATGGCAGGAATTGTCGTCGGTATCTTGATATTGGCGAGTATCGTATTTGGTGGCGGTTTTCTTGTGCTCAGGGGATCATTACCGCAAATTGACGGGAAAATGGTTGTTGCGGGTATTTCTGCTCCCGTTGAAATCCTGCGCGATGCAAATGGCATCCCACATATTTACGGAAAATCAGAGGCTGACGGCTGGTTTGGGCTTGGATACGCCCATGCCCAGGACCGTCTATGGCAAATGGATTTCAATCGCCGCATCGGGGCGGGGAAATTATCGGAAATTCTCGGTGAAAAAGGCCTGAAAACGGACAAGTTCCTGCGCACTTTATCGGTTTATCACTTTGCCGAGCAAAATTACGCCAACGAAACGCCCAAAACCCGCGCCATGCTGCAAGCCTATGCGGCTGGAGTAAATGCTTTTATCGGTGAGCCTCAAGGGCCTATGCCGCCGGAATTCTATGTTCTGGGTGTAACACCTCGCCCCTGGAAACCTGCGGATTCGCTGGTTTGGTCAAAAATGATGGCCTGGGACCTGGGCGCGAACTGGAGCAGTGAACTTCTTCGTTTGCGTATGTTGAAAGAAGGCGGTCTCAGCCAGAAACAAATCCAGGAACTGTATCCCCCTTATCCGGGCGATGCGCCCGTAGCGTTGCCCGATCTCGCCAGTCTCTATGAAGGTATAGATCTCCCACTCAATCAGTTCGCTGCCGCATCAAATGAACTGGTGCCAGACCCGGCAAACGGTTCAAACAACTGGGTTGTCTCGGGCAAACGAACGGCTTCGGGGAAGCCATTACTGGCAAATGACCCCCATCTTGGTCTGGCCGTCCCGCCCGTCTGGTATTTTGCCCACATCGAAACACCTGATGTAAAAGTCATGGGCGCAACCCTGCCCGGCATTCCCGGTGTTGTTCTGGGCCGCAACAAGCGTATCGCCTGGGGCTTCACCAATACCGGTCCAGACGTTCAGGACATGTTCATCGAAAAGCTTGAAGGCGACAAATACGTGACGCCCACAGGTACCGCTGATTTTGAAACACGCAAGGAAGTGATCAAGGTTAAAGACGGCGAAGACGTCAATCTGACGGTACGCTTCAGCCGCCATGGCCCGATAATTTCAGATGTTCTGGATACGGCGGCCAAAGTCGCGGGCGATGGGCACGCCCTGTCCTTTTCATGGACAGCTTTGAGGACTGACAACACCACAGCCAGTGCAATTCTGAAATCCAACAGGGCGCAAAACTGGCCCGAATTTGTAGACGCCATACGCTCGTTCGATGTGCCTCAGCAAAACATGGTTTATGCCGATATTGATGGCAATATTGGCTACTACGCGCCTGGTCGGGTGCCCGTTCGTCACCCTGATAACAAAATTCGCGGTTTCATGCCGGTTCCAGGCTGGGATGCCAAATATGACTGGCAAGGCTTCATCCCCTTTGAAGAACTGCCCCACACCTACAATCCGGCGCGCAATTACGTCGCGACAGCCAATCACAAGGTAGTCGACAAGAGCTATCCACACTTCATTACAGGCGAGTGGGCCGCTCCCTATCGTGCGCGACGCATTGAAAGCCTGCTGACGGGCCGGGAAAAACACTCGGTTAGCAGCTTCCGGGAAATCCAAGCCGACATAAAGTCGCTTTATGCCACTGATCTTTTGCCGCGGTTGCTGAAAGTCGCGCCCGCCAGCGAAGAAGCCAAAAAGGCCGTGAAGATGCTGTCTGCGTGGGATGGCATCATGGATCGCCAACGACCTGAACCCTTGATTTACAACAGCTGGATGCGGGAGTTGGGCAAACTGGTTTATGCGGATGAACTGGGTGACCTCTTCAAAAGCTACCAGGATTCACGATCCGTATTTATCAGCAATGTCCTTATCGGAGGGCAGGATCACTGGTGTGACAACGTGAAGACATCAGCGACGGAAACCTGTGACAATCTGATTGCATCGGCTTTGGTCAATGCCCTGGCAGATACCGGTGAAAGGTCTGACGACACCAAAATGGAAAACTGGCGCTGGGGTGACATGCATTTCGCCCATTCAGATCATAACCCGTTTACCCATGTTGGCTCATTGGCTGGCATATTTGACGTCTCAATCCCTAATGGCGGTGACGGTTTTACGGTAAATGTTGGCAGGCATAAAATCTCAGACGAAGATCACCCTTACCGTCAGTTTCACGGGCCCAGCCTGCGCGCGATTTACGACTTGTCGAACCTCGATAATTCCCGCTGGATTCACTCCACGGGCGAATCCGGGAACATCTTTTCGCCGTTTTACAGCAATTTTGCCGAGACCTGGCGAAATGTCGAAGATTTACCCATGACCATGGAGCGGTCTGCAATTGAAGCCGGTTCAGTTGGTACGCTAACCCTGAACCCGGCGAAGTGATCTTGATATGAGCCTTGATCTCGATGACATCAAAGCCGCCGCCGACATCATCGCCGGTGTTTGCGTCCGTACGCCAACCCTGCCCTCGCGGACGTTGTCCAATATTTCCGGCGCGAATGTATTTCTGAAGTTTGAAAACCTGCAATTTACAGGCTCGTTCAAGGATCGGGGGTCTCTCGTCAAATTGTCTCGCCTGGACGCTGAGACCGCCAAAAACGGTGTCATCGCCATGTCTGCGGGAAATCATGCGCAAGGTGTTGCCTATCATGCCCAAAATCTGGGTCTGCCGGCGACAATCGTTATGCCGCGATTTACGCCGTTTAACAAAGTCCGGCATACAAGGAGTTTTGGCGCGCGCGTGGTGCTTGAAGGCGAAACTCTTGAGGAATCCCGGGCGCACGCGGATATGCTCGCGGCCAAAGAGGGTCTGACCTTCATACACCCCTATGACGACGAAGATATCATGGCAGGTCAGGGTACGGCGGCACTCGAAATGCTAAGCGATTATCCGGAAATAGACACCTTGATCGTGCCTGTTGGCGGTGGCGGCCTGATTTCAGGCTGTGCAATTGCCGCCAAAGGCATAAATCCCGATATCAGGATCGTCGGCGTCGAGGCTGCGCTATATCCTTCCATGCAACGGGCGCTGGCGGGCGGCGAGCAAGTGATTGGCGGTCAGACCATCGCAGACGGCATTGCGGTCAAGGCCGTCGGACAGCAGGCCATCGATATTGCACGGGAGCACGTCAGCGACATTCTCTCGGTGACCGAAGCCCAGATTGAAGAAGCCATTGTTTTATATATGGAAATTGAAAAAACTGTCGCCGAAGGTGCTGGCGCGGTTGCCCTTGCAGCCTTGACCGCGCATCCTGAGCTGTTTTCAGGGCGAAATTGCGGCTTGATCATCTCCGGTGGCAATATCGATTCGCGATTGCTGTCGTCTGTGATTTCCCGGGGCCTTGTTCGCCAGGGACGAATTGTCAGCCTGCGCGTGGAAATCAGCGATCAACCCGGTGCATTGGCCCAGATCGCAAGCCTTGTCGGCGAAGCCGGTGCCAATATCATCGAGGTTGCCCATCACAGATTATTCTCGGATGTGCCGGTAAAAGGGGCCGATCTGGACCTGATGATTGAAACCCGCGACCCCGAACATGGTCGAGAAGTTGTTGCCAGAATAACCGCAGCGGGATACACCGTATCGCAAATGAGTATCACCGCTGCAGGAGGTGTCTCTTGATTTTTACCCACATGGATCAACATTGATCCATTATGTGCTTCCATTTTATAACAAATTTGCACTTTTGCCCTTGAAACAACCCCGGAATATTTGGTCTATTGAGGGACTTGGTTATGCGGGAACCATACAGACACAGGGCAGGCCGATTTGTTGGGGCGGAGTTTCGCTTATGTTTAACTTCCACAACTAGAATCGGTCGTAATTAATATATGTTTTTCTTCATCGGTTTCTTGATTGTTGTCGGCTCGGTGCTCGGCGGTTACATGCCGCACGGCGATGTCCGTGTGCTATGGCAACCGCTCGAATTGCTGATCATCTTTGGTTCTGCTGTTGGCGCGTTTATTATTGCAAACCCCAAGCACGTGCTGACCGGTGTGGGCAAGCATTTCGGCCGCGTCATGAAGGGCTCTCCGCACAGCAAGGATGCCTACATTGAATTGCTGACCCTGTTCTATACAATTTTCCGCCTGGCCAAGGCCAAGGGAATGCTGGCGCTGGAATCCCACCTTGAGGATCCGGAAGACAGCAGCATCTTCCAACCCTTCCCTGTTTTCCTGTCTAATCACCATGCCGTTGAATTCATGTGTGACTATTTGCGTCTGATGACCATGGGCACGGAAAACCCGCACGAGCTGGAAGCCTTGCTGGACGAAGAAATCGAAGCGCATCACAAAGAAGCACACGATATCTCGCATGCCGTGACAGCCATGTCAGACGGCCTGCCTGCTTTCGGTATTGTTGCCGCCGTGCTGGGTGTTATCGTGACCATGAGCTCAATTGCCGAACCACCAGAGGTGTTGGGTGGTTTGATTGGTGCAGCCCTTGTGGGTACGTTTCTGGGAATTTTGCTGGCCTATGGTCTCGTGGGCCCGATTGGCACCAGCCTCGGCAATTACGCGGATGCGGACACCAAATACTTTAACTGTATGAAAGCGGCATTCCTGGCGCATCTGAACGGATACCCGCCAGCCGTTTCCATTGAATTTGCCCGTAAGATACTTTCGTCTCATGAACGACCAACTTTCGCCGAACTGGAAGAAGCCGTTCAAGATGCCCCGAATCCGGGTTAACGCTGTCGTTGTGACAAACAGATCAGAAATGAACAGGTGATACGGCTATGGCCGAAGGTAATATCATCATCAAGAAGATCAAGAAGGTCGAAGGCGGCGCTCATGGCGGCGCCTGGAAGGTGGCGTATGCTGACTTCGTGACCGCGATGATGGCTTTTTTCCTGTTGTTGTGGCTGTTGAACGTGACGACGGATGAGCAAAAAAGTGGTATCGCCGACTATTTTGCCCCGACTACAGTAAGTTTTTCCCGCTCAGGCTCTGGCGGTGTGATGGGCGGTCTGACGCTTTCATCCGAAGGCGCCAAATCCTCGGATAGCAAAAGTTCAGCTGTTGTTGTCCAACTGACAACGGAACTCACCGCGCCGACGGATGTTTCCAAAGCGGACAGTGAAATTCTTGAGGATGCAACCGACAAGCAGCTGGAAGAAGAAATGGCAGCGCGGGAGCAGTCTTCTTTTGAAGAAGCCCAGACGGTTCTTGAAGCGACGCTGAAGGAAAAACTGGAAGAAGAAGACATCTCTGACCAGGTCAAGATCGACACGACCGAAGAAGGCATGCGCATCCAGATCGTGGATCAGGAAGGCGGTTCCATGTTTATTGCCGGAACGCACAACCTGACAGCAAGATCAAAGAAGATTGTTCAGGAAATCGCCGAAGTCATTGGAAAACTGCCAAATGACGTATCGATATCCGGTCATACGGATGCTTCGCCCTATGACAACAAGAAAAATGGTGAGTCTAACTGGGAGCTGTCTTCGGGTCGCGCCAATGCCAGCCGCCGTGTGCTTCAGGAATATGGTGTGGCACCTGAGCGGATCGCGCGCGTCATCGGCAAGGCAGATCAGGACCCGT
Source organism: Alphaproteobacteria bacterium (assembly GCA_018654745.1). Lineage (GTDB taxonomy): Bacteria > Pseudomonadota > Alphaproteobacteria > UBA2966 > UBA2966 > JABILA01. The sequence goes on from JABILA010000040.1 coordinate 60,789, forward strand.
TGACACCGGAAGACCCCTTCCTGCCTGAAAACCGGCGGATTTCAATTATCTTGCTTCGCCGGGCAACTGTTCTGCCACCGTCCCTGCACAAGGAATAGCGGCACGTTCACAGTTCACCATAAGAAAGGCCCGGTGTCTGACACCGGACCTTAATACGCGCGGTGACAAAAAGTCACCATTACCAATCATTTACTACTCATTTACTTTTTCGGCGTTGTTGTTGACCGGCTACGGGCATCAGCAATACCTGATCTTTTATAGCGATTGGATGTATCTGAAATATTTCCATTGCCGGAAACTTTGTAACAAACCGGAAAACCTCAGATACAAAAGTCGATTTCCACCTATGAGTCCTAAATCGCCTTGATACCCTGCAGAAAGGTCTGAACTTCAGACTGCAGGTTGCCAAACTTGTCAGAAAGTTCGCGTGAAGCTGACAAAACCTCGTTTGAAGAATTTTCAGTTTGCTCTGAACCTGAACGGACTTCGCTGATATTTTCCGAGACCTGTTGCGTTCCAACTGCGGCTTCCTGAACATTTCGGCTGATTTCACTTGTTGCAGCCCCTTGCTCTTCCACGGCGGAGGCAATGGCCGTTGCAATTTCGTTCATCTCGCCAATTGTCGCGCCAATGCCTTCAATCGCATCAACGGCCTGTTTGGTCGTCGACTGAATTGAGCTGATCTGGTTACCGATGTCTTCCGTGGCCTGAGCCGTTTGACTGGCGAGGTTTTTGACTTCTGATGCCACGACCGCAAAGCCTTTACCGGCTTCGCCTGCCCGGGCAGCTTCAATCGTTGCATTCAGGGCCAGCAAGTTGGTTTGACTTGCGATGTCGTTAATTAAATTGTAGTAATTCAGACCTGATCTGACAGTTACCGATTTTGACGCGGCGTCTGTCAGGTCAAGTTTGGTCTATAAACTTTTCCTTCCAGATACGTTTACCATCCTCCAGGGTTTGCATGGGCGTGCGGCCCTCGCAGAC